>NZ_JBFBLU010000001.1:340023-952264 GCF_040686795.1 Specibacter sp. NPDC078709
GCCATCATCATCGGTCACCGTCAACGTCACCTGGTAGGTATCCGCTGCAGCGAAGGTGCGGTTGAAGGTGGCTGAGGTGCCACTTCCACCATCACTACTGGACCACGCATAACTAGCAACAGTCCCATCCGAATCAGCGGACGTGGCGCCATTGAAACTACACACCAGGTTTGTACAGTTGGCGGTAAACGCCGCCGTCGGGGCAACATTCTCTGGAGGCGCAGTGACAGAAACCTCATGCGTGACAGCACCAGTGGCGCCATCATCATCGGTGACCGTCAGCGTGACCTGGTAGGTATCCGCTGCCGTGAAGGTGTGGTTGAAGGTGGCTGCGGTGCCACTTCCACCATCGCTACTGGACCACGCATAACTGGCAATTGTGCCATCCGAATCAGTGGAGCTTGCTCCATTGAAACTACAAACCAGGTTGGTACAGGCCGTAGTGAACGCAGCCACCGGTGCCTGGTTTTTCGGCGGAACGGTAGAACCGGTGCCGGGCTTATCAATCAGCGATTTCGCCGCCCAGTCAACCCCGTCTTGGCTCGGACCGCTCACCACAGTTGAGGTGCCGGTGACCGTGCCGGAGACAACGTTATCGCTCCAACCCATGCTGTTCAGATTTCCGTCGGAAGATGCCCAGTAGATTTTCCCATCTGCCAGGAACATCCCATTGACGTTCTTCCAATCCATGCCAGCCGCTGGCCCGGTAACGGTGAAGCGTTGAGCTCCAACAATGCCGGAGTTAAGGCTGAAGTAGCGCATGAACAGACTGCTTTGTCCGGCCAGCGTGTAGTAGATTCTCCCGTTTGAATAGAACAGTCCGGTCATGGACTGCATATCGACCGAGAAGTTGGTCAGCCCGTAAAGCTCCAGTGCTGTTGCGGAGCCAACCGTGGTGCCGTTGAACGGCGCCCGCAGGAAGTCACCAGAGGTAGTGGCCAGATACAGGGCACCGTTGGCAACAAATCCGCCTCGGACACTGTCCCAGGCGACGGAACCGGAAACAGCGCCCGTGCTGTTAGATCCCGTACTGCCATCGAAATACCGATTCGTCATTTTGTTGACTGTGCTTGGCAGTGGTGCAGCAGCATCGAGATTGAATATCTCCACGCCGTTGACAGCCGGGTTCTCCACATTGTGGGTGACGCTGAGAGTTACGGTACCGGTGCTGACAACGTCCTTGGAGACCATGGTGCCCACGTTGTGGCCCACGGCTTGGTTGACGTCATAGCTATCAAGCCACGGCTGACCGTTGATCTGCGTGTTAAAAATGCGTGATCCCGGAAGCGGTGTACACGAACAGCGATCAGCAAGATACAACCTGACCTGAACATTTGTGCCAACAGGTACGGGGAATGAATACGTCATGACTGGGTTGTCTGACGCGCTCCACCGCTCGCTGGAGAAAATGGCTGTCGGTGTGCTTGCCGGAACATTGGCGGTGACGGCACCAACGGCGTCGTAACCGGCCGCATTACCGGAGTTGATGTAGGCATTGGCTGGTGGAGAGGTGTCTCCCTGCCATGCCATACCGCCATCAAGACTGGGGATAGTATCGCCGCCAGAGTTCACCCGGTAAAGGTACCGGGCGTCGGTCGGTGCGTTGATGGCACCGCTTTGCATGACGTCAACGGGAAGCGTTGGCGCTGTGGCAATAGGTGGTAGCGCAGTACCGCCAGCGGTGGGGAACATCGCTATTCGTGCGCGATACAAACCACCTGCAATACGGTCGGTATCTGACCCTACCCATAGACCTTGGTCAGTTGCCATCAGGTCAAAGACGCCACGGCCGCGGTCACGTCCAGGTGCCCAGGTGATGGGCATTCCATTGACTGTTTCCAAGGCGCCGATACCTGGCCGGTCAACGGCACCCTGACCCGCAGCATCAGCGCGGAAGGGATTATTGACCCAACGGTTGTGTCCGCCGAAGTAGACCACGGCGCCGGTGTTTTCCAGTGCGTAGACACTGTCACCGCCGGTGTAGTCCACCCAGCTGGGGGTCACGCCCGATCCTGTGGCATTGGTTTCCCAGCGGGAAATGCTGTCACAGAGACTTGGTGGACCGCTACCGTATCCGCCCATGGAACCAAGCGTGAAGAATGTTCCATCTGGGGAGAAGTCCAGGTCATTGAGATAGTAGGCGAAACTGTTGTAACACATCGGTTTCCACGCATCAGTCTGCCAACTACTGACTGTGGCAGTGCCGGAGGAGAGATCGATCATGCCGACCTGCACCCGGTCCAGCCCATCCATGGTTCTGAAGTTACCTGTTACCACCATGGTGTTGCCATCAGGGGAAACATCGAATTTGTGGACAAACATCTCTCCGCCGTAGTGTGTGCCGGCGAAGGTGATATTCACGTTTGGACTCAATGCACCCGTTGTCGCATCCACTGCCGCCAAGTTGGTGCGGGCGGTGCCCCTGATGGTCAAGAAGCTACCGCCAATGTAGAGCTGGTTGCCGACGAGTTTCATGTCATGGACAACGGCATCAATCGAACCGGTGTTGAAGGCAGCGATCCGTGCACCGTTATTGACATTGAGTTTGACTACTTTCGGTACGGATGCACCGTTCATCGAGCCGAATTGCCCGCCCACATACACTGATTGCCCGTCAGGCGATGCAACAACTTTACGCACGGTGGCGTTAAATTGGGGGGCGAAGGTAGTACTGATGGCTCCCGTGTCCTTGTTAAAGGCGACGATGTAGCTGCGGGATAAGGTGGGGCCTCCGGAGCTAGCGCGTACTTGCGTGAAGCTGCCGCCCAGAACAATCATGTTGCCGACCTGGGCTACGGAGAAAACGATGCCGTCAAGTACGTTCGGTGTGTAGTTCACCGGCGTGGCTCTAACGACCGTTGGAAGGGTTTGGCTTGAAGCCGTTGCAGCATTGGGAACGGCGATGCCGAGTCCCAATACCATCAGAAACCCTGCAAAGACTGCTATATATCTTCGCATTCGAATTCCTCTACTCAAAGAATGAGTCTCGCCGCGAGAAACGGCAAACCGCATTCCCGCAAAAGTGACCCCTGAAACCGGCATAAAAGCACGGATGAATCATTATGTGTATTCCCTGTGAACGGATGAAACACTCGAGCGTCATGGTTGCTACCTAAAGTCCGAGAGTAATTACTTGTTTGGGGTCCAGCAATTACTTGCCCAAGTGTTTTCCGGGGAGGGTCGAGTATCAATTTTCCTTGAGATGTCGGCCCACTTTCAGAGCTAGCTGCCCAAGATCCCTTGAATGTGGCGAAATACTCGGAGCTACCCGAGTTTTGCTCACCGGCTACTCGTCTGTTCTTTAACGAGGAAAAATCTCTCCCAGTTTCACATTCCGCGAACTATGCTGACGAGCACTACCTGAATTACAGAAGCTATTTCTATGGAAAGTGTTAGGGAAAAACCTTGGAATCCAGGCTCAGCTGGCATTCTGCTAAAACTGTGAACGGACAGAACCCTCCACGGCATGTCCAACAACGGTCTCGCTTGTCGTTTTCGCGAATAGTGGCCAGCCCTGCGTTCCCTCTCGTCTTTTTTTTGCTCGGTTTCCCACTCTGGTGGGCCATGGGATTTGGCACGCTGGGTTTTCTGATCATGGCTGTCCCTCTGGGCTACCACCTCCTGCGGCGGAGTGTTCTGGTAGTACCTCGGGGTTTTGGGTTGTGGCTGCTGTTTGTGATGATCATGCTGATCGGGGTGGTAGTCCTCTGGACACCCGTGCCAGGGTTAGTGCTTGACCCCGGCTTGTCCCGTATTCTTCCCTGGGCCTACCGGGTTGCCTGGTTCGCAGCAGTGACTGTGGTGCTCTTGTTCATCGGCAACTCCACAGAGAAGACCCTGCCGCGCAAATGGTTGATTTTGCTGATGGCTTGGATGTTCGCCATCACGGTGATGGGCGGTTACGCCGGACAGTTTCTCTGGCAGCATGAATTCCCTTCGCTCATGGAAATCATCCTTCCTCGATCGCTTCGCTCCAATGTCTTTTTGAACTCGCTGATTCACCCCGGGCTTGCCCAGCTACAAGATATCCTCGGCTACCCCGAGCCACGTCCCAAGGCACCGTTCGACTACGCAAACTCTTGGGGTGCCAACTTCGGTATACTTTTGCCTTTTTATCTCATGTCCTGGCGATACCTGCGCAGCGCGCTACAAAAAACCGCGTTTATTGCCTTTCTGGTGTTGGCGATTCCGCCCGTCATATTCTCCCTGAACCGCGGCCTGTGGGCAGGACTTGCAGTGATGACAGCAGTATTGCTGATCCGTTTGACCCTGAACGGCAAGTGGATTGCCATTGTGGTCGCCGGCGTTTTGGCCGTCATTGCCTACGCGGTACTGCTGACAACGCCATTGTGGGACGTTTTACAAGCCCGACTCAATAACCCACACAGCAACGTGGGCCGATCCAATCTGGCTGAGACCACGGTGACCACCGTATTGCAATATTCTCCGTTAATAGGGTTCGGCTCCACCCGCCAGCGCCAAGGCAACTTCTTCTCCATTGCCGCCGGCGCTACGGCCGATTGCCACCAGTGCTCCCCGCCGCAGCTAGGGACACAAGGTTCGCTGTGGTACCTGATATTTGGCACGGGAATCCTTGGTGTCCTGCTATTCTGCGCTTTCGTCTTTCGTCGTACCCTCCCCGCTCTGAGGCGAGAATCCTCATGGGCCTCCCCACTGCTGTACAGCGTGGTGTTCTTCGCCTGCGTACTGCCGGTATACGACATGATCAGCTCCCCCCTCATGTTCTTGATGATTGCGCTAGGGCTCATCTGGCGCTACGAAATGAAACTCAAACAGGACGGACTGCAAACTCTCAGAGTACCCAGAGATACGCTGTTTGGGTCCGGAAGGAAGGGGTCACTGCCATGACCACAAGGAGTAGCAATCCCCGTCTGGATGACCTAATGGCGGTGGTGGAACAGCTCTATCCGCGGGCAAAGGTCACCGTATCCCGCGTCGGCAAGGACCCCACGGCGCTTCGGCTGGTGCCATTCCCTCGATACCCGCGCATGGTGGTCCCAGCCGGGGTACCTGCTGCCGCCGGAGACGCCCTTTCGCGGCCCAGCGCCGGTGACAGTAAACGCAGCGCTGCACCCCGCGAGTTGCTTTCTCAGATCCTGTCACACGGACTGGGCCCTGTATTGATGCCCTACGGTCTGGCCATCAGCAACCAAAGGGACTCCATAGTGGAGTATCTGAGTACTATTTTGGACCAGCCTGTGGTCATCTCCTTGACGGTTGGATCCGCCAGGGCCAACCGCAAACCAATTCTGAACGTCCATACCCAGAGCGGCCAAGAGATCGGCTTCGCCAAGGTGGGGCTCGGTCCGCTGACGAATTCTTTAGTCAGGCATGAAGCGACGGTTCTTGAGAAGCTCTCAATGGTTTCCGCAGGGCATTTCACGCTGCCACCAAAGATCCATTCCGGAACCTGGCAAAATCATGAAGTACTGCTCATGGGTGCCCTGCGTCCGGATATCAAACAACAGCTGCGAGGCGTTCCCCAAAGTACGGCCGCAGCGATCATCACCAGCAGCGGCGCCCTCGAGTATTCCCGCATTGCCGACAGCAGATGGCTGGCCACACTGCAAGAATCTCTGGAACCACTGCGCAATACCGACGATGGAGCCTTGCCAGCGCTGCTGGCAGATTTCAGCTCCGCTTATGGTTCGGTGGAGCTCCCCTTCGGCGCTTGGCACGGAGACTTTGGGCCTTGGAACATGGCATACACCTCAACATTGCCCATGGTCTGGGACTGGGAACGCTACGAAACGGCTGTGCCAGCGGGCTTGGACGTCGTTCACTTCACCGCACACCAGGCACTTCGCAAGATCGGTGATCTCTCAGCCGCCAGGGAAGCGTTGGAGCACGCCGTACCTGCTCCCTTACGAGAAGTGGTTTCATGCGCGACAGGCGAAGCTCTGGCGCACCCCCTGCAATTGACGGCTATTCGCTTGGCCTACCTCTTTACCATCGCTACCAGATTCACCCTCGATGCCCACACTCCTGACGGAAGTTCTGTCCGCGCATTGGCACGGTGGCATCACGAGGTTATTGCCGATCAGCTGCACCGAACGGTGTCAGCTTCTGACCACGAGGTGGAGATTCCCGATGACAGCCGTTGAAAAATTGCGAACGACAGCCCGCTCAGGCGCCCGAACCATCATTACGGGAGTAGGGCAGTTGAGCGCCCCGCTGCGGATGACGCCGTCGTTCCTCATTGCCGGCGCCCAACGATGCGCGACCACCAGTCTGTTTCGGATGTTGGCCCAGCATCCGGAGGTACACCCTCCCGCTCTGAACAAGGGCGTTCACTATTTCGATACGGCAGACAAGTTCCGACGGGGGCTGCGCTACTACACCGGCCACTTTCCACTACGCCGCCCAGCCACTTCAACTGGCATCACCGGAGAAGGCAGCCCCTACTATATTTTTCATCCTCTGGCCGTTCAGCGTATTGCCGCAGCGCTGCCTGAGGCGAAGCTGGTGGTACTGCTTCGCGACCCCGCAGAACGCGCCTTTTCCGCCTACAAGCAGGAGCTCAAGCGCGGTTTCGAAACGCTGCCATTCGCCGAGGCTTTGGACGCCGAAGCCCGCCGGCTAGACGGTGAGGAGGAGCGCATCATCTCCGATGAGGACTACCAGTCGTTCTCCCATCAACATCACGCTTACGTGGCCCGAGGCCGCTACGCCGCACAATTGGAGCGGGCCTTCGCTACCCTGGGCCGTGAACGCGTCCTGGTTATAGATGCCGATGACTTCATGCTCCCCGGATTGCCACAATGGCAAGAATTGACGGACTATTTGGGCATCTCCCCGTGGACACCGCAAGACGTCCTGCAATCCAATGCCCGACCCAGCAGCCCCATGCCTGAAGACATCCGTTCACTATTAGTTCGTGAGTTCGCCGAAGACGACGAAAGACTCGCCGAACTGTTGGGATACACACCAAGCTGGCGTCGATGACACTCACCTCCGCCCACGCCCCCAGCGCCCCTGCACCCCCGTATGCGGAGCCGATGGGTCCCCGGGAACCTCATTTGGGTGACTATCTGGCGCTGCTTCGGCGCTATTGGCAGGTGATTGCTGTCGCCCTCATGGTGGCGTTACTCAGCGGGGCTGCCATCCACCTGAGCTCGCCGGCGCGCTACAAGGCGCGCATTGACGTAGTGGTTATCGCCAGCTCTCTCGTCACTTCCCCTACCAACGTTTCCTCCGATGTTTCCATTGACTCTGCCGTGCAGATATTGCTCTCGGACCGGGTTCTTGGCGAGACTGCGCGAGCGTTGGATTATCCCGGCCGCTCCTCCGGACTCCTGACAGATATGACCATCTCTCCACTTATCAATTCCAGAATCCTCCGGCTCTACGTCACCTCGCCCACACCTGAGATGGCCTACAGCGCTGTGACCCTGTTGGTCCAGAACTTCTTGGAAGTGCGTCAAGCAGCGTTGCTTACGGACCGGGATAACGCGACCACCGCCATCCAAGCTCAATTGACCTCGCTGCAGGCTGCCCTAGAGCTACCACTGTCTTCGTCGCCGCTGAACGGGCGGGATCCCACTCAAACTAATCGTGAACTCGTAGCCGAACAAAACCGGTTACAGACTCAGCTCATTTCCCTCACGGTCAATAATCCTGCTCCTGGCTACATCTCGCATGAAGCCATATTGCCCACCAACACCGTCCGTTCTGGTGGCTATATCGTCATGGGATCCGCCACGGGCGTAGGGCTGCTGTTGGGCTGCTTCACTGCCGCCATCCTCGACCGGAGACGGCAGCGACGAAACCTGAAATGGGAGAACTGACATAAGCATTCTTGCGAGCATCTTGTACCCACGAGCCACTAGGAGACCCCGGTGAAACCCACATCATTTAGCCCGACCAGCTCGGTTGACGTCATCATTTGCACGAAGGACCGGATCGAGCTGCTGGCCAAGGCCATCAGATCCATCACCGAGCAGGACTATCCAGGAAACATTCGAATTACGGTGGTCTTTGATAACAGCCCCGTGCGGGCAGACCTGCAGATGACGTCACCTACTCGGCAGGTACGCGTCATGACGAATTCGCGTACGCCGGGACTCCCCGGTGCCCGTAATACGGGGCTACTGGAGGCAACCCATCCACTTGTGGCGTTCTGCGACGACGACGACGCCTGGCGAGCAGACAAACTTGTGAGTCAAGTAACGGCCATGGCAGCTACCAACGCCACAGCCTGCGTCTGCGGTATCGAGGTCCATTTTGGTGAGGAGCGCCGCCAACGCATTCCAGCGGGCCCCGAGGTCACTGTCAGCGCGCTTTCAGGCAGTCGACTTACCGGCGCCCACCCTTCCACCTATCTCTTCGACCGTGACCATTTGCTGGGCAACGTTGGCCTGGTGGACGAGGAGCTCCCCTACGGTTACGGGGAGGACTATGACTATCTGCTGCGCAGCGCCCAGCAGGGGAAGGTCACGGTGCTCCCCCGAGTCGGAACAGATGTGTTGTGGCACCCGCAAGGATCCTATTTCTCGCGGCGCTGGGAAGCCATGGCGGACGGGCTGGAATATCTGATGGCCAAACATCCCGAGATCACCGCTAACCGGCGCGGATCAGCATGGATGCAAGGCCAGCGAGCCTTTGCACTCGCTGCTCTCGGCAATCAGCCAGGCACGGCAGCCAAGACAGCCAGAAAGTCTCTGCAACTAAGTTTGCGTGAACCTCGCGCGTATTTGGCGCTAGCCGTCACAGCCAAACTACTCAAACCCGCCTACGTGGTGAAAGTCCTCAACTCTCGTGGACGCGGGATCTAGATATCGATTGTCCAGGCAACTCGGCTAGCTCCGTTCCACAGGCTCCAGGCAAGTTATCGAGCCCTCGACCGGTTTACCTGCGTTGGCCATACATCATGCGTAAGGGGAAACTCAGGAGACTGGCCAGCCGCCGGTCGTTGGCGGGCATCTTCTGCTGCCATTCGGTGTCCTTGCGGATCTTCAGGGTGCCCGTCTTCATCCGCATGGGGTTTCCGGCCACGGTGTGGTGAGCGGACAGTTCGACAGTGTCAGATTCTATGTGCGCCACCGAAGCCTCTGTTGGCTGGACTCCCATGAATTCCAGAACCTCTGCCACGACTTGGCTTGGATGCGACATAAAGTCCTCATAGTGCACAGTTTTCATGTCTACTCGCAACAGCGTCAGCATGTGGAAAAGCACGCTGTACAGTGACCAATTAGCGACGGCCGCCACCGTTGAGTAGCGTGGCATGTACTCCTCCGCATTTCCAACCTCCGGGCGTCGAACCACCTTGGCCCAGGAGAAGGCCACTCCTCGTGGATCCCGTACCACCAATAGACACTTGAGATTGATCCGTGCCCGGCGCAAGAAGTAAGCATAGGCCGGATGCTTGCTGGAATCGACGATGAACTGGGCACCGCTCACGTCCACGGCAGCCCCGTACAAAGCCTCAAGTCGTGCCAGTAGCCTCTTCGCCCGCACTCTCCGTGAACGTGGCGAGATACCTGTAATGAGCTCGAGCAGCCACCTGTTGCGAACAACTTCGCGTCGGTCAGCCACCGTTTCCGCAACGTCCAAGGCAGCCCAGCTGCCGTAAGCTTTTTCTCCCACACTCAGCCAAAAAGGGCACTGACTAAAGGACAGCCCACAGCCACACAATTCATCATCTCGCAGGCCGCGCTCCCACAAGTGCAGGACCTCGCCGAGGCCCACCACATCGGGGCATTCCGCCAAACATCGTTCCAGCAGCGTGGAGCCGCTTCGCCCAAATCCACCGAGCATCAAGACATGAGGCTGTGCCGAATGTGTTTCAGTATTCTTCGCGACTGCACGAAAGGGCAGGAACTTGTTCATTGAAATCGTCCTTGAACGTGTACGAACGTGGTGTCTGTGGGAATTCCATTTCTCATCAGTCTGCCACCGCCTGTCAAGGGTTCAACCGTTGGAATGACTGCCTGCCGGGAAAATGGCTACTTGTTTGCAGATGCCTATTACTTGAATGTAAAGACAGGTGCTCTGGCCCCGTCCGCTCCTGCTTTCCTTGTGCCATGATGGTCAAATAGGCGACCTTCTAAGCCGCCTGCTGGTCTCGATTAGTGCAGGTGATGAACGTTGAATGAAGCAGTCTTGCGCCCCAATTATTTTGCAAGGGCCATGCGCCACCACGGGGTGTTGGCGCTGGTGATCCTGATTCTTGGTGCCATGTTTGGTGCTGGTGTGGTGGCCACGGCAAAGCCCAGTTATTCCTCCACCAGCAGTGTCTTTCTGGAACCGTTGGTGGGAAATCCCTACTCACCGAGCACCCCCACGTCCCGCACTGAACAGCTGGCAGCGTTGACTACTGAGGCGGGGCTGGTTTATACCGATGCGGTCATGCAGTCCGCAGTGGCCCAGGCACAAGCTGATGGGTTCAATCTGGGTACGGACGTCAGGGAGAACATCTTCACCGAGGTACCTTCCAACTCAACGGTGGTACAAATTACCTACACCCGTTCAACTCCAGAACTGGCTCAGGCCGGCGCACAAGCACTGGCTGAAGCATATTTGGGGTATCGCAAGGACAGGTCCACCAACGTAGTTACTGCTCAAAATGAACTACGCAAGCAGCAACAAAGCGCCATCAACACGTTGCTTACGGATGCCTCCACCCGTCTCAATGCTGCCAAGCTGGCCGAGGCCGATGCCGCACAAATTCTTGACCTGCAGCAGCAAGTAACGCTGTACGCCGGGCAACTGGCTACTGTGAATCTGGATCAGACGGAGGCCGACGCGACGTCGATCGCACCCGGGGACATTATTAGCCCAGCTGTTCTCCCTACGGCCAAGAACGGCATGAACCCCATGTTCCTAGGGCTTGCGGCCCTCTTAGTTGGTGCCGCCATGGGTGTGGTGCTGGCCCTCGCCCGCGAAAATGTTGACCAACGAGTTCGCGATGCCGAGGACTTCGCCGGTACCGGCGTACATCCTGTCCGCGGTGCCATCCGCCGATGGAAGCCCCTGGGTGAGAGCGTGCCCGACGTTGAAGGCTACCGAAGGTTGGCCAATATCTTGGGCGCCTCAGAGACTGCGCGGCACAAGGTGCTCCTGCTGGCGGCCACGCCTCAAGGTGCCGACACCGCAGCGGTGGCCCGAGGCGTGGCACAAGCCTTCCGCGAAACTGGAACAGCCGCCGTCGTACTTGAAGCAGTTCCGCAGGCTAATGAGACTGACGGCACCCCACGCCAAGGTCTGACGGATTTTCTGAACGGGACGCTTCCCGTCTCCGCAGTCTGGGGCATGCTGGACAGCGACGGCCAACTCTCGGTTATTCCTATCGGCACCCAGCCTAAGCAACTCCCGGCACTTATCCAGGGACCAGCAATGGCTCGGCTGTTGAAGGAGCTTACGCGCAGGCCCACGGTGGTGTTGGTGGCTGGAACGTCGCTAGGCACTGGAATCGGCGTGGCGCTAGCGCGGCATACAGCTGCGGTGTTGCTGGTTGTCGACGGTCAGCGCGCCAAGGTCACTGACCTGACGGCCTCACGCGACCTACTGGAACAAATTGGCGTGCATTCTGCCGGGGCCGTTTTGTTGCGCAGCCCAGAGCGTCGGCAGGCCCAAAACACCGCAGTTGAACCGCCGTTAGCCATCAGCGTATCCTCGCCTACCCCGGAAATGCGCCGGCGACGCCAGGCTGGGACACCAGCGGGTACCGCTGTCCAACCCGGATCGAAGGACGAACCGCTGCTAGCCCGACCGCACAGCTAGTACCGATGGACACCCTTCCTCGATCATCGAATCCAACGCGCGGCGAACTTGAGTCAGTAGCAGCGGGGGGTGTTAGCGATGCCGAACACTCGGTCAAAAGAATTGCGAAGTCCGGTTCCGCGAATCTCCTGGGTGCGGGGCTATCGGCCGTTTCCGGCTTCCTGCTGATCGTCCTGATCTCACGGCTATGGGATGCAGAAACTGCTGGACTCATCTTCGCAATTTCTTCCGTTTTCCTGATTGCCTTGGCGCTCTCCGAGATTGGCGTTGACCAAGGGTTGATTCGTTTCATCGCCTGGAACAGCGCCAGAAACACCCCCCACAACAACCGATATCTCATCCGGCACAGCGTTTTCATCGCACTGTCGGTCAGTGTTGTCATCATGATCGTGGGCATGGTGTTTGCCGATCCCCTGGCGCGTCTGCTCTCCGGTGGTGGCACGGCGAGCCAGGCAACGCAGATGATCGTGATCTTTGCCGCGACACTGCCCATCGCAGCTTGCTACGAACTCACGCTCGCTATCACCCGCGGGCTAATCATCATGAAACCGACCATCGTGATCGAACGGATTATCCGTCCGCTCTTGCAGGTGGCCTTGGTGCTAACTGTCTCGCTGACAGTCTCGAACGCCTCCATGTTGGCTATTGCGTGGGCGGCACCGTACGTTGTGGCACTGCTCTGCGCACAAATCATGCTGTGGCGTACCCTGCGCCAAAACCCGGGAACATTTGGCACCGGGCGTCCGGAATCGCCACGTGAGGTCTCCGCCGAGTTCTGGAGATTCACCATTCCCCGCGGCGTGGCACGATTGGCCCAGGTAGCGTTACAACGATCAGACATCGCGATCGTCACTATTATTGCTGGACCCGCTGCCGCCGCTCTCTACACAGCCGTGACTCGTTTTCTGGTGCTAGGTCAGCTCGCAACGACAGCGTTGCAGCAGGTCAGTGAGCCACATATTGCGAAGTTGCTGGCCAAAGACAATCACCAAGGTGCCAAATTGGTCACGCAGCAACTAACGCTGTGGACCGTGTCACTGGCCTGGCCCATCTACCTGATTTTCATTGTTTTCGCCGGGCAACTTCTGAACATCGTGTTCGGCGCTGACTTTGTTATTGGAACCGATTCGCTGCGTATCCTCAGCGCGGCCATGCTGTTCGCCACCAGCATGGGCCCCCTGGATATGTTGCTGTTGATGGCGGGGCGGAGCAGCCTCTCTCTGATCAACACTGTCACCGCGTTGGCCGTCGACGTTGTCGGTTGTTTGCTGCTGGTACCAGTTCTGGGAATTTCCGGTGCGGCCATCGCCTGGGCAGCGGCCATTGTGGTCAGGAATGTCATGTGTTTCATTCAAGTCAGACGGACACTTGGAATCTCTCCGGCTTCCCGACAAACCGTCTTTATGGCCGGTGGCGTGATGGTGATCTTCCTCGCATACCCACTCCTGTGGCGTTTCTTACTCCCGGAGGCTATCTTGTTCGACGTTCTAGCCATTGGGGTGTCTTTGCTCTGCTACGCAATTTTCCTGTGGTGGCGCCGGAAAAGTCTGGTTTTGCGAAGCTGACACGAGGCCCTCAAAGCAGTTCCCGCGCCGCATCATCCCTCCGGTTGATGCGGCCGTTTTTTGTGCTGTGCACCACAGGTAGAGTCTTGGCGGCTACCCAGATCAAGCCCTGATCAGGCCCTGCGGGACGGCCGAATTTTCCATAACAAGTTTTTTCAGCTAGTGTTCTATGCGCAATGTAACAAATCAATAACTATCGTTGCGGTTAGCCTGTGGCTGGGGTCAGGAAGGCTGCCAAAATGGAGTTCTAAAGTATGACGAAACACTACTCGTTCAAGGAGTTCAGCTCGACCCCTTCGAGCCCTAGCCGCAACTCTTCGGTATTCAATAAAAAAACATGCGCGGTTTCCGTCGCCGCAGCAACGGCCATTGTCGCTGGCGTTGTTTTGACTGTTCCCGTGGCCACTGCACAAGCAGCACCGGCCACAAATTCGACGGCGGATGCCTACACGGTTTCCACCCTTCCCAATAAGAACTACGGCGAGTCCGACAAGATTGCCGTCGGTCTGGACCAGCAGGACCGCAAGGCGGGATACCTCAAGTTCAGCGATCTGGGCGCTATTAAGTCCACAGACACCATCACCATTGATTTGCGTGTGACCGGCGGCGACGCTGGAACTCTGCAAATCTCCCAACTCGAGTCCACGTCATGGACCGAGACCGACATCACTTTCGGCAACGCACCAGCCACCACCAAAGTCTTGAGCACAGCCACCGTCGGCAAAGGCAAGCAAGATCTGACCCTCTCGCTGAGCGGAATTTCTGCTCCGGACGGCACAGTGGCGATTGCACTGACACGTTCTAGCGGCATCACCCGGATCGCATCCCGCGAAGCCTCCGCAACTGATCGTCCCGCCATTTCAGTGGGCAAGGATGGCAGCACCACGCCTCCCGTTGTAGCACCCACTACACCGCCGACGACCACGGCACCGGTCACACCCCCGGTGACAACGACACCCGCCAAGCCGCCGGTGACAACAACACCACCAACTGCTCCGAGCAACCCATCGGCATCTGATTGCACAGTTTCCGCCAAGTTGGTCCCCAGCTGTGGCGCATGGTTTGGTGCGGCAGCAAACCCGCTTGCCGGCGAAAGCTGGGATACGGCACTGACCAACTTCGAAAAGACTGCAGGACGCGATATGGACATCGCGCACTACTACAAGCGCGGTCAGTCCGCGATGTTCCCCAGCTCTGTGGAACTCAAACGCCAGGATGAAGCAGGCAAGAACCGTATCCTGTTCTACAACTGGAAGCCGACCGGAATGACGTGGCGCCAGGTGGCCGAAGGCCAGGCTGACGGCTACCTCAAGCAGTTGGCTGCACATATGAAGTCAAACGCTAAGATGCCGTTCTTCCTGTCTCTGAACGCTGAGATGGAGGACGAGGTCAACACCAATGCTTCATCCGGCCAGACCGCCACGGACTTCAAGAACTTTTTCCGTCACACCGTTTCGGTGCTCCGTTCCAACGGCGTGACCAACATGGTCAGTGTCATGAACTACACCGGATTGGAAAAATGGGCAGGCATGTCTTGGTACAACGATCTGTACCCGGGCAACGACGTGGTGGACTGGATCGCTCAGGATCCCTACGCCTTCGGCAAGGGCGATGTCTGGTTGAGTGACTTCGAAGGTATGGTCAACCGCACCTCTAATGCCAAGGTTTGGCCTGGTTTCTACAATTGGGCTGCAACCAATTACCCGGACAAGCCTCAGATGATCGGCGAATGGGGAGTCGATCAGCCTTCCAGTGTGCCCGGTTACAAGGCTGACTTCTTCAAGACGGCTGCTGCCGACTTGGCCAGCCTGCCTAAACTCAAGGCTCTTGTCTACTGGGATTCCAACGGCATCGACACCTCAGGAAACGCACTGAGTGTTGGACGTACCCAGATCAACAATGATCCTGCAGTACAGTCGGCATTCCGTTCCTTCGTAGGAAGCGACATTCTGACGGCACCTGGCGACGCTTACCTGAAGTAAGCCCCCACGTAAGAGGCGGGGTCAGTGATGAATTCATCACTGACCCCGCCTCTTACGTACCCCGCCCCAAAAGTACTCGTTTACCTCAGGCCACTGTTGACTTACCGTAAAGGTTCCAAGTCGGACAACCGGAGGAAAAGTGCATCGCTCGCTTCCTCGACTACTTTCTGTGGCACTCCTTGCAGTAGCTTGTGTTTTTCTGATTTCAAGCGGCCCGCAACCGCCTAGCTGCCATGTCCTTTTCGGTGTAGCCGCCAATCCGCTGTCCGCAGAACACAATTGGACTTCGGCTTTGCGGAACTTTGAAGCCGAAGTCGATAGAGATGTTGATGTGGCGCACTTCTACAAACGCGGTCAAGACAAACTATTTCCCACGCCCGATGAGGCGAATCGGGCCAATGCTGGCCCCGGGTCGCTGAAGCTCTTCTACAATTGGCGCCCCGACAACCTCACCTGGCGGGAGGTCGCGGACGGCGCTGCAGACCACTATCTCCACCAGCTGGCCGGACAACTATCGAGGACACTACACACACCCTTTTTCCTCTCGCTCAGTGCCGAAATGGAATCAAAGGTGGATCCAACCCCCAGCTCCGGGCAAACAGCCGCCGACTTCCGTGACTATTTCCGCCACGTGGTGACACTGCTGCGCACCACTCCTGGCGTCTCCGTCATTACGGTGATGAACTACACTGGCGCTACCAAGTTTGCTTTGGAGCCGTGGTTTACGGACCTTTACCCAGGCAATGATGTGGTCGACTGGATCGCACAAGATCCCTATGCTTTCAACCTTGACCAGACCCCGGACCTAGCCAGTCTTATCAACCGGCCCAACGGCACATGGCCTGGCTTCTATAACTGGGCCGCCACACACTATCCCGACAAACCTCAGATGCTCGCGGAGTGGGGGGTTGCGATCTCATCAGCTAATCCTGCTCCCAGCGCTGCCTTTTTTGTTCGAGCTACCCAACAACTCGGTGACTACCCAAAATTAAGGGCCCTGATCTACTGGAATCATTCCGGAGTTAAAGACGACGGACAGGTACTTGGGGTCGGAACCACCGCGCTGGGCAGCAGTCCGGAAGTACTCGCGGCCTTCAATCGCTTCATCAACAAATACACATCTGCCTCGCCAGAACATTGCCGACTCCCGATCGATTAATGACGAATCAGGCGCTTGTCAGCAACTTACGCGCTTACACCCCCGGCTTACTGTTTCGGTATCCGGAACTACCTATATCTTCTGCAAGCGCGCTGGAATATCATCGAGGCAGCCGGGAGCCCGGCGGACGGTTTCTACTTCAACCACGGAGTCTCAAGGTGAAGAACGTATTCAGTATTGCTGCACTATCCACCGTTGTCCTAGCACTTGCAGCCTGTTCCGGCAGCACCCAAGCTACGGAGGCAACCACTGCCCCGGCGACCAGTTCGGTGCATCCTTCGGCGACTAGTGCCCCGGCAGCTTCGCCTTCCGCACCAGCAAGCACTGTACCGAGTCCTGTTGGACCATCCAGCCCCGCCCCTAGCTCTCCAGCAGTAGCAGCTAGCCCCACCACCGAGCCTTCCGCCACACCGTTGGTTGACTTGGGACTCAATGAGCGTGGCAACTTGACCCAAAAAGTCGGTGTGACCAGTGTGTTCGGCGCCCCCACTGGCCAGCAATTCGCCGATCTCACTGCCGATAGTGTTCAGACCGATTTCCAGTGCACCACTCCGGATGCCAAGGCCAGCGTCAATGGCCAATTCGTTGCCATCAAGATATCGGTTGCAGCCAAGAGTAATTTCGAAGACTCGGGCTGGCCTAGCCTGGCGTTGTCCAATTTGGAGTTCACTGCTTGGGACGCCGCCGGTGTGAAGCTTATGGACCCGGTGGGCAACAGTGCCGGCTGCGTCCCGGACGCGGAGCTGATCGCATCCCCCATCGAGCCAGGGACCAATGCTACTGGTCTGGTGATCCTCGATGTTCCCAAGGGTGCCGGTTCTGCTGCGTTTGTGGTGGGCGGTTTCGAAGGATCCTACGGCTGGGAATGGCACTGGTAGTCTCGCACCACCGCACAAAGTTCGGCAGTGAAGAGGGGTGCAGGGTTCCCACCACATCATGTGGTGGGAACCCTGCACCCCTCTTGTTTGCTCGATTCAGTTACCCGTATTAGCTTGCCGAGAGAATCATGCCGGCGCCAACAGTGCTGTTGGTGGCCTCATCAATTAAGACGAAGGCGCCCGTCTGCCTGTTCCTGCGGTACTCATCTGCCAGCAACGGGATGGTGGTACGCAATCGCACCCTGCCGATCTCGTTTAGCTTCAGTTCAACAGCCTCCTGATTGCGGTGCAAGGTGTTGACATTGAGTTCGTACTGGAGCTCTTTCACGAGAGCCCGCGCATTCCTGGTGGTGTGCTTGACAGCCAGACGCTGCCCTGGTGCCAAAGGCGTGCTACTCATCCAGCACACCATCGCATCGATGTCCTGTGCCACTGAGGGCTGGTTATTCAACCGGCAGATCATGTCACCTCGAGAAATATCCAAATCATCCTCCAAACAAATGGTGACTGACATGGGTGAGAACGCAGACTCTGCCGGGCCGGAGGCATCCATGATCGAGGAAACCTTCGATGGCAACCCGCTTGGCAGGACGATCACATCGTCGCCTACCTGCAACGCGCCTCCACACATTTGACCTGCATAGCCGCGATAGTCAGGGTTAGAGCTCTGATGCGGCCTGATCACGTATTGCACTGGGAATCTCACGTCCACAAGATTCCGGTCACTGGCAATGTGCAGTGTTTCCATGTGGTGCAAGAGCGTGGGTCCGTGGTACCACGGCATATTCTCAGACCGCGTCACCACGTTATCGCCCATCAGCGCTGACACCGGAATGATGGAAAGATCCGTGATGTCCAGCTTGGCGGCAAAGTTCACAAACTCTGTCCGGATCGATTCATACACCTCCTCTGACCAGTCCACCAAGTCCATCTTGTTGATAGCCAGAATCAGGTGCGGAACCTGAAGGAGCGAGACCAGAAACGCATGCCGACGACTCTGTTCACTCAAGCCCTTACGAGCGTCGACAAGTACGACGGCGGCATCGGCAGTCGACGCGCCGGTCACCATATTGCGGGTGTACTGGATGTGCCCTGGGGTATCGGCGATGACAAATTTTCGCTTCGGCGTGGAGAAATATCGGTAGGCCACATCAATGGTAATGCCCTGTTCCCGCTCAGCACGCAGCCCATCCGTCAGCAGCGACAGATCGGTGTAATCATCGCCGCGATCCTTACTGGTCTTTTCAATCGACTCCAATTGATCAGCGAAAATTGACTTGGAATCGTAGAGCATGCGCCCTATCAACGTACTCTTTCCGTCATCGACGGAACCTGCCGTGGCAAATCTTAAAAGATCCATTTTAGAAGTACCCCTCCTTCTTGCGGTCTTCCATGGCCGCTTCGCTGACTTGGTCGTCACCTCGGGTGGCACCGCGTTCGGTGATCCGGGTGGAAGCTACCTCGGCCATGATTTCGGTGGCCGATGCAGCTGTGGAACGGACAGCAGCCGTCAGGCTCGCATCGCCCACCGTGCGGTACCGGACGGTTTCCACGAGTGTTTTCTCAGAAGGCTTGGGCTGGCAGAACTGATGGACACCAAAGAGCATGCCGTTGCGTTCAAACACCTCGCGTTCGTGAGCGTAGTAAATGGACGGGACCCCAATATTCTCCGCTGCGATGTAGCTCCAGATATCCAGCTCTGTCCAGTTGGAAATTGGGAAGACCCGGATACTCTCGCCCAAGTGAACTCGGGTGTTGTACAGGCTCCACAGCTCCGGACGCTGGTTTTTCGGATCCCATTGGCCAAAGTCGTCCCGGAAGGAAAAAATCCGTTCCTTGGCGCGAGCCTTCTCCTCATCCCTGCGGGCACCGCCCATCAGGGCGTTGAAACCGTTCTTTTCCGCCGTGTCCAACAGCACCCGTGTCTGCAGCCGATTCCTGGAGCCGTTGGGTTCCTCGGTTACCAGGCCGCGGTCAATTGCATCCTGAACCGAACCGACTACTAAATTGGCGCCTAGTTTTTCAACCACCTCGTCCCGGAACGACAGCACCTCTTGGAAGTTGTGGCCGGTGTCAATGTGCAGTACCGGGAACGGGATTTTAGCCGGAGCGAACGCCTTGACCGCCAGATGAAGCATGACCAAGGAGTCCTTGCCGCCGGAGAACATCATGGCCGGGCGTTCCAACTCTGCAATCACCTCCCGAATAATGAAGATAGCTTCCGATTCCAGCAATTGCAGCTGACTTGGGTTAAAGTTGTTAGTAGAAATTGGTTTTTTCATCGTGCGTACATCCCATCCGTGTCGAGACCTAACATATGAGGATTTGAGGCTTGGCTAATCTCTGCGATGTGTGCCAAAAGCATGGGTGCCAACTCTGGACGACAGACCAAAAGGTCCGGCAGGTAAGGATCGCGCTGGTTGTAAGCTAGCTCGGAACCGTCAATTCGGCTCACATAAAGGCCATGTCCGGAGGCGACTGCCACGGGGGCGGCCGAGTCCCATTCGTATTGCCCGCCGCTGTGAACGTAGGCGTCAACTTCTCCACGAACCACAGCAGCCACTTTGAAGCCTGCCGAACCCATAGGAACCAGTTCCGCTTTAAGCCGCTCCGCCAATGCGCCGACGAGCGCGGAGGCCCGAGTCCGGGAAACAGCCAGGCGTACCGTGCCCTCCAGCGGGGGGCGATCCGTTGGAGGAGTGCCACTGTCCAAGACCAGTTCCAGGCCGGGCAGAGCCACAGCCCCAACCTCCAGATGGCCTGAACACCACAGGGCAACGTGAACGGCCCAGTCGTGACGATTCTCAGAGAACTCCTTTGTCCCATCCAAAGGATCGATGATCCAGACCCGATCCTTGGCGGTACGGCTTGGATCGTCAGGTGCTTCCTCGGACAAGACCGCATCGGAAGGACGATAGACGCTCAACTCACGCGCCAAAAACGTCTGAGAGAAGGTATCGCCCCATTTTTTCAGTTCCGCGGCACCGATGCCGGAGCGAAGTGCTCCCGCACGCAGTTCAACGAGTAGTCGGCCGGCTTCGCCAGCAATCCGGACAGCGAGTTCCAGATCCGATTCCTCAGCTGCCACCTGCTCATGTGCTTGGTACATTTGTTTCCCCCACTTCGTGTTCGTTTGAGACCTACTTTTGCCAGCTGCGACATCAATCAGCCGCCGTATGAGCGCAACTAATAGGCCCCCTCAGGTGCAAGCATGACCCTGAACGTTCGCCACATAATCATGAGGTCCCCTGTCAGAGACCAGTTCTCGACGTAATACAAGTCCAGACGAACGCTTTCGTGCCAGGAGAGATCCGAGCGTCCGCTGACTTGCCATAGACCGGTGACCCCGGGCTTGATGTAAAGCCGGCGGTAGGCACTACTGTCATAGTTGGCCACCTCAGAAGGCAGTGGGGGGCGAGGACCTACCAAGGACATCTGCCCTTTCAATACGTTGAAGAACTGCGGGAGCTCATCCAAGGAATGACGACGCATCCATTCACCCACTTTGGTCACGCGTGGATCTTGCCGAAGTTTAAACAACGGACCGGATCCCTGATTCAAAGAGGTCAACCGTTGAAGTTCCTCTTCAGCGTTCACACCCATGGACCTGAACTTGTGCATCTCAAAGATGGTCCCGTCGCGGCCCACGCGTTTCTGGTGGAAAAAGACTGGCCCTGGTGAATCTCGCTTAATTAGAACGGCAAGGACGGCAAATACCGGTAAGAGCACTAATAGCGCTGAAGCGGAGGCAAGAATATCCACAGACCGTTTCAGAAGGTGCTTATAGCCGGTGAATCGTGGCAGGTCCACATGCATCAGTGGCAGCCCCTCGACGGGCCGCATTTGGATCCGTGGACCAGCAACGTTGGTCAGGGACAAGGCTACGACGAGTTCGGTGGCACTTTCCTCCAACTTCCAACCAAGTTCTTTGAGATAACTGCTGCCTCTGGATACTTGACCGGCAACGATCACCGCGTCAGCGCTGAATTCCTCTACGGCATCAACGATTCCGTCCAACCCGGCAACCACTGGCACGCTGGCCTGGCCGACCCTGATGGCTGTTTCCTTCGATTCGCCTTCCAGCGCTACGCCCACCACTTCATAAGATGCTCCAGAGTTCTTGATGATCTGCTCCACGACGTACGTGACATCGTCTTGCGTCCCCAAGACGATGACGCGGGAGAGGTAGTGCCCGTAGGCACGCTGCCGGTTCAACCACCTGCGCCAGCTCCAACGTCCCAGCAACAGTGCTGCGGTGCCTAGGGGCATGGTCAACAAAAAGATCAGATTCATGTGGTGAGCGTTAGCGAAAAGGAACACCACAGCCAACCAACCGAACGCGGCAGCACTTGCACTGATGATTTTTTTGTATTCGCCCGGTCCGTGACCAACAAGTCGAGGATCCCGTGTGTGACAAAGCCACAGAGCGAGCAGCCACATCGTTGAAATACCGACGTCCACAAACAAAGCTCGTTCCCAGGTCACTGCCTGCTCACGGCCCACCAACTGTGAAGACACGAGGACGGACAAGACGATCAAGACAACGTCCGTGACAAAAATCTTGGTTCGATAACGACGCGCCCAGATGAGCGCAAATCCCTGAGCCGCACCATGCTTGCGGCGCATCTTAGCCGGCTGATGGTGTGGCAGTAGCCCCTCGACGGTGATTCGAGAGCCACCTTTGAGTGTGGGGCTGACCCCGCCTGCACCAACTAAAGTGGGGTCTGCCAACAGGCGCCGTATGCCTGAATCATTTGGGTCCTGTCCCAGCGGGCGCATGGTCACTGCCCTCCCGCTACGCAAGAGTCACTCGTCACTGTCTGAACGCTCTGTTTGTAATCGACAAACTCGACACGACGAACAAGCCCGCGAAGGGGAGCCGACGGTGGCTGGGGAGATGCTTGGCGAAGCCATGGCATCAACACCGCCGGCTCCGTATTAAGGACTTCGCGCACAAATCCTGGCAGTAAAAACCGGAGGGGATTTGGTACCGAAATCTGGTGGATGCGGTAGCCTCGCCGCCAGCGGCCCATCAATGAGCCGACGAATTCGAACAGGGCGGGTGTACGTCGCGCACAGTTCACCATCAGCGAGGTAGACGGAATTCCCACACCCATTTTTGACACCGTTTCTTTGATTCTTAGCGGTAGAAACCACTCTATTAAGCGTATTGAGCATTCTTTCGAGTTACACCAGTAGGCATTACTTGAATTTGTGATTCAAGGCCTACGTACTACTCATGGACGAGACTATTGAGGAAGCCGACGGCGGCTGGGGGTGGTGTCGCGGTCTCAGACGACACCTCCACCGCCGGCTCCCGACCAGGGGGAGACCGGTACTGACTGTTTACCTAGCTATTAGGCAAACGTTTAAGGAATGCGAACACGATCCAGCAGAACAATTCTGTTCAGCACTGATCAACGCGTCCCACAACTAGAAGCCTAGAAAGCCTCGAGCACAGGCGCACGGGTAGGCATTACGGAGATTGGCGCCGAAGGTACCCGGGAAAAACGTCGACACCCGAATGTACTACTTGGACTTGGCGTGAAATACGTGCCTATGTGGGGTCCCACCACCCTCAGCCTTCATGCCGGGTAATCCTGGTACGCAATCAGGTATTTGGTACTCGGGCGCTCTAACCCGTACGGATCTAGGCTCAGTGACATCATCGACCTGATTCGCGCCACATTGTTGTTGGCGGCGCCGGTCAGTATCAGGAGCGTCGACGTGCCGACGCCCGGGGGAAGGACTCAAAATGAAATTGATGTTCGTTGCTTCAGCAGGGGGACACCTGGCTCAGCTGGTAGCCCTGGAAAGCTGGTGGGAAAACAATGCCAGAAGTTGGGTGACATTCCGGCGCCCGGAGGTTGAAGCCGTTCTCGAAGGTGAAGATGTCACCTGGTGCCACTTCCCAACGACAAGAAATCTGCCCAACGCATTCCGCAATCTTCTACTGGCTTGGCCAACTCTCAAAAAGAACCGCCCTGATGTGGTCATTTCTGCCGGGGCTGCGGTCAGCGTCCCCTTCTTTATTGTCGCGAGACTGCTTGGCATCAAGACCGTATATATAGAGTGCTTCGATCGCATCACGATGCCGACCCTCAGCGGGCGCATCTGCTACCCGATGTCGGATCTGTTTTGCGTGCAGTGGGATGAACAGCTTGCCTACTATCCTGAGGCTGTTAACATCGGTCAACTGCTGTGACAAACGACCTAGAGCAGCCCACGATTGTTGTCTCGCTGGGGACCGATCATCACAAGTTCGACAGGCTCGTTGACTGGATTGAAGAGTGGCTCAGCTTAGCTAAGCATCCTCCTGCCTGCCTGATCCAGCACGGAGCAAGCCGGCAACCAGTGCTCGCGGCGGCTAGAGATCGGATGCCGCGCCCGGAGCTCCTCCTCCTCTACGAAAACGCAACCGTAGTAGTAGTCCAGGGTGGGCCAGGATCTATTCTTGATGCCAGATCCGTCGGTCACATCCCGATAGCCGTTCCCCGCCGTCCGGAGCTTCACGAGGTTGTGGATGGGCACCAGATTGCGTTTACTCGGACGATGGCCAAGGCAGGTGAGGCTATTGCTGCGGAGTCGCCTCAAGAACTATTCCGTGCACTGGATGCAGCTCTGCTCCATCCAGAAAGTGTCCGTACGCCGCCTCGCACCTCCCATCCGGAAATTGCCGGCCAAAAGCTGCAGGACGAACTGGAACACCTCGCGGGTAGTCACACCGGCCCCATTGCGCTCCGGCGGCTCAGACAGGTTATGACCCGCCACTGACGCCAACCACATCATCGACCATCACCGACGCCTGAACTGGCTAACGCCGTTGCCATGCTCCTTTGACCTGGAGTAGTTCAGCGACGTCTGCTGGAAGCTGTTTGCTAGCAATGTCGGCAAGAGTGGTCTGCTCGAGGACTGTGCGAATACTTGCACGCACCGCCACCCACACATCGCGAATACTGGAACTTGACTCTGGATATTCCACATCCTCGGGCCGGAGCCCGCGCACACCAGCCAGCGGCCCGTCAACGGCTCGAATCACGTCGGCCACGGAAATCTCCGAAGCGGTTCGGCCGAGCAGGTAACCGCCTCTAACACCTCGTTTAGCAATCAACAATCCGCTGCGTGTCAGCTCGGCCAAAATCGATTCGAGAAACTTTGCCGGAATCTGCTGTTCTGCGGCAAGTGCGTCCCTGGTGACCATCTCTCCCTGGCGCAGCGAAAGGCCTACTAACGCCCTCAAGGCATAGTCCGCCTTGGCAGTGACATGCACAGTAGCCCTCCTTAAAAGAGATGAGCGAGAACGAGCTCCGCTGTATATCGGCAACACTAGGTCTCAGCGTGTTTTTCGGCGAGGGTGGCGAATACTTACTTTCCCTACTTGACTACTGTGTAATTCATTTTTCCTACACTTGCTGCGCCCGGCGACTACGTCTGTTGTCAGCACGGGCACAGTGGCACTATATGTGGCTATGGACCTTTGGTTAGTACTTGCCGCATTCTGTGTCGCCATCGTCGTCGGACTGACGGGGATGGGTGGTGGCGCGCTGATGACTCCTGTACTCGTGTTGCTTTTTGGTGTCCCACCCCTAGCCGCAGTGTCGAGTGATCTGGTCGCTAGCGCTGTCATGAAACCGATTGGATCGTGGGTTCACTGGCGAAACAAGACCGTCAATATGCGCGTTGTGTTTTGGCTGGTTGTGGGATCAGTCCCCTCTGCCTTCTGTGGTGTACTCATCCTCAAATGGATGGGACCAGGCCAGTCCGTGCAAAACGGTGTGAAACTTGCTTTGGGAATAGCGCTGCTCATTTCAGCTACTTTATTGGCCGTACGTTCCTATCTGAAGATGGTGGATCGGGCCAAAAGACGTAGCGGAAAGGTCCCTGCCATCAGCAACTCTGATGAGCCGCCGCGCATTCGTCCAGTTCCCACTATCATCTTGGGAATCATTGGAGGACTCATTGTGGGAATGACCTCGGTTGGCTCAGGCTCCATCATTATCATCGGCTTGATGATGCTCTACCCGGCGCTGAAAGCTAACCAGCTTGTCGGCACGGACCTCTTTCAAGCGGTTCCTTTGGTGGCGTCCGCTGCGATAGGACACGCCTTTTTTGGTGACTTGGATCTAGGGCTCACCCTTCCTTTGTTGATTGGCAGTATCCCAGGTGTCTACCTAGGCGCCCAGCTTTCCAGCCGTCTCACGGGCGGCTTCATCCGGCGTGCCTTGGCCTTCGTCTTACTGGCTTCCGGTTTGAAAATGCTCAATGTTGACAATCTGACGACCATCTCGATTCTCGTCGTCGCACTGCTCTTGGCGCCCGTGGCATGGATGCTGCTACGCCGACAGCATGGTCTTCCTGCCCTTGCCACTTCAGACATACGCCGTGTGCGCAGTGCTCACGAGAATGCTATACACAAGTAGATTGACGAGACTCATGAAAACTCACCTGCCGATCTCAACCGTCCTACCCAGTGTTGTCCTTATCGGTGCCGCATTGGACGAACTGGAGCTGTTGGCCGGTGGACTATATGCCCCAGCCAACGGCTACTGTCTGCCAGATCAGGTGCCCAGCGATTGGCCTGCTCCGTTCCTTCTCCAAACAAGCGATACTCTCGCTCTATCGGCTCTGGAACATGAGGCGCTGACCATTACGGACACTGACGGGACGCCGGTATTTCGCGTACATGTCACTGCCACAGCGGAGGCTGGGGGCGGCATGGCCTACGTCGCCGGACTCGTTAGCGTGCTGCATCCCACCGAGCACCCTCCTGCCAGAAATCTACGGATCACCTCTCCCCTGGTACATCAACCTGACACAACGCTCGTAGCCGCTTTCTCTTCGTCGCCGCGTCTGCCAGATCTGGCAAAGGTTGTTGCTGAGGCCACGAAATTGCGTAAGCACTTGGTATTGGTGGCTGTCTGCGGTCCTCAGCCACACGGGGACTACACTGTCATGCCACTGCTGGATCAGTTGCGGGCAGTCGCAGCACAGCTACCCGATACGACCGTCGGACTGCTGGTGCTGCCGACACCGGAAGGCGAGGAGGCCACATCGAAATATCGGCAAGCCTTACACAATTTGAGCCCCGCCGGTATCTGGGACTTCCTGAATTCAAAGGAAGCAAACACAACTGCACTTCCCTCGTCCGCCGGGCGGGTTGAGAGTCCCAGCGCGTCAAGCCTGCGCGGGACTGTCATCTTCATGACTGGACTTTCGGGTTCCGGAAAGTCAACAGTAGCGAGAGCTTTGGTGGAAACACTGCAAACTCGTTCCACCCGGCCCATTACCTTGCTCGACGGCGACGACGTCCGGCGGATTCTATCCCCCGGCATGGGATTTTCCCCTGAAGAACGTGAGGCAAATATCCGCCGGCTGGGCTGGGTCGCATCACTTATAGCTCAAGCTGGCGGCATTGTGGTCTGCGCACCGATCGCACCGTATGAACAAACCCGGCAAGAAGTGCGCAACATGATCGAAGCCGTTGGTCGATTTGTGCTTGTCCACATTTCTACACCACTAGCTGTCTGTGAATCACGGGATCGCAAGGGTCTCTACGCCCGCGCACGTCGGGGCGAACTAAAGAACTTCACAGGCGTGGATGCCCCCTACGAGGTGCCTCTCAATGCTTGCCTTGACCTAGACACTAACCTCATGACGGTTGCGGCGGCAGTAGCACGAATCATGCAGTGCCTTGAGAGCGTGGCTAGCCCCACCGAGAGCCTCGTTGACGGGGCCCGGTAGGCTAAGCCAGTGTTTCTCGAAGCTCTGCTCGTGAGGTGACTTGGAGTTTGGCGTACACCTGGTAGAGGTGGCCTTCAACGGTCCGTACGGAAATATGCATCTTCGCCGCAATCGCCTTGTTGCTCGCCCCATCGGCAGCCTGGATGGCAATTTCCTGCTCTCTCAGAGTAAGCACCTGCCCATCCTCGGTGCTGGGCTGCACCCGCCCCAAGGAAAGCACCGAGGTGCGGATCAGCTGCTGGGCCATGCGCATATGGACCTTATCCAAACTTTCCCTGGCAATCTTCAGCGCAGCCCGGGACACATCCCGTGCCAGTATGTGATCGCCCTGAGCTAATGCGGACTCGGCAGCGGCAATCAGTGTCGACGCGTCCTGGGCCAGCAGCCCGCGAGCAAAGCTTGCAAAGATCCGTGCCTGCTCCCCTTGTACCCGGTCAGCTAGTTCGATCAGCCGTTGCGCCCCAGAGATGTTGCCGAGCCGGACAGCTGAGGAAACGAAAGCCAGTTCTACACCGACAGTTCTAAACCTTCGTTCTTCATCAGCGAGCGCAAAGAGTTTGACAATAGCTTTTTCTCCCAAGTCCAGCTCCGCGACGGTCATGACCTGAAAATAGGCATTGGCGATTGAAATCAGTCGTGAGCTGGTTCCCTTAACCGACCGGCCACGTCTGAGACACTCCTGCGCTGCATCGCTTTCACCCTTAAGCGCGTGAACGTATCCTTGGGCGGAGCGGGCCAGTGAGGCCGCACCGTGTTCACCCAACCGGTCGAGCTGGCTGGCTGCAGAAATCAGCGCAAAGAGTGCCTTGTCGCTGCAGCCGTGGTAAGCCAAGTTCAGCCCATAGACCAGTTCCTCCAGGGAGGTCTCCTTGGAGCGGTTGAACATGCCAGCCGATTCATTCCATTTGTGTGCTCCCGTTTTGGCAGCCAACAACGATGTGGTCACGGCGCCGATCAAGGCAGATCCGTAGTGTTCACGCGTACCCGCAGGTTCATCCCCGATGACGTCGTAGAAGTCGATTTCTGCTGCGAGCTGGTTTGCATCCATGATCCGCCCCGTCAGAGTGCAGATCTCCATCAGCCACAGGGCTGCCATTCGCTTGGTGGTGAGCATCGCGTCAGATGCATAGAGTTCTTTGAGTTTACTCTCGACCTCTATGTAGCGTCCTTCGTGCATGGCACGTTCTGCTAACGCTAGTTTTAGCTGTTCTTGGAGTCTGCGCACCTCCGCATCGTCTGGGCCATGGCCCGGGACGGCGCCGTCTAAGGCACGAGTGGTCTCTTCCAAAACAGTGTTGGAATCACCAATACCTTGGGCTGTTCCGTCGGGAAGCCGGCTGTGGAGCAGCAATAATTCCAGCCGCTGCGCCTCTGTGGCCTTGTCCTGGCGGATTTTCAATTGGTTAATGATGGTTTTGGATCGGCCCATTTCGCCCATGGCCATATGGGCTCGGGCTTGTTGGAGGCCGACGGCAAAATCGTGGGCATGTCCATGGAGCGCTTCCAGAATATGCAACGCCTGTTCGGGCCGACCAATGTTGGTGGCTATACGGGCAGCTGCAAGCGTTTGTTCAAGATCAAGCTGATGGCCGCAATCAATAGCCCATACGGCCATGGCCACACGTGAAGTGCTGCTTGTGTCGTTGTCACCGGCCACCCGGGTTACCAATTGGTACAGTTCTCGGCTGCGCCCCACTGTCACTTGTTCTGCCAATACCTCAGCGAGCAGCTTGCCGGCCAGCTGGGCTCCACCACTTTCACCATGAGACAACGTCAAATACCCACGTTGCTGCAGTGAATCAACTGCAGCAGGGTCGCAGAAGCTCATCAGGTGGTCGATGGACATGCCGCCCGAGAGCGCCAACACCTCTGCCACCTGACGTTCTTCAGCTGGCAGAGACACGACAGAGGCCAAGATGGTGTCGGCAGTATTTCCAGTGCAAGCAAAAGCAGCACCTGTCAGTACCCAAACCCCATCACTTTTAGTCAAGGTCTTGGCCTCGATTTGTTCCAGCAACACTGCATAGAGAAGTCGTGGGTTACCTCTGCTTGCAACCCACAAAGCCATGGTGGCGGCTTCCGATATGGGTGTTTGTAAGAGCGCACGCAGCCATTGTCTGGTTTCCTCCTCCGAGAATGAGGGCACATCAACTCGGATGAGCATCCCGTCTCTCCACAACCCGACGATTTCTTGAGGAGCAGACGCTAGTGAATCACACGCTAGCAATAGTCTGGCTGTTCTGTTCGAGACGAGTTGGCCAACAATCATCGCTGAATAAGTGTCAAGGAACTGGATGTTGTCAAGAAAAATGATGACGGCCCGTCCGTTGGCTCGCCTATCAAGCTCTCGCGTAATGTCACGCAGCACGGCCAAGGGGTTGTCTCGCTGGGGGTCTTCGATGGCGCCCATGAGGGGTGCCAACGCCCCAAAAGCGATGCCCGAGGTAGCTTCACTCCCCCGCAAAGAGACCATGAGGCACTGCCCGGTCAGTTCTTCCATAGCCTGACGGGCAATGAAGGTCTTTCCGACCCCATGGTCGCCGATCAAGAGAGCGCCGCAATGTTCCAGGCTGCGTAATGCGTTGGTGACTGAGGCTACCAAGGCGGGACGGATGTGCAGAGCAGCATCACTTACCTGAAAATCCCCGTTAGATATTACTTCCGGAATACCACCAGCAAGCTGGGATTCCAAGACTGAATGAGACATGTGCTGAGACCTTTGACGACGAATCATTTCTTCTGGTGCCTTCACAGTACAAGTCGGGCAGCTCCGAAACATCCGTAGTGAGTACTCATGTTCCGCGTAGTTAATGGGGCTTTGCCAGCAGGTGTACTCAGTCCAAATACGTTGGAATCACTCTAAAGTGCCAGCTCTCAGCACTGCCCGCCAGGCCCCGCTACCAACTAGGACAAGGCATGGCATGGCTGACATCGATGATCTGAGAGGCGGCACGTCCACGATCGCTTGGTGCTACTTACACTCGGTTACAACACTCAGGTTTTAAGCATGCGAGTAGAGTGGTTAATCTATTCACGGGTGAAAGCACGTAGTTTGCATTGGTGGACTACTTGATCAGATCAGGTAGTTCTTCGCGACTGGAAATATTCAGCTTGGCGTAGACACGGTAAAGGTGCCCCTCCACAGTTCGGAGCGAAAGTACCAATTCCTCGGCGATCTCTCTATCTGTAAGTCCCTGAGCGGCCAAACGGGAAATCTCCTTTTCTCGGCGCGTCAGCTGCGCCGGTGACTCCTGAAGCGAATCTGCCGACGTGTCCGGTTGCGCTCTTTCAGGGCCCTGCTGGCCCAAGTTCTCCTCGACTTGCAGTAGCCGTGATTTGACGCTTCTTATCTGGGCTCTGAAGCCGCCCTCCACTAAGCGTTTGACTGATAATTCCAGCGCCTGCTTGGCAAACCCGAACAGTCCGGCCGTGCTGAGAACCTCACCCGACAAAGCCAATTGCTGTCCATCCATGTCCTGCAACGCCCGGGCATAAGTGCACATAGCACGCGCCCATTGGCCTTCGACTCCGGCCGCCACTCGCTCCAGCCTGGGTGCCACACTCACATCGCCGAGTTCCAAAATGAGCGCCAGGGCATTGAGCTCTAATGTACTGGAGCGGTCGACGAGTGCCCCATCAGCAAGCGCCAACAGCTCAACCGGGGCCCCGGCGTCGTGCTTCAATAAGTATTTTGCCGCCGCCAAATAGGCACGTTCATGGGAAACGACTAAGAATAGGCATCGTCCCTCAACGTATGAATCCATCAGCTGCTGAGCCAGTGTCAGATTTCTCATCTTGGCTGCGGCATAGGCCGCCATAGCAGTGCAGAAGCCCAATAATTGTTGCGGGTCACTCTGCTGGAGGGCATCGATGCCGGTGAGCAGCACCTCCAGGGCATCGGAAATTCTGCCACTTCTAAGAAAAGCCATGCCTCGAACCACATTGGCACCGCCACCAAAGGAGAAGACCACAGGGCCGGCTTCCAAGGAGAACTCCTCCAGCACCTTCGTGGCCGCCGACCAGTCACCGCAGCACATCGCGGCAGCCAAATGACGCAGCAAGATGCTTTCGGGCAGAAAGAACACGTCACTTTCCTCCGCGTGCTCAATGGCGAAAGCCTCAGCTGCCTTAGCCATCCCCTGCACAGGAAAACCTTGCGCACTGAGCCGCTCAGATTCCATGGTGAGGACCATGGTGCGGTTGAGCTTGACCACCTCCGGCGAAATCCCATGAGACTCCGTCAGCCACGTCATCGGTTCAGTCATGTCCGAATAACGGCCTTTCCGAGAAAGCGCCAAGAGCTCAATCAGCAATGCGCCGGACTCGCTGAGCGCCATAATAGTCTCACTGTCAGCGGCATTCTTCTGGGCCAATGCTGTCCCGCGGTTACGGAGTGCATTCGCATCAGCCACCAGCAACTCGACCGGCATACCCAAGGCCGCTCTCGTGGATGCACGCAACAGACTGCCAAACAGCAACTCTCCAAGACTGCCGCCACGTTGAAAAGCTGTCTGTGTCTGCGAGAGGGCACTTTGATAGTCACCAAGGTTGTAATACGCACGAGCCTTGACCATATTCGCCCTCAGCCGATGGTCTTCTCCGCGAATCTGGTTGGCCAGCTCCAGCGCCGTGTGTGACTGGAATAATTTGCTAGCCAAAACTGCGGCTGTCAATAAGCGGTCGGCTGGTACCTCAATTCCAACCTCAACGGCCCAGACCACGCGGCGCAGGAGCGCTTCCTTGTCTACTGGGTTGTCTTGGATCTGACGAATCAGCCGTTCGTGAAGCACGCGACTCTGCGACAAGGGAACCAATTCCCGCACGACATCCCCGAATATAGGGTTCGCCAGTGCAAGCAGTGCTGTGGGTGGCCGAACAAAACGTATCAATGATGAATCCAATAGCTCCTGGATCTGGGCCTTACCGGTCAACGCTTCAACAACGGAGAACTCCACTGGTTGGGACAGCGCAATCAAGTTCAGAGCCTCCGATGCCGGCCGGGAGATGCCCCGCAGCTCGAGCAAGACGGCCTCCTCTAACCCGGTGCTGCGAATAGGCGTATTCGGATCCACCGTCCAGATACCCCTACGCCTTGCCAAAACCCCGGCTTCCAACGCCTGCACCACCAGCAAATGCAGGAACAATGGGTTGCCACCCGAAGAAGACCAAAAGTGCCAGCCCGTTGCCTGTAGCACCGGGCCACTCAGCAAATTCTCACAAAACTCGTGTGCCTGCTCCCGGTCTAGCGGCTGCAACACAATGTCTTCCGCTAATCCATCAGCCCATAGCTTAGGCATCGGTTCAGGTAAAACATGACGACTGGAATAGGACGCCACCAAATTCACAGTCCCGGAACGCACCAGACTAACGATCAGTTCGGCAGTGGCTGGGTCCATCAAATGTGCATCATCAATGACGATGATTGGTAGCTCGTGCGAGGTGTTGTCAAAGACGGGATCGGTAGGGAGAGCCACCGGCATCAGCGAACCCTTCACAGTGCCAAATCCGTTCATCTCCCCCCGAGACAGAAGATCCTGCTTCTGTCTCAGTTCCGTCAACACACCCCGCAGCACGGCCAGACGAAGACTCGCTCCCCTCGTGCCGGCAGCAGTCAGGAAAGGCGCCAGCACCCCAAAGGGGATTTTTGCCAGCGACTGGGAGCTGTGAATGTTCAGCACCGGCACATGGACCTGAGCCACAGTTGTTAGCTCACGCAGGATCGTGGATGCACCCAAACCGTTTTCCGAGGTGATGAAGATGGCACGACTGCCCTCTGACCGGATCGCTGAGATGACATCCTCGAGTTCAGCTCCACGGCAGAAAGGCGGATTCAGGAGCATCTGCTGCTCCGTACGACGGCCCTCTTCCCCCACCGCTAGTCCTTCCTCTGCTCAAGCTCGGACCGAGAAGTAATACCCAGCTTTGCGAATACTTGGTAGAGGTGGCCTTCAACGGTTCGGATGGACACGCCGATGCGGTCGGCGATTTCCCGATTAGCCAGTCCCCGGCTCGCCAGCGCCACGATCTGCCGTTCTCGCATAGTGAGCGGAACGACGGAGTTGTTAGGCACCAGCGGCAAGACCGGTACCTGCGAAACCAGAAGTTCGAGCCTGTGCTGAGCTTCACGGCTCTCTGTGAGGTCCCCCGCAATATGTGCTATTTCCAGTGCCGTGATGACGCACCGGGATTCAACCGCGGGCAGTTCCAGATTGTGAGCCATATCCGCTGCCGCCAGGGCCATGGCAGCACTTTGGCTCTGGTAGGCGCGTGCCAAGGCTAGTTTGATAGCCGCCATGGGACCTTGCCTCATAAGCGAGACTTCCTCCAGCAAAAGGAACACCTCGTCCTTGCCATAGGTGGCAGCTCCAAAGAGATTCATGGACGCTGTGGCGAAACGACCCTTCGCCCGATCGGCTTCCCCACGGGCCATCAATTTTTCGATAGCCGACGGGTCCTCGAACCACCGCAGTGCCATGAGTTGGAAAAACTCGGCCAAGGAACGGTTCACCCAAAGCGTCCACGGCTCGAGCTCTCGAGCTTTTGCCAAGTAGCTGTGGGCGTTGGGAAGATCATCAAGCTGTGCACAGGAAAAAGCCAGAGCTGAGTAAACCAGAGCCGAACTATTATAGGTGTCACGAACCTCTAACTGTGCTGCAGCAATGAGCAACATGTCCGCAGCTTGTTCGGCTCGTCCGGTGTAGGCGTATACGATTCCCAATGCCAACTCCATGACTCCGCCGCCGTGCCGTGTCATGGAAGAGATCTCAGCCGCATGCTTTACGAGTGACTCACAGGCCCGCCATTGCCCAGTCCAGATTAGTCCAAAAACTATTCCGTGAACGCTCCATTCCCGCATGCGCAGCACGAGATCATACTCCGCAGCCTCGAGATTGATAGCCTCCGAGAGTGCAATAGCATCCAATTCACGCCCCGTTACAGCCAACACCAGAACCAGCAGACTGGCACAGTTGAGCCGGTAGCTCCTGTCGCTGGGATCTCGACTGCCATCCTCAAGTTCTTGCGCCACTAGAGCGAACTCCCCGCGATGCACTTGGAATTCAAAGTAGGCAAGCCGACGGTATTTTTCGGCTTTTTTCAGATCTTCATCTTTGCGATCGGCTTCGGTGTGAGCTGCCGCTATGCGTGCGTCTAGAACGGCCAGGACTGCCTCAATCCGACTGTAGCCCTCTGGAACCCACAGCAAGGAACTGATCAAGGCGCAAGCCCAGGATGAGTACTTTTTTAGAGATAAGTGGGCTAGATTCTGCGGATCGATACTATCTAGGGCGGTGACAGCCAAGGGATAGTTGGCCAAAAGATGGTACGCCCGGCTTCGAATCTGTGCCGCCTTTACCGCGCGGGGATGCTCCCGAGGAATCCCAGCCGAGCAGGCCAGCGCAAGTTGGGGATCAAAACTCACTAAGGCAGCTTGGGCTGCTGCCAGCGCAGTTTTCGGTTTCAGAGACAGTCCAGCGTCGTTCGCCCAAGCTGCAAACGCCAGCAAATGATGTTTGTCCACTGCCGCCGGGTCTAGCGTTATGACATGAGACATCTCTTGGAACCGCTGCGCTTTTTCAACGGGACTCAGCCGTTCTCTCAGTGACTCACCCATGAAAGGCTCGGTGAAAGAAACGAGGCTGTTCGGGCCCGGACTGACAGATAAGAGACTGAGTTCCTCCAGCTCTGAAACTACATCGGTCCCCAAAACTTGGAGTGCAACGCTCAATGACACCGTTCGCAAAAGTGCTAATTTCTCCAAGCCTGTTCTGGCAGACTGTGGCAACCCGAGGAGCCTGGCCTCAACAAGATCGTCCAGAATATTCTCTGTCGCTTCCTGTCTAGGGCCTTCCAACACCCAGACCACCCCGCGCTTCCGCAGTGCGCCGCGGGTGAGGTTCTCATGCACCAAGGCTTGAAGCACCAACGGATTACCAGCGCTCAACTCAAATAATGACGAAACCACCGACTCCGCCACAGGACCATCAAGCGCCTTCTTAAGCAGGGTACGTGTTTCTGCCCTCGTGAAGTCATTGACGCGTTCTGTAGCTAGCCGTCCGTCCTTAATCATCCATGCCAAGTCATCAGGAAGTTCCGATAAGCTCCGGGCCATGACCAGCAGTTTCACAGTTCCGGTCATCAACAGCTGTACTAATAAGCCAACACTCTCTGTGTCGATCCCGGGAAGATCGTCAAGCATGATGACTGTGGGCCGTCCCTGGGCCTCCTGTTTTATGAGTTCAGTTAGCTTATGCATGGTGGTGGTCGGGGATTCAGACTCATAGCCACTGAGTGTCGCCATAAGGACACTCAAAGCACCATAGGGCGAGTCCGTTGCAGATCCGGTCCCAAATATATTGATCACGTGGGTGGTGCTTTGGATCCGGGCTTCAACCCCGTGAGCCATGGTGGTCTTTCCGACTCCACGGGGACCAATGATAGCGGCGCCGTAGAGGGCTGGGTCGTGAAGATGAGCAACTATGGCGCCCAAAATTTCTTGCCGCACAAGAGAGGACCACCGGCGCCGTTCCTGGGCGCCCATAGCCCTCCGTGGAGACTGCTCCTGCCCAGCGTTTTTACGTCGTGGTGCAGCGTTTCCCCATACGCTAGCCCTGCTCAAACTTTCGCACCTCCCCGTTAAAGCCTGAGTATAACAGTGCTCTGCGACACATTCAGGTGGGGTGGCTAAACGGGACGCTAGGTGAATCTGCCCTGCGCGGCCAAAAGTCCTTCGGCGACCAACAATTCCACGGCGTCAGCTGCGTTATCGATCAGGAATGGGAGGGTTTTGTTTTCTATCGTGGAAAAGTCGCGCAACACATGGCTGGCGGCGTCGGCGCGGCCAGGCGGGCGACCTACCCCTGCACGCACACGGTAATAGTCCTTGGTGCCCAAGGTCCGGGAAATGTCCCGCAGACCGTTGTGTCCGCCTTCTCCGCCACCAATTTTCACTTTGACGGTGTCGAAGGGGATATCAATTTCGTCATGGACGGCGATGACATTCGCGGCGGGGAGGTTATAGAACTTGGCGAGTGCCGCCGTCGGACCTCCATTGAGGTTCATGAAGACGGTGGGTTTGGCCAAGATCAGCTTGTGCCCGCCCATGGCTAGACGACCAGTGGCCACCAAAGCCTTAGCTTTATGGGTCTTGAAAGTGGCTCCAAGGCGGGAGGCAAGTTCCTCAACCACCATGTAGCCAATATTGTGCCTGTTACGGCTGTAGCCGGGCCCGGGATTCCCGAGCCCGACTACAAGCCAAGTTTCACTCATTAGTGGTGCTGATTACTCAGCAGCAGCTTCGGTGTCAGCTTCAGCAGCAACAACCGGCTCAGCGAAGTGAGCGATCAGCAAGGTACCTTCGGTGACCAAGGTGGAGCCCTTAGGCAGAACCAGGTCAGAAGCGTGGACGTGATCGTTGGCGGTGCGGCCATTGATGTCGAACTCGATGCGGACAGGAACGTCGGTTGCATCAGCGGAGAGGCTGACGGTCATTTCTTCCTGGTTCACAACTATGGAGGGAGCAGGCTCGCCAACGAGGTGCACGGGAACATCAACAATGACCTGCTCACCCTTCTTAACGGTCAGCAGGTCGATGTGCTCGACGATCTGCAGTACGGGATCGCGCTGAACGTCTTTGACCAAGGCGAGGTGCTTTTCGCCGTCGATGGTGATGGTCAGCAGAGCGTTAGCACCGCGGATGGCGCGAACGGTCTCGCGCTCCGGCAGAACCAAGTGCAGGGGGGCTGCGCCGTGGCCGTAGATAACAGCAGGGATCTGCTTGGCACGGCGGATGCGGCGTGCCGCGCCCTTGCCGAATTCGTTGCGCAGTTCGCCGTTGAGGCTCAATTCAGACATAAAAAATGCTCCTTCTTCATGGTGGGCGTGGACTAAACAGGTCAACACAATCCGCAACATGAATGCCAGGAGCTGTGGGACCCAGTCGATCACGGACACTTTTTCAAGCGTCCCTCGCCAAGGTTTACTGCACAAGTTTAGCAGACCGGAAGGGTAGCAAAGTGCGGCTGGCCTGGGTGCGGGGCTGGGCGGCTGGATATGGAACCCTACTTTTGCTATGCGCTCAACTGATGAACAGTTCGGCGCCGGGAAGGCCATGCTCCCAACTCACTTTCAGTGTGGCGCATACCGGAAGTTCAGTGACGTTATGCGCCGGATCCCTCCGTCAGTGTGGCGCAGAAGTGATCGTCGCCAGCGCTTCTCGCACCCATGCCAACATGACGTCCGGGTTCCCCAGCACCACCTTCGCAGGAATGTGCAAGCACCATAAACCTTTGATCACCAGCAGGTTGTCACGCCGCAGATCCTCAGCCCACCCGCTCTCTGTATTGTGGTAGGTCTCACCGTCAGTTTCCACACCCAAAAGGCCTTCAACCAATAGATCTAAATGGCCAACACCCTTGACATAGAACTGGCCTTGGACGTTAAGCCCGGCCTTGCGCAGGTAGTATCTGGCCACGGTTTCCGCGATGGACATGGCTTGTGGGTCAATCATGTCAATGATGGCCCTTGCACCGGAGTCTTCGCGCCTGGTGAATTCGGCGCGAAGGTCAGGGATGGTGCACTCCTTGAGGACCACTGCAGATTCTAGAGCTGCTAGGCCGTCCACCTCGGAGCCACACTTGACGCATTGGCGCAGGATGTCCATCAAGGTCTGGGGTCCACTGACTTTGTGAACCACACACCCAGAAATTGGCCTGCCATGCGCTGCGGCAACATGCGGAAAGAGTGGCCGTTTAATAACCCACAGCCCCAGCTGCTCTGCCTTGGTGAAGCATGTCCGCCGCGCCTGATACAGGGCTAGGTGTATATCAAGCGGATCAGCATCCGGCAGCGCATAGTAGCCACGTCCAACCTGGCTGATAATTCCAGCGCTTACGGCCTGCTTCAGACTCCAGGCCGTACATCCCCTGACCAACAAGTCCTTTCTTCTTGCGACCTTGCCAAACCAGGCAACTTCATCCGCTACAGAACGGTACTTTGCTGCTGCTGAAAGTGTCATGCACCCTAGTGTGTCCATCCAACGGCGGCCGCGGCAGCCCCGCCGTCGTGATTGTGGATAGGTCAGCCCAGTACCCGGCTGTGGAGGAACGAACGTTACTTTATGCGCCGGGCTGACATCTGAATCCAGCGCATGCTGTAACTCAAAGTTTTTTATACGCCAAGCCCGTCACCAGTCCGGCGCATGAGGTAAGGCGAGGAGTGCGGCAGTGGGCAACGGATAGGGTGTCCACGGACCGGGGCGGGAGGGTGCGGCATCGGGGGTGAGGGTGTGGCGCAAGAGGTATGTCACCGGGCAGTGAGTACGGCGTAGGCATGTCGGGGTGGGCGGGCACAGACAAACGGCCGCCTCCCGTGAAGGAAAGCGGCCGTGTGGCAAGCAAAAAACCGAGTGTTAAGCGTCGCCGTCGAACAGGCTAGTAACGGAACCGTCTTCGAAGACTTCCTTGATAGCGCGGGCCAACAGGGGTGCGATGGAGAGCACCGTCAGGGTCGGAAAACGCTTCTCTTCCGGGATCGGCAGCGTGTTGGTGACAACCACTTCACGGGCGCCACAGTTGGCGAGGCGCTCGGCGGCAGGATCGGAGAACACCGCGTGCGTGGCGGCGATAATAACGTCCTTGGCACCGGCATCCTTGAGGACGCGGACGGCGCCGGCGATGGTTCCACCGGTGTCGATCATGTCATCGATAAGTACGCAGGTGCGTCCCTTGACCTGTCCCACAACAGTCTTGGAAACGGCCTGGTTGGGCATGGTCAAGTCACGCGACTTGTGCACGAACGCCAACGGGGCACCACCTAAACGCTCGGCCCACTGCTCAGCAACGCGTACACGGCCGGTGTCCGGTGAGACCACGGTGACTTCGTCGTCGCCCACAATGTTGCGGATGTGCTCTGCCAACAGCGGGATGGCGAACAAGTGGTCCACCGGGCCGTCGAAGAAGCCTTGGATCTGCGCGGTGTGCAGGTCAACGCTCATGATGCGGTCCGCGCCAGCGGTCTTGTACAGATCGGCAACCAGACGGGCCGAGATCGGCTCGCGCCCACGGCCCTTCTTGTCTTGGCGGGAGTACGGGTAGAACGGTGCAACGACCGTGATCGCAGCGGCCGAGGCGCGCTTCATGGAGTCAACCATGATGAGCTGCTCCATCAGCCAGTTGTTCAACGGAGCCGGGTGCGCCTGAATGATGAACACTTCCTTGCCGCGCACGCTCTCCCCCGAGCGAACGTAGATCTCGCCGTTGGCGAAGTTGTACGCCGACATCGGCAGCAACTCGGTGTTCAGGCAACGCGCCACTTCCTCGGCCAGCTCCGGGTGTGCCCGGCCGGTTGCCAGAACCAGTTTCCTGTCGACGTTATGACTTAGTTCGCTCATGATTTACTTTCTCGCAGTGGTGGGGTTGGTGAGAAGCTTTAGTTGCTTGCATTTTCCGCGGCTTGCGCGGAGATGCTTCCCGGGCGGTGCTCGGAGGTCCAGCCTTCGGCGTTGCGCTGCGGGGCCACCGTCAAGGTGAGCGCGCCAGCGGGAACGTCCTTACGGACAATGGCGCCTGCGCCTGTGAAGGCACCGTCCCCCACTGTCACAGGGGCCACGAATACGGTGTTGGATCCCGTGCGCACACCGGATCCAATGACCGTGCGGTGCTTGTTGACGCCGTCGAAGTTTGCAGTGATGTTGCCGCAACCAATATTGGTGTCCTCACCAATCTCGGCGTCGCCGGCATAGCCCAGGTGCGAGAGTTTGGACCCTCGACCGATCGTGACGTTCTTGGTTTCGTAGAACGCACCAATCTTGCCGTCGGCACCCAGAACGGTGCCGGGACGCAGATACGTGAAGGGGCCAACGTGAGCGCCGGCTCCGATGATGGCACCGGTTCCGTGGGTGCGCGTCACTTCGGCGCCCTCAGCAATCTGGACATCCGTCAGTGTGGAATCTGGACCCACGACGGCGTCGCGCGCCACTGTGGTGGTGCCGTGCAGTTGGGTGCCGGGCAAGATAGTGACGTCTTCGGCCAGTTCCACGGTGGAGTCGATCCAGGTGGTGGCGGGGTCGATGATGCTCACGCCTGCGCGCATCCAACCTTCGACTATGCGGCGGTTGTGTTCGGTGCCCAGCGCTGCGAGCTGTACGCGATCGTTGGCGCCTTCAACCTGCCAGCGGTCGGAGGTGGAGACCGCGGCGACCCGGCCGCCGTCGTTCCTTGCTAGGGAAAGAACATCGGTGAGGTACATCTCGCCCTGGTTGTTATCCGTGGTGACACTCTGCAGGGCGGTGCGCAGGACGGCGGCGTCGAAGGCGTAAATGCCGGAGTTGATCTCACGAATTTCACGCTCTTCGTCAGTGGCGTCCTTGTGCTCACGGATGCCCAGGACGGTGCCATCGGTGGCATCGCGCAGGATCCGGCCGTAACCGGCTGCGTCGTCAAGGACCGCGGTCAGGACGGTGACGGCGTTGGAATCAGCGTTGTGCGTGGCGACGAGTTCGGCCAGCAGCTCGGTGGTCAACAGCGGAACATCCCCGTAAGTGACAACCACGGTGCCTGCCACGGGGGCCTGGGCGTCGAGCGCCTCGAGGGCCTGCTGGACGGCGCGGCCGGTTCCGGGAATGCCATCCTGGTCAACAATATCAGCGGTGCTATCCAGCGCCTCGATGTGGGCTGCGACGAGATCGCGCTCGTGGCGCACCACCACAGCCAGCTTGGCCGGGCTGAGCCCCTTGGCCGCCGCAAGCGCGTGGCCCACCATGGAAATACCACCGATGGTGTGAAGAATCTTGGGGGTGCGTGACTTCATTCGAGTGCCTGCGCCTGCAGCGAGGACTATGACAGCCGCCGGATTGTTGCTGGTGATGTCTTGGGGGCTCACTAAGTGGCGCTCCTGCCCGGACCCTAGTCCGATGTCAAACGTACGCAATGGGAATCAGTTCCATGGTACCTGCTCGAGGTACCTGCTCGGCCGACAAGCCTGACCGTTTGGAAGGTGGTTCCGCCCACAGGATTCGAACCTGTACTCCACAGCTCCAAAGGCTGGGGTGCTGCCGTTACACCAGGGCGGACCATGAGCGACCTGCTCCCGCCGGAAGCTCACGAGAATATAGTGTGCCACGGCCATGGCATGTTGCGCGAGTTGAGGGCCGTGGCGCCGCACTAATTTCTGCCCCATCTACACATCGGAGTGTCAAAGGTCACAAAAACCGGCTCACTTTGAAGCGATCATGGCTAGGGCTTGCTTGACCCAGCTGAGCATGAGTTCTGGTTGGTACATCACCACTGCGGCCGGAATTCTTAGCCGCCAGACCCCTTCGAGGACATACATGGTGTCCCTGCGTAGATCTTCTTTCCACTGCCTTGGATCATTGTGATATTTTTCGCCGTCCGTCTCGATGCCCAGAACTCCATCGACCAGCAGATCCAAGTGACCGGCGCTGCGAATGTAGGCCTGCCCTTGGACGTTATAGCCGGCACCCTTCAAGTGGTAGCGCCCGCATGTTTCGGTGATGGACATAGACTGCGGATCAATCATGGCCACGATAGCGCGCCCCGCGGTGTCGCGCCTTCGAACAAACTCGTCTCTTAAATCGGCGATGGTGCATTGTTTGTCCACCACCGCGGATTCCAGCACGACGAGGGCTTCCAGCTCACTTCCGCAGCACACACACTGTCGCAGGATGTCCATAAGAGTCTGGCCACCTTTGGCTCGGTGAACTACGAAGCCCGGAATTTTATTGCCATGGGCTGCCGCTACATGGATTTGTTCAGGTTTTTTCAGCAGCCAAAGTCCCAAGTCGGCAACCTTGCTCAGGCAAGTCCGTCTGGCTTGGTGTTGAGCCAGCCAGACGTCAACAGGCGAGGCATCTGACAGGGCGTAGTAGCCAGAGGCCACCTTGCTCACCACCTCCATGGTTTGCGCCTGCGCCAGATCCCACGCGGTAAACCCGGCCGCCACGAGGTCCTTGCGCCGTGCGACCCCGCCGCGGACTGTCATTGCCCGCTCGAGGGCCTTGGTCTTCGCGCTTCTTGACTGGCTCATGAATCAAGGGTGAGGCACAAACAGTGGCGGCGATAGCACCGACGTCGTCCATGGGGATGAGACGCCGTTGGGGGCTGGATGTGGAGGAATTAACGACTCCGCGCCCGAACACATACGCACTATTGGGCGTGAACAGTGCGTATACGCGCTGAGCTATAAACACATACGCACCATTCGTTGTTACTGACTCGTCAAGGTGTCTGGACGCGTCAGTAACAACGAATGGTGGGTATGTGTTCAGGCTCGGCAGGCTCGGCAGGCTCGGCAGGGCTACTCGAGGACCTCCGAGGCCTGCAGCCATTCCAGCTCGAGGCCTTCGCGCTCGGAGGCAAGTTTGTCCAGCTTGGCCTGCAGATCACCGAGGACATCGTAATTGCCCACATTCTCAGCCATCTGGGCGTGAATCTTGGCGTCGGCGGTCGAGTTCTTGCCCAGCTGGCGCTCCAAACGGTTCAGAACCTTGCGGGCATCGCGCTTCTGGCCCTCGGTGGGACCGGAGGGGGCAGCAACCGCAGCCGCTGGCGACGAAGAGGACGGCGAAAGCCCCGCGTTTTCGCGCAGCTCCAGGTACTCGTCAACGCCTCTGACCAGGCCACGGATCTTGCCGTCGCCCAGCAATGCCATCTGATGATCGGTGACGCGCTCCAGCAAGTAACGATCGTGTGAGACCACCACGAGCGTGCCCGGCCAACCATCGAGCACGTCTTCCACGGCAGCCAAAGTGTCGGTATCCAGGTCATTGGTGGGCTCATCGAGCATGAGCACGTTGGGCTCGCCCACCAGCAGTCGCAGCAGTTGCAGGCGGCGGCGCTCACCACCGGAGAGGTCCTTCACCATGGTCCACTGCTTTTCCTTGGTGAAACCGAGCTGCTCCACGAGCTGGCCAGCGCTCATCTCCTTGCCAGCCACCTCAAAGGAGCGCTTCTCCCGCTCGATGACCTCCACGACGCGCATGGTCAGGACATCGTCCAGCTCACGCACCTCCTGGGTCAGCACGGCGGTCTTGACAGTTGAACCGGTCTTCATCTTCCCGGACGACGGCTCGACTTCACCGTTGAGCAGGCGCAGCAAGGTGGTCTTACCGGCACCATTGACACCGACCAGTCCCAGCCGCTCCCCCGGCGCCAGGCGCAAGGTGATGTTGTTAAACAGGTTCTTGGCACCCTCGCCCTCGCCAATGGTCAGGGAGACGTTTTCTAAGTCGATGACGTCCTTGCCCAGACGTGCGGTGGCCATCTTGGACAGCGCCACGGAATCGCGGGGCTCCGGAACATCGGCAATCAGCTCATTGGCAGCCTCAATGCGGAACTTGGGCTTGGCAGTTCGCGCAGGTGCGCCGCGGCGCAGCCACGCCAGTTCCTTCTTGACCAGCTGCACACGCTTGGATTCCACGACGGCTGCCGAGCGGTCACGCTCGGCGCGGGCCAAAACATAGGCGGCATAACCGCCGTCGAACGGGTCAATGGTGCCGTCATGAACTTCCCAGGTACGGGTGCAGACTTCATCGAGGAACCAGCGATCGTGGGTGACCACCACGAAGGCGCCTTCATTGGCACGCCAGCGCGCCTTGAGGTGACGTGCCAGCCAGGCAACGCCTTCCACGTCGAGGTGGTTGGTGGGCTCATCGAGCATGATGACATCGTCATCGCCAATGAGCAGCTTGGCCAGGGCCACGCGGCGCTTCTGGCCACCGGAGAGCGTGTGGATGTTGGCGTGCCAATCAACCTCGCCCACCAAAGCGCCCATGATCTCGCGAATCTTGGGGTTGGAGGCCCACTCGTGATCGGCGGCCTCCCCCACAATCGCGAAGCCCACGGTGTCATCGCCGTCGAGCACGTCCGTCTGGTCCAGGTAGCTGACCTGGACGCCGCCGCGCACGGTGACACGGCCAGAATCTGCGGTTTGGCGGCCAGCGAGCAGACGCATCAGCGTGGACTTGCCATCACCGTTACGGCCGACAATGCCAATGCGGTCGCCCTCTTCCAAGCCGACGCTGACGCCGTCGAGCACGGTTCGGGTCGCGAAGGAGACGCTGAGGTTCTCCCCGCCCAGCAAATGAGCCACGTGGTACCACTTTCTTTTACGGTATTAGTTCAAACGTTAATGCTACAAAATGATCTGTGCGCCGTGCACGGGACCCTCAACCGGCAACCCCGGGTGCCCCAGTTCGGCCAGCGCCGATGCCAGCAACTGCGCATGATGCGCGTCCGCGGCCAAGAATGCCAGAGTGGGACCTGAACCGGAGACGAGCGCGGCCAGCGCACCCAAACTCTTGCCCGCGGCCAACGCCTCCGTCAGCGACGGCGCCAGATACTCAGCTGCCGCTTGGAGGTCGTTGTGCAGCCACGGTGCCAGTGCCTTCGCATCCCCTGCCCGCAGCGCCGTCAAGACTCCCGCCTCAACCTGCCCCGGAACCGGGGCCACAATACCGCCTGCCGCACGCAATGTATCCAGCGTCCCATACACCACAGGGGTGGACAGACCGAAGTCCGCCGGCACTAGCACCCAGTGCAGCGGCGTTGGCGCGAGGGCTGCTGTGAGCTCATCCCCAATACCAAGTCCGACGGCGGCTCCCCCCATGAGCGCGAACGGCACGTCCGCGCCAAGTTCGGACCCTAGCTGGGCCAGCTCTTCGCGGGACAGACCCGTATGCCAGAGCGCGTCGCAGGCCACGAGTGTGGCTGCGGCGTCTGCCGAGCCTCCACCCATGCCGCCAGCGATGGGCACATGTTTGGTAATTTCAAGATGGACGCCACTAGGGTTTTCGGCAATGTCGGCAACCAGCCGGGCAGCCTTCACCACTAGATTTTTCCCGTCCAGCGGAATGCCTGCCAACTGTTCCGGAGAAAGGGAACTATCCGGATGGATGGAGACGGTGATGTCCGTGGGCAGAGTGTCGGCACGGGCTGTGGCGGCTACTTCCTCATAGAGGGAAACAGCCAAATAGGTGCTGGCGACGGCGTGGTAGCCGTCTTCGCGCAGCGGTCCGACCTGAAAAAAGGCGTTGATCTTGCCCGGGGCGCGTACCTTGACCCGGCGCTCGGCGGGGGCCCAGAGGCCGGCCTCGTTCATGGTGGTCATGGACTAGGCAGTGAGCTTTGCTTCGGCGATGCGGGCATAGGCTGCCACATCTATGACTTCACCGCGGGCGCTGGGATCTACACCAGCTTTGCGCAGGTACGCTTCTGCTTCGGCGGCGCCTCCTGCCCAACCGGCCAAGGCTGCTCGTAGTGTTTTACGCCGCTGAGCAAAAGCTGCGTCAATGACAGCAAAAACTTCTTCCCGTGAGGCACTGGTTACCGGGGGTTCGTGACGTGTGAAGGCCACCAGCCCGGAGGAAATTTTCGGGGCCGGCCAAAACACGTTCATGCCAATGACTCCGGCCTTGCGCATCTTGGAGTACCAGGCGCCCTTGACCGAGGGCACACCATAGGTTTTAGATCCGGGGCCGGCAACCATTCTGTCGGCTACCTCGTCTTGCACCATGACCAAGCCGTGCTGCAGGGAAGGGAAATGTTCCAGTAAGTGCAGGACCACAGGGACAGCCACGTTGTAGGGCAGATTCGCTACCAGTGCTGTGGGCTCAGCCGGGAGTTCAAGGACGCGCATGGCATCGGAGAGCACAACTTCAAGGTTGGCAGCCTTCTCCGGACGGAACGCAGCCACCGTGGATGGCAGCTTGGCCGCTAGAACCGGGTCGATCTCAACAGCCACAACGCGGGCCGCGGCATCAAGCAGGCCAAGTGTGAGGGAGCCCAGTCCGGGACCCACTTCCAGAACCGTTTCACCGGGGTCAACATTGGCTGCTGCCACAATGCGGCGAATGGTGTTGCCGTCGATGACAAAGTTTTGTCCCAGCGTTTTAGTGGGACGCACACCGATTTCTTCAGCCAGTCGGCGGATTTCGGTGGCGCCCAGCAGTGGCTGGGTTGCGGGGCTGGATTGCGGGGAGGTCACCCAATAATGGTAGCCGCTATTAACGCACACACTCCCCTACCGGCCTTGAGACCGGTAAAGGAGTGTGTGATGGTTGCCGCTTTGCGGCGGTGCTTTCGTGGAGCGCCGCCAGAGTGTGAGGGTTATCCTGCCGCGTGAGCGCAACCCCACGGCTGCAGTCCGCGCTGGGCGTAGACACGGTTGGCAATGTCAATTTGCTGGGCCTTGGTGGCCAAGCTTGCGTTCGGGGCGTAGGCCCCGCCGCCGGCACCGAGCCAGGTCTGGATATCAAACTGCAAGCCACCGTAGTAACCGTTGCCGGTATTGATGGACCAGTTGCCCGTTGCTTCACACTGGGCAATGGCATCCCACATGGCCTCGTTGGACATGGCCGGTGCGCTGGCGCCAGTGTTGGCACCACCAGCTGTTGCAGCCTTTTCAGCCTTCGGCGCGGGGCGTTCCTTGCTACCAACGCTGACCTTGGCAGCGACAGGAGCCTTGAGAACCTTAGATCCGGTTTCGGTACGGCTAACTTCAACGCCGTCAACGGTGACAGTGCGGAACGTCTTCTCCAACGTGCCAGCAACACCGGCACTGACGGTCTTTTTCTCGTCCTTGAAGAGTGCCGCGTCAACGCTTTGTTCGGTCTCGAACGGGACATCCTCAGTTGCCTGAGCGGTTCCTGCGTTGTTCACTCGGGTCACCTTGACCACCATGTTCTCTACCACGGGTGCCCCGGCAGGTGCCGATAGCTGGTCAGTCTCGGCTAGGGTCACACCGGTTTCGCTCAGGAAATCGGAAATCGTGTGGGCGGTGGTGGTCTTGACCGACTTCTTGCCGTCGGCCACGAGGGTGATCTGCTTGGGGGTGATGATGCTCAAGCCACTGGAGTTGGCGAGCAGAGCGTCTGCGGGGAGGGAAACCCGAGCATTGGCGGCGATGCCCATTTGGCTGATCAAGCCGCCAATCTTCGTGGAGGTGGTGGTGACAGTTTGCTCTGCCCCATCCAGGCTCACGGTAATTTCCTTGGCCGTGTTGACGGTAATGACTGAACCGCTTTCAACACTGGTCTCTAGAGCCGGTGAAACGTGATCAGCAGCGGTCACGGAAATGTCCGCTTCCTGGAGCACGTCACCAACGGACCCACCGTAGGCTTGAACTGAGCTGGATTGGCCATCCACCACCAAGGTGACGGTTTTAGTGGCCGTTATGAAAGCCAAGAGCGCTACGACGAGCGCCAACAAGACTGCTGCCTGGCAGGCAAGCTTCAAATAGCTCAATTTGCCATTGACGGTGAGGAGAGAAGACACGAGTTCCCGTAACTACTAGAGCACCCGGGCACGGAGAAGTAAGGAGCAACCCTGACCGAAACAGGCCGCAAAATTCTGCGGCTGGCACATGACAAAATTGTTCTTACGAACGGTGGCTCTGGAGCAACTTCGAACGGTAGCTCCAGCAGCATTTCACCCGTTGGCCTTCCCCGACCACGGCTAATAGTTACCCAGCGTAACCCAATCGTGACATTGCGGACAAGGCTTAGTTGGATAAAAGTGAGGCAAGCAACAGCACTAGTCTGCCCAGGATCCGTACACGGATTCCGTATTTTTGCGCAACAGGTGGCCCATTGCGCTCAAATCCAGCTCCATGAGTTGTGCCATGCTTTGCACCGTGTACGGCAGCATATAACTGGCATTGGGGCGTCCTCTGAACGGGTGAGGGGTCAAAAATGGTGCGTCGGTCTCGACCAGCACCAACGACGGGTCAGCGACGGCAAGGGCATGGCGAAGATTGTGAGCGTTCTTAAACGTCAAGGTTCCCGAAAAGGACATGTACCAACCATTTTCGTTACAGATCTGTGCCAATTCAGCATCACCGGAGAAGCAGTGGAAGACCAACCGCGGGGGCGCCCCTACTTCCGCCAGAGTCTTGAGTACATCCACATGCGCGTCGCGGCAATGAATCTGCAGAGCCAGCTCCCGTTGCTTGGCAATCTCAAGGTGTTCACGGAAGGAATGGTGTTGGGCAGCCACCCCGTCCGCACCCGTTCTGAAGTAGTCCAAACCAGTTTCACCAATGGCACGAATACGAGGATGGGCCGCCATCGCATCAATTTCTGCCAGGGCCGCATCTAGGGTCCCGGCAGTGGCCAGCTCGGGGGCATCGTTGGGGTGAATGGCCACGGCACCGAGCAAACGCGGATCCGCGTCAACCGCAGCAACTGTGAAGCGGGAGGAGGGCAGATCGCAGCCCACTTGGACGGCACCGGCAACACCTACAGCCTCGGCTGCATCCAGCGCCGCAACCAGATCAACGGGTGAATCACCAAAGTCAAAGTGTGTGTGGTTGTCATGAACCGGCACGGGCAGCGGCGCCGGAGCTGGTGCGAAGGCACCTGGGCGAGTGCCGGCGTCGTGCGTGTGCTCCTTTGAAGGGAGCTCTTCTGGGCGGTAGGGGCGGGGAACATCATTGGTGCACATGGTCTTTTACTTTACCGCCCACTTCTTTTGCTGCCGCAGAGGCCCCAATTGGTGGACAAGCTAGTAGCGTAGGGCACAGGGGCCGGCGCTGGTGCGTTGTGGCCCGTTGTAGAAGTAGCGAAGTGTAGAAGTAGCGAATCGACCCGAGAGGTGGGGCATGGGCCCGCACGAGACATTGCTGGCAGACACCGCAGCGGGAAACCCCGGTTCTGCACCCGTGCCGCCGAGTGTGCCCCCGAGCGCGGGCACGACTGTTCCAGGCCCTGCAGTTCCAGGCCCTGCGGTATCAGGCACGGCTGTTCTAAGCGCTGCGGAATCCGCGGCGAGTCACGCAGCGGCCGCACCCATGGAGGCCGCGCGATTTGCGCAGTTGAGCCAGCGGATCATGGCCGTGATGAACACCGTGATCGACGGTAAAGAAGAACAGGTACGGCTGGCGCTGACGGTGCTACTGGCCGGCGGGCACCTGCTGTTGGAAGATGTGCCGGGCGTGGGTAAGACGCTGCTGGCGAAGTCGTTGGCCCGTACAGTGCACTGCACAGTCAACCGCATCCAGTTCACCCCGGATCTGCTGCCGAGCGATATTACCGGCGTCTCCATCTTCAATCAGTCCACGCAGTCCTTTGAGTTCCGGCCCGGAGCCATTTTCGCCAACATTGTTATTGGGGACGAGATCAACCGGGCGTCGGCGAAAACCCAATCGGCGCTGCTGGAATCCATGGCCGAACACCAGGTGAGTGTGGACGGGAAGACCTATAGTTTGGCGGCCCCGTTCATGGTGATCGCCACCCAGAACCCCATTGAAATGGAAGGCACTTACCCGCTGCCCGAGGCTCAGCGCGATCGCTTTATGGCGCGGATTTCACTGGGCTACCCGGACACCGACGCCGAGTTGTCCATGCTGGAAACCCACCAGTCGGTGAACCCGCTGGATCAGGTGGAGAGCGTTGCCACAGCCGAACAGGTCACCGCCATGATCGCGACCGTTGCCGCAATCCATGTGGCCCCCGCCGTACGCGCCTACACCGTGGCCCTCGGGCAGGCCACCCGATCCAGTCCGGAGCTCCTCCTCGGCGCCAGTCCGCGAGCGCTGCTGCAGCTACTGCGTGCGGCGAAGGCCACGGCCGCCTTGTCGGGCCGCGGTTTTGTGCTGCCCGATGATATTCGTGCGCTGGCCGCGCCGGTTTTGGCCCACCGTTTGCTGGTAGAGCGTGGTGCCGCCAGCCGCGGCGCCACCGCTGCCAGTGTCATCGCCGATTTGCTGGCCACGGTGCCGGTTCCTGGACAACCAGATGGGCGCGCCGTGAAGGACGCCCGGTTTCAGTAGGCTCTGACGTGGCGCCCTTTCCTCCCTTTACACTGCGCGGTTGGCTGCTTCTTGGCGCAGGTGCACTGGCCTTGTTGCTGGCGATAGTGCTGGGCCGGCGCGATCTACTGACGCTGGCCATCTTCTGTTTGGCCCTGCCAGGGGTGGCCTGCGCCGGACTGTTCTGGTTCAAGCCGGGCCTGTCCCTCAAACGCTACCTCTCCCCCTCATTAGCCCGCGCCGGCAGTGAAGTATCCGTCGTCTTGGACGTGCGAGGACACGCACCCGGCGGCTCGCGGGCCCAGCTCGTGGAGAATCTACCGTACAGTTTCCACGACTCCCCCACCTTCGAATTCCCCAACCCCACCGTGCCGCGGGGCCTGCTCAGCCGCTACCACTATCAGGTGGTCCCGACCCGTCGCGGAGTGTTCACCGTGGGACCGCTGCGGGCCCAGTTCTCCGATCCCTTCGGCGTGGCCTTCCTGCAGCGAAAACTGGACGACGGAGGAAAGCTCACCGTCGCCCCGGCTGCCGTGGAGCTGGCAACCATCTCACTCTCTGATGGCAGGGGCCAAGACGGCTCCCGCACCACCAAGGAATTGGCCCACGCCAGCCACGACGATGCCATGACGCGTGAATACCGCCCTGGAGATCCATTGCGCCGGGTGCACTGGCCCGTCACCGCCCGGCAAGGCAAGCTCATGGTTCGTGCCGAAGAATCTGTCACCGCACCCGAGGCCGCCATGGTGTTGGACTTGCGCCCGGATGCTTTTGGAGCCGTGCACCGCGCCACGTCCGCACCGAGCAGGAGAAGCGCCGCTGGCGTTTCAGTGGCTGGGCTGTCCGAGGCAAGATTCTCCGGCTCAGGATTCTCCGGCTCTGGGATCTCCGGCACTGGCTCTGGGTTTTCTGGTTCAGGGTTTTCTGGTTCGGGGTTGCGAACCAACGCTACTTTTGAGTCGGCCGTCAGAGCGGTAGTATCCATTACCGCGCACCTACTGGAGCGCGGCTATTTGCTGCGAGTTCTGGATCAGGATGGCAACCCCGGTTTTGCCTCCTCTGCCTCGGCCATTGTTCCGGAGGCCGAAGATTACAGTGGCAGCCAAGGTATTTTTGACGTGGCTGCCGCATTGGCTGCGCTGGAGCTCGGCGGCGATGCAACGGCAGCTAAACCAAGTACGGCAACAACCGCAACTGGCACAACCACCTCAACATCGGATGCCGCTACCGCTACCCCCTTTGGCAACGAACTCGCTCACAAGCTCCACCGTGGCCGACGCCGCGGACCGCTCGTGGCCGTGACCGGTGTACTCACCGAGCCCCAGGCCCGGCAGCTTGCCGACATTGCCGAATCTACACAGAGCGCCTACGCCTTGGTCCTCTGTCAGGATCCACTCGACGTTGCGCCGGCTCTAGAAATCCTGCGCGGTGCAGGATGGCGGGCTGCGGCCTTGACCCCATCGGACCCGCTAGAAGCAGTCTGGTTGCAGCTTGACCGCAGCAACTCCGTGGGGCTGGCACCATGACAATCCGCCACGATGCCAATCAGCGCCGCACGAGCACCGCCAACCTGTCCGCCACGGATCGCAGCGGGAAGGGCACCCTGGGGAAGGGCACGCCCCCCACAAGGGCCCCCAATGCGGGAGCCGCCCGCTGGATTCTGGCGCTGGCCATCTTCACTGCTGTCATGGGATCCTCGCTGGCACTCAAGGGAATACTGGTGGATTTCGGCTGGTTCCCGCGTGCCGCCGTCGTGGTTGCCGCAACCCTGTTGTTGCCCGCACTACTGCGCCGGCGCCCCGGGCTGAGTCCCTTTGCGCCGCTCGGTGCGCTAGCGGGCTGGTTACTGGGGCTGACCATGGTCTTTTTCCCGACCACGGCGATCCTGGGCATTATTCCCACGACCGAAACTCTCGCGTCCGCGCAGCTCATGGTCTCCGAAGCCTCCACCGTCATCATGAACACTCTGACACCGGCGCCGTCGGTGCAGCCCATGTTTTTCCTTATCGCCGCGGGTCTAGGCTTCATCGCCCTGTTGCTGGACACCCTGGCTATTACCGTGGCTTTGCCGGCGGCCAGTTCGCTCGGGTTCTTGCTGATGATGGTGCCATCGGCGCTCATGACAAGGTCCGGTCTGGAATTCTGGGGTTTCGTGGGTCCCGCGGCAGGATTCCTGCTGGTGCTGGGTTGCTGCCGGTGGTACGCGCCGGAGGGAAAACTGCGCACCGACGTTCCCCGATTCCCCAGCGGTACCCTGCCGCAGGCGCTCGCGATGGGGGCGGCCGTGGTTCTGCTGATGTCGATGCTGCCAGCAGTAGTGCCCGGTTTTAAGCAGGGCGCTTTTCCGCAAGGCACGCGGTTCAACGAACAGAGCGGAGCAACCAGCCTTGACCCGATGATTTCCCTCGGCCAGAATCTACGGGAACAGTCGGCTCAGACGCACCTCAACTACCTGAGCAACACCCCCTCCGCCCAATACATCCGGGTCAATACCTTGGAGGACTTCACCGGTAAATCGTGGCGGCCATCGCCGTTCTCCACGGGTCTGGACCCCGATCTGAACAACGTTGCTCCGGAGCCCGATGCCAGCCCCGCCATCCCCCGGATAAAAACGCTCACCTGGATCACCCCGGCAGGGCTGCGTAGTGAGTGGCTGCCTGCCCCGGCCGGAACGGTTGCCGTTGAGGACTTGGGTGGCAAGTGGCGCTGGGACCCCACCACTGCCACCATCAAGGGCGCTGGTTCCTCCATCGCCAACCAGTCCTATGTGGTGCACAGCGAGGTGCCGGAGTTGACCCCGGCCCGGTTGGAGCTAGCCACCGGAACGCCCACCCCGACACTGGAGCAGGTGTTCACCACCCTCCCTAACGACGTCCCGAAGCTGGTCAGCGAGACCGCCCAAACGGTGGCGGGGAACGCCGGCACGCCCTATGCCCAGGCCATGGCGCTGCAAAATTATCTGCGTTCTTCGGAGTTCAGCTACAGTCTCGACACACCTGCCGCGGATGGCTACGACGGTTCCGGCATGGCAGTTCTGGAAGCCTTCCTGACCAACAAGAGCGGCTACTGCGTGCATTTCTCCGCCGCCATGGCCGTCATGGCCCGTGAGCTGGGCATCCCCTCGCGCATCGCCGTTGGCTACGCCCCCGGTGCTGTCACCACGGAGGTCGTCAAGCGCGACGGGCTCACCCTGTTCGGCTACCGGGCCACGGGACGCGATGCCCATGCCTGGCCCGAACTGTATTTCGAGGGATTGGGCTGGGTCCCGTTCGAGCCCACTCCCGGGCGTGGTTCTGTGCCTGATTACGCGCAGGAGGAAACGAGTTCTGACCCTGCCGCCAGCGCGCCGGCCGTCCCCACCACCGAGGCTGCCGCCACCCCCACCACAACGTCCGCCACAACTACCGCTGCCGCCGCTCCGGGAAGTCCGGGGCAGGCTGCTGATGCACCCCGCTGGCTCCCGGGCGTGGGTGCCGGGTTGCTGCTAGTGCTGCTGTTGTTGATCCCGGCCATGGTCAGAGGTAATGTTCGACGCCGGCGCCTGGCTCTGCTGCGTACCCCCACCTCTGCTGGGTGTACAGGAGGTGCCAGCGGCGAAGCTCTGCCCGTGTTGGCGTGGCGTGAACTTATGGACACGGCCACCGACTTTGGTTACGCGCACGATGCCTCGCGCACCCCGGCACTGCATGCGCAGGAACTCGCAACCATGCTAGGGCCCACAACCCCAGTAGGCCTGGCGCTCCTGCGCCAGGCCTACGAAGAAGATGCTTACGGCGTTGCGCTCACAGCATCCGTTGGCGAAACCCCAGCGGGGCGCGATGATCTGGCGGACGCTGTGGAAACCGTCACCGCCCGTCTCCAAACTCAAGCCACACTCTGGGGACGGATACGCGCACGGTGGATTCCGGCGTCGTTCTTCAGGCGATGGGGACGATAGCCAAGAAGAAACTGCCTCAGACGTTGCTCGGGTTCGGGAAGCCCACGTACTGCGTGTACAGGTATTCCTCGATGCCCTCCACGCTGCCTTCGCGACCCAGACCAGACTGCTTGACGCCGCCGAAGGGTGCGGCCGCGTTGGAGATGACGCCCGCGTTCAGGCCCATCATGCCGGTCTCGATGCGGTTGGCCATGCGCAGTCCGCGGTTGTGGTCGCGCGTGAAGACGTAGGCGACCAAGCCGTATTCGGTGTCGTTGGCGAGGGCCACTGCCTCGTCCTCGTTTTTGAACGTGACAATCGGGGCCACAGGACCGAAAATTTCCTCGGTGAGGATGCGCGAGCCGGGCTCCACGCCCTGCAGGACCGTGGGCTTGTAGAAGTAGCCGGGGCCCTCGGCAGGGGCGCCGCCGGTGATGGCGCGGGCGCCGTCGGCCACGGCGTCGCTGACCAGGGAGTGGACCTTGTCCCGGCTCTTGGCGTCGATCAGCGGACCCACCTTGGTGCCCGGATCGGTGCCGCGGCCCGTGGTCATGTCACCCATGCGGGCGGCAAAGCGGTTGGCGAATTCATCGGCTACGGATTCGTGGACCAGGAACCGGTTGGCGGCGGTGCAGGCCTCGCCCATATTGCGGAGCTTGGCAGCCATGGCGCCTTCCACGGCGGCGTCCAGATTGGCATCTTCGAAGACCAGGAACGGGGCGTTGCCGCCGAGCTCCATGGAAGTGCGCAGGACGTTGGCGGCGGCGTCGACGAGGAGGCGTTTGCCGACGGGGGTGGAGCCGGTGAAGGAGAGCTTGCGCAGTCGTGAATCCTGGATGAGCGGACCCGTTACGCCGCCAGCGTCGGTGGTGGCGATAACGTTTAGGACTCCGGCGGGCAGGCCTGCCTCCAGCATGACCTGGGCGAAGAGTTGGCTGGTCAGCGGCGTCAGATTGGCGGGCTTGAGCACCATGGTGCAGCCGGCGGCAATGGCGGGGGCGATCTTGCGCGTTGCCATGGCGAGGGGGAAGTTCCACGGGGTGATCAGCAGGCAGGGGCCAACGGGCTTTTTCTGGACCAGGATCTGCGCGGTGCCCTCGGGGTTGCTTGAGTAGCGGCCAAAGGTGCGGGTAGCTTCTTCGGAGAACCAGCGCAGGAATTCGGCACCGTACTTCACTTCGCCTTGGGCTTCGGCCAACGGCTTGCCCATTTCCAGAGTCATAAGGAGGGCAAAATCGTCGGCGCGGGCGGTGACCATGTCAAAGCCACGGCGCAGAATTTCGGCACGTTCGCGAGCAGGGGTCGCGGCCCATTCTGCCTGTACGGCGACAGCAGCATCTAGGGCTGCGGCACCGTCTTCGGCGCCGGCGTCTGCCACAGCGAGCAGCACTTCTCCCGTGGATGGGTCCTCCACATTAAAGGTTTTGCCGGATGCTGCGGGTCGCCATTCGCCGTTGATGAGCAAACCGGTGGGGACGCTTGCCAGCAGGGTGCGTTCGCGCTCGGCCTGATCGGCGCTGATCGGGGCGGCGCTGGTGTGGGTGGCGGCTGGGCTCACGGTCATGGTGACTCCTTTGTCTTGAAGCCCCTGCGAACCACGACGCCGAAGATGGCAGCCAAGACTCACAAGGACGGTGCGGCGGGAAAAGTGTTCTACTTCACGGTAGTTCTCGCCGAACACAGGTGTCTACGCATGGACGCACTACTCCTGTAGCTTTGGCTGTGCAACTGCACAGCTGGTGTTGCGAGGCACCGCGGCGGACGGGTCGAGAGGCTGGCGGGCCGAGAGGCCGACTGACGGGCGCGCTATATGGGCCGTCTACATCCGTGACGCGATGAGCTTACCGAGCTCTGAAAGCTGTTGTATTGTCTTGTCCTGCGTTGTGCCGGAAGTGCTCATCACGAACCAGTACTGTCCGTCCTGCATGAGAATCAGTTGTTCGCCCCGGGAGAAGGCTTCGTCGCCAACTTCGTAGACCGGCACCACATTCTCAAGCTCTTGAAAGTCCGCCCAACGCTCGGCGTCCACCTCAAGGATGGTGACCTTGTGATTCCAGCCGCAACCCTGGCTGGTGGTACCGCTAATCTCCCCGCTGGCAACCACCCCCGTGATCGAGGTGACCTCCTCATCAGAGATCAGTGCACACGCAGAGTCTTCCAGCGCAGGCTTGGAGCTCGGCTCGGCCTTGACTGGGCCGCAATCGGAGCCGCAGTTCTCAATGATTGACGCAGCGAGCCGCTGCTGGGCCAAAAAGACCGGCTGCTCCGAGCGCACTTGCAGCAGGAACTGGTGCTCATCAAACTCCACATACATCGAGGTCTGACCCAGTAGCCGATCATGTTCTAGATCGTTGACGCGGTTGCTCATGGTGAAGGCCGAGTCACCCAATCCGCCAACTGGAGTGCCAGCAGGCTTGAGTGTGTCGAACTGATTGGGCGACCACACGAGCGTCACTTCGTCTCCGAGGTCAACACCTGAACCCCATGTGCAGCTTTCCGCGTTCTTCCGTATTGAGGTTGCTTCCTCATCCCACATCGGCTCCGAGATCACGTCAGCAAGTAGTGACTGATCGACAAGGTTGCAGGGAAAAACGCGCCCACTGGTATTGGCCTCGAGCTCAATGTTTGCCTTATCCGAGGATTCTGGCGCGGAACTTCCATTGGCGGATTCTTGCGCCGCGACACTGTCTGCGGCCGTGGGCGCGTTGTTGGCGAGACCATCCGCACCGCTAGAACAACTCGTGACCGCAAGCAGGGCGGCGAGGGCAATACTGGGGAGCAAAAGACGACACATGCGCTACTCCTTGTGGGGCGCTACGGCGGGTCCAAAACGGCTGCTCGTCGGGCTCAATCGCCGTGCTCACTACCGTCAACCAAGTGTGACATGCGCCACAGCTTGACGGCAAGGGTTCGTGGGCGGCAACGCCGGACCTCCGGAGCCGGGGGCGGAGCCGGACCCGCGCCAGGACCCCCGAGCCGTTAGCCCCTCGCGGCCAGAACGGCGCTGTACAGATCGCGCTTGCTGACGTGCACGTCATGCGAGATCACGGCAACAGCTTCCTTGAGCCGCATGCCTTGGCCAATCAGCTCATTCACAGCAGCAACGTGATCCTCAACGGTCCCCAGATCGGCTTCCGGAGCACCGCCCACAACAATGGCAATTTCGCCACGTATTTGGCTCTGCTCGGCCCATTCCAAGAGCCCTGACAGCGGACGACGAATCACTTCTTCATACGTCTTGGTCAGTTCCCTGCAGACGGCGCCCGGACGTGACGGGCCAAACGCGGTGTGCAGCGCCCGCAACATGGCTTCGAGCCGGTGCGGCGCCTCGAAGAAGACCATGGTGCGCTTTTCCAGGGCCAGCTCGTGGAGCCGTGAGGCCCGCTCCCCCGCTTTACGTGGCAAGAAACCCTCAAAGCAGAACCTGTCCGTAGGCAGTCCGGAAAGAGCAAGTGCAGTCAGGACGGCAGACGGTCCAGGCGCAGAAGTCACCTTCACACCAGCTTCAACAGCGGCGCCCACCAGACGGAAACCGGGATCAGACACGGACGGCATGCCGGCATCGGTAACCATCAGCAGTGTCTTGCCACTTTGCACCTGGGCCAGCAGCTCAGGTGTCTTCGCGGCTTCATTGTGTTCGTGATAGCTGACAATTTGGCCACCCACCTTTACGCCCAAGCTCGTGACGAGCCGGTGCAGGCGGCGCGTGTCCTCGGCGGCCACAATGTCCGCAGCTCCCAGCCACGCAATGAGCCTGGCCGAGGCATCGCCCATGTTGCCAATAGGTGTTGCCGCCAAAATAATGTAGCCCTCACCCGGCGCCGCTACGGGCGCGAGGCTGGAATCGAGAGTTTCTTCGGCCAGCTCCGAGTCGGTCAGCTCCGAGTCGTGGTCAACGGGTGCGGGATTTGTGCCAAAGTCATCTTCCATAACTCCAGCGTAGTGCTCCCCGGCTTCAGCACCCACTTGGGTAGCATTGACACCGTGCAACCCCATGCTATGGATACCGCTGCGGCGGCCCTGGAACCCACCGCTGCCGCTGGACCGCTAACGGACGGCTCTAGCTCAGGCGTGTCCACGGGCGAACTGTCTGAAAGCGCGCTATCCGCCACTGAACAGCCTGCAGTCCGGCGATGGGTACACGATCCAGCCGAGGCCTTCACCCGTTCTGCCCTGCGTACACGGCTCTTGGGCCTGCGGCACTCCTTCGGCACCACGCCCGTGAGCTTGCGGATCTGGTTTTGGATGGCCCCCATCCTGACAGCCTTAGTCGGCGGACTCTTGCGCTTCCTGCGGCTTGGCCAGCCGCCGTCGTTGGTCTTTGACGAGACCTACTACGTCAAGGACGCCTACAGCTATCTGCAGAGCGGCTACGAACGCAATTGGGCGGACAAGGCCAACGACCTCTTCAACCAGGGCATCTTCACGAGCCTCGAGGACACTCCTGAATATGTGGTCCACCCACCCGTAGGCAAGTGGATGATCGCCTTCGGCATGTGGCTTTTCGGCCCGGAGAGTACCTTTGGCTGGCGGTTCTCCGCGGCGGTCGTGGGCACTCTGTCCATCTTCATGCTGGCGCTGATCGCTCAGAAGATGTTCCGCTCCACTATTCTGGGCGCCGTCGCCGGCCTTCTGTTCGCCGTCGACGGTCATGCCATCGTCCAGTCCCGCACCTCACTGCTGGACATCTTTGTCATGTTCTTCGCTCTAGCCGCCTTTGGCGCTCTCATCATGGACCGTGATGATGGACGACGCCGGCTCGCGGCGAAGCTCTCTGCCCTCGCCGGCCCGGATGGTTTAGTCCCGGCCAAAAAGTTGATGTATGGTCCGTGGCTGGGCATCCGTTGGTGGCGGATCGCCGCCGGTGTGGCCCTGGGCCTGTGTATCGGGACCAAGTGGTCCGGGCTGTTCTTCCTTGCCGCCTTTGGTTTGCTGAGCGTGGTCTGGGACATGAACGCCCGCCGTATCGCTGGTATCAAATACTGGGTGTCCGGAGCCGTGTGGAATGACGGCGTGCTCGCCTTTGTCAGCATGGTTCCTGTGGCGATGGCAACGTACTTGGCCAGTTGGACCGGCTGGTTCCGATCCTCCGGCGCTTACGACAGGAACTGGGCGGCGGATAATCCCTCCGCTACGTGGGATTGGGTCCCGGCTTCGCTGCGTTCTCTGTGGCATTACCACTACACCGCATACAACTTCCACAACGGTTTGGCCTCCGATCACCCGTACAAAGCCAACGCCTGGTCTTGGCTGGTCATGGGCCGGCCCACGTCCTTCTACGTCAAGAACTATGAAAACGGTGACGGCGGCTGTGCGGTTGAAAAGTGCACGGCTGCCATCACCAGCGTCGGCAATCCGCTCATTTGGTGGGCCGGAACCTTGGCCATCTTGTTCCTTATTGGTGTGTGGATTGCCAAACGTGACTGGCGTGCGGCAGCCATTCTTGTGGGCTTCGCCGCCGGCTTCCTGCCTTGGCTCTTCTACCCGCTGCGCACCATCTTCTTCTTCTACGCGATCGCTTACGAGCCCTTCATGATTCTGGCTATCGTCATGGTTCTCGGCATGATTTTGGGTAAGGTGGGCGACCCTCCGTGGCGACGCCAGCGAGGTGCCATCATCGTGGGAATCTTCCTGGTTCTAGTGGTGGCCGTCAGCGCCTTCTTCTACCCGATCTGGGCTGCGGAGATCATCCCGCAGGAATACTGGCGCCAACACATGTGGCTGCCGAGCTGGATCTAGGTTGGATCTGAGGGGGCGGTAGCGCCCTGCTCTCGCAGCTGCATTCGCCGAAACAGACGGAGCCCTGCCACGTCTGACGTGGCAGGGCTCCGTGAGTTTCGAAGCAGGTGGGGCGGGTCCGGTGGGAGGGTGAGCGCTGGTGCCGTTACGCTGCCCGGCGGCCCGGACGTGAGGCAGCAACAACGGCTTCGCGGCGGTCCTTGGTGGGCCAGGTAAACGCCATCGTCAGTGATGAAACCACCAATACGAATGCACCGATGAAGATGCCCGAATCCATCCAGAACTGGCTGGGGAACAGCCGGATGAGGGTGTCGTCGGTGTAGAACGTCCAGGTGCCGTCGGCGAAGAAAATCTTGTGGAACTCAGTGAAGAACCGTTCCCAGCCAGTCACGGCCACCACGCCGAGCCCAATAATCAGAACCAGTGTGACGATGGATCCGGCGAACAGAGCCCGACGGTTGCCGCCAAAGCTGCGGCGCGAGAGGTAGATCATGCCAACCACCATGATGAGGGCCAAGGCTAAGGCGCTCAAAAACGCCATGACAATGACGGTCTTGACGTCGGCCATGTGGCCCACTTCGCGGGTGAGGAATAAGGGGTTGCCAATGTCGTTGACCAAATCCCCCAAGTATCGCGCTGGGGCAAAGTTGAGCAGGTAGTCCACCGTGTAGGAACCGTAGGTTACCCGGTCTTCGGTGCTGAAGCCGAAACTGTCTGCGGGGAATCCCGGGCGGTGGTATTCAATCCACAAGAAAGTAGAGGTAGTGACGAGCCTGATGGCCAGTACCAGCAGGACGATCGGGTAGAACACCGCGATGAGCACTTGGAACACGCGGGTCAGCACGGGTTTGGTGTTGGCGGCTTTTTCTCTGGCGGCTTGGCGTTTAGCCAACTCTTCAGCCGAGGGCCGCTGAGCTGCGCTGTCCTCGCCGGAGAGTTCCGCTGCCCCAACGTTGTCAGCTCCGCTCGCACCGTCCTCTGAAACACTCTTGGCCAAGGCCGCCGCAATTTCCTCGTCGCTGGGAAGCGCCGGCATGCGCGACGCCGGACGCATGGGTTCGTCGGCTTCCTTCATCTTGATCTTCGAGACGCCACGTTCGGCAGCGGGCACCGCCGCACGCCGGGCACGGGCCTTCTCTGCGGCACGAGCCGTCTCTGCGGCACTTGCCTCACTCGCAGCAGCACCGTCCAGCTGAACCCGCGCAGCTGGGCTGTTCTGAGTCAGGTTCTCCGCTGCAGGGGCACTCTGCGCATGGTTCTCCGCTGTAGGGGCACTCTGCGCATGGCTCTCCGCTGCAGGACTGACCGACCCATGACTATCCTGGGCCGGGCGTTCTTGGGCCGGATTGTCCACTGCCGGGTCAAGGGTCGTTGGATCGAGGGGTGTTGCGTCTTGGGGCTTTAGGTTCTCGCTCACAAGTCGAAAGGATACCGGCCGGGGGCCACCCCTGGGCGCTGCCACCCCGTGATGTTGTCAAACTGTCACCCGGACTAACCATCAGTACCGTTCCCTAGCACTGGCGTCCGTGTTTGGCTACGGCCCGGTCTCCGTGCCTGAATCTGTCTCTGAAGGGGGCGGCATCGCAGCCTCAACGACCTGTTGTGGCATGGTGAGCGGGACCTCTTGCAGCGGAGCTGGCACCGGCCGTTTGGCGCCGAATCCGCCGGTTGCGGACTGGTGGCGGATGCCCCGCAACATGTAGGGCACCAGATAGTCTCGCGCCCACTGAATTTCACCCACCCTTGCCTCGCGCCAGCTTTTCGCCGGGAGTGGTTTAGGCATCAGCGGCTCAAGTGCGTGCGGAACGTTGAGTGTGTCCAGCACCATCGAGGCAATGGCATGATGGCCCAGTGAGGAGGGGTGCAGCCGGTCAGGGCCCCACATTCGGGAATCGTGCAGTTCAGTCATGGCCCACAGATCAGCAATAATGGCGTCGTGGTGTCCGGCGATGCTGCGCATATTCTCGTTGAAGATGGCGATCTTAGTCCGGAACTGCCCCATCACCGTGGACCGGCCAGCATCTGGTCCGGCAAAAATCACCACCGTCGCCCTCTGCATACGAAGGCGCACGACAGCCTCTTCCAGGAGTTCAGCCAGTTTGTCCGGGTCAGCTCCGGGGTGCAAGAGATCGTTCCCGCCAGCTTGGATCGACACCAGATCCGGGTGCAGCGCCAACGCCGGGCCTATCTGGGTCTCCACCACCTCGTGCAGCAGTTGGCCCCTGACCGCCAAGTTGGCGTAGGCAAAGTCCGGCACACCCACGCTCAGCTCCTCCGCGGCCCGGTCCGCCCAACCGCGGTATCCGCCAGGGCTGCGCGGTTCGGGATCGTCCAAGCCTTCCGTGAAGGAATCCCCCACAGCCACAAAGCGGCGCCATGGGTGCGGAGTCACCGGCTTGCTTGCACCTGCCATGTCCCGGGGTTGCGCATCAAGTCCCATGCCCCCATCCTGCACCGCGGGTCACCGTGAGGGGAAGAGTAAGCCACTGACCCAAGGAGGAGAAGAAGGAACTATCTCAACAACAACCTGAACAACAACGCAGGTTCAGGCTGAGCGGATGGAGGCTCCGGCGTCGTCCGCGTCAAGGTCACCGAGCTCCCCGGCACGCACCGCCCGGCCGCCCAGAATCAACGTATAAGCCCAGTACGCGGCCAAGACCAGCGCGCCGATGGTGATCTTGGCCCAGACGGGCAGCGGGCTCGGCGTGACATAGGCTTCGACCAGGCCCGAGACGAACAGCACCAGGACCAGGCCCACGGCGACGGTCATGAGGGAGCGACCCTCGAGCGCCAGCGAATCCAGGCGAGTGCGGGGTCCGGGACTCACCCACGCCCAGAAAATGCGCAGTCCCGCCGCGCCGGCAATGAAAATGGCTGTCAGCTCCATGAGTCCGTGCGGCAAGATGAAACTGAAGAAGACATCGCCCTTGCCGTAGGCGAACATGGCGCCGGCGGTGAGGCCGACGTTCTGGGCGTTCATGAAGATTTGGTACGGGACAAAGGCGCCCGTGATCCCAAAAGCCACGCACTGGGCGGCGATCCACGCATTGTTGGTCCAGACCGCGCCCGCGAAGGAGGCAGCCGGGTTCTCCGAGTAGTAGTCGACGAAGTCGTGGTTGACGAGTTGCTGCAGTTGGGCATCCGTACCCAGTGCCGCCTGGACCGCAGGATCCCCCGCCACCCACAGCGCAAAGAGGCTGGCGATGGCCACAAACACGGCGCCAATGATGAGGGTCAGCCAACGCACCCGGTAGAAAGCGGCCGGCAAGGCAATGACGAAGAACCGGGCAATGTCCACGAAGATATTACTCCGGGCCCCCGTGAACCGCGTCCGCGCGTTGGCCAGAATGGCGGAGAGCGAGGCTGACAGGGCGCTCTCGGCCGTCACGGAGCGGATCAGCGACAAATGACCGGACACGCTTTGGTACAAATGCAGTAGTTCGTCCGCTTCAGGACCGTTCAGGCGCCGCTTCCGGGCAAGCTCATTGAGCCGTTCCCATTGCGGGCGGTGTACCGAAGTAAAGGCATCCATGTCCATTCGAACCAGCATATAGGCCCGACGGGCGTGAGCGTGGATAGACTGTTTTCATGTCCGCAATCATCACAGGCGAAGCCGTTGTCCTCGAGCTGCGTCCCGCTTCCTTTGCCGCCCGCTCCGTGGCCACCGCCATCGACGTCTTGGCCACTGTGCTGGTGGCTTTCGGGCTGTTCTTCCTGCTGGCTTCGCTGGATTCCGCCGTGGATCCGACCGCGATGCGCGCGATCATTCTCAGTGTGGTGGTGGGATTGCTAGTCATTGTCCCCATCACGGTGGAGACGCTCAGCCGCGGAAAGTCTCTGGGCAAGCTCGTCATGGGGCTGCGGATAGTGAGGGACGACGGCGGTTCCATCCGTTTCCGTCACGCCCTGGTTCGGGCGATGCTCGCCGTCCTGGAAATTTACATGACGCTGGGTTCGGTGGCCTGCCTGGTTTCGCTGTTCAACGACAAGTCCAAACGGCTCGGCGACATGCTCGCCGGCACCTACGCCATTCGCGACCGGGCCCCGAAGGCCACGCCCCTGCAGGTTTCCGTGGCTCCCGAGCTGGCGCAGTGGGCTGGTCTGGTAGATATTGGCCGGCTGCCCGATCCGCTGGCCCGGCGCATTTCCGTGTTCCTGCGTCAGGGTTCGGCCATGGCCGGGCCCTCCCGCTTCGCCATGGCCGTGGAACTTGCTGGTGAAGCGAGCGCTTATGTAGCCCCGCTGCCAGCCCCGGGCACCGATCCGACGGTATTTCTCTCGGCCCTGATCTGTGAACGTCGCGACCGGGAACACCTTCGCCTCAGCATTGGCGCAGACCGGGCAGCCTCCGTGCGCGGCCAGTTGGCCCGCCACGGGGTGAATTCCTAGCGCTTTCTTAGCGCGAGTGCTTAGCGCGAGGCGTAGTCGGTTTTATTAGCGCGAGGCGTAGTCGGCGAACGCGAAGTTCCAGTCGCCGAATCCGTCGGTGGGGGCAATCGTGTCATTCGGTGTGCCAACCGTGTGGACCAGATCGCCGGGGCGCATGTTGTTAAACACCCAGCCGGCGCCTTCATGCGAGAGCCCGATGCAGCCGTGAGACAAGTTGGTGACACCAAGGTAGGGAAGGGCGTACGCGGTGGCCTCGTGAATGAAGATGCCGCTATTGGAGAGCCTGGTGGCAAACTGCACATCCACGCTGCCGTAGTCGCCGGGGTCGCCCGGCTTCAAGCCAATGGTTGAGGCCTTGAAGGTAGCATAGCGCTGCTTGTCAGCAGTGAGCACCATGAAGCCGGAAGCAGAGGGGAAACGTTCATCGCCCATCGATGCTGGGAAGGTTTTGGCCAGCTGGTCGTTGACGAAGATGTTCACAAACTTGTTGGCCGCGTCGGCTTCCATGATGACCTTGTTGCCAACGTTGACGTTGTAGTTCCGGTTGGCGTTGTAGATCATGCCGTTGCCCAGATCCATGCCAAAGAGGGCCATATCAACGTTCAGCACGGTGTTTGCCGGCCAGTAATCCTCGGCACGGTATCGCACCATGGTGTCCGAGTACCAGCGGAACGCGCCCTGCTGGCCGGTGCTGGTGGTGACCTTGATGGCCTTTTCCACGGCTTCCTTGTTGAGCACCGGCTCGCTGAAGTTGAACTCCAGCGGCTGGCCAACACCTACGGTGGAATCGGCGGCCGGATACACCCAGGCGTCGGCTTCGTGCGATGGTGCAACGGTGGAGAAGGCGCTGTGCGAGGTGTTCTTGTTGCCGGCGGCATCCTCGGCGATGATGCTGAAAACGTAGTCGGTGCCAAACTTCAGGGGCGCCTTGGAAATCCACTTGGTGCCGCTGACGACCAGCTCACCTTCGACCGGCGTCCCAGTGGCTTTTTCTTCCAGCACGGCTTTAGCAATAGTTCCATTGGTGACCACGGCTGCGATTTCGTTGGCCGGGTTGACGGCTTCCGTGCCGGTGGCGGGGGTGAACTCGGTGGTGGCGGGTATGGCTGGCGGGGTGGAAGGCGCTGCACTGGTGGCGGCTACGGATTCACTGGCGGCTGGCGCTGCGCCGTTCGGCAAAGCACTGCAGCCGACTCCCGTGACGACCATGCCCAAAGCGACCAGTGAGATCAAGGTATTCCGCAAGCCCTTGCGGCTTCTCTTGGTCTCTTCCAACTCAGCCATGCAAACTCCCCATTCGGTGGACAAATCCACAATCATTGGTCGTGGTGCAAAATACACCAACACCCAATTTTACGCCACCATTAGCGCTCCCACGGCCAAAACGGGCCTAGACGCAGCTATGTTGTGAGGTTGTTATGAGCCCGCTCTGTCAAGCAACGATCTGATTGCAGCCCTCATCCACGCAGGTAAGTCAGCTGTGCCTCGACAGATAGCTGGGCAGCACCCTGCAGGTTCTCCGGAATGTCCCCATAGACGATCGCTGCCACCTGAGCTGCGTCTGGCTCTTGCGTTCCGTCGTTCTGGAGACATTCGACGGCGTTACGCACCTCGGCGATCCGCCCCGCCCGGTGTTCCTCATAAGCCTTCGCTGCCGCGGCGATATCTGCCAGCACCGGACCGTGCCCCGGCAGGACCGGAACAGGATTGCCTCCGGAACCACCCCGGCCGCGAAGCGCAGCGAGGGAAGCCAGGTAATCCCCCAACCGGCCATCCGGGTGGCAGATCACGGTACTGCCACTGCCGAGAATAGTGTCGCCGGTCAGGATGACCTGTTCAGTGGGTCTTTCAGCAGAGCTCACCACAAAACAGAGCGAGTCACTGGTGTGTCCAGGGGTGGCGAGGACCTCGATGGTGAGACCGCCAGCCTGGCTGAGTTCGCCGTCGGACAGGGCCGTTCCGCCATGGCAAAACTCCGGCAGGGCCGCCCGCACGGGTGCTCCTGTGAGTTCGTGGAGCCGGGCGCTGCCGTCGGTGTGGTCGCCGTGATGGTGGGTGATCAGGATCAGTTCCACGGCACCGGCGCCAGCGAGTTCACTCAAGTGTTCCTCGAGCAGCGGGCCGGGATCCACCACGACCACGCCGGGCGCACCCGGGGCGGACAGGACGTAGGAGTTAGTCCCGTCCAGGGTCATGGGGCCGGGATTTTCGGCGCGCCTACGCCGCACAAAGCTCCCGATAGTTTCCCATGCTGCACTCATGACTACCCCTAGCTCCGTTGGTTGGTGGCGTACCGTTGGTTTGGTGGCGTGCCGTCCTGCAGTTACTTACGCGGTGATCTGTTCGGGCCGCAGCAACAGGGCAATGCCCTCATCGATCGTGTAGCGCAGCGGCTGCCCGTCCTCGCCATTAGCCGAACTGATCAATTCCTCGCCGATCTGCTTCAGCGTAGAACCGGTGACAGGGCAGCGCAAAATTGCCAACAAACCGTCGTTAACCTTTGCCATGGTGATCCACTTCCTTCGATCTAGTCGCGTCTAGTCGCGCAGAATGCGCAGGTGCCCGCGGCGGCCAGTGGTGGAGGCGCTGGTTGGCATGGCCGCCGGCGGTTCAAGAGTTCCACGGAATTCCCGCCGAGCCGCGCCTGCTCCGGGTTCGGATTCTTCGGTGCCTGCATTTGCGGCTTCGCGCACGGCGTCGGCCAAAGCTAGGAGATCGTCAGGGCCGGGGGCTGGTGGCTTGTCTGAGCGGGCCAGATGGATCACTTCCCACCCGAGCGGTGCGGTCAGCCGGGCGGAATGTTTGGCGCACAAGTCGTAACAATGCGGTTCTGCAAAAGTGGCCAAGGGGCCTAAAACCGCTGTTGAATCGGCATAAACGTACGTCAAAGTAGCCACGGCCGTTTCTCGGCAGGCGGATCTGGTGCATTGACGAAGGGTTCCCACGATTCCCAAGACTACCCTCCCCGCCGCGATATTTCCCCTCCGCGGCCCCGCGGCCTAGAGTGAAATGATGGAGTTCAAGGCAATTGACGGCGAACAGTCCCTGCGTATCTCACTGGATCCGCTCGATTCCGATGCTGATTCGGCAGCTTCAGCAGAATCGGCCGCAGATCCTGGCGCTGGAATTTCAGAGCCCAGGATTCCCGGGGCGCGGACTTTCGAGCAGCGCCGGCGTGACCGGCACGGCCGGGGCCTGCGCGGCCCAGTGCTCGATGCTGGCCTGCCCGGCTCGAGAACCCGTGGCGAAAAATTCGATGACCTGGTGGTGGATTCCGCCGACCGGCTGCGCACACTATGGCCTGAAGCGCTGGCCACGGTGGAATACCTCGTAGAAGAGGTCCCGCAGCAGCTCGAATCGCTCCTGGCTGCCAAGTCGCAGGCGCCGCTGGGCAAGTACACCCCGGCTCGAGCCGCCACAGACACTAGTCCCGGCGAACCAGCCTGCATCGCCATCTACCGGCACCCGATTGAAGCCCTGTGCGACACCTCCGGACAGGTTCGCGAGTTGGTCCACGAAGTACTCGTGGAGCAAGCGGCCGGGCTCCTGAACATTGATCCGGACACGGTGGATCCCATGTTTCGGCGTCACCGGGGCCACTAAAACCGCCAGTAGCTCTGCCCGCGAGCTCCGACACCGAGCTACGGACCGCGATTCCGACTCGGTGTGCTTTAGTACCGGGTGATGATGTTGACGGCTTGGGTCCCGGCCACCGACTGTGCCAGCGGCAAGACCGCAATGCCAGCCGAGCCATCTTGCAACAGCACCTGCGATCCAAAGGCCGGCGCTCCCGAGGCAGAGACCATCACGGCCACGGTTCCGGAGCCCAACAACTTTGCGGGGTCTACTGCGACAGATGTGCCAGCACGCAATTCCACATCTTTACCCTCGCCCAGCACACCGCTGGCAGAAATGGGAACCAGCTTGATGGTGGCGCTACCTTCAACAGCAGCGAACACCAGACTCGATTGCACACCTTCAGGCAGAGTCAGCACGTGAGTGTCACCCAGCCTAGCCGTGGAGGGCGCCAAGGCGAGATCGACGGCGTCGCCCTCTTTGGTGAAGTTGGACAGCCGGACGGCAGCCGCCACCGGCGCGTCTGCGCTCATGGCCAGCGAATAGCTGCCCGCAGGAAGCCCGGCTAGCGAGAGCGTGCTGACCTTGCCCGCGGCAGCGGTGAACACTCCCCCGTTGGGCAAAGCCACCTGGCCGTCAGCGCCGAAGGCCCTGACTTCCAAAACGGCGTCGCTCATGCCGGGGACTGTGACGGCGAGGACCGTGTTGGCGTCGGCATAATCCTTCTGAGCAGTGATCTTCGCGGCATCAGCAGCAGCACGAACCTGCACTCCAGGGATGGCCAACGATGTAGCAGGGGCCTGGACCGGCGCCAAGTAATCGATGCCGCCGGGGGTTAGCCCACGCAGGATCGACTGCTGAATCACGGCACTGACAGGGCCACCCACGCTCTTGACCTGGACGCTGAGTAATTCCTGATCCGGAGCCAGACCCGAAAGCACCACGGACCGCACGGTACCCGGTGCAACGACCAGGCCCTTGCTGCCGGTGGCCTGTACAGGACCATCAGAACCAAACAAATCGAGGGAAACCGTGGCCGGGCTTTGCGAGGAGTTACTCAACATCAAAATAGCGGTGCGCCCCACTGAGGTGCTCGCTCCCGTCAACCACAATTCATTGGCTGGAGCCTGGCACGTTGCGGCGGCCAGTCCGGCGAGGTCACCGTCGCTGGCATCAACCACAACAGATCCGGTGCCCACGCTGCTTGCCTCACCCAACGGGTCCAGGCGCAGCACGGACGGCGCGTTCACGCTTGTCCCACGCAACACCTGGGCCCGAGCCTGGGGCGCCCCGGTCAACGCTGTCGGGGTAGCTGACGGCGTCGCCGCGGGCGTAGCTGGCGCCTTGGACACGGTGTGAAGCGTGGAGAACTTTCCATCCAGTGACTGGATCTGCGCACCCGGCAGATCACCCGTCGAGCCGCTGAGCACCACGGCGTTCAGGGCGCTCTTGGTGCTTGAGGCGTTCGCGGAAAATTCAGGGTCGGCACCGGCTGCGGAACCGGCCAGCAACTGGGTGGGACCTTGGCAGTTCGCCATGGACTCGCCGACCGGCAGCACGTGCGGAACCGGGTCGGTCACCGCTGTAGCATCCACACCAGGAAACAGGCTGCCGGCACCCACAACAGCAACAGCAACAGCGGCTGTGGCAACACCGGCCACAATGGCTGGCCAACGGCGGCGTACAGCTCGCCGGTTGCCCTTCTGGGAGCGGGTCTTTTTCTCAGGCCGGGCAGCTTTCTCTGGCCGAGCTGCCTTCTCTGGCCGGACAGCTTTCTCGGCTCGGCTGGACTTCTGGGCTCGGCCGGACTTCTGGCGCCGGGCGCTGACCTTTTCCTCAGCGGCTACGGGTTCAGTCGCGGCAGGCTTGGTCTCAGCGGTCTTAGCCTCGGCAGACTCAAGCTCAGCAGAGCTCTCAGCAGCGCTGTCCGGGGAACCCTTTGCAGGCAAAATTTCGCCGTTGTTGTCCTTGTTCTCAGGCACCTCTACCAACCCTTTGCAACGATGCTTCATCCCGGTATGCACCGGTGCGGCCGCGACGGGCCCGAACGGGAACAGCCAGCAAGATGGTCAGGCCAAACAGGACCAACTGCACAATAATGAACCAGACACTCAAAGGCTGAACGTAACGAATTTCCAGTGTCCCTGCGGTTTCCGGCAACTCAAATGCCTGGGCCCAGTCCGTATCCACGGCTGTGAGGGCCTTGCCATCGAGCCAAGCCTGCCAGCCCGGATCGGAGCGTTCAGCCAGCACCACGGAGCGACCAGTCGGACCGGCAGCAATATCAGTCTTGACCCCGAGCCCGTCCGACGGCACGGGAGCCAAGGCCTTGCCGGCAGCGTCCACCAAACGAACACGGTTGACCACATCGGTCTCACCCGCGGTGGCATAGGTGGGCTGCACGCGCCACAACCATCCGGATTCGGTGGGCCCAACGCTGTTCAGTCCGGGCACACCTTCAAGTTCATTGGCCAGCAGTTCAGCGGCCGAATCGCCTTGACGCAGCACCACAAAGCCCACACCAAGATCAGTTAACTGAGACCGCGGATCCAGTCCCGAATTCGAGACCAGCGACGCGATAACCTGCTCCAGTTCGGCAGTCGCGGCATCGCTGGGCAGCACCGTTTCCTGTCCCGGAGCGCCGGTAATCCGCGCTGCCGCAAAAATCCCGGAGAGCGAATCCAGCGTGGTACCGTCGCCCTGCATGAGAGCCGCGTCGATGCCACCCTCAGGCATCACAGAGAGCACAATGGTCCGGCTAGCTTCAGGGCCCTTGCCGCGATCGGCAGCCGTGGCCGGGATGGTCCCGGCGGTAGCCGCCTGCACCACGAACGGCCCGGTCAGCGCCGGCGCGGTCCGATCCTGGGAGAACTGTTGCACGGTCCATGCCCCCAGGCTCATCAGCGGGGCTGCCACCAGTGCCACTGACAGCACGACGGCGGTCACTCTCGCAGTCCTGTGCCTCTCGCCTGCCTTGTGGGCCGGGTTGTAGGCGTGGCGATGAACGGCGTCAAAGCCCAGGAGGGCTGCGCCGAGCAGAGCAAAAAACGCAAGCGAAACGGCAGGCCCGTTGAAAGCGGTAACCAAGGTCCCGCCGTCGAACGCGACGGCAATGAACTTCGCGCCGTAAGCCACGGCCAGGGCCAATAGGGCCACACCCCACAGGGTGCGCACCGTGGCGGCGCGACGCAACGGAAGCAACAGGGCAAGCACGGCCGCGGCCACCACCGGGGCGCCAATAATGCCAACGGCAACCCAAGTCCACCACGGCGCCGAAGCCAGCGAGCCTAGACCCAGCATGCCCTCGCTCGCAGTGAGCTGCTCCGGGAAGCCCAGAAGCTGCTGCCACAGCGGTCCCTGGGTGGAGGCCAGCGGGAGTCCCGGATCGGCCAACAGTGCCCGCGGATTTTCCCACGCGGACCAGACAACGGGAAGGAAAAGCGCTGCCGACGGGAGCAAGGACCACCAGATGGTCTTGCCCCGACGCCCCAGCAGCACTGCCGTGAGAAGAACACCCACCGCGGCCACAACAAAGAGCAGCGGCGAGGCTGCCGTCACCACAGCCAGGGCCAGACCGGCAGCCGCGGCGGCCGTCCAGGAGGGGGTGCCAGCCACGCCCGGCCGGCCCATCTTGGACACGGTCGCGTTGGCGGCCGGCCCGGTGACACCTGCGACGGAGCCCGGCACGTTTTCGGGGCTGGTGGCCCCGCCAACGGCACGGATCAACCCGAGCATCACGAGCGGAATCAGGACATGGGCCAGCAGCGCGCCCACACGACCCTGGCCCATGGCGAGCAGCAACATGGGGGCACCAGCCCAGGCGAACCCGGCCACAATGCGCGGCCAGCGGCGCAGCGTCAACGCACCGGCGGCTAGCCAGGCAGTGAACCCTGAGAGCGGCAAGGCCAGCAACACCAGCCACAAGACCGCGACGGAGCCGCTGCCGCCCAGCGCACTGAGCAGTACGAGCACAAAGTTGAAGGGGTTACCGCGGCCGGGCAGGCCAGAACCAAGGGAAACCCACCAGTCGGTAGCGTGCTGCCACACCGTGCCGAGCTCGCTCGAAACCGGCAGCAGGGCTCCACCCACCAGGGCCGGAACGCCGAGGAAGCGCGACAAGGCCACCAAGGAAAGAACAGCCAGAACAGCTACGAGGGCTAGGGCACTGACAATCGGTGCGGTCTTGCTGGCAGCCAGCGGAGCCACGCTTTCACGGTGGGCTTCACCGGTGGGCTCCAAGATGGAGGGCCCATGCATGATTTCTTCCGGCGCCGAGTCGTCCGGGCCGACGGCTTCACGCAGTGATTTCAAATGTTCGCGTTGCGTGTCCTTCTCCACCCGCAGGGCTCTGTTGACCGAGCGGCGTTGGGTTCGGGTTGCTGCCATCGCGGCCCGGCTACGACGTAGGGCCAGTGGCCGCATCAGACCGACGCAGGTGGCGACGAACATGCGCACCGCATGGCCGGGAGCTTTTAGGACAAAGCCAGCCATGAGCCAATAAATAGCGGACAGGAAGGTGCCTACCGCCAACAGCGGAACAGCCCATGCCGGGGCGTGCTTGAGGCGTAGAAATATGCTGGCCTTGCGAGCGGCTACGGCCGATCCAACGCCGTTGGGTCGGTGCACTACGTGGAACATGTGGGCGGCGGGAACTACCAGGACTCGGTCACCGGCCATGCGGACGCGGGCACAGAAATCTAGATCGTCGCCCGGGCCAAGAAGGGCCGGGTCAAAGCCGCCCAGTTTTTCAAAGACGTCACGGCGAACCAGCATGCCCGCGGTGTTGACAGCAAACTTATCGGTGTAGTGGTCGTACTGGCCCTGATCTTGTTCGTCCAGACCCACGAGTGCAAAGCGGTCAAAGTACCTGTTGGTTTCCAGACCAACATCCACCAAGCGACGGTGGTTGTCCCAGTCCAGCTGCTTGCAACCAACCACTGTGGCCGTGGTGGCGCGCTCGGTGGCCTCAAGGAGTAACTGCAGCGCGTCGGGCGCCGGCGCGGCGTCATCTTGCAGGAGCCAGATCCACTCGTTGGAGCCAGCAGCGCCGGGGGCGGAGCTGCTGCCGGAGGTGCTGGCGGAGGTTTCTGCGCTGGTGGGTCGCTCGTCGTGGAGGACTCCCACTGCGCCCGCTTGAGGGTTCTCTGCCGAAGCTATCGAGTCTGAACCTGCCGAGCTGGACGGCGCTCTAGAACGCGACGGCACAATGGCACCGGTACGCAGACGCTTTTGATGCTCGAGCACGGCGTTGACGGCGTCGCCGTAGCCCTTGCGAGCTTCCAGCGAGATCACATGGCGTTCGCCGAGTTCCTTGCGCAGTAACTCCCCCGAGTTATCGCTGGAGGCGACGTCTGCGCCCAACACTTGATTTGCCGGACGTGTCTGCGCGGCCAAAGCGGCCAGGACTGTGGGGAGATAGGCACCGCCGTTGTGGGCAACCAGAACGGCCGTGACTTTTACTGCTTCAAGAATTAGACCGCTCGCTTCCGCAGCCGCCGGCGCTCACGCTCCGACAGTCCGCCCCAGATTCCAAACCGTTCATCATTGGCCAAAGCATATTCAAGGCACTGTGCTTTGACATTGCATGCGCCGCACACTTTCTTCGCGTCCCGGGTGGAACCGCCCTTTTCAGGGAAGAACGCCTCCGGATCGGTCTGTGCGCACAATGCATCAGTCTGCCAGCCTAGTTCACCTTCATCGCTGAAATCATCACGCTGACCCAAAAGGCCGATCCAAATCGGGTCATTATCCACTCCAGCGACTTCAGTGGGATGGGCCGTGAGCGGCTCGTCATCCTCATGAGAGGTCAGGAAAGCTGTTGCCGCGTCCTCGAGGACCTGACGGTTCTCCCGTTCATGGAACGCCGCGGCATCCGGGTCAGCCGGGTCTACGTACCAATCGGTGGGCACACCCCGTGAACGGTAAGCGGAAGCGGCTTGTGCCTCAGTCGTATCGTCGCGAAATTTCTCCACACTCAGCTGCGCTTGCCCCATAATCGTCCTCCGGAATGTTGCCGCCGACACTGCCAACCAAAATTGAGGTTCCCACGATGTGCGGATTGCAGTGCCTTTACGAGCGGTTCGTGCGTCTAATTACATCCATGTAAGTCCCTCACGTCAAGCGGGCCGGAGATGATAACTACCTTCAGGGCCGAACATGGGCCACGCCACGCCCGGCAATTTCATATCAATACATTCATGCGTTTCGGCGACCTCTGGCCAAAAAACCCGTGTTCTTGCGCGGAACTGGCCGTTTTTTGGAATTCACCGAGAATTCACAGAATGCCTTCTGTAAGGCACGTCACGTCACAAAGGGATTTTGTCCAATCGATGGAGATCACTGTGGCGGTCACCGTGGCAAAATGAGATGCCATGGACCTGTCTGCGAACACCCCCACCCAATTGCTGCACGCTTTGCGCAGCAACAACCCCACCTCACCCCGGCTGACCTGGTACGGCCCTGACTCCGAGCGCGTGGAATTTTCCGGCCGAGTGTTGGATAACTGGGTGGCTAAAACCGCCAATTATTTAGTGGACGAGCTCGACGCCGAACCAGGTACGGTGATTGCCTTGGACCTGCCGCTGCACTGGCGGTCCTTGGTTTGGATGCTGGCGACCTGGGCCGTGGGCGCCACTGCGGTCACCGCTGATGGGGCTGCGGCTTCCGCTGGCGCTGGTGGATCGGGCAAGGAAGTCTCGGGCATGCAAGTCTCGGGCACTGACGCCAACATCATTGCTACCGCGTCGCCCGAGGTTGTGCACAGCCAACTATCCGGTGCCAAGGGCGATCCCCTCGTGGTGGCTGTGGCTCTGCCTGCCCTGCAAATGCGCTGGATGGGAGAGCTTCCCCCGCGCACTCTGGACTATTCCGGTGATGTTCGTTCGCATGCGGATGTGTTTTTTGCCGATGCCGAAGCTGAGGCCACAGACATCGCTTGGCGACACGTGGCAAAGGACAGCAGCACCCAAGAAACCAGTTACGCCCAGCTCCTAGCCGGAGGAGAGGAACTTCTGTCCATCCCGGGAACGGTGTTAGCTGCGCAACCACAGCGGGTTCTGCTGCAAGCCAAGGAAGGGTGGGCCGCCGTCGTGCATGACGCCTTGAAGAATTGGGCGGCCGGTGGTTCAGTGGTTCTGCTCGGGGACGGGGTGGGCGTCTCGGAGACGGTGCGAGCCAGCGAAAACATCACTCTGGGCTAACGCCGGCGCCAACACCGGCACCGGCACCAGCACCAGCACCAGCACGGAAAGCTTAGGCTTCGCGGTCGGCCTGGATGAGTTTATGGTCCTCCGTGTAGCCGGGTTCCGCGTCGAGCTCTTCGGTGAAAACCCAGAAGCGGTAGGCGAAGAAGCGGAAGATGGTGCCCAGGACTAGGCCTACCACTGAGCCGGAGATGAAGTCGGCCGTGGTGGATTCGAAGCCGAGAACCCAGTGGGAGATGTACACGCACGCTGCGGCGATGCCCATGCCAATGCCGTTCATGACGATGAACAAGAACACTTCGCGGAACATATTGGCCTGGCGGCGGTGACGGAAGGTCCAGTAACGGTTGGCCAGCCAGGAGAAGACGGTGGCCACGGCGGCTGAGATGATCTTCGCCTTGGTGGGGTGTCCGGCCATGCTGCCGTTGAGTAGCCACAGGTAGATGCCGGTGTCGATGACGAACGCAACGCCGCCGACGACGCCAAATTTTGCTACTTCTCGCCAAAACAGGCCCATCAGGCCTTTAATGCGGTCAACTATCTTCTGAAACATGGTCCTCCGTCGGGCGTTACGGCCAAAAACGGATGATTCGCGCTGCAGCCTCTGCTAAAAATTCTAGGCCACAATTCTATGCCGCCCGTGCTCGATAGGCCCGACAAAGCCATTTTTGCTGCCCAACGGCGGTGTGGGGACCGCTTTGGGGGACCTTGTCCACAGCCCCGAAAAGCCCGCCAGCAGTGCAAAGCAAGCATCCGGCCAGACTTTCGGTACGCTGGGGACTGTGACTTTCCCTGTAATCGGTGTGGTGGGCGGCGGACAGCTGGCCCGCATGATGGCCCCTGCCGCCGTGGCCCTTGGTTTTGATTTGCGAGTTTTGGCGGAAGCCCCCGACGTTTGTGCGGTGCCCGTGGTGGCCCATGCACCCGTGGGTGACTACAAGGATTTGGCGACCCTGCGTGAGTTTGCTCGCGGCGTGGACGTGCTCACCTTTGACCATGAACACGTCCCCAACGAGCACCTGCAGACGCTGATCGCCGAAGGCGTCAACGTTCAGCCGCGCCCCGACGCGCTGGTCAACGCCCAGGACAAGCTCGTGATGCGGGCTGCGATTGAGCGCCTGGGCCTGCCTAACCCGGCATGGTCCGCCGTCGCTTCCCCTGCTGAGATCACAGCTTTCGGCGACACACACGGCTGGCCCGTGGTGTTGAAGATGCCCCGTGGTGGTTACGACGGCAAGGGCGTGAAAGTGCTGCGTTCTTCTTTGGATGCCGATGCTGCCGCCGACTGGTTCGATGCCATGAACCCGCTGCTGGTGGAGGAGATGGTGGACTTCTCCCGCGAGCTTTCCGCTCTGGTAGCCCGCACTCCCTCGGGTGAGTCCCGCGCCTGGCCCGTGGCCGAATCCATCCAGGTGGAGGGTGTGTGTGATGAGGTCATCGCCCCGGCTCCCTCCATCCCCGACGACGTCGCCGCCACCGCTCAGTCCGCAGCACTGCGGATCGCCAACGAGCTCGGCGTCACCGGCGTCATGGCCGCCGAACTCTTCGAAACCCCCGGCCGCGCGCCAGGCTTCCTCATCAACGAGCTCGCCATGCGCCCGCACAACACGGGGCACTGGACCATGGACGGTGCCGTGACCGGCCAGTTCGAACAGCACCTGCGTGCCGTGCTGGATCTGCCATTGGGTGCCACCGACGCGTTGGGTTCCATTGTGGTCATGAAGAATTTCCTTGGCGGCGCCAACCAGGACCTGTTCAGCGCTTACTCGACCGCCTTGGCCGCCGAGCCCACCGTCAAGGTCCACAGCTACGGCAAATCCGTGCGCCCCGGCCGCAAGATTGGCCACGTCAATGTGATCGGTTCCACGCACGACGACGTCACCGCCGTCCGTGCCCGCGCCACCACCGTGGCAAACATCATCCGTGACGGCCACAATCGTGACGGAAAGTAAGGACTTCTCATGAGCAACAACAACGCCACTGCCCCTGTTGGCACTCCTCTGGTTGGCATCGTCATGGGTTCCGATTCGGACTGGCCCGTCATGGAGGCAGCAGCTGCAGCGCTGTCCGAATTCGGTATCCCGTTCGAGACGGATGTGGTCTCTGCCCACCGCATGCCCACCGAAATGATTGCCTACGGCAGCAACGCCGCGGCTCGTGGCCTGCGCGTCATCATTGCCGGTGCTGGCGGGGCAGCCCACCTGCCGGGCATGCTGGCCTCCGTCACAACACTTCCCGTGGTAGGCGTGCCCGTCCCACTGAAGACCCTCGACGGCATGGATTCATTGCTTTCGATCGTGCAGATGCCAGCTGGAGTTCCCGTGGCCACTGTGTCCATTGGTGGCGCTCGCAACGCCGGCTTGTTGGCCGTGCGCATGCTGGCCAGTGGTACGGATGCACTGGCCACCGAGCTGGCTGCCAAGCTCGCCGACTTTGCCCAGTCACTCAATGACCAGGCCTCCGCCAAGGGAGCTGCCCTGCGGGAAAAGGCCGGGAAGACCTATCCTTTGGCCGTGCTCCCACAGACTGGCGTCTCGGAATCCGGCATCCTGGAGTCCGGCGTCCCGGCGACCGCCGGACCTACAGAAGGATAAACGCCTGCGCATGAGCTTCAGCAGTCCTAAGGTTTCGCGGCCCTCAAACCGTCCGCCCCTGTTGACCAACCCGGCCCGCTTCCCGGAACCGGCGTCGGCACCCGTGCGCTCAAAACGGGCCTGGATCTTGCTCGTGCTGACACTTTTCCTGCCAGGCTCGGCCCAACTGGTGGCCGGGAACAAGCGCATAGGCCGGATAGCTTTGCGCTGCACTTTCGTGGTATGGGCATTGGTGATTGCCGCCGTCGTACTTGTCCTGGTCAACCGTGAAGCGCTCCTGAACCTCTTCACCAACCCGTACTCATCCCTGCTCATCATCATTGTGATGGTGGCTGTGGCGGTGGGCTGGGCCATCATGTTCCTCAACACGCTCAAGATCATTAGGCCCAGTTTGCTGGCGCCGGGCATGCGCGGCATGGTGTCCATCGCCATGGTGGTGCTGATGGTGCTGACCACCGGAACTCTGGGCTACGGAGCTTTCCTGATCAACTCTGGGCGCAATGCCATCTCCAGTATTTTTCAGGCCGGCCCCGACATGAAGCCGGTGGACGGCCGTTATAACTTCCTGCTTATGGGTGGCGATGCGGGCGAGGATCGAGCTGGGCGGCGACCGGACTCCATTATGGTGGTCAGCGTCGATGCCAAGACCGGTCAGGCAGCGACCATCAGCATCCCCCGTAATTTCCAGAACGCGCGTTTTGAAGCCGACTCTCCACTCTGGGGCGTCTACCCGGACGGCTATAACTGCGGCGATAACTGCATCATCAACTTCCTGTACAGCGACGTGACCAATAACCATCCCGATCTATATCCGGGCGCAAGCGATCCCGGTGCCAACGCCATGATGGATGCCGCTGGCGGTATTTTGGGGCTGACCATTCAGGGCTACGTCCTGATTGACATGGCGGGCTTCTCCAACCTTATTGACGCCCTGGGCGGGGTCACTGTGAATGTTGGCGGATGGGTGCCGATCAGTGGTGACGACGTCAACGGCACCGGCGATCATCTGCCACCCACCGGTTGGATAGCCCCCGGCGTGCAAAAGCTCGACGGCTACCACGCACTCTGGTTTGCCCGCTCGCGTGAATGGGTGCTCGAATACAACCGTAGTCAGCGTCAGCAATGCATCCAGGCCGCCATGCTGGCCCAGATGGACCCAGCCACCATCTTCACCAAGTTCAGTGCGTTGGCGGACGCCGGCGCCAAGGTTGTGGAATCGGACCTGCCAGCCGGGCAGTTGGGCGGCTTCGTCTCACTGGCACTGAAATCCAAGTCGCACTCCCTGTCCCGTCTGACCATTGGGCCACCGGACTTCGACAAGGACTTCCCCACGTACCCGGACTTTGATGTGATCCATCAGCGTGTGCAGACCCTGCTCAATCCCCCCGCAGCGAAAGAGCCGGCACCTGAGGGCCCTGCTTCCCAAGCCCCGGCCTCCGATGCACCCGCAGCTGACACTCCCGCCCCCGACGCCCCTGCGCCCGAAGTACCCGCAGCTCCGGTGCCTGAGGCACCTGCTCCGGAGGCGCCGTCGGACGGTCCAGAAATCACCGCCGAGTATCTGCAGCAGCTGGCCATCAATGGCGACGCCGTGACGCTCGGGGCGCTTTTGTCCAACAACGGAACCTGCTCCCCGGGCTAAGCTCGCTAGGTTGAGCCGGCTGTGCTCAGCTCGCTATTCCGGCGTCATGCCAGTCATTTTCAATCGATCTACAGCTTGTCTTAGACCAGTTGTCGTAGACCAGGAGAAATCTCTTATGTTTGCACTGACGAACGTCACCCGCGACTACCCCTGGGGTTCGGCAACGGCCATTGCCGAGTTGTTGGGCACCGAGCCCAGCGGCGGTCCGGAAGCTGAATTATGGATGGGTGCGCATCCGGATTCGCCGTCGGTCGCGGCCACCCCCGACGGTCCTGTGCCGCTGGATCAGCTGATTGCCGAACATCCGCTCGCGGCGCTCGGTGCGGATGTGCACGCGGCTTTTGGGGCGAAACTGCCGTTCCTGGCCAAGCTTCTCGCCGCCGATCAGGCTCTGTCTCTGCAAGTTCACCCCACTTTGGAGCGGGCTCGGGAGCGCTTTGCGGCGGAAGAGGCAGCGGGTGTGCCGCACGATGCTGCCCACCGCAGCTATAAAGACCCCAACCATAAGCCGGAGATGATTCTGGCGCTGACTCCCTTCCAGGCCCTCTGCGGGTTCCGTCCGTGCGCTGAAGCCGCGTCACTGTTCCGTGCCGTCGCTGCGGCCATCACAGCTATGGGTGCTCAGGTTCCGGAGCTGTTGAGTCAGGTCGAGATGACGTTGAACTCGCGCATGATTGCCCCTACATTGGTGCGCCGAGCCTTCGAAGCGCTGGTGAATGGCGGAGCCGAGACCAAGGCTTTGGTGGAGCTGGCCGCGGAGGCCTTGACTGCTTCGTTTGGTAGGGATCTAGCGGGTAGGGATTTAGCGGGCGGGAGCCTGAATTTAGCTGCCGATGGGCTGCCCGACAACGCTGAGGCATCGCTGCGCACCGTGGTGGAGCTGGCACGGCAGTATCCCGGCGACGCCGGTGTGCTGGTCTCGCTTTTGCTGAACAGGGTTTCCCTCATGCCAGGTGAAGCGATCTACCTTCCGGCCGGCAATATCCACGCCTACTTGAGCGGGTTAGGTCTGGAGGTCATGGCTTCTTCCGACAATGTGCTGCGCGGTGGGCTCACCGGCAAGCACGTGGACGTCCCGGAATTGATGGCCACCGTGGATTTCAATCCCGGCGCCGTGCCTGTGGTTCCCACCCGCACTACTGACCTGGGACAGCATCTCTGGGAACCGCCGTTCAGCGAGTTTGTACTCCAGCGGGTGGAAATCTCGGCTGGCTCGGATCCCGTGCCGTTGCTGCAGAACGGTCCCCTGCTGGTGCTGGCGCTTTCGGGCTCCGTGCTGCTGGACTCCCCTCGCAGCGACATGGTCTTGAGCCGTGGCGGATCGGTATTTGTTCCTGCCGCAGAGAACCCGGTGATGGTTCACCCGCATGTGGTTGCTGGCGTTCCCAGCGACACCCCGGCAGTGGTTTTCGCCATTACCGTGGCAGGCTGACGCGCTTCTCGGTCCGTCGTCCAGCGCCACTGCTCGAGCGTCTATGTGTTGTACGTTTCCTGCCATTTTTCGGTCTTTTGCTTCTCACGATTCAAGCAACGATTCTGTGTCACCGTTTCGTGGACGGTTTGATCCGTTTTTGGGCTCCAAACGTACATCAAATGAACACTCGCCGAGCTCGAGCCACGATCGGAGCCAGCTCGCCCGGTGATCCATCCGCCCGGAGCCCGGAAACCGCCTAGCGCTTGAGCACTCCGCGGGCCTTGCGCAGTGCGCGACGAGCCAGCGGCAACGCCTTGGCAAACACCGGGTACAGCGGCGAAAGTCCCAGATCCCAGGTACCGGCCAGCATGTTCTCGTGGTCAGCGAAGCCGAACTTGAACTTCGAGACCCCGTCATTGAGCAGGCCGTTGAAGTCGTAACGGGTGATCCCCCGGGCCTTCATTTCCTGGATGGCCAGCCATTTCAGCGAGAAGTTGGCCCGCAGCGTGCTGCCTTCCTCGGTCATGCCACCATAGAGCTCAAAAGCGGTGGTATCGCTCGCGGCAAGCCAGAGGAAGGCCACTAGTTTCTCCCCGTCGAACGCGCCGTAAATGGGCGATCCCTCGCCGAGGTTCTTCAGGATGTCGCTGTAGTAACCGTCCTCGTGGATGCCAAACTCGGCGCGCTGGGCAGTTTCCCGGTACACGGCCATGCACTGCGGGACCTCGGCGGGCGTCACGGCGCGGTATTCCAGCGCTTCCCGGCTCGACTTACGAATATACTGGCGCGTCTTTTTGCTCATCGCGGCCAGCAATTCATCTTCGGTACGGCTCAGATCCAGAATCAGCGTGCGAGGAATCAGGATGGTGCTGGCGCTGGGAGTCCAGCCAGTGGCTGGCAGGGTCGCCACAGCCACCGTCGCCGCGTCCCAATCCGGTTCAATGCTCAGGGCCACAGATTTGTGGGTTCCCTTGACGTAGCGTCCGACGACGTCCAGCACCTCGTGCTCTCGGCCCGGCTCGGCCTGTGGTCCCCTCGCCAGGTACGCCAAGGAGCGGAACGGGAACGGCAGGGCGCGCAGCAGAATCTGGGCGGAACCTACCAAGGTTTCGCCATCTTTTACGAGGACCCGGTCAACGCTCCAGTTGTGGGCGGCTTTGGTCTCGCCCCACCCCCACAGCTGCATGGGGTGTCCCAGCTGTGAGTTCACAGCGGCATCCCACTCGTCACGGACATGGCAAGGCACAACACTTAAAGTCATGCTTCAACCCTACCGGCTGCCGCGGCTAGAGAGGTGCCGGCCGGGCGGGTGGTATGGGAGTGATCCCGTCACAATAGGCCTAGAGCGCCAGGTCCCGGAGCGGGGATGGCGTGATTTCCTTCCCTCGCTTCGCAAGCTCAGCGGGGAACCCTCGGAAATCACTTAGCAGGTCGCCCCGCGACCGCGGAAATCTTACTGCCCGCGAGGGACCTGGCGCGAAGCGGCTAACGCTGGAGCGAAAGTTAGCTGCGGCGTGCGTAAGTCTCCCACTTGGCAGCCTGGTGTTCGCCCTCAACAAAGCGGACGGTGCCGGACTTCGAACGCATCACGATTGACTGGGTCAAGACGCGGCCCTTGTCGTAGCGCACGCCGCGCAGCAGATCACCATCGGTGATGCCGGTGGCTGCGAAGTAGCAGTTGTCGCTGGTGACCAGATCGTTGGTGGACAAAACGCGGTCCAGGTCGTGTCCGGCGTCGATCGCTTTCTGCTTTTCGTCGTCGTCGGTGGGCCAGAGTCGGCCCTGGATGACGCCGCCGAGGGTCTTCATGGCACAGGCGGCCACGATTCCTTCGGGGGTTCCGCCGATTCCCATCAGCGCGTCAACGCCGGTGCCGGGGCGCACGGCAGCAATGGCGCCAGCTACGTCGCCGTCGAGAATGATTTTGGTACGGGCGCCTGCGTCCCGGATTTCCTGGATCAGCGGCTGGTGGCGGTCACGGTCCAGCACCATGACGGTGAGCTGGTTGATCTTCACGCCCTTGGCCTTGGCGATCAGGTGCAGGTTTTGCTTGACCGGCAGACGCAGGTCAACCATGTCGGCAGCTTCGGGGCCGGTCACCAGCTTCTCCATGTAGAACACGGCGGAGGGGTCGAACATGGTGCCACGCTCGGCAACAGCCAACACAGCCAAAGCGTTGTTGATGCCCATGGCGGTCAGGCGGGTGCCATCGATCGGATCCACAGCCACGTCACATTCGGGGCCGGAGCCGTCGCCTACCACCTCGCCGTTGTACAGCATGGGGGCTTCGTCTTTCTCGCCTTCACCAATGACCACGACACCATTGAAGTGAACGGTAGAAAGGAGGGAGCGCATGGCGTCAACGGCTGCGCCGTCGGCGAGGTTCTTTTCGCCAAAACCAACCCAGTGGCCGCCTGCAATGGCGGCGGCTTCGGTCACACGGACCAGCTCGAGCGCTAGGTTGCGGTCCGGTTCGTCGTCGCCCACGGCCAAGGACCGGGACAGCTGCGAATAATCCATCTGTGATGCGTTTTCAGGCACGTATAAACCCCATTGTTTAGGTAGGCGCAGTTTTTGCTTTGCGCATGTGCGCGCATGTCTGCCGTTTTCTTGCCTACCTAAGTAATCATAGGTGAAATGACGCAGCCCCACCCAGTGAGGTGCGCCACAGGGCCGCCCAGGGTGACCTGCCCCGTCATATCTGGTCTGTCATACCTGCCCTGTCATATCTGGCCTGCCATATCTGGGAAGATGGTTGAGTGAGTGATTCCAGCCCTACCCCGCCCTTCAAGCCTTCCATCGCCGCCGGCGCCGCAAAACGCGCCAACGCCTCGGTGATTGGCATGTTCTTGGCCATCTTCTCCACCATTGCCATAGTTTTGACAGTAGTTTGGCTCAATCCACAGCAAAAAGCGGAGACGTACCGCTCGAACATCGACGTTTCCGCGGTAGCCAACCATGCTACTGACACCGCTGGATTCACCCCTGTGGCACCGGAGCTCCCTGATGGCTGGTACGCCAATTACGCACGGTGGAATCCGGCCGGGGCCGACGGCGTGGCCTTCTGGGACGTAGGTTACGTAACCTCAAGCAACACTTTCATCGCGCTACGCCAGTCCATCACCGCCAACCCCACATGGATTGCTGATCAGTCCCAGCATGCTGCGGTGACCGGCAGCCGAACCGTCGACGGGCATGACTGGGAGCTGCGTGATAAACCTAAGGGGGACCGCAGCCTGGTCCTGGTCGACGGCAAGGACACGATTGTGCTGACCGGTGCCGCCGATTTCGCAGACTTCGACTTCCTAGCCAAAGCGGCGACGGACTCACTGAACACCGCACACGCACCAGCAACATCAAGTCCCGCGGCCGCTCCGGCACCCAAAGACGCCAGCATTCCAACTACGAAGGGCAATAACTCATGACCGGTGGAGAAGACGGCAACATCAACGCAATTACAGCCCACCCTCACACGCCTGCGGAGGCTTGGGGCACGCTGATGGCTGGCAACGCCCGATTTGTGGCGGGCACGTCCAACCACCCCAACCAGGATGCGGCCCGGCGGGCCTCACTGCTGTCCACCCAGCACCCCTTCGTCCAGATCTTCGGTTGCTCGGACTCGCGCCTGGCCGCTGAGATCATCTTCGATCTGGGCCTCGGCGACGCCTTTGTGGTCCGCACCGCCGGCCACGTGGTTGACAACACCGCCCTCGGTTCGCTGGAATACGGCGTGGAATACCTGGACGTGCCACTCATTGTGGTGCTCGGCCACGACAGCTGCGGTGCCGTCACCGCCACCAAGAACGCCGTGGACACCGGGAACATGCCCGCCGGATTCGTCCGCGACCTCGTGGAGCGCATCACCCCCTCGGTGCTCGCTTCCCTGCGCAAGGACAAAAAAAGCACCGTCAACAACATGGTGGAGGAACACGTCAAGCAGACGGCCGCCCGCCTCGTGGAGAACTCCCCCATCATCGCCAGCGCCGTGGCCCGTCAGCGCACCGCCGTGGTGGGCCTGACCTACCGCCTCAATGACGGCACCGCTGACCTCGTGTACAGCAACGGTTCCATCCACCAGTAACCCGCTTTTGGGGAGGCCCGACGCCGGAACGCAAGTCCCGCCGTCGGGCCTTCTTTGTGTGTGGCTGGGCAGGCGCGCCACGCAACCGTTTATGGCTACGGTTGCGGCTCTGGTTTTCGGCTCTGGGCGCGGCGGCGATATGGTGTAGATATGACTGAAACTGCCGCGGCTACCGCACAAGAATTCCGTATTGAACATGACACGATGGGCGAGGTCCGGGTTCCGGCTAACGCACTCTACAGCGCGCAGACCCAGCGTGCCGTTGAAAACTTCCCGATTTCGGGCATGACATTGGAGTCTGCCCACATCGCTGCACTGGCGCGCATCAAGAAGGCTGCCGCCACCACCAACGCCGAATTGGGTGTGCTCGACGCTGAGCTGGCCCGCGCCATTGAGGGTGCAGCCGACCTCGTGGCCGCCGGGAATTTCGACGGTGAGTTCCCGATCGACGTGTTCCAGACCGGTTCCGGAACCTCCTCCAATATGAACATGAACGAGGTCCTGGCGACCCTGGCCAACCGCGCGCTCGTTGCCGCCGGTTCCGAGAAGGTCGTCCACCCGAACGACCACGTGAACGCTTCACAGTCCTCCAACGACGTGTTCCCCACCTCCGTCCACGTCGCTGCAACCTCCGCCCTGATCAACGATCTGATCCCGGCGCTGGCACACCTGGCCGAGTCGCTGGAGCGCAAGGAAGCCGAATTCGCCACAGTGGTGAAGTCGGGACGCACCCACTTGATGGATGCCACCCCCGTCACGCTGGGTCAGGAATTCGGCGGCTACGCTGCCCAGATCCGCTACGGCATCGAGCGCGTTGAGTCCTCGATCGCCCGCGTGGCAGAGGTTCCCCTGGGCGGCACCGCCGTCGGCACCGGCATCAACACCCCGGCCGGCTTCCCGCAGCGCGTCATCGCCCTGCTCGCCCAAGATACCGGCCTGCCGCTGACCGAAGCCCGCAACCACTTCGAGGCCCAGGCCAACCGCGACGGCCTCATCGAAGCCTCCGGCCAGCTGCGCACCATCGCGTACTCGATCATGAAGATCAACAACGACCTGCGCTGGTTGGGCTCCGGCCCCAACACCGGCCTGGGCGAGATCAACATCCCCGACCTGCAGCCCGGCTCCTCGATCATGCCCGGCAAGGTCAACCCGGTCATCTCCGAGGCAGCCATCATGGTCGCCGCACAGGTCATCGGCAACGACACCACCATTGCCCTGTCCTCCACCAACGGCGCGTTCGAGCTGAACGTGGGCATCCCGGTCATGGCCTCGAACCTGCTGCAGTCGATCCGCCTGCTGACCAACACCTCACGCGTCATGGCCGACAAGATGATCGACGGCCTGACCGCGAACGTTGAGCGCGCCCGCTTCCTGGCCGAGGCTTCACCGTCCATCGTGACGCCGCTGAACAAGTACATCGGCTACGAAAACGGCTCCAAGATCGCCAAGCACGCCATCAAGGAGGGCCTGACCATCCGTGAAGCCGTGCTGGCCCTGGGCTTCGTTGACCGCGGCGAAATCACATTGGAGCAGCTGGATAAGGGCCTGGATGTTCTGGCCATGACGGTCGCACCGAAGTAACAACACTCCTTATGCACTAAGAGAGTCACCGAGGGACCCGCCGCGAGCTTGCGAGTAGTGGGAGGTGGCGAACGGCGGGAGGTTGCCTTTTTACAAAGGTAACCTCCCGCCGTCGTATATTAAGCAGTTGAAAGATCCGTGGGCACTCCGGGGCAGCTATTGCCTTTGCCTCTGGTCTGCCACGGGCGAATGGCAACCACTACCCCCGCCCCAGCCCCGCCTGCGCCTGCGCCCGAAAAATTGCATGACCAAGCTCACATCACGAGGATTTTGCACTTTTCCAAAGATAGTGCAAACTTTTACTTTGTGACTGAAAGTGCAAATTCCTGTCAGGCCCAGGGCCTGCGTGCCCGCAAACGCGAGGCCACCCGCTCCGCCATCACCAAGGCGGCGCGGATCCTTACTGCGCAAAAAGGCCTCAACGGCTTCACGATTGAAGCGTTGTGTGAAGAAGTTGGCATCTCCCGGCGGACGTTTTTCAACTACTTCCCGTCCAAGGAAGACGCCATCATCGGCCACCTGCTGGACGAATTCCCTGCCGGTGCCATCGCCGACTTCCTGGCCGGGGGCTCCGAAACGGGCGTCGAACGCGGCCCCCACGGCCTGAGCGTCACGCTCCTGCAGGACCTGTACACGTTGACCTGCGCCATGGTTGAGGAGCTGAATTTCACCCGGGAACATTTTCATGAGCTCCTCGCGGCCATGAAGAAGGAACCGGCTCTCATGATGAAGGTGATGGGCGGCGCCCACGAGCGTGAGCGGGAATTCACTGACCTGATCATCCAGCGCGAGGAACTCCCGCCGGATGACCCAGTCGCCGGCATAGCGGCAGCACTGTTCGGCAGTTGCTCCCACCGCACCAGCCAGGTGTTCTTTTCCGAAGAAAATACCGTCCCCTACGAGCATCTGCTGCGGGACAACCTCCTCGCAGCCCAACAACTTTTCACCTTTTCTCACTTGACCCTTGAAGGGACTCCATGAGTACCGCCGTAAAAGCAGGGCAACCACTCCTGCTGACCCAGAAGAGAATCTGGATCATTTTCTCCGCGCTGATTGCCGGAATGATGCTTTCCAGCCTCGACCAGACCATCGTCTCCACCGCCATGCCCACCATTGTGGGCAAGCTCGGTGGCGTGGAGCACCAGACATGGATCACCACCGCGTACCTGCTGGCCACCACCATCGTGATGCCCATCTATGGCAAATTGGGTGACATCCTGGGCCGGAGGAACTTGTTCCTGGCTGCCATTGCCATCTTCACGCTGGCCTCCATTGGCTGTGCGTTTGCCACCGACTTCACAGGCTTCGTCATCTTCCGCGCCATGCAGGGCCTCGGTGGCGGCGGTTTGATGATCCTCTCCCAGGCCATCATCGCTGACATTGTTCCAGCCAATGAGCGCGGCAAGTACATGGGTCCGCTGGGCGCCATCTTCGGCCTCTCCGCCGTTGCCGGTCCCCTGTTGGGCGGCTACTTTGTGGACCACTTGACGTGGGAATGGGCCTTTTACATCAACATCCCGATCGGCATTGCGGCCTTCATCGTGGCATTCTTCGCACTGACGCTGCCTGCTAAGAAGGCCACTCAGAAGATTGACTTCATGGGCGTGGTGCTCCTATCAATCGCCACCACGTGCCTGATCTTCTTCACCGACTTCGGCGGCAAGCCCGACGGCTGGACCTCCCTGACCACTTGGTCTTGGGGAGCCGGCATGATCGTCGCTATTGCGCTGTTCATCTTCACCGAAGCACGCGCCGAAGACCCCATCATCCCGCTGTCGCTGTTCAAGAACCCAATCTTCTTGAACTCCACGGCCATCGGATTCGTTCTGGGTATGGGCATGTTTGCAGCCATCGCGTTTGTGCCCACATTCCTGCAGATGTCCACTGGCACCTCAGCCGCCGTCTCCGGACTGTTGATGTTGCCCATGATGGTGGGCCTGATGGGAACCTCCATCTGGTCCGGTATCCGCATGTCCAAGACCGGCAAGTACAAGTCGTTCCCGATCATCGGTTCAGCGCTGACCATCCTCGCCATGCTGTGGCTGACCACGTTGTCCGCCGAGACGCCCATCTGGATCATTTGTGCGCAGCTGTTTGTCTTCGGAGCCGGCCTCGGCTTTATCATGCAGATTGTAGTGATCGTGGTGCAGAACTCGGTTCCGCCGGCCCAGCTGGGTACCGCCACCAGTACAAACAATTACTTCCGTGAAGTAGGTTCTGCGTTGGGCGTGGCCATCTTCGGGGCCATGTTCACCACCCGTCTGGCCCAGGCGCTGACCGAGGTCTTCATCGCTGGCGGCGCATCGCCGGAAGAGGCTGGTGGTGCGATGTCCACCCTTGACCCGCAGGAGCTCCACAAGTTGCCGCAGGTCATTCAGGACGGCATCGTCGACGCCTACGCCAACTCCCTGGCACCGGTGTTCTGGTACCTCATCCCGTTCATGGTGGTAGCACTGGTTTTGGCCCTCTTCATGAAGGTCATTCCGCTCTCTGACACCTCCGGCATGGTGGCTCGCGGCGAGGCGGTGGGTGGTGCCGAAGCTGAACGGCTGGAGGCCGAGCGCGCTGCTGGCACCCCTGCTACTTCCGTTGCTTGTACCCCTACTACTTCCGCTGCCGACGGCACCGACACGCTGCTGCTGACCAAGGATGCGCCCGAGGAAACCCCGGACAAACCGTAAGGCTTTAGCAAATGGCGCGTGCCGCCGTCGTACTTCTCCCAGTACGACGGCGGCACGCGCCATTGGTGCTTAACCCCCCTTTGCAGCCAGCAACTAATGCGCCCGTTGCAGCCAGCAACGATTGATCGGTGGTTAGCCACCAAAGTCGCGGTGTAACTACCGATCTCGGGGCTAACACCCGTTCAGTTGTCGGCGACTTGTGAAGATGCGCGATTTACCCCACTCGCAGCCGCTGACGCAAGCCCCTATGGCACGAGCACGGCACCAGCAGCCTGTGGTTGACTCGGTAATTGACTACCGAGGGGATGCGATGGATTACGACACAGTTGAGCTGCTGGTCGGTGTCGTTTTGGCGCTGGTGCCAGTTGCTGTTCTGGTGGTCGCGGGATTGTGGTGCCTGAAGGCGCCCACCAAGCGAATGCCCTGGTTCTTTTTCCTGGGCCCGGTGGCATCTGTGATTTCAGCTGGACCGCCGGATCACTGGCACTGACTTTGTTTCCGCCACCCTATGACGCTTACTTTGACAGTGGCCTCGGCTTGGACTTGCGTGGCATGATCATCACTTTCGGGGCCATGGCGGGCGGGGCAGCAGGCATCGTGACCTCGATAGTCTTTTGCGTACTGAACCTGATTCGGCAATGGATCCGGTCGCGGACAGCGGCTAGCGGCTAGCGCTGGAAGTGTGGCTCTCCAGTAAACGCCAGAGCCCGCTCAATACAGGCCAGATGGCCGGGGCGCAATGGCGGAAGCTCGTCGATGGCGAACCAGCCCACGGCGAGGGATTCGTCGTCGTTCACGCGGGCGGTGCCACTGACATAACGGCAGATGAACTCAACGTTCAGGAAGTCGCAAACATCGCCGTTGGGGAACGTCACAGGACCCACTGACGCGACCCCCAGCAGGTGCTCAATCCGCGCCACCACGGCTGTTTCTTCAAAGATTTCGCGCACTAGGCCCGGGCCTGGCTCCTCCCCCGGTTCCAGGATCCCGGTGATGAGCGCCCAGCCGCCGGTGTCGGAACGTTCGCCGAGCAGGACGCGTCCGTCGCCGTCAAAGACCACGCCGCGTACTCCCGGAAGCCAGAGCGGGTCGTGGCCGATTTTCTTGCGGAGGTTGACGATGAAGTCCGGTGATCCCATGGATTCAGCCTATCCTGATGGCAACCCACACGGTCCTGCTGCTTAACTTCGCCCAAAGTGTTCGAAGCTGCGTACCGTTTGCCGGTAACCACGCGCAGCTCCAAGAGTGGCGCATGGCTACGGGTTAACGGTGCGCAGGCGCAAAGTGGCCCGGATACCAAAGGCATCCGGGCCACGCGGGCAACAGGCATAACGGGCATACGGCGCCACCGGGCGGCCCGAGCACCGCTACAGCGTGGCGCCACACTAGTTCAAACGGGCAGCACCAGCATGGTCACCAACGTACCGGCGAGCATGGCCGGGCCAAACGGGATGGCAGATTGTGCTGTGCCGCGGCGGCTGACGATCAAAAGAACGCCCCACAGTCCCCCTGCCACAAAGCCAGCGGCCACCCCGAACACCACATGCTGCCAACTCAGAAATCCAAGGAACAGGCCCAGAACCCCGGCCAATTTCACATCCCCAAACCCCATCCCGGCCGGATACACAACCCAAAGCAGCCAATACAGCGCCGCCATGGCGAGTGCGCCGCCCGCGGTCCGGAGAGCATGCCCGGGCGTCCCTGCCAGCAACGCGGCCGACACTAGCAATACCCCGGCAATGGGGTACGCCGGCAGCACATAGCGATTCGGGAGGGTGTGGGTGCGGATATCAATGACGCTCAGCACCACCGCCAGCCACAGCAGATAGAGGCTCGCGGCTAGGGCACAAAGCAGCGCCAGCGCATTGCTCTCCCACAGATCCATCAGCCGAGTGACCATAGCGCGATGCTACCAGCGCCCCGGCCGCCCGGTGCTGGCTGCGGGGCTAAGCTGTGGATATGAGCGCCACCTCTTTCACCGCCGATACTTTTCGACATCTCTGCCGTTCCTCGCCCTGGCGTTGGCAGACCCTTCGCTTTGAGCTGCACCGAAAGTTTCCCATCGCGCCCGACGGCGGACCCGGGAACAGTTGGGTGCCGGGATCGTCCGCGGGGGTGAGCGATCCTGTCCTGGCGCTGAACTGCTGGGTGCGCCGTCCCGGTGCGTTGCGCGTGGAGACCCTCGATGGCAAGCTGTTAGCCAGCACCACCAAGATTAACGAGTCGCGGGATTCGCTGTTCATCAGTGGAAACCGCAAGCCGTGGCTGCTCCCTCCAGCCCTGGTGAATCCGGTGAAGGACTCCGATGGTTTCGTGGTTCGCCGTCCCGAGGCGCTCTATGGGGAACCGGCTTATGGCTCCGGCCGGGCTGCCGCAGCGCTGGACCCGGTGGAATTGGCCGGAGAGCGCCCCGTCCCGCTCGAAGCGCCTTTCGCCAACGTTGCTGAAATTAGGGACATTGCCACCCTCAGCCATCAAGGACGGGCGGCAGTTGAAGCTGTTCTGACACCGAACACCAGCTACCGGCCCCTCTTCGCCGATGCTCCCCTGCTATTTCCGGGACGTACCGCTGTTCGGATCGACATTGAAACAGGCATTTGTGTGGCCTCGCAGTCCTTAGATGGCGAAACGGCCGGTGCCGGGCATTGGATGGTGCTGCAAGGGATTGACGAATACATGCTTGATGACCTCTTCGAGGAGGTCAGCATGGGCCTGACCGATGTCCGTTCCCACATTCCTTGGGATCTAGGCCCAACAGCTTAGATGCTGATCCTCACCGTGTAGTCTCTGGGCCCTGCCGGCTAATTCGATTTGCCACTTAACGTTCATGTTCAAACGTCAACATTAAGTGGCACGTCGAATTCAGCCAGAGTTTAGATCTCGGCGCGCTCCAGCAGTTCCGTCACGAGCGCTGCGATGGGTGAGCGTTCCGAGCGGGTCAGTGTCACGTGACCAAAGAGCGGGTGTCCCTTGAGTGTTTCCACCACGGCAGCCACGCCGTCATGCCGGCCTACCCGCAGGTTGTCGCGCTGGGCGACATCGTGCGTCAGCACGATCTTGGAGCGCTGACCAATACGGCTCATGACGGTCAGCAAGACGTTCTTCTCCAGGGACTGCGCTTCATCAACAATGACAAAGGAATCGTGCAAGGAGCGTCCGCGGATGTGGGTCAGCGGCAGCACCTCCAGCAAGCCCCGTTCCATGATCTCCTCCATCAGCGTGTCTGAAACCACCGAGCCGAGCGTGTCAAAGACCGCCTGCGCCCACGGGTTCATCTTCTCGCTTTCGGAGCCGGGCAAGAAGCCCAGTTCCTGCCCGCCCACAGCGTAGAGCGGTCGGAATACCACCACTTTGCGGTGTTCGTTGCGTTCCAACACGGCTTCAAGACCGGCACACAGCGCCAAGGCGCTCTTACCGGTGCCGGCCCGGCCGCCCAGAGAAACTATTCCTACTTCCGGGTCCATCAACAGATCCAGGGCCAGCCGTTGCTCTGCGGAGCGCCCGTGCAGACCAAAGACTTCCCGGTCCCCACGCACTAGCCGGACTTGCTGATCTGCACCGACGCGTCCTAACGCCGAGCCACGGTTGCTGGTGATGACCAAGGAGGTGTTGACCGGCAGCACGGCGGCTTCGGGGACGGGCACCGCCTCATGGTTGTACAGGGCTGCCATCTCTGCTTCGGTGACCTCGACCTCATCAACTCCGGTCCAGCCCGAATCCTGCACCAGCTCGTTGCGGTATTCCTCCGCGGACAGCCCCAGCGCGGAGGCCTTGACGCGCATCGGTACATCTTTGGAGACCACCGTGACGTTGTGGCCTTCGTTGGACAGGTTCTTGGCCACGGCCAGAATGCGTGAATCGTTGTCCATCCCGCGCATACCCGGCGGCAATACCTCGAGGGATACGTGGTTGAGTTCCACGCGGAGCGTGCCACCGTCGCGCCCTATGGGAACGGGGGAAGCTAGGCCGCCGTGATCGGTGCGCAGGTCATCCAAGAGTCGCAATGCCGTGCGGGCAAAGTAGCCCAGCTCAGGATCGTGGCGCTTGCCTTCCAATTCGGAGACCACCACGATCGGCACCACCACCTGGTGTTCGGCGAAGCGGGTGATGGCACGGGGGTCAGACAACAAAACCGAGGTGTCAATGACGTACGTGCGCAAATCCGTCGCGGTGTGCGCAGGTTCTGCATGCTGCTCAAGGTTCATGGTTTCGACCACGTTACGCTCCAGCCCTCCGGACTCGCAAACGTCCGGATCTCAATCGGTACGTCGGGCGGAGTTGCCCTCCGTTGACTCCAAGCTACGCCGCCTCAGCAGCCACGCAGGGAGCCACGCCACAACCAGAGGTGAACGTTAGGCAACGCTTTAGCCAACGGCCAGAGGAGGCTGCCAGCCTGCCTGCCGGGTCCTTGCGAAGCCGCGCTAAAGCACCACTCGCGTGGCGGGCGGGCGTGGTGGGTTCAGGCGCAGCCAGCCGTTGAAGACGACGGCCAGCACCAGCACACCGACAGCAATCCACAGCGCATTCAGGTCCAGTGCAAGGTAGGAAAAACCGCCCACGATGGAGCCTGTGGTGAGCGAAAGCCACAGCGTCAGGTACCGCAGCCACAGCCGTTTTTCTCCGCCGGTGAGCGCGTTGGCTATGTGTTGGCCCATCTTCACCAGGGTCCCGGTCATGTACGTCAGGCCAATGCTGACCTCGCCGTCGCGCTCGAAAATGACGTTCTCGGCGCCCATTGCCAGCGCCATGATGGCCGGCGCCAACCAGCCACCCAGCCCTAAATTGAACAGGACGACGGCGGATGTCAGTGCCGCTGTCACGTACAGCAACACCGCCATGCGCTTGCGGGACGGCACTATGCGGCGCAGGATCGATGCACTCACCACACCTGTCAAGAACGCGGCCACGAGTCCGAAGGCCAAGGCGAACCCCGTCCAGTTACCCTCGGCCAAGGCTGTCCCGCCGCGGGTGGAGTTGCCGCTCATAAAAGAGACGAAGTAGCCGCCCAGGTGGATGAACCCTACTGCGTCAACAAATCCGGCAGCGCTGGAGAGAATCGCCGCCAGGAGCATCTCGGAACGGTGGTGACTTTGCATGAAACCGGCGTCGCTAGCTGCCGAAGCGGCGGCTGCGGCCAGCGTAGTCGCGCAGAGCTCGCAGGAAGTCGATCTTTCGGAAGGCTGGCCAGAGTGCTTCGCAGAAATAGAACTCGCTGTAGGCGCTCTGCCACATGAGGAAGCCGGAGAGGCGCTGCTCCCCCGAGGTCCGGATGACCAGATCAGGATCGGGCTGGCCACGGGTATAGAGGAATTTGGAGATGTCATCGACCGTGAGGGTGTCGGCAACCTCCGCCATGGTGCGCCCCTCAGAGTCTGCGTCTCGCATGAGCTCACGGACGGCGTCGACAATTTCGCGCCGGCCGCCGTAGCCAATGGCCATGTTGACGTGGATGCGTTCCTTCGCCGGGACGCGAGCTGTCAGGGAGGAGAGGCGTGCGGCTAGGTAATCCGGCAGCAGTTCCGGGGCGCCCATGGCGTGGACGCTGATGTCGGCATCAGCGTCCAGCAGATCCAGGGTGTTGGCGATGATGCCCATGAGCTCGTCGAGCTCTTCGGCAGAGCGGCTCATATTGTCGGTGGAGAGCATGTAGAGCGTGACAACTTTAATGCCCAGATCCTGGCACCAGCCCAAGAATTCTAGGATCTTATCGGCACCAGCTTGGTGGCCCTGGCTGGTGGGGGCGTTGAACTGTTTGGCCCAGCGTCGGTTCCCGTCCACCATGACGCCAATATGGCCGGGGACGCTGGACAGATCCAGTTGGCGAGCCAGACGCCGCTCATAAAAGTTGTAGATGAATTTAGGCATTCGCAAAGACGCGGTGGAAACCCCCATGAAAGTGCACCGGACCTTTACGAATCATGGCCCTGCGGCCTTACGAAACTTGCTAGCTCTAGGTTACCCGTAGGAGCCGTGGAATCCCGCCAAGATATGAAAACCCAAACCCTACTGACCAGTAACCTAGTTCGATGCCGGGATATGATTTTCCTATGGACACCCTTTCCGGAATGGCTCACAAACCCACGTGGCGCGGCTGGCTGCACGCCGGCACGGCCCCTGTGGTCTTGGTGGCGGGGATCATTCTTGTGGTTCTAGCCCCAGGCACGCCCACTAAGATTGCATGCGCCATTTACATCTTCACCGGCGTCCTGCTTTTTGGCACAAGCGCGCTTTATCATCGCGGGAACTGGTCCCCCACGGCCAGGGCAACGCTTAAGCGCTTGGACCATAGCAACATCATGCTGGTGATCGCCGGGTCCTACACGCCGTTGTCTTTCCTGATGCTGCCCCGCCCCACCGCCACCTTGCTGCTGTGGATGATTTGGATCGGCGCCGTAGCCGGAGTGCTGTTCCGAGTGCTGTGGGTCAGCGCCCCCCGTTGGTTGTACGTTCCCATCTACGTGCTGCTGGGCATCACCGCACTGTTCTTCCTCCCGGACTTTTGGGCGGCCGGAGCGGTACCCACGCTGTTGATCTGTCTGGGCGGGGCCATGTATATTGCCGGGGCCGTCATTTACGGGATCAAGAAGCCCAATTTCAGCCACCGCCACTTTGGCTTCCACGAACTGTTTCATGCTCTCACCGTGGCCGCCTTCGCCACCCACTTCGTGGCCGTGGTGCTAGTGGTTTTCGCCTAGCCCGATCCTGTGCCAGCACCAAATGACAGCTCAATAAGCTGCTAGAAGCGGATCGCGTCAATGACCTTGACGCGAATGGCCACCAACGCCGGAATGGCACCGGCCAGCGCTCCCACCAGCACGGCGGAGCCCAACCCCAGCAGTGCGGCCTCCACAGGGAAGGCCGGGTAGGCATCCAGCCCGGGCGCCACTTGCGCCTCCACCAGCGGATTCTTCACGATCGCCACCGCAAGCATCACCCCCACGGCACCCGCCACCGTGGTGCCCACGACGGATTCCATCATGACGCCGGTGAATATCCGGCCCGAGGTTGCCCCGAAACTGCGCCGGATGCCGATCTCACGCACACGGTAACGCACTGTCACCATGGAAATATTCAGCAGACCAACGGCACCGAGCAACAGAATCAGCGCCGCAATCCCGGACACCGCAATCTGGATGACGGCAAAAGGATCACCGTAGGCCGCATAGTCGCTGCGATACACCCCCACGTGGGCGCCCGGGAGCTGCTGCACGAGGTCGGCATTGAGGACCTGAACCAACTCCTCCGACATCCCCGTAGGCACCCAAACGCGCAACTCCTGCCCACCGCCATACCCGTCCCCGCCAACACCAACCGCCGCAGCGGCCTCCGTCAGCATGAACGCTTGTGGCATCGCTTCCGGATACTGATCCGGCATAACACCGATGATTACGGCCGTGACGCTCGACTTACCCAAGATCTCCACTTGTGGCTCGGTGACCAGATTCGGCCGTCCCGCAGCCGTGTAGAAAGCCTCATTGACGACGACGGCGGGAGCCAGCCGCTCGGCGTCGTCCGGGGCAAACCACGCACCCTTGGAGACGTCCACCCGGTGGATGGTGCCGTAGGGCGGGTCCACCACCGTCAGCTCCACATTTTGCACCCCGCTGGGAAACTGGAAGCGGGCCTGCGCCTGCTGCAAGTGCGATGCGTGGGTAAAGCCGTAGCGGTTCACCACGGCGTCGAGGATTTCATTGACACGTGCAGCATCAGGGCTCGCAGCGGATCCCGCATCGGTGTAGATGGAGACGGACACAGTTGCTTCGCGACCGCCGTTGCGCTCAGAATCGAGCCGGATTCCTTCGCGTGCCAAGTTGCCCACGCCCACCACCGTGGTCAGCACGGCGACGGACAGGGCCACACCGATCAATGCCAGCAGGACGCGTGTTTTGTGGATGCGCAGCTCGGACCAGGCCTCAACCATGGCGGAAATGAAGGCGGTCATGCGTCGGCCCCCATGAGGGCTGCGGCGGTGGGAATACCATCGGTCATTGAGAGCACGCCGGCGTCCAGACGGTAGCGGGTACGGGCGCGCGCTGCCACATTGAGATCGTGGGTAATGGTGACCAAGGCTGCACCGGATTCCGTGGCGATGGTGTCCAGCAAATCCATGACGGCCTGACCGGTCTCCACGTCCAGGGCCCCGGTGGGTTCGTCGGCGAGGATCAACCGCGGCCGCCGGACCAGCGCCCGGGCAATCGCGACGCGCTGCTGTTCACCTCCGGAGAGCATGTGCGGTTGAGTGGTGGCGCGGGCCGAGAGCCCCACCCGATCCAGCATCTCCATGCCGAGTTCGTTGCGACGCCAAAACTCCTTACGCCCGGCGTACATCAGCGGGGTCACCACGTTTTCCAACGCTGTGCGCCCCGGCAAGAGGTTGAACTGCTGGAACACGAAGCCAATTTTGGAGCCGCGCAGCTTAGCTCGGGTGTTGTTGCGCAGCTTTTCCACGGGTGTGCCAGCAAAGCGCATCTGCCCGCTGCTGGGGACATCCAACAGCCCCAGAATATTCAGCAATGTGGACTTTCCGCAGCCGGAGCGCCCCACAATCGCGGTGTGGTCACCGACGCGGACCTGCAAATCAACGCCACGCAGAATATGCAGCTTTTCATCGTCCGGCAACACCACGGTACGGGTGACATTACGCAGATCAACCAGCGGTGGATTTGTCTCATCCAGAGTTTGTTCCTGCGGAGCTGCTTCCTGAAGAGCTGCTTCCTGAACCGCTGCGGGCAGCTCCTCATCGCGGTCATCTAAGATGCTGGTCATCCTCAGCCACCCATCATGCCGAAGCCGGACATCTGACCGTCGGGCATCAGGGCGTCGGTGCCGGGCACGAACTCCAAGACTTGTTCCCCCTCGGCGAGTCCGGAAGCGATTTCCACCTGGCTGCCGTCGTTAAGTCCAAGAACTACTTCGCGTTCCTCGGGGGCTGCGCTGCCGTCCACGGACGAAATCCAGACAATGCCGTTTTGGACACTGCCCTTCACAGCCGTCAGCGGCAGCGTCAGCACGTCTTTGGCTTCTCCGGCCGTCAAGTTGATGGTGGCCCCGAGTCCGGGGAACACTGTCACATCTGTGGGAATGGCGCAGCTGACCTGCCCGGTTCCGGCATCGGTTCCGGGCCCGGAGATGACGCCGGGGTTCTGGTCATTTGTCGCAGCGGAGTTGGCTGGGGCATCGGCGTTGCTGAGTTGAACATTTTGGCAGCTAAAGGGTGCCGGGCCGTTGGTTACTGTGCCTGTGGCGGTGGTCGGTTTCCCCATGAGGCGGAATTGCTGGGCGGTTGTTAGCGAACCTCTGATGGAAAAGGTGCCGGGGCTGATAGTGCCAACGCTCTCGCCAACACTCGTATCTTGGTCCATCAGAACGGTGAGCGTTTCGAGTGTGCCGGTCGCTGTGGCCAGCACGTTTGTGTAGGAATAGATCGGGCCGGGCGCGGGCCGGGGTGCTCCGGAGCCCTCATCATCATCAGACTCCTGAACAACCACGGCGGACGGCTCGGGCATCACCTCGCTGCGGATCTGAAAGATCCGCTCCCCCACTGAGAGCTGTGCACCTTGGTCCACGAAGAAATGCACCACTTTACCGGCAGCGGTGGACCGCACGGGAACAGCGGAATCGCTTTCTACGGTTCCGGTCAATTCCACGGTGTTGGTCACCGTGGCGCGGCTAGCCTCAATAACAGGAGCTTCAACACGCGCTTCGGGAAAAATCTCTTCACTAGAGTCATTGAGCCCATCAATGAACGCAATTTTCACGAGGGCCACCGCAATGACACTGAAAATCAGAATCCAAACGATGGGAAAAACCACACGACGCAGCACACGCATTCTTGTTACCTTCCGGAATCTCCCCACAGATCCCCGAGCGGAGAAGTGTCCCGCTCAATCTACCCGACCGGTCAGAAAGACCCCAGACATCTCACAGTGGCTGCGAAGAAATGAGAAATGTGTATCCGGGCGTTCCAGACCAACGACTTCCTGAGGACTACCTCCCAAGCGTGAATTCAACACCCTGACGACCGGCCCGTCAGCGCAGGAGCGTACGGAGCGCTTCGGTATTTGAGACCGGCCGGGCACAGCTCAGAGAGCGGCACACATAGGCCAAGGGCACAGCAGCCGTCATGAGTCTGTCCGCTGGGCCTTGCGAACTACCGGATTGGCGGGCCCCGCTGCGGTCTGCCAGTCCACGCCCCTCCAGCAGCGGCACGGGCGCGGCACCGACTCCGTCCCAGACAGCAATGACCATGCCAGGGGAGGACGCTGCCCACGCGGATCTAACTAACGCTTCCCGCTCTGCACCGGTGGAGCCCACCACCGCCACTTCCAGCGGTCCTGCCAGTAACGCTTCGGCGACGGCCAGCAATCCCCCGGCCGATCTCGGCGCCCTCCGAGCAAGATCCGGCAACGTTGCCAGTAACTGTGCTACCAACTCCCGGTGCCGGGCGGATCCGGTATAGGCCGCCCACGAGGTGAAGGCTTGCGCCAACAACGCCACTCCGCCGGCCGTGGCGTTATCGAAAGGATCAGCGAATCGGGAGCCCTGAACGGCAGCGGCTGCGCCCCCAGCACCAACGGCGGTGCCAGCGTCCGCCGCCTCGGCAGCAGAACCTGCACTGATAGAGCTGTGGCTGAGCACCACCCCGTCAACGATGAATTCCTGCTCCGCAGCGCGCACTAGCTCGCCGGCGAACTCAAACCATCGTGGGTCTCCCGTGGCTGCGTACAGTGTCAGGTAGCCGTTGGCACAAGCGGCATAGTCCTCCAAGAGCCCCTTGATGCCGCGTGCCCGGCCATCGTGCGATACCCGGGTCAGCGCCCCGTCCCAATGAACCGCGTACAGATATTCGCCGAGTTCGGTAGCTGCTTCCAGCCACGCCGGTTCCGCCAAGACCATGGCCGCTTCGGCCAATGCGCCCATGAGCATGGCATTCCACGACGCCACCACCTTGTCGTCTCGGGCAGGCATGACTCGTCCCTCGCGGACAGTGAGCAAGGCAGGCTTGAGCCGTTCCCACGCGCCCTGTTCGCTAGCGCTCAGTTCCCGGCCTGCATGCAGCGGGTGGGTGCCCTGCGGGCCAACACCCATCGCGGTCGCCACTGTTGCGGCCAAATCCGCCGCCACGTCAGCACCGTCAGCTCCGTCAGCACCGTCAGCACCGTCAGCTCCACAATTTTCGAAAGCCGCAGCCTCCAATTCTGCAAGCGTCCAGGTATAGCTGGCACCCTCATAGTGGACGCCGTCGATGACCGTATCCGCATCCAGCGAGGAAGCAAAAGCCCCGCCTGGGAGCCGCATTTCCGCCAGCAGCCATGCCACCGTGGACTGCGCGGCGTCGCGGGCCTCGGCAACGCTGAGCAGCGCAATGCCATCGGCACCCTTCACAGTGTGTGATTCCGGATTGTGTGATTCCGGAGCAGCGGTGGGATCCTGCGCAGCCATCGATTCCTGCGCCATAGTTGTCTGTTGGTCGGGTGTGGGCTCGGCCAACCGGATCCAATGCACCAACGCCTGTAGCAGGCCTGCATTGTCGTACAGCATTTTCTCGTAGTGCGGCTCGGACCAATCAGCGCTGACGCTGTAACGCGCAAAACCGCCACCGAGCCGATCAAAAACGGCCGATCGCACCATGGCCCCCATCGTCCGGCCTGCCATGCCAGCAGCCAACGCCGCGCTTGGCGAACCGGCACCCGCATGCCGCAGCAAAAATTCCAGCGCAGGGGTCGGCGGGAACTTGGGCGCCGTCCCCATCCCGCCGTGTGCCACATCTTCTGCCTGTGCCATGGCCGTCACCGCTGCTGCAGTAGCTTCCGGCCACGGGTTCTTTGGCACCTGAAGTTCGACGCCGGATGTCCCCTCCTGCGTACGGCTCACCGAGGCCGCGCTCACCTGCCATAAGGGGCGGGACAGCGTTTCAGTGAGGTCGTTGGCGGTGGTTTCCACGAGCTCGCGGCGTTCTTCCCACGCCTCACGCACGGCAGCTAAAACTTGCTGGAAAGAGGGCCTGCCCGGGGCTGGGTCCGGAGCAAAGTACGTTCCGGCGTAAAAGGCTTTTCCCTCCGGGGTCAAAAAGACGCTCATGGGCCAGCCACCCTGTCCACTCAGGGCTTGGGTCGCTGCCATGAACGTATCGTCCACATCGGGGCGTTCTTCACGGTCTACCTTGATGGAGACAAAGTGCTGGTTTAGATAGGCGCCAATGGCTGGGTCTTCAAAGGACTCCCCCGCCATGACATGACACCAATGGCACGCGGCATACCCCACGGATAGGAAAATGGGGACATCGCGTGCCACTGCTTCGGCGAAGGCAGCATCGTCAAAGGGCTGCCATGCCACTGGGTTGTGGGCGTGTTGGCGAAGGTAAGCGCTTGGTTCACCTGCCAGCCGGTTCATGGTTGGGGCTACTTCTGGCCCTGCGTGGACGCTGGACCAGACGCGGAACCAGACGCTGAATCGGGAGCGGACTGCCCGGCTGGTGCAGCACCCGAGGTGGTGGAGTGCGCCGGAACTGGAGTGCCGGCGTCGTTCTTCTCAGCATCGATCACAGCGTCACCGTCAAGCACAGGGTCAGACTCAACTACTTCAACAACCTTGTCTCGGAAGCCATTTTCATAGCTGGCGTCCTTCATATCCTTCTCGGACATGATGGGGATGCCCATGTATTCGGTGGCGCCGCCGGAGTGGCTTTCCTCGACCTGTGCTCGGTAACGAACGCGACGAACGCGCTTGACCATGTCACGGATGAGGAAGAACATGATCAGCACGATCCCGAAGGTCATGACAAAGCCCAGCAGGCCGGGAGTGACTTGATCTTCGGTCAGGCCGGGGCGCAGGCCGGGCTGCGTGGGAATGGCAGGGTCAGTATTAGCGAGCAAAATCAGTGTGAGCACAATTCGTCTTTCGTTTCATCCCCGGCGGCACGGTGTCAGCGGGAAACGTCCACTATCTATCGTAGGCCAGCAAACAGGTCGTTCTCCGGTTCAGTGGTGGGAACGCGGGATTCAATGAGTGAATAATCCTCCCACGGCCACACTTTGCGCTGCATGGGTGCGCTGACGGCGAAGAAGAAGCCGTCAGGATCCACTTGGGTGGCGTGCGCGCGCAGGGCGTCGTCGCGGGTTTCAAAGTAGTCGCCGCAGTCAATCTGGGTGGTGGTGGGGTGTTTGCTGACCGGCGGGGTGTGGCCCTCGGTGTCGGCTTCGAGCCAGGCAGCGAGGCGCTCCGCATACGGCGAGGCCAGGCCGGCTTCTTCCAGTGCGTAGTGCAGGGCACGGAAACGCTGGGGATTAAACGCCAGATCGTAGTAGAGCTTGGACGGTTCCCACGCCGGACCCGTGCCCGGGTACTTCTCCGGGTCCCCAGCAGCATGGAACGCCTCAACGGTGACCTTGTGAGCCATGATGTGATCGGGGTGCGGGTAGCCGCCATTCTCGTCATAAGAGATGATCACGTGGGGCCGGAAGCGGCGGACCAGACGCACCAGCGGGGCGGCGGCAATCTCCAACGGTTTGAGTGCAAAGCAGTTGGCTGGCAGATCCGGCAGCGGGTCACCTTCGGGCAGGCCAGAATCGGTGAAACCCAGCCACTGATGCTTGATGCCCAAAATTTTGGCGGCCTTGGCCATTTCCAGGCGTCGAGCACCGCCCATGTCGCGGGCGGCGTGGGGGTCCCCCACCAGTGCGGGGTTCTGGATGTCGCCGCGTTCCCCGCCTGTGCACGTGGCCACCATAACCTCGACGCCGGAGGCCACGTAGGAGGCCATCATGGCCGAGCCCTTACTGGCTTCATCGTCGGGGTGTGCGTGAACCGCCAAAAGTCGCAGTGGTTCCTGATCATGACTCACAGTGGTGCTCACGGAAACTACCTTCGATTCTTCGCTGAGGCGCGGGATGACTATTTTTAGGACAAATTTTAGGACAAACTAGTGCGGCTAAAATGAAGGCTAAACTTATCAAAGACCCAACGTCCCTTTTGCAAGGGGCGCCCGGCCGCGGCTACCGCGGAACAGACTCAAGTGGATGCAGTGACAAATTCTGATTCTTCGCCAGCTACCAGCCTAACCAATCGCTACGGGACACCCAAGCGCAAGGTGTCCAAAAAAGTACAGAAGATCCTCATTATGGTGGCGATAGCACTGTCAGTGATCTGGGTTCTCTGGGTTGTTATTGGTTCAAATAAGGACATCACCCAAAAGGATGTCAGCTACCACGTGGTGGATCCAACCCTAACCACCGTTGATATTGCTGTGACCAAGGACGCGGACGCCACAGCCCGGTGCGCTATGAAAGCGATGGATGAAAGCTACGCGGTGGTGGGTTGGAAAGTAATCACCATTGGCCCCAACGGCAAGGATGTAGGCTCCGAGAACGGCCGCACCACAACCGTGCGTACCGAATTACGCACAGATTCCCTTGCCGTCACCGGAATCGTGGAGCACTGCTGGATCGTTGAGTCCTAAGCAGTCCTTAGTGCTCCTGAGCTGCCCTAACCAGGCCTCAGCAGTCAAATGAAGTAGCCAAATGAAGCAGTCGACGTAACATCGGCCACCTCGATTCTTGGGTTTATTTGTCTTATTGACTAAACTGGAACCTATTACCATCTGCCCCGCTTGATTGGTCCCTAATTTTACGGCGCATGGATTGTGCAGCATTGATGTTGCACAGGCATGAACGTTCACGGGATCGACACCGGCGGGGCCTTTGCATTTGTACATTCAAGGAGAACTACGTGTCTACCACTAACAGTGCGCCGTCAGCATGGCTCACGCAGGAAGCCTACGACCGTCTGCAGGCTGAACTCACTCAGATGTCCGGCCCCGGCCGCGCTGAGATTGTCAGCAAGATCGAGCAGGCTCGCCAAGAGGGCGACTTGAAGGAAAACGGTGGCTACCATGCGGCCAAGGATGAGCAGGGCAAGATCGAGGCTCGCATCCGCCAGCTCAGCGAAATGCTGCGCAACGCCCGCGTGGGCGAGGCCCCGGCCGACGACGGCATCGTAGAACAGGGCATGGTGGTTGTTGCCACGATCGCTGGCGATAAAACTACTTTCCTGCTCGGCAGCCGCGAAGTTGGCGCCGGCGATCTGGAAGTCTTCAGCGAACGCTCAGCCCTCGGCGCAGCCATCATGGGCAAGCAGATTGGCGACAAGCTCAGCTATGTAGCCCCCAACGGCCGCGACATTGCCGTGGAGATCATCTCCGCCAAGCCGTACGAGAGCTAAGACTTCACCCTCCTTGACAGGGCGCCCAAACAGCGCCCCAGTCAGGACGCCCCAATAGGGACATGTGCAGAAAGGATAGGGCCGGGTTTCCAGTGGAAACCCGGCCCTATCCTTGTGCAAGCACTTTGTGCAAGTAGCTTTGTTGGCAGTTCTTTAGTGCACCACGATCGGCTGGAACCCTTCGGCTCGCAGCGCCGTCAGTACCAATTCGCAGTGTTCGTGGCCCTTGGTTTCCAGGTTCACGGTGATGGAGACATCGCCCATGGAAATGGAGCCGCCCACGCGGGTGTGATCCACCCCTGTGACGTTGGCGTCGTTCTCGGCAATGATGCGCGAGATGGTGGCCAACGAACCGGGCCGGTCATTGAGCATCATGCGCACGGTCATGAATCGTCCGGCAGCGGCAAGACCTCGCTGGATGACCTTGAGCATCAGCATGGGGTCAATATTGCCGCCCGAAAGCACCACCACGGTGGTGCCTGGATTCTCAATTTTGCCCTCCATGAGGGCGGCAACACCCACGGCCCCGGCGGGCTCCACCACCATTTTGGAGCGCTCCAGCAAGAAGATCAGGGCCCGAGCCAGCGAGTCTTCGCTGACTGTCACCACGTCATCGACCAGCTCGCGGATGATGGAGAACGGCAGCTGCCCGGGCCGGCCCACAGCAATGCCGTCAGCCATGGTGGAGACCCGCTTCAAGGGCACCAACGCATCGGCGGCCAACGAGGGAGGGTAGGCAGCAGCGTTCTCAGCCTGAACACCAATGACCCGGATCTCCCGGCCCAATTCCTTGGCACGAGCCTTGACCGCAACGGCCACACCGGCCAGCAGCCCGCCACCGCCCACACCCATGATGATGGTGTCAACGTTGGGGACCTGATCCAAAATCTCGAGCCCGATGGTCCCCTGCCCTGCAACGATGTCCACATTGTTGAACGGGTGCACAAAAACGGCCCCGGTTTCATTGGCGTACCGCTCCGCCTCAGCCAGCGACTCGTCGACGTTGTACCCGTGCAAGACCACTTCTGCGCCGTGCCCACGCGTGGCAGCCAGCTTCGGCAGCGCCACACCCACCGGCATGTAAATCCGCGCTTTGATACCCAGTGCCTTGGCGGCCACGGCAACACCCTGGGCATGGTTCCCGGCCGACGCCGCCACCACTCCGCGCGCACGTTCCTCGGCCGTCAATTTCGCCATCCGCACGTATGCGCCACGGACCTTGAATGATCCGGCCCGCTGCAGGTTCTCACACTTGAAGAACACTTCCGAATCGGTCATCCGTCCCAGCGCCCGTGAACTTTCAATCGGCGTGAGCGCAATAATCTCCTGCAGCAGTTCCCGGGCATGTTCAATATCTGCAAGGGTCACGGGGAGATCGCTGGTAGCGTTCACGGTTCTTTTCTCTTTCTCTACGGAACTTCGGTGGAACAGTTGCACCGCCGGAACTGGCGGCCGCAAAAAGGGGTAGCGCGGTTAGGGTTCGACGCCGGACCCTGGCGTAGTGGTCGCGTCAGTTTGGGTGGCACCCAAGGAGGCGACGGAACTTTCGGTGGCGTCAGCACCGGCGTCGGGCATGGGTTGTGGGAGTCCATAGAGCGCAATCATCTCAGGATCGCGTTCCCAACTTCGCCCGGCAATGTAGCGGATGAACGAGTTTGCCACGGCCAGCATCGGCACCGCGAACAAGGCGCCCAGAATTCCGGCGATGCCTGAGCCTGCGGCGACGGCCAGGATCACGGCCACGGGGTGCAGTGAGACGGCGCGGCCCATGATGAAGGGCTGCAGTAGGTGACTTTCCAGCTGCTGGACCAACAGAACGATGCCGAGCATGATCAAGGCGTTGACCCAGCCATTGGCCACCAAGGCCAGCAACACGGCCACGGCACCGGTCACGAGGGCACCCACCACAGGGATGAATGAGCCCACAAAGACCAGCACGCCCAGGGGCAGGGCTAGCGGGACCTGGATGATCGCGGCACCGGCACCAATACCGATGGCGTCGACGGCAGCTACCAGGATCTGGACGCGGGCGTAGTTCCCTAAGGAGGTCCAGCCGCGGCGGGCCGCGCCGTCAACGGCGGGACGGGCACGCCTGGGGAAGAACTTGACAATGAAGGCCCAGATATCTTGGCCTTCGAGCAGGAAGAACAGCAGGATGAACAGGGTCAGTATCAGGCCCACGCCGAAGTGGGTCAGGCTGGAGCCCACGCCGAGGGCGCCGGAGAGGATCGCGTTGGAGTTGTTCTGCAGGGCGGCCAGCGCCTCATCGAGGTACTGGGTGATCTGGTCATTGCTGATGGCCAGCGGGCCGGCGTTGAGCCATTCCTGGACCTGGATCAGGCCCTTGATGGCCTGTTGGCTCAGATCGGTGAATCCCACCACCATCTGCCGACCCACGAGGAAGAGCGCACCCACTACGAGGACAATCATTCCTACCTCGGCGATGGCAACACTGAGGCCCTGGGGGACGCCGATCCCCTTCAGGCTCTTCACGATGGGGCGCAGGAGGCTGGCCAGAATCGTGGCGATCATGATCGGGATCAGCAAGATGGTGACCTTGCTCAGGAGCCAGATCAACATGGCGGCTACGATCAGCACAATTGCCATCCGCCAGGACCAGGCGGCAGCGATGCGGATACCCGGGGGAACCATCGCGGAATCATTCAGGACAGCACGCTCGTCGTTCAGCTTTTCAGGCGTCATATAGCAATACTTCCCCATCCGGTAAAAATTCGTTAAACGGCGTCCATTTCCGCGCGCCGCGCCGTAGTGCTCACAGGGCTACCAAGGCCGCATTAAAAGGGTGTCAGAGCACCGAATCAATGCCCCAATTCATCGTGAAAGGCTCACCCGGTGCCAGCCATTGCAGGCCGTCGCCGGAGTTGAAGGCGTTAGCCGGTCCCGTCATCGGTTCCATGGCCACAGCCAGGGAACGTCTAGGGAACACATCGGTGACGTACACGTGAACATATTTCACACTGCCGTCGTGCCACAGACTCACGCTGCGCCCATCCGCGGCGGACAGCGTGTGCGAGGCAACGCCGTCGTCCGTCTCTAGGTCGGTAAAGGCGGTATCCATGAGGGAATCGGGCACTGGCCGGCCCTGACGCAGCTCGAAGCGGCCCCTCACGGCTTGGCTGCCGGTGGGGATCATGCGCTCGTTTGCGGTTAAATACGTTGCCGCGTGCACCGTCAAAGTCAGCTGCTCGGCCGGGATGTCGCCGAGGGTGAAGTAAGGGTGCGCACCGAGGACAAACGGGGCCGGTTGATTGGAATCGTTGATGAGGGTCTGGGCCACGCGGAGACTGCCGTCGGACTCCAGCGAGTACCGCACTTGGTGGCGGAGCAGGAACGGGTAGCCATGCTGCGGATGGATGACGGCCTCCAGCAGGACGTGGGCCTCCCCCGTTTCCAACGCGTGGTAACCGGTGTTGCGCAACAGCCCGTGAATGGCGTTGTTCCGGGGCACCTCGGTGATGTCCAGCTGCTGGGGTTTGCCGTCCAGTTCCCAGAGACCGCCGTCAATGCGGTTGGCGAAGGGCGCCAGCGTAATGCCGGCCGCGCCGGGCGCAATCGACTCCTCCGGGTAGCTCTCCACGAGCGAAATCCCGCCCCTGTCATAGTGACGCAGTCCGGCGGCCAGTGATGTCACAATGGCGGTGGCACCAGCACGCACCAGAGTGAACTGGGTGCCTGTGGCCGGGTGGGGTTCTGTGGCTGCTGCGTTTTCCGCGTTTGCTGAGGTGTTGGAAGTACTCATGGTGATTAGGCTACTGCCTCCATGGGAGGAAATTCTCCTTGATCCCCAAAAAGCTACTGCACAAACACCACCCTTAATGTAATATTTTGTTTGAAACTGTTTATTTTATATCGGCTTACTTCTATCGGCGACGAAACCAGGGGTCCTTCCATGCTTGCACCAGAGCGCCAAGCGCGCATCCTCAAGGAACTGCAATTGCATGAGGCCGTGCGCGTAGCCGATATCGCGGCTCTGTTGAACGTCAGCGAAATGACCATCCGCCGCGACATTGAATCCTTGGATCAGAACGGGCTGGCCCGCAAGATCCACGGCGGGGCCATGCGTCTGGCCCGGCTCAGTTCCCTGGAACCTGGCTTTCTACTCAATGTCGATAAGGAACTTGTTGCCAAGTTGGCCATCGCTAGCGAAGCGTTGAAGCTGGTTCAGCCAGGTATGACCTTGGCCCTGACCGGCGGCACCACCACTTACCAGCTGGCGGTGGCTCTGGCCGCCGAGCTGGACAGGCTCCGCAATCTGACGGTGGTCACCAACTCCCTCAAGGCTGCCGAACTGCTCTATCACCAGCAAGGCAGCTCCGATCTGAAGGTCATTGTGACAGGTGGCGAACGCACGCCGTCGGAAGCCCTTGTGGGTCCCGTGGCCTGCCTGGCCCTGCGCAATCTGAACACGGATATTTGCTTCATGGGCGTGCACGGTCTGGATGTGGACCGCGGTCTAACCAGCCCCAATTGGCTCGAGGCCGATACCAATGCCGCCTTCATTGATGCCACCACGCGGGTGGTGCTGCTAGCCGACGCCTCCAAGTTCCAGGTCCGCTCCCTGGCCGCGATCGCGCCCATCTCCGCCGTCGACACCATCATCACCGATGACGGCATCCGGCCCGCCACCGCCGATTTGTTCGCCAGCCGAGTGCCGAACTTCATCACGGCAGCACCGAACTCAGCAGCTTCCCTCACGACCGCAACCGCTACCGCTACCAGAAAGTCCTCATGACCATCGCCACCAGTACACGTCTCGCCGACGGCCGCGAACTCATTTACTTTGACGACGGCGCCCACGCCAAGTCCCATACAGCTCTAGACACGCGTCCGTTGGATGCCCGGAGCGAAGAGAACACCGGAGAGTTACGTTGCGACGCCCTCACAGGAGACTGGGTTGCTGTTGCCGCACACCGGCAGACACGCACCTACCTGCCCCCGGCCGATCAGTGCCCACTGTGCCCCACCACCGGTGCAAACCTCTCCGAGATTCCAGATTCGGACTACGACGTGGCTGTTTTTGAAAACCGCTTCCCGTCGCTGGGCCCGGCAGTGGGGACCATTCCACAGAACCCCACCTGGGGTACCATGGGCCGAGCCTTCGGCCGGTGCGAAGTAGTGGCGTTCACCCCCGAGCACACCGGTTCCTTTGCGGGTCTCTCGCAAGAGCGCGCCCGCACCGTCATCGACGCCTGGGCCCACCGGACCGAGGCGCTGAGCGCACTGCCCGGCGTCAAGCAGGTCTTCCCGTTTGAGAACCGCGGGCAGGACATTGGCGTCACCCTGCACCACCCGCACGGGCAGATCTACGCCTACTCCTATGTCCCGCCACGCAGCGAAGTCATGGCCGCCGCGGCCCGCATGTTCTACGACGCCCACAACGGCCAAGCCACCCTGCTCGGCGACATTGTCAGTAAGGAATCCGAATCCGGTGAGCGCATGATCGCCCAGGGCGAGCACTTCAGCGCCTATGTGCCCTTCGCCGCACACATGCCGCTGGAAATCCATCTGACCCCGCACCGCCACGTCCCTGACTTTGCCGCCCTCAACGACGCCGAGCGCGACGAGCTAGCAGTCATGTACCTCGACGTCCTGCGCCGCCTGGACAACCTGTATGACACCCCCACCCCGTACATTGCCGCTTGGCACCAGGCCCCGTTGGACCCCGTACTTCGTCCGGCCGGCCGCTTCCATTTGGAACTCACCTCTCCGCGCCGCGCCGCCGACAAGCTGAAATTCCTGGCCGGCTCCGAAGCTGCCATGGGCGCCTTCATCAACGACACCACTCCGGAACAAGTAGCCGCGCTTTTGCGCAGCACCCCCGGCACCCTGACCCCGAAAGCAGATTTGCTATGAGCCAGTCCATTAATGCAGCCGAGGTTGCTGCGGCCTTTACCGAGGCCTTCGGTTCAACTCCCGACGGCGTGTGGGCCGCCCCGGGACGCGTGAACCTGATCGGCGAACACACCGACTACAACGAGGGCTTTGTGCTGCCGTTCGCGATTGACCGCGCAGCCGCCGTCGCCATCAAACTCCGCACTGACAACGTGGCCCGGCTGCGTTCCAGCTACGGCGAGGCACCCACCGTCACGATCGATCTGGACACGCTCTCCCACGAAACCATGCAGGGTTGGACGGCGTACCCGCTGGGCGTGGTCTGGGTCATGCGCCAGATGGGCATCGCCATTGGTGGCTTTGACCTCTTCCTCCACTCCACCGTCCCTTCGGGCGCGGGCCTGTCTTCCTCGGCTGCCATCGAGTGCGCCGTGGCGACCGCCTTCAACGAGTTGGAAGCTGCCGGGCTCAGCCTGAACGAGCTGGTACTGGTGGGCCAGCGCGCCGAGAATGAGGTAGTGGGCGCTCCGACAGGCATTCTGGATCAGTCCGCTTCACTGCTATCCACCGACGGTCACGCGGTGTTCCTGGACTGCCGGACGCAAGAATCCAAGCTGGTTCCGTTGGATCTGGCGGCTGCCGGGCTGCTGATACTGGTGGTCGATACCAAGGTCACCCACGCCCATGCCACCGGCGGCTACTCTGCCCGCCGCGCCTCCTGCGAGTTGGGTGCCGAGGTGCTCGGTGTTTCGGCACTGCGTGACGTTGCCGCCGCCGATCTGCCCGAGGCTTCCGGTCTACTGGATGAGGAGACGTTCCGCCGCGTGCGCCACATTGTCACGGAGAACCAGCGCGTGCTGGACACCATCGCCGTATTGGACGACGCCGGGCCGGTCGCCATTGGCGAGCTCCTCACCGCAAGCCACGTGTCCATGCGCGATGACTTTGAGATCTCTTGCCCCGAGCTGGACCTCGCCGTAAATACCGCACTGGCTCACGGCGCACTGGGCGCCCGCATGACCGGTGGCGGCTTTGGCGGTTCCGCCATTGCCCTGATTCCGGTGGCCGAAGAAGCTACGGTGCGGGACGCCGTCGTGCATGCCTTTGCAGAAGCGTCTTTCACGGCGCCGGATATCTTCGCTGTCTCCCCTGCCCCGGGTGCCCGCAAGATCAGCTAGCTATTAACGAACAAAGGGTCTCGACGGGCTCGACCAGAAGTGGTCGAGCCCGTCGAGACCCTTTTGCATTACCAGGTGTTACTAGCTCTTGAAGTCCGCGTGAGCCTTATGCGCCGTGGCAATCTGCTCCAGGATCTCTTCAGATTCCGGGTGCTTATCGCGCAGCTTGGTTTCCATAGCCGAGATGGTCTTTTCCTCGTCCATGAGCAGGCCGTAGACGCGCTCACGCTCGTTAGCGTCTGCCGTGTAGTCCAAGTCCAGGTAGCTCTGCGCATGGCGACGAGCGTTGTTAAGGACCGTCTGAGCCTTGCCGGACTTGCTCACCAGCGAGGCCACAATGGTGATGGTCAGGACGCCGATGATGACCGTCAGGGAAAGCCCGGTGGAGATCTCGAAGACGGGAACGTGCTCGCCACCGTTGATGAACGGCAGGTTGTTCTCGTGCAGTGCGTGCAGGACCAGCTTCACGCCGATGAAGGCCAGGATCGCGGCCAGGCCGTAAGCCAGGTAGATCAAGCGGTCCAGCAGTCCGTCCAACAGGAAGTACAGCTGGCGCAGGCCCATGAGGGAGAACGCCGTGGCCGTGAACACGATGTACACGTTCTGGGTCAGGCCGAAGATAGCCGGAATCGAGTCCAGTGCGAACAGCAGGTCGGTGCCGCCAATGGCCACCATGACCAGCAGCATGGGGGTGAGTACCTTCTTGCCGTTGATCACGGTGATGAGCTTGTCGCCGTCGTACTTATCTGAAGTGTTGAAGAGGCGCTTGGCGAGGCGGATGATGAAGTTGTCCGCGTCGTCGCCGTCGCTGCTATCCTCGCCCTTGAGCAAGTTACCTGCCGTGATGAGCAAGATGATGCCGAAGATGTAGAACATCCAGGACCAGGTGTTGATCAAGGCTGCGCCGGCAAAGATGAAGCCGGTACGGGCGATCAGTGCGAAGACGATGCCGAAGAGCAGCACCTTCTGCTGGTCCTCGCGGGGGACCTTGAAGCTGGCCATGATGACCAAGAAGACGAAGAGGTTATCTACGCTCAGAGCCTTCTCGGTAATGTACCCGGCGAAGTATTCTCCACCCATGGTGGCACCGCCGAAGGCCCAGAGGACGATGCCGAAGACGATCGCCAGTCCAACATAAATTGAGGACCAGACCGCGGCTTCCTTCAAGGTGGGAATGTGCGCCTTGCGGATATGGAAGAAGTAGTCAAAGGCCAAGAGGGCCAAAATGACCACAATGGTAATGCCCCAGATCAGAGGGGAAACGTTCATGAGCTGCTTTCGCTAGTTATCGAACAATGGAAGGTGCGGGTTTCCATTGCAGCAACACCCGGCCGCAGGGACCGGGCGTTGCAAAAGGTAAAAAGTGTGATGGGGTTAATCGTTGCCCCGGAGGATCGCCAGCAGGCGCAAGATTTCCACGTAGAGCCATACCAGCGTCACCGTCAGGCCGAAAGCGGCCGTCCAGGAGTATTTGGTGGGCAGGCCACGTTTAACGCCTTGTTCGATCGAGGTGAAGTCCACGATCAGTGAGAAGGCAGCCAAGCCGATGGCCAACAGACCCAACACCACGCCAAACGGAATGTTCGTGCCCGGGATGTCCATGCCGCGCATGCCCCACGGGTTGTCGAGCACGCCGAACATCATCAGGCCGAAGTTCAGCAGCGAGAACAGTGCATAACCAGCCAGTGCAATGATGAAAAAGCGGGTCATCTTGGGAGTGGCACGGACCTTGCCATTGCGGAACAGGACCAAGGTCACGGCAAACACGCTCAGCGTGCCCAAGAGGGCCTGGATGGCGATGCCGGGGTACATCTGCTCGAGCAGGCCGGAGAGCCCGCCCAAGAACAAGCCTTCAAAGCCCGCGTAAGCAAGAATCAGCGCCGGCGAGGGCTCCTTCTTGAAGGAGTTCACCAGGCCCAGCACCAGGCCGACGATCATGCCCGGCCACATCAGCACCGGAATCATCCAGCCAACTGCGGCGCCAACCAGCACCAGAGTCAGTGTGATGACGGTCTTCATGATGACGTCGTCGTAGGTCATGCGTCCGGTCTGGGACGCATTCGCGGACGGCTTGTTGTACAAGTCCTGAAGCTGCTGTGCCGAGAACTGTGCCTGGGCGGACATGGTGTCCGCGCCAGCGTTGACGTTGCCGCGGTAGCCGGCCGGCGTCTCCTTGAAGTTCTTGTTATTGGCAAATACCGGGTTTCCACCAAGTGCCATCGTGCCTGTGCCTCCAAAATAGGGGGTAATTATTCCTATTACTCTATCAAGTCAAGCGTTTCAAACAGCTATTCTGTTCCTGACAGGCCCGATTGTCAGTTTGCTGCCAGCAAACGTTCATCAACTGTTCACATTGATCCCAGATATCGGGGCTCCCCGGCCGTTGCTTGACCCTGCCCGGTCCGCGTCAGGGGGCTGCCCGGTCCGAAATGAAAATCGACCCGTGAGTTAAGGTCGCTTTGATTCACCAAAGCGACCTTAACTCACGGGTCAATTTCACAGGAACGGCTTTACACGTACCCCAGGTCGGACTCGAACCGACACTGAACAGATTTTAAGTCTGGTGCCTCTGCCATTGGGCTACTGGGGCTGATCCATCAGGACCGTTACTGGCTCCTGTCTACAATACTGGATACGGGCCCTGCCAATGAAACCGCCAATCAGCGCGCGTTGAATGGATCGGCGTAACGGAAATCTCCGTGGCTGCCCGGTTGGTGGTTCGCCAAGGCCAGCGCCATGAAATGCGAACCCCACGACGGATCCGGGGAGACGATTCCCAAGGAATCCGCGGGCACAAATCCAAACCGCGGGTAGTAGTCGGCGCTGCCCAGAAGTACCAGCGTGGACTCCCCCATCGCATTCGCCGCCTCGATGCTGGCGTTCATCAACGCGGAGCCAACGCCTTGGCGCTGATACTCCGGTTGCACGGCGATGGGGCCCAGGCCCAAGGACTCCTGCTCACCGATCCAAGCCCGGGTGGTAATGACGTAGCCCAGGATCTCGCCACGGACCGACTCGGCCACCAACGATAAGGCGGGCAGATACTCCCTGGAGGCAAATAGACCACGCAACAATTTAGCCTCGACCGGCTCAGGAAAGGCCGCTTCCACCACAGCAAGGATCTCGGGCCGGTCATCAGCCCGTTCGCGTCGAATGATCATGGCCCCAGCTTAGCGTCCCGTACCGACACACCTTTTGACTGCGCATCCTGGCAAGAGGCTTCCGCGAACACTTTAAAGTCCGACGCCGGCCATCCCCAGAAGGTGGGGAGAGCCGGCGTCGTTGGTTAGTTAGCAGGAATGACTACTTGGCAGCAGCGTCTTCCTTGACTTCAGCAGCCGGAGCTTCAGCAGCGGGAGCCGGAGCCTCAGCAGCCGGAGCGGCCGGAGCGGCCGGAGCCGGAGCAGCAGCAGCAGGCTTGGGCTTCGGAGTCGCAGCGGCCACGAACGTGGCGCGGGGTGCCTGCAGGTTCTCCAGCTGGGCGAGGTCGCGGCCGGCCAGCATGGTGACGAACCAGTCCATGATCACGCGGAACTTGCGCTCCACGGTGGGCATGGCCAGGCCGTGGTAGCCGCGGTGTGCCAGCCAGGCCAGGGGGCCCTTGAGCTGGATGCCCATGATCTTGGCAACACCCTGCCACTCGCCGAAGCCTGCAACAGCACCGAGGTTCTTGTGCTTGTAGCCCTTCATCGGCTTGTTGAAGCGGCTGGCCCACAGGTTCTTGGCAAGACGCTTGGCCTGGCGCAGGGCGTGCTGGGCGTTGGGGACGCAGGTGCCGTCCGGCAGTCCGCCGGTGACATCCGGAACGGCGGCAATGTCGCCAGCAGCCCAGGCATTTTCAATGACGCCGAATTCGCCGGTGATCTGCAGGTTCGTGTTGGTGGAGACGCGGCCGCGGGGTTCCAGCGGGAAGCCGGTGGCGCGGATCATGGGGTTGGCCATGACGCCGGCGGTCCAGATCAGCGTGTCTGCATCAAATTCCTGCGCAACGGTCTTGTCCGGCAGGTTGATGAGCTTGATTCCGTTGCCTTCGGCGTTGTCCAGCGAGGTGTTCAGCAGAACTTCCACGCCGCGGCTGCGGAGATGCTCCACAACCCAGACGGCCTGCTTTTCGGTGACCTCGGGCATGATGCGGCCCATGGCTTCAACCAGCACGAAGCGCAGTTCGGACTGGTCAACACGGTCGTTGAGCTTGACGGCGGCGCGGGCCATGTCTTCGAGCTCGGCGATGGTTTCGATGCCGGCAAAGCCGCCACCAACGACCACGAAGGTGAGGGCGCGCTTGCGCACGGCGGGGTCGGTCTCGGTGGAGGCCTGTTCGATGAGTGAGAGCACCTGGTTGCGCAGCGCAACGGCTTCTTCGATGGTCTTCAGGCCGATGCCTGATTCGGCCAGGCCCTTGATGGGGAAGGTGCGCGTGATGGCACCGGCGGCCATGACCACGTCGTGGTAGGGCAGTTCGAACGGGGTGGCACCGTCAACCGGGGCGATGACAGCCGTGCGGTTTTCGTGGTCGATGCTGGTGACGGAGCCCTGGATGAGCTCGGTGTGCTTGAGGTGCTTGCGGTGCGAAACCACTGCGTGGCGTGCTTCGATGTTGCCGCCGGCAACCTCGGGCAGGAACGGCTGGTACGTCATGTAGGGCAGGGGATCAACAAGGGTGACGATGCCACCGGACTTTGCGATCTTCTTCTGCAGGTTAAACGCCGTGTAGAGGCCGACGTAACCGCCGCCAACTACAAGGACGCGCGGACGTGCTGAAAAGGTGGGTGTGATTGCCATACCCCCATACTACATTTCTTTGTGAAAACATTCACTAGCTTGTTACTGTGACCCGTAACTCAAATATTTTCACGGACGACGCCGGAACTAGTGTTTGTGTTTGCTGCCTGGCCGAGGGTGCCGGGAGACTTCGTTCTCAGCTGCCGCTTGCGTCCCAGCGGAGGATTCCTTGTCCTTGGCGTCCGCGGGGTCTGTGGCCGAGGTGGCAGCCCCGGCGAGAGTCTCTGCTTCTGGACCAGTTCCAGCTCCGGCCCCAGGACCGGCACCCGGAACGCGCGCGCCAGCTCCGGCCACTGCCTCCGGGACCGCCCGAATCTTGCGCCGAACCACCAACAGGTGTGTGCTGCCGGCAGCAAGAATGAGCGCCAAGAGTCCGGCGGATCCCAATATCAGAGCCTTCGGCAGCGAGCTATCCAGCTCGACTCCCTCAATGGCCACCGGCGCACTCACCTCTGTCAGCGACGGTTTGGGTTGCGGCACGGTGGTTGCAGCCGCGCCGGTGGTGGGCGGGGCAGCCACGCCACGGCGGTGGACGCGGATCCATTCCGAGATGCTGCCCATCGGGTTGGCGGTGACTTCGGGGACCTCTGCCGTCAGTGCAGCTTCAGCGTCAAGAATGCCGTAGCCGTAGATGGCGTTCGGGATGCCCTCTCCCTTGGGTTTGGCCGTTGAGATGATCCGGTTGATGACCTGGGCTGCGCTCATTTCCGGATATTTGGAACGGATCAGCGCCGCCACTCCCGAGACGATGGGGGCGGCACCGCTGGTTCCGCTCCAGCTGGCATAGCCGCCTCCCGGCAAACCGCCAGCCAGATCCTCTGCCGGGGCGCTGACGCCAATGCTGATGCCTTGGGAGGAGGAATCGATGCTTGCCGTGCCGTCCTTATCCAAGCCACCAACGGCCAGAATGCCCGGAATCGTAGCCGGAGCACCGACCTGTTCGCTGCCGGATTTCCGGTTTCCGGCCGCGGCAACAATCACCACGTCGTTGGCTTCTGCGTAGGCAAAGGCGTCGTCCCAGCTCTGCGGCCAGGCGGTGGAGGTGCTGCCCAAAGACATGTTGATGACCTTGGCGCCTTGGTCAACGGCCCAGGTCACGGCTGCTGGAATCTGATCGTCAATGTTCTTACCCGACGGGTTTTCAGTGCCAAGCCATACGGAGATGCTCAGCAGTTCGGCCTTGGGGGCAACTCCGATGACACCGTCAGGCCCAGCACCGACGGTTTCCTTGGGCTTGGCTGAACTGCTGGCTTTGGGTGCGCCCGTGGACGGAGTAGCGGTGGGGGCAGGGTGGCCACGACCAGCCAGCATAGTGGCCACTAGCGTTCCGTGCTCGGGTTCAGCCCCGATCCCCTTGCTGCCCTTTTCGTTGCCGGCGCCGGACATGTCGATCCCACCCACCACGGCACCTTTGAGGTCTTTATGGTCGGTGTCAACGCCGCTGTCAATAATGGCGACCTTGACGCCTTCGCCTTGGGAAACTTCCCAGGCCTTCACAATTCCGGACTGTTCCAGCCAGTATTGCCGGTTGCGGATGTCATCGGCCTGCGCCACGGTAGCGCCAGCCATGAGCAACGAGCCAGCCAGGGCAAGCGTCATCAGCGCGGCTGCGGTTTTACGCAACCGTGGGGCTAACTGCATGGGAGCTCGTTTCCGTGAGATGGCCATTCCAAAGGAAGGCTGCGGGGCGGTGTCAGTCTCGGGCTGCACCCAAGGCGATTCCGTCAAGAATATCGTGTTCGCTGGTGGTTGCCGATTCCACCCGTCCGCCGCTGAGCTGCGAGAGGGTGCGCAGCACGGTGCGCCAGATCAGTGCTCCGGCACCGATGACGTCTACCCGGCCCGGATGCATGAAGCCCAACTCCGCTCGCTGAGCCCGCGTCATGGAGAGTAACGAGGAGGCTGCTGCGTCCACTTTTTCCAGAGGTACGACGGCGGCATGAATCGCCTCACTCTGGTAGCGCACCAACCCGAGGGCGTGGGCTGTGATGGTGGTGATGGAACCTGCAACTCCCACCACCTGGTCAATATCAGCCAAGGGCACCACGGCGAGAACTTCGGCAAGTTTTTCCTGCACCGCTGCCTCGGCCACAGCGATTTGTTCTTCGGTGGGAGGGTCAGCCTGCAGGTACCTTTCGGTAAAACGCACACAGCCCATGTTGGCGCTCAGTGCGCTCAAGACGCCGTTGCCATCACCCACTACGAACTCGGTGCTGCCACCGCCCAAGTCAACAACAAGTACCTTCTTCGCACCCAAGGCCGGTAGCACGGACACAGCCCCGGAAAAGGACAGTGCCGCCTCTTGCGCGCCGCTGACCACTTCCGGTTCTACGCCCAAGCGCTCCTTGATACCAGCGACAAATTCATCCCTGTTACTGGCATCACGGGTGGCACTCGTAGCCACAAAACGCACCTGTTCCACGGCATGGGCCGCGATGATGGCGGCATAGTCGTCTACCGCGGCGAAGGTGCGAGCCAACGCCTCGGGAGCCAAGCTGCCGGTGACATCAACGTCTTGTCCCAGCCGGACAACCCGCATTTCGCGGTGCACATCGCGCAGTGACTGGCAGCCGTGCGGCTCTTGCGTCACATCGGCAATGAGTAAGCGGATGGAGTTCGTTCCGCAGTCGATGGCTGCAACACGCATGGTGGGGCCTTTCAAGAATCGGGACTGGCTGGGTCGTTACTAGTTCTAGTTCTGGTTCTCGTTCTGGTTAAGGTGCTTAACGTGGCGGCTCAGGTCCTTGTTGGGTACCGGTGCGCCGTCATCCCAGGCGCCGGCGCAGTAGCAGGTATCGGCGGTCCACCACTGGGCTACCCCAGCCAGAGCTTCATCGCCCAGCGGGTTCACGCCGGGGCCTTCTGCAAGAGCGTGACCAACCAGCACATGGAGGCATTTGACACGGGTGGGCATTCCACCAGCGGAGATCCCTGCAATTTCCGGGACAGGACCCGTGCCGGCACGTTCACCGATAGCTTCGCGGGCCGCAATGTAGCTCTCGTGCGCCTTCTGGTAGGCGGCGGCCAGCTCGGTGTCCGTCTCCAGGCGTTCGCTCATTTCATTCATGAGTCCGGCTGCTTCCAGGCGCGACGCGGCAGCGGTCAATACCGGATGCGTCAGGTAAAAAGTGGTGGGGAACGGAATGCCGTTGCTGAGACGGGGAGCCGTTGCAGCCACCAGCGGGTTGCCACAGATGCAGCGTGCCGGAATTTCAACCACGTCACGCACGGGCCTGTTGAGCTGGCGGCTGAGAGTGTCCAGATCGTGCTGGGTGGGAATACGCCCGGTCGAGGCGGAGCTGGTGGTTTCGGGCACGGGCGGGCCTTTCATAGAGCTGTTGTCATGCATTAGGCCGCTAGGGCCGTGATGTTCAACCTGTAATTTTAGCCTGCCCGGAGGCAGCGAAGGTTCATGCCCCAGCGCATTCTTACAGCACGGTGACGAGGAGGCTACTACGGCGCGGGTTCCTCAGACGCAGCCGGAGCGCTTGGCTCAGGAGCTGATGGGGCTACCGGCTCGGCAGGGGCTTGGACTTGGGCTGACTTCTTCACGGACTCCCACAGGCTGTCGACCCAAGGATCTTCTGTGACTTCGGTGGCTTTTTTTGCGGTGGTCGCCTCGACGGCGGCCGCCTTAGCTGCGTCTACCGAGTTCTGGGCGCCCTCAATATCGTCGCCGCCATAAACCCAGTAGCCGGTTTCACCGGGCATGAGCATGCTGACCCGGTCGCGGGCCTGCTGCTTGATGTAGGCCGGATCATCCCACCGTTGCAGTTCGGATGCATAGGCGTCTTGTTGGGCCTGCCGGGCCGAGATGTCGTCGCGCAGTTGGGCGATTTCGGTCCGCTGGGTGACGAAGGTGTGCACATTCGGTGCGAGCAGGATGGTGACCACACCCATGGTGATACCTAGCACGATCAGGCGGCCAGAAAAGGATCTTGCCGGGACCGGACTGTTGCCCGCCGGATGGATCACGCCATCCTGGCTGCTGCGGCCCTGAGAATTGCTGGTCGGCTGGCGTTCGCGCTTGTCAGCCTTGGCCTTGGTGGCCCGAGCGCCTGAGCCAGGTGCCGTCGTCGTACTTTCCAAAGCTGGGTCGGCAGCGGCAGGGGCCTCCGGGGCACCTTTGAGTCCGGAAGTGAACTGTGCCTTAGGCACTGAGGGCCGTCGTGTGGCCATGCTTCTCCTCAGGAATTCGGCCGGCAGTTTATCCCGGCCCATCAACGAACGCTATCGCACTAATGGCAGCTTTTCCTCAAACGCTAGCTCACCAATGGCTGCTTTTCAGACAACGCTAGCTCAGTTCAGTGACGTTCATGTTTAACGCACAAGGCCGCGGTAGCTGACCAGGTGTGAATTCACCTTAGTCAGCCGCCGCGGCCTTCACTGCTATTTAGCCCTTGAAACGCGGGAACGCGCTGCGGCCTGCGTAGCGTGCAGCGTCATCGAGTTCTTCTTCGATGCGCAGCAGCTGGTTGTACTTGGCAACACGCTCGGAGCGGGCCGGAGCACCTGTCTTGATCTGACCGGCGTTGGTGGCAACGCAGATGTCAGCAATGGTGGTGTCCTCGGTTTCGCCGGAGCGGTGCGAGGTGATGGTGGTGTAACCGGCGCGCTGAGCCATGGAAACAGCGTCCAGGGTCTCGGTCAGTGAACCGATCTGGTTGACCTTCACCAGCAGCGAGTTGGCGGTTGCCGCGTCGATGCCGCGGGAAAGACGCTCGGGGTTGGTGACGAAGAGGTCATCACCCACGATCTGAACCTTGTCGCCAATGGCGTCGGTCAGAGTCTTCCAGCCTTCCCAGTCATCTTCATCCAGGGGATCCTCGATGGAAACGAGCGGGTAGTCGGCAACGAGCTCAGCATAGTAAGCGCTCATCTCGGCAGCAGTTAGTGCCTTGCCTTCGAACTGGTAGGCACCGTCCTTGAAGAACTCGGAGGAGGCAACATCCAAGGCCAATGCAACATCGGTGCCGGGCTTGTAGCCGGCACGCGTGATGGCTTCCAGGATCAAGTCAAGGGCTGCACGGTTGGACGGCAGGTTCGGCGCGAAGCCACCCTCATCGCCCAAGCCCGTGGAGAGGCCCTTTTCCTGCAGCACGGCCTTGAGGTTGTGGTAGACCTCAACGCCCCAGCGCAGACCTTCGGAGAACGTGGAAGCACCGAGCGGCACAACCATGAATTCCTGGATATCGACGTCGGAGTCAGCGTGTGAGCCACCGTTGAGGATGTTCATCAGCGGCACCGGCAGAACGTGCGCGTTGGGGCCACCCAAGTAGCGGTACAGCGGCAGGCCAGCGGACTCGGCCGCGGCACTAGCCACGGCGAGCGAAACACCCAAGATGGCGTTGGCGCCCAGCTTCGCCTTGTTCGGCGTGCCGTCCAGTTCCAGCATGACGGAGTCGATCAGACGCTGGTCGGTAGCGTCCAGGCCCTCAATCTCGGGGGCAATAACTTCCAGAACAGCCTCGACTGCCTGCAAAACACCCTTGCCCTGATAACGGTCCTTGTCGCCGTCACGGAGTTCCACTGCCTCGAAGGCACCGGTGGATGCACCGGAAGGAACGCCTGCGCGACCCATGGCACCATCGGTCAGCAGAACTTCGACCTCAACGGTCGGATTTCCGCGGGAATCCAAAATTTCGCGTGCATGAATGGCTTCAATAAGTGCCACGTATTGCTCCTAATAGTCAGCTTTGTAGTGTATTTGTCGACCACGCTGTCGTCTCAATCGTAGCCGACAGCGTGATTGAGCCCTCATTACTACGCCAAGAGCTTTCCTGCGCTACACGGAACGGACTTTTGAAAAACCGAGCGAGGCCGGCAAAACGCCCAGAAGCGCTGTAACCCCGGCGAAGATTCGCCCAAGGGATCGTAATGGACGGTGTAACGGACGGCTTTGGATATTTTTCAAAAACCTCTGGCGCAGTAACCTCTTGCGCAAACGAATATAGCGATATATCGTTAAGTATCGCAACGCAGTCAAAGAAGCTTTCAAAGCGACGCAACGCGAGGAACAAATCGTTCAGTGGACAGTCTCTACGTACTTCGTACTTCCACCACCGGGCTCGGGACGGCCATCATCTATCGATTCCCTCCCCCGGCAGCCCCCATATTTCAACTTTTAGAACAGGCAAGCAAGCAAGCAAGCATAAAATGAAAAACTTCAATTTTCCCCAAGAAAACAATGATCACCAGCGAGACGCTCGGCGAGGCCACCGGTCACGGCACCACAACGAGCCCACTCCCCCGAACAGCGATGGTGATTTCACCGACCCTCGCGAAAGTTTCCCGGGTGACGTAGGCCGCGGCCGGGGTGGACGCGGCGACTTCGGTCCCCGCGGTGGGGGTCCTCGTGGAGGAAGCCCCCGCGGCGGCCCACACGGCGGAGGGCCCCGTGGTGGAGGGCCACTCGGCGGCGGACACAGAAGTGGCGGCATGGGTGGGGGCCTAGGCGGTGGCCCTGGTGGTGGCCCCGGTGGTGGCTTTGGCGGCAGAGGCGGCTTCGGTCCCCGCGGTGGCGGCCGAGTCCGCAAGGGAAACGTCCGTAGCGCCATTTTGTCCCTATTGAGCCAGCACAGCTACAACGGCTACGGCATGATCGGCGCCATCGCCGCACATACCGACGGTGCCTGGCGCCCAAGTCCCGGCTCTATCTACCCCGCATTGGCAGCACTCCAATCCGAGGGACTCATCGAGTCAACCGGTGACGGCAAGCGCACCGAGTTCGTGTTAACAGACGCTGGCAAAAACTACGTCGCCGAAAACGGCCAAGAAATGGCTCAGGTTTGGGCCGATGTGAATGAGGAAGCCGGAGCCGGAACTGATTTGCGGCTTGGCTTGGGCAAGCTCGTTGGCGCAGTCGAGCAAATATCGATGGCTGGCAACGAGGACCAAATCAAGGCAGCCACTGAAGCATTGGATACCGCCCGGCGAGCCATTTACACCCTTCTCGCGGACTAAGTCCTCGCGCTAAGTCCTCAAAGAACTAGCAAACTACCCTTGGGCGGGATCGGTTCATGAAAATGAAACCATCCCGCCCAAGGGTTTTTACGGCATCACCCTTGGGCCATCGACTCAAGGCGAAGACTCAACGCGAACAATCAAGGCGAAGCGACAGCGGGTCTAACCCATAACGCGTGCCATGAATTTTTCGGTCCGTTCGCGCAGGCCCAGGATCTGCCGTTCAATGACTGCAACCGGGTCTGGCTCAATCTCATTGACGGCAGGAACCTTCCTGACATTGGCCGAGCACAAAAATTCGGCACAGATCAGCGTCCCGACCGAGTTCCCGTCGCGGCCCGATTGACCGGCCCGCTTGCTCACCCACAGGTACACGTCTTCCTCGGAATAGACGTCGCGGCACAACTCGCACAGCACCCTGCGCTTCTTGCCGCTGCCGCCCTCTGGAGCTCGGAGCATGATGCCCACCAAACGATCAGCGGTCCGGGTAATCAGGTAGCCGCGCATCGGCATCTTGGGATCTCGCCAACCGAGCGAGTCGAGTTCGTCCCAGTGAAGGTCGGCAAAATTGGCTGGCAACGTCAGCTTGGCGGCCTCGGAACGGCTCGCATTGACGAAGCAGGAACGGATTTGTTTTTCGGAGATTTTTTCCACAGCAAGGAGTCCTCAAATAAAGGGAAGTGCCTTTTCAGGCGTGCCGTTCTCGACGGCACAGGGATGGTGTTTTGAGGTGGCTCACAGGAGGCGGGCGGCTTGAGGCCGGGCGCGTCAGGGAGCGGTGGCGGTCGCGAAGCAGGCCATCAAGGCCACCCCACTTTCCGCAGGGGCGTGGGCCCAATGTGCTGTAGTCATCAGTGCCGCCCCTCATTTTCTCGATAAATCCCTACGGAAAGCCTAGCATTTCAGTCTCGGCGAGTGCGCCCGGCGGCCATCATCCCCTGTGCAGACTTTGAAAGTCTCGTACGGCTAGCCGTAGTGCCCTTTCTGCGTCCAAGCCACGCTTTTGTGCCTGAAGTACGACGTCGAACAACACCTTCCCGAGCTCTTCTTCCGATTCGATGGGGCTGGGGAAGTTCCCCGCGGGTTCCGGCACCTCGAGCCCCGCTCGCCGTGCACGCTCCACCGATTTCTGCGCCATGGCCAGAGCCGGCAGTGACCCCGGAATTCCGGAAAATGGCCCGGATTGGACATGTTTTCCGGACTGCGTGGGCGCTCCTGTAGCTCTCACCGCCGCTTCCTGTTCACGCGCCTGCTCACGTTCCTGCGCCTTGACGCGTTCCCAGGTCTCCTCGATTTCGCCGAGCGTGGCAGGGAAACTCTCCTGCAACGTGCCATCGGGATGGAAGACGTGTGGGCTGCGCCGAATCATTTTCTCGCTCAGACCGTGAGCCACATCAGCTAAATCGAACTCACCGGATTCCTGAGCCAAGCGCGAATGCAGCACCACTTGCAGCAAGATATCGCCCAGTTCGCCGGAAATCTGCGCTGAACTGCCGGTTTCCAGTGCCTCAATGAACTCATGGGCTTCCTCTACCAAATAGCTGGTGAGGGATTCATGAGTCAGTGCTGCCGTCCACAGGCAATGCTCCCGGAGGGCATCCACCACATCGACAAGGCGGGCCAGCTCCACCGCAGTGGAGCTGGCCCGCCCGTTGAATTCCGGCATAGAACTAGTTGTCACGTCCGTCTTCGTCGACAGCGGATTCATCCACTTCAGATTCATCCAGCTCGGGCTCGTCCAGATCGGAGGCGTCGAAGGTTTCGAATTCTTCGGAGTCTTCGAAGGTGTCCATTTCCTCCATGGCGTCTTCAAAGTTCTCCACGATGAATTCAGCCAACTGCTCGCGTGATTCAATGGGCAAGAATGATGCGTGAACAGCGTTCAGCGTCATTTCAAGGACGGTGTCCAGACCATAACCGAAGGTCTCCACGAGCAGCCCAAATTCGCCGCTCAGCGTCACACCGCTCATGAGCCGGTTGTCGGTGTTGACGGTGATGTTGAAGCCCAACTGGTGCAGCAAGTCAATGGGGTGTTCGGCAATGGTGCTGCCAAACGCCGCAATGGCACCGGTCTGCAGGTTCGAGGACGGGCATATCTCCAACGGGATCTGCCGGTCTCGGACCCACTGCGCCAGATCGCCCAAGGTGAGCGTGCCGACGTCGTGCCCGTCTTCCTCTTGGACATCGAGGTGGATGTCCTCGGCGATGCGCACGCCGTGGCCCAGTCGCAGCGCCCGGCCGTGGACCAGCGCGTCCTGGATACTTTCGAGCCCGGCACCCTCACCGGCGTGGACCGTGGCGGGGAAATTGTTCTCCGCGAGGTAGGTGAAAGCTTCGGTGAAGCGGGAGGGCAGGTAGCCTTCCTCTGGGCCGGCAAGGTCAAAGCCCACCACACCATTGTCGCGGTGACGAACGGCCAGCTGGGCGATTTCGGCGCCCCGGTCGGCGTGGCGCAAGGCCGTGAGGATCTGGCCGACCTCAATGTAGCCGCCCGCCTCATCCACCGAATCCATGCCCACTTCCAGACCTTCCTGGACGGCTTCGACAGCCTCATCCAGAGAAAGCCCGGCGCTCAGGTGCTGCTCCGGAGCCCAGCGAACTTCGCCGTAAACCACTCCGTCTTCGGCGAGGTCTTCAACGAATTCTCTGGCGACTCGCACCAAGGCGTCGTGCGTTTGCATGACAGCAACGGTGTGCTCGAACGTTTCTAGGTACTGCTCCAGCGAGCCGGAGTCGGCCGATTCCAGGAACCAGTCGCGCAGTTCCGTAGCCTCGGTGGCGGGCAAGGTGTACCCGACCTCGGCAGCCAACTCAATGATGGTTTCGGGGCGGAGCCCGCCATCAAGGTGATCGTGCAGGGACACTTTGGGCAATGATTTAAGGTCCACGACGGGAATGGAAATGCCTGTGTGTTCTGAAGTTGAGTTAGTCACAAACCCACTCTAGGGATGAGCCGGGCCCGGCGCTAGTTGGACGCGGACTTAGTGCCGGTGAATTCCGGCAGCCGCTGCGCCGTTTGGGGATGGCCCACCAACCTTGACGGTGCCCTTCCCGCTGCCCGCTCCGCCACAATGAGGGACGACGGCGGCACCCACCACAGTGTGTCCGTCACCTTCTCCGGCGTCGGGCGCTGCAAGGCGGCTTGACTCGGGAGCACCTAGCACCGGCGCACTCAGACCCACAGGACTCAGATCCACAGGACCCGGCTCCGCCGAATCCTTCGGCACCGTCAGCGGGCTTGCATCAGCTGGCGTCGTTGGCTCGCTTGGCGTTGTGCGAGCGGAACTCTTGTGGGCGCGGCGATCCACATATCGGTGCACCAACTTCAGTGCATGGTCCACGAGAATACCGATCACAATGGCAAAGGCGATGGCGATACCGACCCCCAAAAGCGGATTATCGTGCACCCACCGCCCGGCGAATGTGCCCACGGCCACTGAATAAATAGCCCACGTCACGACGGCAATACCGTCCAAGAGCACAAAGCGCCGCCACGGAAACAGGGTGGCTCCGGCGGTGAAATTGACGGCTATCCGGCCCACGGGGACGTACCTGGCCGTGAAGATGAGGATGGCTCCGCGCTTGTCCAATTCCATGCCAGCCCAGGCAAAGGCTTTGGCAATGCGGGGGCGGCGCATCCAGGCGAAGCGCTCAACACCAAGCTTACGACCCATCCAATAGGCGATGTTGTCACCAATCATGGCGCCCACAGAGGCGCCGAGGATCAGCAACCAAATATTGGGATAGCCGTTCCGGGAGGCAATGGATGCCAGCGCCACAATAGCTGTTTCGCTGGGCAGGAATAGGAAGAATCCGTCGATCAGGCAGAACAGCGCCACCATGGGAATGACCCACCACTGAGCAGCGGAGTGTTCGATCATGACGTTGATCTGATCAATGAGGTGCAAGAAGTCCACCGTGAATTTTTCCTCTTCTGTGGTGGTTGTCTTTCTCAAGTTTCCCACGCGTGACCTCTGGCGGCATCCACCCAGCGGGGGATATTTTTCGGCACGCACTGTTCATACCCCGGACACTTGCACCTGCGGTGGACTTCACACAATGGCAACGCCCCGGCCACTTGCGGTTGGCAGGCTATCAAGGTCTCACTCCGCCTTTTGAAAGGAACTCCAGTCAATGAATGTTGACTCTCAGGTACCGCCTCCTAGAACTCCCCGCTTAAATGCTTCGTCGCTGACTCGTGCAGGAAGGGCCACACCCCGGCGGATGGCGCTGGGGCTGATAGGAGGCCTGGCAGCCGTCTCGCTGGGAGCTGGCATGGCGCCCGCGCTCGAGGCGGAAGCTGGCAACCGCTACGAGGTGAGCCCCGGCTCCCCCGTGCTCATCAGCGAGATTGCCAATGGTGGTGCGGGGGCATCCACCACAGCTAATCGAGTCGCCAACAAGAACTTAATTGAATTGAGCAACTTTAGCGAGTCCCCGGTGGACATCTCGGGCTGGAAGATCTATCGCTGTGGCCAGACTGGCGGTGGCTACGGACCCCAGACCGTGGTCCCGGCGGACACTATATTGGCTCCCGGTGCGCAGTTCACCACATCGCGGGCCGGCTCCGGCTACGCCACGGATGCCAGCTATGAGACGAGCCTCCACGATTTTGGCTACGGCGCCTTCATTGAGGATGCCACCGGCCAGCGCAGGGATGCCGTAGGCATTTACCATCCGGACATCGCCTCCGATTGCGAAACCGACGGCGTTAATCTGGACCGCCAGCTTGACCACCGTCTAGATGAATCGTTCCAGCGCGTCTCCGCAACTGGAAACGTTACCCAAGATTGGATCATCGCACCGCGCACTGTAGGCGCACCCAATGCAACTGCCGAGTCCCGCACCTCCATCGACAATGGTCTGCGATTTACTGAGATCGCCAACGCTGTGGGTGGCAGTTCCACCAATCAGTACGTGGAACTGAGCAACTTCGGCACTGAGGCCGTGGATATGTCCGGCTTCAGCTTGTTCCGTTGCGGCGAGAACAGCACCGCTTATGTCCAGATCCCGCAGCCTCCTGCCGGTTCCGTGGTGGCTCCCGGAGAAAGCTTCGTGATCAGCGCGGCCAAGGGTACCCAGCCTGCTGGTGGAGCAGACCTGAGCTACGACACTGCCATGCATTGGCGCGATTTCGGCGTCATGCTCCTCACGCCCCAGCAGGAGATCGTTGACCGCGTGGGCGTGTACAACAACAGGAACAGCCCCTGTGCTGACGGAGCACCCGTGAAGAATAAGGCGGACCACTTCCAGAATGAGGTACTGGTGCGGGTCACGGACACGGGCAACAACGCCGCTGACTTTGCCCTGACCACCGCCGGCACGCCCGGTACCCACGTAGTTGCCCCCGTCGTGGCCGCCCCGGCCAAGTCCGCTGCCACCGACGTGGCGATCAGCGAGATTGCACCGGCTGGCGCAGCTGGCACCAACGACGAATTCTTTGAGTTGGCCAACTACGGCACCTCCCCCGTGAGCCTGGCTGGTTGGTCTGCTTACCGTTGCACCGGCACCGGCCAGGGTTCTGCCACCCCACAGATCGCAGATCTCGGCGCCATCACCCTCGCCCCGGGCCAGACGTACTTGGCTACTCCCGAAGCTGCCCCGGCAGAACTGCGCGAGAAGGCCAACGGACTGTACGCCACGGGTCTAAATGAGACCGGCTACGGCATCTACATCATGGATTCTACGGGCGCCACGGTTGATGCTATGGCGTCCTACGACGTCGTGGTTGACCAGTTCACTCCCTGCCGCATGGGTCAGGAAGCGCGCAACTACAGCAAGTCCGATCAGGGCCAGAGCTACCAGCGCGCCCAACACACCGGCGACAACGAGCACGATTTCAGCATCGCCGCGACCCGCACCCCCGGCGAGCTCAACGACGTCGTCTATGTTGACCCCACCGAGCCGCTGCCCGGGGAGCTGGAGCCGGCCACCGTTTCCACCAACAACGTACCCGGCACCCCGAAGCTGACCTTGAACAAGGGCGCCGATCTGGCGGCCACTGTCACCGGGACGGACGACGGCGGCACGAACCTCACGCTGGCGGCCCAGGCCGCAGAGCTCAAGGATGGCACCGGCGTGGTGGTGCGCGCAGGTACCAGCCCGGCAGCAGTTCCCGCCACCTTGGCCATCGCTGGCGAGAAGATTGTGGACGGCAGCCAGGCTCTGGCCACGGCCGGAAGCAGCCACAACTTCCCGTTCCAACGCTTTGAAATTGGCGTAACAGCCGCCGAGGAGACCAACTTCATCTGGTCCGGCACCACGGCCGCCCGCAATGAAATCCAAATGCTCGGCTGGGATGCTACGGCCAGCAAGTGGTCGGTTTTGACCACAGCGGTACCATCCGCCGATGGCGACATCACACTCAACGGCACGGTTCCGGCGTCGTGGGTGGAAAAGGACAAGGCCCATGTTCTGGTCATTGACGGCCCACGCACCCAGGGTGGTTTGCTGGACGAGATAGGTGTTACGGACCAGTCTTTCACCAACCCGGGCAGTTACGACTTCGCCCTGAACCACATGACGGACACCCAGTTCTACGCCGAAGGCTTCCAAGATGTGTTCCGCCAGATGTCCTCGTGGGTGGTGGCCAACGCCAATGCCCGCAAGATTGCCTACAACTCGCACACTGGCGACATCATTGAGAACTGGATTGCCGGGAACAACTCCCACGAGCGTGCTGACAGGGAATTTACAGCCTCGAAAAAGATCATGTCCATGATCAATGACGCCAACATTCCCAACGGCATCCTGCCGGGCAACCACGATAATTTCTGGGGCCACGACAACACCAAGTACAACGAATACTTCCCCGCCTCCATGTACCAAGACAAGCCGTGGTTCGGTGAGACCTGGACAAAGGATGACAATGCCGCGCACTCGGATTTCTTCTCCCATGACGGGGTTGATTTCCTGGTACTGAGCCTGCCGTACAGGTCATCGGGCGCGCAGCAGGCTTGGGCTTCTGCGCAGGCGAAAGCCCACCCGAATCACAACGTCATCATCGCCACGCACGCATACCTGAACACCGCCGGCACCCGCGACACCGTCGATGCCCGCTACACCTCCTCGGCGCAGGAAGTCTGGGACACCGTGGTTGCGCCCAATGAGAATGTCTTCCTCGTTCTGGGCGGCCACTTCCACGGTGTCGTGACCAATTACGCTGATCCGGTCACGGGCGAACAGACCGATGCCACTGAGCTGGCCCGCAACACCTTTGCCATTGGCAACGTTGGCAACACTGGCCGGACAGTGGTGGAAATGCTGGCTGACTACCAGGGCTACCGTTCCACCGTCCCGGCACCGCGCGGGGACATCTTGGACCGCGATACCGGCTTCCAGCGTCTGCTCCAGTTCGACCTCGACGCAAACCTCATGGCCGTCAACGCCTACTCCCCCTCGCTGGATTCCTTCGAGGCGTGGAAGTACGACGAGCCTAACTTCCGTGGCGATGCTGCACGTTACGATGCTGGCGACGACGAGTTTGTGGCCCAAGTCAGCCTGATCCGGGCCACGGAGTTGACGTCCTCCAGCTGGGCTGTCACCGGCGCCTTCAAGGAGTTTGCCCAGGGCGAGCTTGCGGTCGGTGGCGAACAGAGCATCACCTTGGCTGCCGGAACGGGTGCTCAGCTGTGGACCGTCTCGCTGACGGATGCCGACGGAAACGTCTCACGCTCTGCCCCTCAGCTGTTGGCCGCTCTGACTGTCACGGAACCGAGCCCCTCGGCGAGTGCCAGCGTCTCTGCCGCACCTTCCACCCCGGCAAGTTCGACGGCGGATCCCGCACCTACCGCTGCTGATCCCTCGGCATCGGTTACTGGGCCCTCTACGTCCTCCGATCCTGTGGCAGGTTCGGACGACCTTGCCTCCACGGGCGCTCAGGCGGGCATGCTGCTGATCGGTGGGCTGGCACTGCTCCTGGCAGGGGTGGGAACACTTCTGATGCGGGCCCGCCGCTCTTCCACACACGGCTAATCCACAGCCCAGATACGGGCCTGTGCAGCAGAAAATGAGCAGTAAGAACTAAAGAAATGACAAGGGCGGCCAGGATACTCTCCTGACCGCCCTTGTCTTGTGCCACATTGGCTGAGCTATTAACTGCGATAGCGTTGCCGAAAATGCCGCATTTGCTGCGCTAGCGTCTCCAAAAACACCACCATTGCTGCGATAGCGTTGGTAGTGCGGTGGGGCGTTGCTTAGGCGATGCGGTCGATGATGAGCTTTCGCGCCCCACGGTCGCCGTCGGGGGTAATGGTCACCGCGTCTTCGAGTGCTTCTCTGGCTCCGGCGAACTTCTCGGCAGTGTCGGTCAATAGCGTCATGAGCGGGTCACCCGCACGAACCAGATCGCCGGGCTTGGCGTGCATGCGTACCCCCGCCCCGGCTTGAACGGCGTCTTCCTTGCGAGCACGCCCAGCACCCAATCGCCAGGCTGCAACACCCACAGCCAAGGCATCCAGACCCACCAGTACGCCGTCGGCCGGGGCCAGAATAACCTCGGACTCCCGTGCTTGCGGCAGTGCGGCGTCGGGGTCCCCGCCTTGGGCGCGGATCATGCGGCGCCATACGTCCATGGCCCGTCCGTCCTTGAGCGCAGCCGCCGGATCGGCACCACGAATGCCAGCAGCGTCAAGCATTTCCTGCGCCAGCTTCACGGTCAGTTCCACCACATCGGCTGGACCACCGCCGGCCAGCACCTCCACTGACTCTTCAACTTCAATCGCGTTACCGGCGGTCAAACCCAACGGTGTGGACATATCCGTCAAGAGCGCCACCGTGTTAACCCCGGCGTCCTTGCCCAGTGCCACCATGGTCTGAGCCAGCTCACGGGCCTGTTCCACGGTCTTCATGAAGGCCCCGGAGCCCACCTTCACATCCAAGACCAGCGCCGCCGTGCCCTCGGCAATCTTCTTACTCATGATGGAGGAAGCGATCAGCGGGATACACTCAACCGTTCCGGTCACATCACGCAGGGCATAGAGCTTCTTATCGGCCGGGGCCAGATTTCCGCCCGCAGCACAGATCACCGCACCAACGTCAGAGAGCTGGCGCAGCAGTTGATCATGGCTGACATCTGCACGCCAGCCGGGGATGGCCTCAAGCTTGTCCAAGGTGCCGCCGGTGTGGCCCAACCCCCTACCGGAGAGTTGTGGCACAGCTGCGCCAAATACGGCCACGAGGGGTGCCAGCGGCAAGGTGATCTTGTCCCCCACCCCGCCTGTGGAGTGCTTGTCGGTGGTGGGCATGGGCGCGCCAGCGCTGTTGCGCAGCCCGCTGAAATCCAGGGTCTCCCCCGAGGCGATCATGGCCGCCGTCCACTGGGAGATTTCTTCCCGATCCATCCCGTTGAGCAGGATGGCCATGTTCAGTGCGGCCATCTGCTCCTCGGCTATGTCACCGCGAGTGTAGGCCGCAATGGTCCACGCGATTTGTTCCGGAGTGAGTTTGCCCCGGTCACGCTTGGTGGCAATGATGTCAACGGCGGCGAATGTTCCAAGCGAAGTCACAGCTAGTCCTTCAAGTTGTCGGGGCCAAAGGCGTCGGGCAGGATCTCATCCATGGTTTTCACTCCAGAGGAGGTCATGATCTGTGTGCTCGCCGTGCTGAATTCAAACAGTAGCTGCCGGCAGCGCCCGCAGGGCATCAGGATCTCGCCCTTGCCATCCACACAGTAGAACTCGGTGATGAGTCCTCCGCCGTTCATGCGGGCAGCACCCACCATGGTGCATTCCGCGCACAAGGTGAGCCCAAAGCTGGCATTCTCCACATTGCATCCAGAGACAATGCTGCCGTCGGTCAGCCGGGCCGCAGCCCCCACCGGATAGTGAGAGTACGGGGCATACGCGTGAGCCAAGGCCGCGGTGGCGGCTATGCGCAAAGGCTCCCAGCCGCCGTCGAGCTTGTCATCCAACATGGACTACTCCTTGATGTAGGGCTCGCCGTCCGCGGCCGGGGCCAAAGCCCGCCCCACGAATCCGGATACGGCCAGGATGGTCAATGCGTACGGCAACATGGCCAAGAATTGGCCGTCGATCGGTGTGCCTGCGAGTGAGAGAATGCTTTGCAGGTTTCCGGCCACACCGAACAGCAGCGCCGCCAGGGCTGCGCCGATCGGATTCCAGCGGCCAAAGATCAGCGCGGCCAGGGCAATGAAGCCCAGCCCGCCGGTCATGTCCTTGCTGAAACTACTCACGGCAACCAGCGTGAAGTAGGCGCCACCAATGCCAGCCACGGCCCCGCCGGCCAGAACGTTCAGCACGCGGGTGCGGTTGACGTTGATGCCGACGGTGTCGGCGGCCTTGGGGTGTTCACCCACGGCGCGCACACGCAAACCCCAGCGGGTACGGAACAAACCGAACCAGAGAGCCACCACCAGAATCAGCATGAAGTAGCCAATGATCGACTGCCGGAACAGGGTGGGTCCAATGATCGGAATTTCCGAGAGCAGCGGGATGGAGATGTTGGGCAGGTGTGCCGGCTGGTTGTAAATAGTGAGGCCGTCCACCTTGGTCTTCATGATCTTCTCGAACAGGAAGCCGGTCAGACCGGAGACCAGCACGTTCAGGACCACGCCCACGATGATCTGGTTGACCACGTACTTGATGCTGAACAAGGCCAGGAGCACGGAGACCAGCACACCGGCAACGGCTGCGGCAATGAGTCCGGCATAGGCGTTGCCCGTGATGGAGGAAACCAGTGCCGCTGTGAAGGCACCGGCCAGCAACTGTCCTTCAATGGCAATGTTGACCACGCCGGCACGCTCGGACAGTACACCGGACATGGAGCCGAACAAGATGGGTGTGGTGATGAGCATGGCGCCGGTGAACAAGCCCACCAGCGTGATGTTCTGGGTGGTGGTCCCGCCAATGATCCACACCATCATGCCCACCACGAAGACCACCGCGAAGGTCATAACCACCCATTTGGCGATCTTTCCGGTAGCTCGCGTCTGACGCCAGGCCAGGTAGGCCAGCGCCACCGTGATGATTGCGACCAAGACGCCTACGCCCTTGGCAGGCACCACCAGGTTAGGCACCTGCCAGGCATCGGTATCTTGGGAAATACGGAATGTTGCGGTGCCACTGGGCCCGAGAACAACGAACACAACGACGGCGAACAGGGCCAGCACGCCGAGCAGAATCGGCACTTTCCAGCTTCGGATAGCTAGCGCATCGGCAACCTTGGGCGTTTCACTCTTAGTGGTGATGCTCATGCTGACACTCCTTCGCGGCGAACTTCCTTGATCCGGAACATGGACCGGATCAGTGGCGGGGCGGCGATGAAGAGCACAATCAAGGATTGCACCACGGCCACGATGTCAATGGAGACGTTGGCGTTGATGGCCATGGAGGTGCCGCCTGCTTTGAAGGCGCCAAAGAGTAGTGCCGCATAGAAGGTCCCCCACGGTTTGGACCGTCCCAGCAGGGCCACGGTGATGGCGTCAAAGCCGATGCTGCCAGCAACGTCGGCATCGAGTAGTTTCTCGGTGCCAGCCAACTGGGTGACACCGGCCAAACCTGCCAAGGCACCTGAGATGAGCATGACGGTGATGTACCCGCGGGACACCTTCATGCCTGCGGTGCGTGCGGCACGGGGGTTGGCGCCAATGGCTCGGTATTCAAAGCCTAACGTGGAACGGTTCAGCAGCCATGAGACCACCACGACGGCCAGAATGGCCACAATCAGTCCGGCATGAACCCGGAAACTGGGACCCAACAGCAACGGAAACATGGCAGTTTCGTGCATGCGGGGGCTGATCGGGTTGCTGCTGTTGGGGTCCCGCAACTGATTCTTGAGCAAGAACAGCACCAAGGACACAGCAATGTAGTTGAGCATGATCGTCACGATCACCTCATGTGCTCCGGTCCGGGCCTTCAAGAATCCAGCGATACCGCCCCACAGCGCACCGCCCACAGCGCCAGCGAGAATAACGGCCAACAGGTGGATGCCCGGGGGAAGCTCAATCAAGAAACCTACGACGCCGGCAAAGGTGGCACCGAGAATGATCTGGCCCTTGGCACCAATGTTGAACAAACCAACCCTGAATGCCAGGGTCACGGCCAATCCCGAGAGGATCAGCGGCGTGGCGAAGGTCAGAGTTTCAAAAATTCCTAGGCGTCCTTGCAGGGTGCGTGCCCCCGGGTCGAAGGTGGCTCCCCGCCATAGCGCCCCATACGCTTGGGAAACCGAGGCCCAAATAGCTTTGATGGTGGCCATGGGGTCGCCAAAGAAATAGCCGAAAGCTGTGGTCACGCGAGGGTCTGTGGCCGCGATGAGAATTCCACCGATAATCAGTGCCACCACCACAGCCAGAACGGAAATCATGGCGTTGCCGCTCATGATCTCGCGTACCACTTGGCTGGTGCCGCTCTCCTGCTCCGGTTTGTCCGGTTTAGGGTCAGTCCCGGGTTTAGGGTCAGTGGCCGTTGCACCCTTTGCTCCCGGGTGTCCGGTGGCGCTTGGGCTTCCGGTGGCGCCGGGAATGTTGGGGGTGCCGGGACTACCCGGAGCGCCCGGTATTCCCGCGGTTCCTTCAGCGGGGATGTTGTCCTTAGCGTCACTCATGACTGTCCCCCTTCCTCTTCCTCGGTAGTGCCGGGTTCACGTTGGGATTGCATGTGTTCCTGTGCTTCTGCCGCGGGCAGCCCGGCCATCATGAGGCCAAGCAATGCGCGGCTGGATTTTCCTGGCACGATTCCCATGAGCCGGCCAGCAAACAAGACCGCAATCCGGTCGGCCAGTTCAAGGACTTCGTCCAGTTCGGTGGAGACGATCAGTACCGGTGTGCCGGAGTCGCGTTCTGCCACGATTCTCTTGTGCAGGAACTCGATAGAACCAACATCGACGCCACGGGTAGGTTGGGAGGCAATAAAGAGCTTCAAGGGCCGGGAAAGTTCCCTGGCCAGCACTACCTTTTGCTGGTTACCGCCGGAGAGAGTATCAGCGGCGTCCTGTGAGGACTGAGCCCGAACATCAAATTCCGCCACCTTTTTAACCGCGTTCTCGGCAATGACCGCGCGATTCAGGGTTCCGGCTCGTGAGTACGGGGCACTCTTGTAGAGATCAAGGATGAGGTTCTCGGCGATGGACAGCTCCCCCACCAGGCCGTCGTCCTGCCGGTCCTCGGGCACAAAACCTACCCCCGAATCCAGGACCTGACGGACGCTCTTGCCTACCAGTTCTCTTCCGTCCAAGGTGATGGAACCGAGCACATGCTTGTGCAGGCCCAGCACCGCTTCGGTGAGTTCACTCTGGCCATTGCCCTGCACTCCTGCGACCGCCAAGATCTCACCCTGAGACACGCTCAAGGTGACGTCGTCCAAAAGTCTCTGGCCGGCGTCGTTCATGACGGTGAGGTTTTTGATCTTGAACGTTTCCGCTCCGGGAGTGGCGTCGGCCTTGTTCAAGGTCAGGTTGACGGCGCGGCCCACCATCAGCTCGGCCAGTTCCGTTGTGGAGGCGTCCGGGCTTGCCGAGCCAACCACTTTGCCGCGGCGAATGACTGTGATGGTGTCAGATATCGCTTTCACCTCGCGCAGTTTGTGGGAGATGAACACGATGGAGGTACCGCCGGCTTTGAGCTGCCTCATGATGTCCATGAGTTCGTCGGTTTCCTGCGGTGTGAGGACGGCGGTGGGCTCGTCAAGAATCAGAATCTTGGAGTTACGCACCAGCGCCTTGATGATCTCCACCCGCTGCTGGATACCAACGGGCAGGTCCTCGACGAGCGCATCCGGGTCAACGTCAAAACCGAACTGGGTGGAAATCTCGCGGATCTTGCGGCGAGTTTCAGCCAAATTCAGGACGCCGCCAAAGGATGTTGATTCGGCACCCAGGGCCACGTTTTCGGCCACGGTAAAGACCGGGACCAGCATGAAGTGCTGGTGCACCATGCCGATTCCTGCGGCCATGGCATCTGCCGGGCCGGAGAAGGTCACGGGCACGTCATCAACAAGGATCTGTCCCGAACTGGGTGAATACAGCCCGTACAAGACGTTCATGAGAGTGGATTTTCCCGCCCCATTTTCGCCCAGCAGGCTGTGAATCTGTCCTGATTCCACCACCAGGTCGATGTGGTCGTTCGCCACCAGGGAACCAAAGCTCTTGGTGATGCCCCGAAGTTCTAATTTCAACGTTTTAGCCCGTCTGCGAAGGTATTGATCACGGCCGAAAGACACGGGCGTTGGGGGCCGCTGCTAGCGCCGCCCCCAACGCCCGTGTCAAGGTGCTACTTCGGGCTGGCCTCGGAGGTCACCTTGATGGACCCGTCGATGATGCCCTTCTTGATCTCTTCGAGCTGGGCCTTGGTGTCAGCGCTCACGGCCGAATCCAGATCATGGAAGGGGGCCAGAGCCACGCCACCATTTTCCAAGGTTCCAACGTACGGCGTCGGATCAAACTTGCCGTCCAGGTCTTCCTTGATCACTGTTTCTACAGCCTCACCCATGGTCTTGATAACCGAGGTCAGCAAAACATCCTTGAAGGTGGGGGCGGTCAAGAAACCATCGGAGTCAACCCAGATCAGCTTGGCATCCTTGCCACTTGCGTTGGCTGCCAGAATCGCATCTCCGGCACCCTTACCCAGCGGACCGGCCACGGGCATGATCACGTCTGCCCCATCGGCGATCAGGTTGTTGGTGTGCTTAGTACCTTCCTGAACGATCTCGAAGGTGTTGGCGAAGACACCCTGCTGGGTCTTGACGTCCCAGCCAATGAGCTGGACATCCTTGCCCTGCTTTTCGTTGTAGTAGTCAACGCCCTGGGCGAAGCCGTCCATGAAGATCGTGACCGTGGGGATGTTGACGCCGCCGAAGGTGCCGACCTTGCCGGTCTTGGATACGGATGCGGCAACATAGCCTGCCATGAAAGCGGCCTGGGCTGTGTCGTAGACAATGGGCTTGACGTTGTCAGCGGTGATGGTGTTGTCATCAACAATGGCGTAGTTCAGATCGGGGTTGGCCTTGGCGGCTTCTCCGGTGGCCTCGGCCAACAGGAAGCCGACAGTGACGGTCAAGTTACAGCCAGCACTGGCCATCTGGGCCAGGTTCGGGGCGAAGTCTGCCGTGGTGGACGACTGGGCTTCCTTCATCTCAATGCCCAGGTCCTTGACGGCATTCTGCATGCCCTCGTAGGAGGACTGGTTAAAGGACTGATCGTCAAAGCCGCCGGAGTCGGAGACGATGCAGCCTAGGAAATCGGCAGCAGCAGGGTTCTGCGAGCTAGATTCGCTACTTCCGGCAGCCGGCGGGGCCTCCCCGCAGCCGGTGAGAAGTAGGGCTGTTGCGCTCAGCGCAATGGTGCCCACAAGGGCCCCGCGCTTAAAAGTCTTCGCGGTACTGACAAGCATGTTTTTCAAGGTTCCTCCATCGGTTGGTGTCCGCACTGGATGGCTGGTGAGCTACACAGACTCCGCACAGCCCCAACAACCTGATCAACGCTGATCAGGCAGATGAAACAAACGAGAAGACCTTGGCACACCCCAGTGATGCGGCGCTAACAATACCCTAGTGTCATAGCTCACCAGCGGCCACCCCAGGGCGCCGTGCCATAGTTCTTCGTTGGCCAACCGTTACAAACCATGACGGACCCAGATGGCGTTGCGTGCGAAGAACTGCTATTCGCCCGCGAGGTTGAAGGGGGTCGGGCTAGAGGCACTCTCCTCCCGAGGTACAGCTACTGATCTGGGCGACTAGGCGTCATCGAGTTCGCGTAGTGTGCGCAGGGCGGCAGCACACAGCACCCGGATACCCACCGACAGTGCCCGTTCATCGACAATGTAGTCGCCGCGGTGGAGATCGTATTCCTCACCACCGGGGACGTGCGTACCGAGTCGCATGAGGGAACCGGGAATGCCCTGCAGGAACCAGGCAAAGTCCTCGGCCCCCATTGACTGGGGAGCTAGCACCACTGAATCATCCCCCAGCTCGGCCCGGGCAGCGGCCTCGATGACGGCGGTTTCGTGCTCGGAGTTGACCACGGGAGGGACACCGCGGGTGTGCTCAAGAAAGACGTCCACGCCGAAGGGCGCGGCAACTTGCTGCACCACATCATCGAGTAGTTCCCCAGCAGCATGCCAAGCTTCACGGTCCAAGCAGCGCATGGTGCCGCTCATGACGCCCTGTCCCGGAATAGCGTTCGGGGCAGAACCGGCATGGATTTGTCCCCACACCACAGAGACGCCGCTTCGGACATCCACCCGGCGGGACAGCACGGCGGGAACACTGACGGCAATCTGCGCCAAGGCAAAAACAAGGTCTTCGGTCAGGTGCGGGCGCGAGGTGTGACCGCCGCGTCCGGAGAGTTCAATTTTGATGGTGTCCGAGGCGCTCGTGATGGGGCCGATGCGGGTGCCGATCTTACCCACCTCGATGCGCGGATCACAGTGCAGCGCCATGATGCGGGGAACGCCGTCGAGTGCGCCTTGGTCGATGCAGGACAAGGCGCCGCCGGGCATGGTCTCTTCTGCGGGCTGGAAAATGATGCGCACCCGGCCGCCCAGCGGTTCGTGCGCATGCATCCGGGCGAGCACCAACGCTATGCCGAGCATGGTGGCGGTGTGGAAATCATGGCCGCAGCCGTGAGTGACGCCGTGGTTGCGGGAGGCGAAAGGGAGAGCTGTTTCCTCAACGATGGGCAGGGCGTCAATGTCGCCGCGCAACGCCGTCGCAATGGGGCCTTCGCCGACGTCGACAATCACCCCAGTGCCTTCCAGCCGGCGGGGCGCCAGGCCTGCTGCCAACAGGTGTTCGTAGATTTTCTCTGAAGTACGGAATTCCTGGAAGGACAGTTCCGGGTGGGCATGAATGTCCCGTCGGAACTCTATGACTTGTGCCAGGAGGGGCTCCAGCCAGGGGCCTACCAGCTCAGTTGCATCTGTTTCCATCGAGTAATTGCGCACCTTCAAACTCTAATGGTGTCAGTACCCGGCGGTGGCATTAGCGGCGTAGCGTTACGCAAGCTCGGTGCAGCTACTTGCTTCTGCCGCCGACTGAGGTGCCAACGGAGCTCGCGAGCTCTGGCACCACACGCGCTACAGGCACCACAGGCGCCACAGGCGCTACAGAACGTCGGTGTCGCCGCGGGCTTTGAGTCCGTCCACTGCTTTTTTGACCAGTTGCGAATGTGCCCGGGTGGTGACCAGGAGTGCATCTGGGGTGTCCACAACCACCACGTCCTGGATCCCGATCAGGGCGATAACACGCTTGGTGTCAGTCACCACGATTCCGGTGCTGTCCTCAGTGAAGACGCGGCCACCTTCACCAATAACCTTGACGTTCTTGTTCTCCTTGGCGCTGCTGAGACGGGCAATAGCAGCAAAGTCTCCGACGTCATCCCAGCTGAAGTCGGCGGGAATGACAGCAACATCGCCCGCGTCGGCCGCAGGCTCAGCCACAGCGTAGTCAATGGCGATCTTGGGCAGCGTGGGCCAGACACGGTTCTTCACGGCAATACGGTCAGGGGTATCCCAAGCTGCAGCAATTTCCATCAGCCCGGCATACAGCACAGGCTCATTGGCTTTGAGATGGCGCAGCATCAATTCCACTGGAGCCACGAACATTCCGGCGTTCCAGTTGTACTCACCGCTGGCAAGGTACTGTTCGGCGATTTCTTCGCTGGGCTTCTCCACGAACTTAACCACGGTGTGGGCGCTGGGGGCACCAGCAATATCCAGCGGTTCTCCTGTGCGGATATAGCCGAATCCGGTGGACGCGTGGGTGGGCTTAATGCCGATGGTGACAATCTTGCCCGTGGCGGCTGTATAAATGGCCTCGCGCACGGCGTCCTGGAACTTCTCCACCGGGCTGATGACCTGATCGGCAGCGAAGGAGCCCATGATCGTGGCGGGATCACGGGTAAAGAGGATGGCGGCGGCCAGCCCGATGGCGGCCCCGGAGTCCTTAGGCTCGGTTTCCAGCACCAGGTTTCTGTCAGCGATTTCTGGAAGCTGGCGGCAGACGGCTTCGCGGTGCGCGTCCCCAGTCACCAGCAACACCTTTTCGCCGCTGAGCGGTACCAAACGGTCGTAGGTGGCGCGGATCAAGGTACTGCCGCTGCCGGTCAGATCATGCAGGAATTTAGGGGCTGCTGCGCGAGACAGCGGCCACAGCCGGGTGCCAACCCCACCGGCTGGAATGACTGCGTAGAACCTGTCCAGGGGATCCGCAACGGACTGCCCGGGATCATTCAAATTTTGCGTATTCATCAAGTCCACCTTAGGCGATGCCCCTGCAGGGACGGGCTCATAAGCCCTTGAGACACTGTGTGATGTTCAAAGATCCACCCAGGGGCGTACGCCGGGCTGGTAGCCGGGCACACCGGCGTCGTACTTGAGAAGGACACTAACAGCGGTAGGAACCACCAAGATGACGGCATGGGGGCTACAGCAAAAGGCCTGCATTCGGCCATTTTTCGGCCCGGCTGTGATTTGATGCATAGAGCAAGGAGTGCCTAAGTTGAATATGCTGTTAGCTAAGCCTAAATTTAGGCTCAAGTATGAGTGCTCACGCCGTGTGCGTTTCCCCGCGTGGAACCACGCCAGCGCAACGGTGACGCAGGGAAGGTTTAATCAGTGCCGACAAAACCAGCTGGCACTCTGTATCGCGGCCGAGAAGGCATGTGGTCCTGGGTGGGACACCGTATTACCGGTGTAGTGATTTTTATTTTCTTGTTGGTGCACGTCCTCGATACCTCATTGGTGAGGGTTTCTCCTGAGGCGTACACAGCAGTCATTGGGGCGTATAAAAACCCCATCATGGGTTTGGGTGAAGCAGGTCTGGTCGCCGCAATCGTGTTCCACGCCTTCAACGGCCTGCGCATTATTGCCATCGACTTCTGGAAGAAGGGCCCCAAGTACCAGCGTCAGCTGCTCTGGGGTGTCTTGGCCCTGTGGGCTGTGACGATGATTCCGTTCTTGATTCGTCACCTCACCATTGTCTTCTCCAATTTCTTCGGGGGGCACTAAATGAGTACCGACTCCATCGCAGCACCGCGCTCTAACAGCGCGCAGTCGCCTAAGTACAAGCGCAACAAGGCTTCGCATTCAAGCTTTGAAATGTTCGCTTGGTTGTTCATGCGCCTCTCCGGCGTGGTCTTGATCGTCTTGATCTTCGGTCACCTGTTCGTCAACTTGATGGTCGGCGACGGCATCCACGCCATCGACTTCGGTTTCGTTGCCGGCAAGTGGGCGGATCCGTTCTGGCAGATCTGGGATTTGGCCATGCTCTGGCTGGCCATGCTGCACGGCACCAACGGTGTGCGCACCATCATCAACGATTACGCTGAGCGCGACCGCACCCGCATGGTCCTGAAGACGGTTCTGTACATTGCAACCGCCGTCATCATCGTTTTGGGCACCTTGGTCATCTTCACCTTTGACCCTTGCCCTCCCGGTGCGGTCATTGACCTCCCGTCCTTCTGCCCCGTTCCGTAACTTTTAGTTGCGGGCACCGGGCCCATTGCGGCCCGGGCGGCATGAAGTGAACACCAGCTTTTAATGCAGTAAATGAGAGAAAGAGCATCCAGTATGCAGGTCCACAAATACGACGTCGTAATCGTCGGGGCCGGTGGCGCAGGAATGCGTGCCGCCATTGAATCCGGACAGCGTGCCCGCACCGCCGTTCTGACCAAGCTCTACCCCACCCGCTCCCACACCGGCGCAGCACAGGGCGGCATGTGTGCAGCCCTTGCCAACGTGGAAGAGGACAACTGGGAGTGGCACACCTTTGACACCGTCAAGGGTGGCGACTACCTCGTTGACCAGGACGCTGCGGAGGTCATGGCGAAGGAAGCCATCGACGCCGTGATCGACCTTGAGAAGATGGGCCTGCCGTTCAACCGCACGCCCGAGGGCCGCATTGACCAGCGCCGCTTCGGTGGCCACACCCGCGATCACGGTAAGGCTCCGGTTCGCCGTGCATGCTACGCCGCCGACCGCACCGGTCACATGATCCTGCAGACCCTGTACCAAAACTGCGTCAAGCACAACGTGGAGTTCTACAACGAGTACTACGTTTTGGATCTGCTCACGGTTGAAGAGGAAGCCACCCGCGAGGACGGCACCATCTACCTGCAGAAGAAGATTGCCGGCGTGGTTTCCTACGATCTGGCAACCGGCGAACTGCACGTTTTCCAGGCCAAATCCGTTATCTTGGCTACCGGTGGTGCAGGCAAGGTCTTCAAGACCACCTCCAACGCACACACCCTGACCGGCGACGGCATGGGCATCGCGTTCCGCAAGGGCATCCCGCTGGAGGACATGGAGTTCTTCCAGTTCCATCCGACAGGTCTTGCCGGTCTGGGCATTCTGCTCTCCGAGGCTGCACGTGGCGAAGGTGCCATCCTGCGTAACTCTGAGGGTGAGCGCTTCATGGAGCGTTATGCCCCCACCATCAAGGACTTGGCGCCCCGAGACATCGTGGCCCGTTCCATGGCTAACGAGGTTCGTGAAGGTCGTGGCTGTGGCCCGAACAAGGACTACGTTCTCCTTGACCTGACCCACTTGGAGCCGGCGCACATTGACGCCAAGCTCCCGGACATCACCGAGTTCGCCCGCACCTACCTCGGCGTTGAGCCGTACACGGAGCCGGTCCCGGTTTTCCCCACGGCTCACTACGCCATGGGCGGTGTTCCCACGAACATCACCACCGAAGTTCTCCAAGACAACGACACCATCATCCCCGGCCTGTACGCAGCCGGTGAAGTTGCTTGTGTTTCCGTTCACGGTTCAAACCGTTTGGGCACCAACTCGCTGCTGGACATCAACGTGTTCGGTAAGCGTGCCGGTGTGGCTGCTGCTGAGTATGCCAAGACCGCGGACTGGGTTGAGCTGCCGGAGAACCCGGAAGCCGATACGAAGGCGCTGCTGGACCATGTCCGCACGTCCGACGGCGGCGAAAAGGTTGCGCTGATCCGCAAGGATCTGCAGGACACCATGGACGCCAACATGCAGGTGTTCCGCACGGCCGAGTCCATCGACAAGGTGCTGGCAGATATTGCATCCTTCGAGGAGCGCTACTCCCGCATCACCGTCCAGGACAAGGGCAAGCGATTCAACCTTGACCTGCTCGAGGCTGTTGAACTGGGCTTCTTGCTGGAATTGGCCAAGGTCATGACGGTTGCTGCCCTGCACCGTCAGGAATCCCGTGGCGGACACTACCGCGAGGACTTCCCGGACCGTGACGATGAGAAGTTCATGAAGCACTCCATGGCTTACCTCGATTCGAATGTCACGGTGGAGAGCTCGGAAGAGTCCATCGCCGGGATCCGTCTGGAAACCAAGCCTGTAGTTGTTACCCGTTACCAGCCGATGGTGAGGAAGTACTAATGAGCACCGTGGAAACTGAATTGCCGGAGCCGGCATCAAAGATTGAACTGCCCGCACACCTCGGTGGCGGCGGAGAGATCCCCACATTCGACGTCACCTTGCGTGTTCGCCGCTATGACCCGGAGTTCTCGGAAGAGTCAAAGTGGGAAGACTTCACCATGACCATGTACGGCACCGACCGCGTGTTGGATGCTCTGCACAAGGTCAAGTGGGAGCAGGACGGCTCGCTGTCCTTCCGCCGTTCTTGTGCGCACGGCGTGTGCGGTTCCGATGCCATGCGCATCAACGGCCGCAACCGTCTGGCCTGCAAGACCCTGCTGAAGGACCTGGACACGTCCAAGCCCATCACGGTCGAGCCCATCAAGGGCCTGCCCGTTGAGAAGGACCTCATTGTTGACATGGAGCCGTTCTTCCAGTCCTTCCGCGAGGTCATGCCGTTCCTGATCAACCGCGATCACGAACCCACCAAGGAGCGCCTGCAGTCCGCCGAGGACCGCGAGCGTTTCGATGACACCACCAAGTGCATCCTGTGCGCGGCGTGCACCTCATCCTGCCCCGTCTTCTGGACCGACGGCCAGTACTTCGGCCCGGCAGCCATTGTGAACGCACACCGCTTCATCTTTGACTCCCGTGACGACGCTGGCGATATGCGTCTGGAGATCCTCAACGACAAGGAAGGCGTGTGGCGTTGCCGCACCACCTTCAACTGCACCGAAGCATGCCCCCGCGGCATCCAGGTCACCCAGGCAATTGCCGAGGTCAAGCAGGCCATCCTGGCCCGCCAGATCTAGCATTTCCTGCTATTCGCCAAAGCGCCGCTCCCTTTGTGGGGGCGGCGCTTTTGTGTTCCCCGACGCGAGCTGGCGAGCAGTGGGAGCGGGTGGGGAACGACGGCGGGAGGCGCCGTTACGCTGGGAGCCAGCCTTCCGCCGTAGTCCAGCAGGCAACTGCGCAAGGTGCGTGGCTGTTAGCGGGATCTATTTTCCAGCCTGTCCAGCGCCTCGGCAATATCGTCGCGGGAATTGATGTTCAGCTTCTGGTAAATCCTGGCTGAGTGAGTCTCGGCCGTTCGTTTGGAAATGACGAGCTTCTTGGTTATCTGGTTATTGGTGTAGCCGAGGGCGAGCAGGCCGGCCAGCTGTTGCTCACGCGGGGTGAGTCCGTGGATGGCGGTTGCTGGCACGAACAGCCCCCGCCGGGCAAGCAGTCTGGCCGCATCGCCACGGCTGGGCACTCCCCCGGCGCCAATGTGCTCACAGCTGGCCAGTAGCGGAGCGGCGATGGGAGCGTCGATGCTGGCTGCCAAGGTGCGGGCCCGGTCAAGCTCCCCACGGCTAAGCCCGCCGGTGGTGCAGCAGGCGAGGAGCTGCAGTGCCCGCAATTCCATGAGGGAAAAATCGAAGCTTCGAGCCAGCTCCACGAGCGCCAGCGCCTCGGCTTCCTCCCCACCAGTGGGTGCATACATGGAGGCCAATAGCAGCGAATAGCGCGAGGGCACTTCCAGCAGCCGACTCTCACCGGTGGTTCGGTTGAGCAGTTGGCGGCCTACCTGGGCGGAGGCGCCATGGTTGCCGTTCGCTGCATGGGCCAGTGCCAACGTTGCCAGCAGCAACCCTTCGGACCCTGTTCCGGAGAAGTCCTCAAGCTCGGCGCAGGCCAATGTCAGGTTTTCGGCTGCGGCCGGCCATTCCCCGTTCATGGAGGCGAGCAGGCCACGGCCAAACGCCACCAGGGTCTTGCGCATCCGCACATGGCCAGGGTTGCGGGCTATGGCCGTGTTCATGAGCCCATAGATGAATGAGGCTTCACGAACGTTGCCCGTGAGCATGTCGGAGAGGCACCAGGCTCCGACGATCTCGCCTGCCGCGAGGGGGTACTTGGCCGTGGCCCTCACGGCGTGGGTCATCTGCGCTCTAGCCAGTGCCCGTGATTTCTTGGCTTCACCGCGCTGACCAAGGGAGATGATGCGGGTAGATGCGAGCGGCAGAAAATGGGGTGTGGAACGGGTGGCCGCAAAAACGTCCCTCTGCACGTCAGCGGAGTCCGACATTCTGCCACCGTAGCTCAGATAGATACCGCGGGAGGCCCGGAGCTCAAGGATGGCAGCCTGTGAGGGCAGCTGTGATTCTGTGATGAGCTTTTCGCCCCAGTCCAGCACCGCCAACGCTTCTTCCCACAGTCCCTGCTGCAGTACATACGCATCGGCCAGGACCGTTGCCAGATTGGCCGCCAGAGCATTGCGCTGTTCCCCGTTGGGAAGGCGCTCCACGGATTCTTTGGCGCGGCCAGCATCAGCGGACACGCCCGCCGGATTGTTACTAAACCGGTGGGCTTCCATGCGGTTGATGAGAGCTTCGGCCCGGAGCGTGGCAGGGGTGTCAGCGTGGTGCAGGAGCATGGTGGCCATGCGGATGCGGAAGTCATAATCGGTAAGTGTCCGCCCATACCCGAAAGCGTCCGTGAGCAGAGGCAACGAAACCTCCTCACCCGCTGCCAGGGCCCACGACACTACAGTGAGCAGCTCCGAAGTTTCCCCCGTCCAGACAAGCTGCGAGGAATCCGCCAGGCCTGCCGGCGCGTGGGTGTGCCGGTCCATAGCCGAGGCATGAAGCGCCCGGAAGTGCCTTCTTGACTGGGCCGGAGTCAACAGCCCCTGCATCACTTCGCCAAAGATGGGGTGTGCAAGAGATACCACGGTGCCATAGTTCGGTGCCGTGGCCCTGACCCTAATGAGCCCGGCCTCGGCCAGCAAGTCAACCGCATCACGCTTGACCTCGCGGCCAAGCATTTCCAAGGACACAGGAGCGCACAGAGCCACGATTTCAAAGGCTGCCCGTTGCTCCGCCGGGAGCTGCTCAATTTCCACTCTGAGGATGTCCGTCAGAGATGTCCCTCCGGGCAAATGGCCCGCCCACACCCACAGGCCCTGCCTTGATTCAAGTTGCACAGAATTTTCCAGCACCCGCAGGAGTTCCTGCAGGAATAGGGCGTTGCCGCCTGTCATCAGAAACAGCCGTGAAACCGTTTCGGCAGCCAGCGGACGCCCCGGCAGAATGGCCGACGCAAATTCAGCAATTTCGGCGAGTGACAGCTCAGGGACGTCAATGCGTTGGAGGGCACTGTCCCGCCACGCCCGTACAAGTGTGCCGGAGGGCCCGGGGGCGCTGCGGCAAGTGAGCACCAGCCGGACATCCGTGCGTGAAATAAGGTACTCAATCACGGCCTCGCTCATTTGGTCGAGCAGGGGAACATCGTCAATGTGGATAATCAGCCGTGCCGCTTTACTGGTGGCCCTACCCGCCTTGCTCGGAATGCCGGGGGTGCCCGGCGTGCTGGCCAGGTGTCTTAGGCACGCGGCGATAATGAATTGACCAATACGATCGGGCCTCTGATCGCCAGGCTGGTCATCTTCCTCGAGAACTGCATCGAATACGGCGAGGGGCGAACGTTGGGTGGCCTCGGTTGCGGCAAAATGCACCACCTGCAGCCCGGGGTTCCGGCCGCACAGCTGTTCGATGCAATGGACAGCCAATTGCGTCTTGCCCACACCGCCAGGGCCCACAAGCAAAAGATTTGAGCCCTGCTGTTCAAGACCGGAAACAACTTGTTCCACCAACTGGTGGCGTCCCAGAAACTTTCGCTGTCGCAGCACTGTGTGCCGCGAGATCATTCTTGACATGTGCTTTAGTTCCATCCGGAGGCGCAACAGGAAACGTGCGAGACAACAGCTTCCACGGCTGGGGACAGCACCGGCAGGCACGCACAGCACCCCCAGGTGCATCATATGTCTGGCCCCTTTAGAGGGCCTTGCCACACGCATTCAGCCGTACGGATTTAGTCTAGTTCAGAACCGCAAAAGGGTGTGAAAGATAACGCGACCTAGCCGGGGTTGGGCCGGCGCAGTTAGGCGCGGTCCGGGTCAGCGCCACCTACCGCTTTGTCCGGCGGGGTCGCAGATCGGCGGCCAGCACGGCGGCGATTGCGGCTGAGATCAAGTACACCTGGCTGAGCAGAAAGAACCAGACAAACAAGCCCAGGATCACGGCGAAGGGTGCCAGCAGGTCGTTGCTCGTGATGCCATTGAGCAGCATGGCGCTGAAGAGTCGCAGCACGGTGGCACCGACGCCGGAAAATAGGGCCGCCAACACCAGGACCCGTCGCCGCATGCGCACGCGCGCGGCGATGCTGAACATGACCATGGCGACGGCGATGTCCAGGATCAGCATCAGGGCGATCGAGCCGATCTGTGCGGCCGCACCTGTCAGGAACGTGCCCCAGCCCAGAAATTCGCCCACAGAGGCCATCGCGGCGGTGCTGAGTAGCCCGAGCACGGTGGTCAGGATCAGTGCCACGGCCAGCACCAGGAGGGTCACGCCGTCGCGCACCTTGGAAAGCATTGGATTGGTCCGGTCCCGGGCCAGCCCCAGTATGGAGCGGATCCCTTCGCGTAAACCGTTAATCCAACCCATAGCGGTCACAATCAACGCGGCCAAAGAGATCAGCAGCGTAGTGCCGAAGCCACCGGTGCCCAGGAGTTGTTCAGGAGTGGCGAGCCCGCCGTCGCCGGTGTCGATCAGGCCGGGCGTACTCTCGGCGACAAGTTCAATCACGGCATCCCGCAACACATCGTTGCCGGCGGCGAACATGCCAAAGATGGCGAAGCCAGCAACCAGCATGGCACCGACGGAGAAGAACATCAGGTAGGCGTTACCTGCGGCCAAAAGCGGTCCGCGGCGGCGCGTGTAGAGATTCCAGACGCGCAGGGGAAACAGCTGTGCGGCCCAGGCGTTGAGCCATGGAAACAGTGTGGTGAGCTGACGCCAAGGGCCACCGCTAGCACGCGCAGTACTAAAGTCTTCACGCTTGGTTGCGGTCCACTCCGCAAGGGCCCCACGGTCCAGCGGGCTGGGCGGCGGCTTTTCAGGCGCAGCCATGGGGCGTTTGGCAGCGACGCCGGGAGCTACGAATCCCGGAAAATGGCCAGCCTCGTGGCGGGGCCTATGTTCTGGTTGTTCCCCCAAGGCTCAGCTCCTCCCGCAGCGCCCATGTGCCTTCAATGTAGTCGAAGAGTCCAATGCTGGTCACCTCAAACTCGGCCTCGAAATCGACCATCTCTGCTTTTGCGCGCGCCATGGTGTCGGCGTCGAGGGCGTGGGCAATGGTCAGGTGCGGATGAAAGGAGAACTCGAGCAGGTGCTCCAAGGGCCCTTCCAGAAGCTTGGCATGCAGTGCGGCACAGTCCGCAGCACCATCATCAACGTTGAGAAACACCACGGGCGAGACCGGCTCAAACGTCCCTGTCCCCCGCAGTGAAAGCTTGAACGGTACGAACTCTGCCGCCACCTTACGCACGTGTTCCTCGGCTGCCGTCCAAGACTCCCACGCCCGTCCCGAGACCAATGTGATGTGGGGAGCTACGACGGCGGTTCCGGGCCCCGCGTACATCGCCCTCTTCTCGCCCAGGACCTCAGCCAAGGACGGCGGCAGTGAGATCACCACGCCAAGGCTGTCGGTGTGGGGCGCTGCCGTGGCTCCGCTCTGGCCTATACCTGGCACTGTTAGCCGACCGCCCCGAGCGGAGGGAGGAACCCCACTTTGGCGTAAACATCTTTGAGGGTGACCGAAGCAATCTCCCGTGCCTTTGCAGCGCCATGGGCCAGCAAGGAGTCCAGCTCGGCCGGATCATCGAGCAGTTCAAGGGTGCGGGCCCGGATGGGCTCCAGCCGTGCCACCACCGCCTCAGCCACATCCACCTTGAGGTGGCCGTACATCTTCCCCTCGTACTCGCTCACCAAGGTGTCAGTGGACTTATCGGTCAACGTGGAGAGAATTTCCAGCAAGTTGGTGACGCCAGGCTTCGTTTCACGATCGTGGGCAATGACCGTGTCGGCGTCAGTGACTGCTGACTTGATGCGCTTGGCGGTGACCTTGGGGTCATCGAGAATGTTGATTAAACCGTTGGGGCCCGATGCAGACTTGGACATCTTCGACGTCGGATTCTGCAGGTCATAAATACGTGCGCCCTCCTTCTGAATGAAGGCCTCTGGCACAACGAAGGTGTCGCCAAAACGGAAGTTGAAGCGTTTGGCCAAGTCACGGGCCAACTCAACGTGCTGACGCTGGTCATCGCCCACCGGCACGCCTTGGGGGCGGTAGAGCAGGATGTCAGCTGCCATCAGGACCGGATAGGTGAACAGGCCAACGCTGGCAGCATCGGCCCCACCCTTGGCGGACTTGTCCTTGAACTGGGTCATGCGGGAGGCTTCACCAAACCCGGTGATGCAGTTCAGCACCCAGGCCAGCTGGGCATGCTCGGGCACATGGGACTGGACAAAGAGTGTTGACTTTTCAATGTCGATGCCACCGGCAATGTATTGCGCTGCCGTCTTGCGGGTGCGGTCGCGCAGTTCTGCCGGGTTCTGCTCCACCGTGATGGCGTGCATGTCGGGGATAAAAAATAGTGTCTGGTAGTCATCCTGGGTTTTGACCCAGTTGACCAAGGCCCCGAGATAGTTGCCCAGGTGCAGGCTGTCTCCGGAGGGCTGCATTCCGGAGAGGACGCGGGGACGTGCTTTGATTTCACTCATGATGGTTGAAAAGTCCTTTAGAACTTGTAGTCGACAACAAGCGGAGCGTGATCTGAGAAGCGTTCCTCGTAGGACGCCGCCCGATCCACCACGCAACTCTGGGCTTTTGCCGCCAGTCCGGGGGTGGCGGCGTGGTAGTCGATCCGCCAGCCGGTGTCGTTTGTGAACGCTTGTCCGCGGTTGGACCACCACGTGTAGGGTCCGTCCACTTCGCCAGCGAGTTCACGGGCAACATCCTTGAAGCCAATTTCCTCGCCAAAGAAGCGATCAAAGTAGGCTCGCTCTTCCGGCAAGAATCCGGCGCGCTTAACGTTGCCCTTCCAGTTCTTAATGTCCAAGGTTTTGTGGCCCACGTTCAGGTCACCTACGACCAAGGCGTGATCGCTAGCTGCAGCAAGCTGCGGCAGACGGCCGATCATGGTGTCCAGGAAACGGAACTTGTCTTCCTGCTTGGGGGTGCCCACCTCACCGGAGTGGACGTAGGCACTGACCACGGTAAGGGTTTGCGGTGTGCCGTCAGAGCCGGCAATCACGTAGTCGGCTTCGACCCAGCGGCCGGTGGTGGCGAAGTAGTCATCACCAATGCCGATGCGGGTGGCAACAGGTTCCAGCGCGTCCTTGCGAGTTGCAATCAACACGCCAGCACGGCCCTTGGCTTCGGCTTCGGCGTGCAGCACATGCCAGTCTTCGCCCAAGAATCCCTGCACGATCGCGTCCGGTGCTCGGACCTCCTGAAGGCACAAAATGTGCACATCGCGGTCTGCGAGCCAGGGGCCCATACCGTTCTTGTACGCAGCTCTGATGCCGTTGACGTTGACGCTTGCGATCCTCAAATGACCGTTTTCAATACCGTTGCTCACTTGTTCCACCTTACCCGCAGGGACCCTCGGATTCCTGTTATGCCACCCCGAGCAATGCCCCCAGTGCTACCCGAGTGCTACCTCAGTGCTATTAGTCGATGATGATGCCGCTGACGGGCTCGTCGCCGTCACCAGCAGCGGACGGCGTGGCAGACGGGCCTCCGGCAGCCTCAGCCTTACGGGCGGCGTTCTTCTTGAGCATGGCAGCATCCATCTTGGCTTCCTGCTCTTCCCAATCCGGGTTGATCATGCCGCGGCCGTTGGCGGCGGTGATGTCGATGGTGTCCAGTGCGCGGGCCACCATCTCGGGGTCCTTGCCCAGGTACTCGTTGATGACGCCCACCTGGACGTTGATGATTTTGAAGGAGTGGTCCAGCTTCAGATCGCGCGCTTTTTGGGCCGAGCGGGAGCCGGAGTCCTGAGACACCAGGTGAGTGCCGCCGTCGGACGGGGCATTGGCACTGTTCTGCTGCGCCATCTGGGCCTGCGCGAGCGCCACTTGCCGGGCGCCAAATGCCGCGGCCTTGTGCACGCCCATGTAGACGGCGGTGGAGAGCACCAGCCAGCCGAACGCGATGACGGCGATAACCCAGCCCAGCACGGTCATGTTGTTGGCGGCCATCACCACGGCCACGAGGAATACGATCGCCAGCACAATGGTGCCAACACCCGTGAATTTGCTGGGTTTGGACATTTTGCCGGATACAGGAGAAGTCATGGTTCCATTCTCTCAAATCCCCGGCCGCTCCGGGACCGCCTTCCACCAGCGGCGAACGTGGGCTTTGCCTCTCATGAAGTACGACGCCGGCACGCACCCCTGCGCCCACGTCACCAACGCCGTGTCCCCCCTGTTTGCTCCTACGTTTGTCCCTGTGTCTGTCCCCAGTTTTGCCGCTGGCTGGGGCCTGTCACTTGAAGGGATTCCAGGGCGCGTCGGGTGCCAGGACGGAGAGCCCGCCGCGGAGCAGCAGGAACCCGACGATCCCCACGACCCACAGCAGCGTCTCCCCCGCGAATTTTCCGAGCTTGCCGCTGACCCGCTGCAGCAGCGGATCCAGCCGGCGCCCGAGCGCCAGCCGGAGCAGCACCAGCAGTAGTGCCGGAATCAGCATGACCAGGCAGTACACGGCCAGCACCGCGATTTCGCCGGGCAGCGGAAGCGTTGAGTTGGAAAGGAACCCGATCGCCACGAGGTACGGAAACATGGTGGGCAGCTCCAGCAGCCCCGCCAACAGGGCCAAGCCGACAATGCCGCCGGGGCTGCGCAGGGCTTTGGACAACCGCTGCTGCCATTTGACCTCCACGGCCGGGCTGTCCGTTGGCGGCAGCCCGGCAGGCGCCTCGGACGCAGGCAGCCCAGCGGCGGTGCTTGCCACCATTGCCCGCTTCTGGGCCGCAGCCTGTGTCTCCTTCTCGGCCTTTTTTGCCGGGTTCGGCGCCAAAGCAAAGGCCAACATGCCTCCACCGCCGAGCACCATGACCCACTGGATCACCGGGAGCTGCGTCAGGGAATCTTGGCCCAGGCCGCCGACGACCCAATCAACACCGCTGAGCATGGCGATCCCGACCAGCAGGTAAAAGAACGCCAGCACGCCCAGGTACAGCAGAATCCGCGGCACCATCCGGCGGGCATCGGCGCGCAGCAGCAGCCACAGCGGGATGAGCAGGGTGCCGATGCTGGTGCTGTCGATGAGTGCCAGAACGGCTAGTTGGGCATAAATTGCGATCGTCATGCTTCCAGCGTCCCAACTACAACCCCGCGTGGCATCGGCCAGGGGAACCACACCCCGTCATACCTTCGTCGCATCTGTCCGCGTTTCGTTTGCCCTCGCCCGGCGCACCACGGAACACTGGGGACATGGACCAATCCGCAGCACCCGCCAGCCCGGCACCTCCCAGCCCGGCACCGCCCGGCCCGGCGCCCTTGATCCGGCGCCTCGCGGGCGGCTTCATGCGCCTCGACGTTCGGAATATCGCCAACATCAAGGTCGAGGACATGGCACTGGCCGGCGGCTATTTCGTGCTCTTTTGGCTCCTCGACGCCGTCAACCTGACAGCCTTCGGCAATCTCAAGGTTGAGCAGCTGGCATCCGCATGGCCGGCCATAGCGGTGCTCGGCTGCACGGGTGTCCTGTTCCGCCGCACCGCACCCGTGGCCTTGGCCTGGATGTGCGGCATTGCGGCCGTGGGCCTGCTGCTGGCCGGGCACGCCGGGGCGTTCGTGCTGATCTTTGAGTTCTTCTTTTCGCTGGTTCTTTTCGGCAGCACCAAAGCCGCCGCAGTAGCGTCCCGCGCCTCCTGGGTGCTAACGCTGCTGCTGGTAATTGCCGCCTTTGCCGCGTCCCAAGACGCCAGCATCGCCGTGGTGGCGGGCGTCCTTGCAGTGGTCACGCTGCTGACCCCCGTGGAATGGGCGGGGAATCTGCGCAAAGCGAACCAGCTGGCGGAGAGCGAATCCGCCCGCGCCGATGCCGTGCAGGACGCGGCCCAGCAGCGGATTCTGGCCGAGCGCAACGCCCATGACCTTGCCCTCGAGCACGAACGCCAGCACATGGCGCGCGAACTCCACGACGTCATCTCCGCCCGCCTCTCCGCCATCGCACTGCAGTCCGGCGCGGCACTGCACGCCGCAAAGGCCGTGCCAGCTGAATCCGCCGGCACCACCCTCCTGCGCCAGATCCGTGCCGAAAGCGTTTCGGGCCTTGATGAGCTGAACACCATGATCCGGCTCCTGCACTCCGGCGCATCCTCCGAGGCTCCGGGCCGGATCGCCGAACTTCCGGCGTTGCTTGAGTCCCACCGTGCGGCAGGCATGGCCGTGCGCTTCAGCAATTCCCTGCACGACGGCGGCCATCACCTGCCGCTGCAGATCCAGACCACGGCGTACCGCATAGCCTCCGAGTCCCTGGCCAACGCGGCCAGGCATGCACCCGGAAAACCGGTGGCGGTGTCCCTTGCTGCGGTACGTTCCGGCCCACCGACCGGAGCAACATCCGAAGCATCCGGGAGCGCCGGCCGGGACCTTTTGCTGACCGTCAGCAGTGCACTGCCCGAAGGCGCTGCCGGGGCATCCACGGGAACGGGGACCGGCATTCCCAGCATGCACTTCCGTGCGGCACATGCAGGCGGAACACTGTCCGCTGCCCCCGATGGCGAGGACTGGAAGGTAGCGCTGCGGCTGCCACTGCCAGACCTGGCGGCACCGGCAAGGACCGAAAACCAGCCATCACCTGCAACCCACAACGAAGGCCCCGCAGCATGACCGTGCACCCCGCTCCTGACCCGAAACCCATCACGGTGCTGATAGCCGATGACCACGCCGCCATCCGGCTCGGCATGCGCATGGTCGTGGACACCTCAACCGACATGGCGGTGGTTGGCGAGGCCGGTGACGGGGCAACCGCTGTCAGCATGGCACGGGCTTTACGGCCCGACGTCGTGCTGATGGATTTGCGCATGCCTGTCATGGACGGGGTCGAGGCGACTCGGCAGATTTGCAGCGAGGGAACGGCCAAGGTGCTGGTGTTGACGACCTTTGACCACGACTCCTACCTGTTCGGTGCGCTGCGGGCCGGCGCCGACGGTTTCCTGCTCAAGAGCGCCGAACCGGAGGCCATCACCGAGGCGCTGCGGCGCGTCCACCTGGGCGATCAGGTCATTGCCCCGGAGGTCACGGCGCGGATCGTCGCGGCTGCGCTGGCCGAGGGCGCCGGGCCCGCCCCTGCCAGTTCCGAGCCGGCCGGACTGGAGCAACTCACGAACCGGGAACGGGAGGTTTTTGAGTGCCTGGGCGACGGCCTGACCAATTATTCAATTGGCCGCCAACTCGGCATCTCGGAAGCCACGGTGAAGACGCATGTCTCCCGGGTATTGGCCAAGCTTGGCCTGCAGTCGCGGGTGCAGGCGGCGCTGCTCCGGGGTCGCTAGGGTCCGGGGTCGCTAGGGTCAGGCGGCGCTAGGCGGCGCCCTTGTCCCCCACGGCCAACAGGAGCATCATGGTGGAACAGGCTAAGCAGCAGTTGCCTCACCCAGGGAAGGGACACCGACATGTCAGGACTCCAAGACCGGACGCACTGCAGCATCGCGCCGCCGGACCTGCTCGGCTGGCTGGCAGTGGAGGGCGATCTGCAACAGCGGGAGGCTGCGGTGAAGGCGTTGGCCACCTCCGCGGCCATCCGCTCGCAGCGTGCCGTGATGGGCCAATTCAGCCGCCGGTTGAACCTGCACGCAGGGGCGCTGATGGGTTGGGTTGCCGGGACGGGCGAGCGGCTGAGCATCTACGACAACCAAAAGCAGGGCAGGCCGTTCCTGCCCGGCGTCCTAGTTCGCGGTTGGCAAAAGCCGCCGGTGCAGGATGAGGCTGTCAACCAGGCCTATGACGGCAGCAACGCCACCTACGAGTTTTACCGGGACATCTACGGGCGCAACTCCCTGGACGACGCAGGGATGGAGCTGGTCTCCTCCGTCCACTACGGCGTTGCCTTTGACAACGCCTTCTGGGACGGCACCCAAATGGTGTACGGCGACGGCAGCGGAAGGATCTTCCAAGTGGGTGGACTGACGCGCTCGGTAGATGTGATCGCCCACGAGCTGACCCACGGCATCACCGAGTTCACCGCGGGGCTGGTGTACAGCAAGCAGTCGGGGGCGCTGAACGAATCGTTCTCCGACGTCTTCGGCTCGCTGGTCAAGCAGTACAGCCTGAACCAGACCGCGGCCGAGGCCAGCTGGCTGGTGGGCGAGGGGATCCTGGTCCCCGGGCTCGGCAAGGCGCTGCGCTCCATGCTCCACCCCGGCACGGCCCACTCCGGAGACAGGCAGCCCGCGGACATGGAGCACTACGTGGAACTGCCCGATGATAACGACCCCCGCAACGACAATGGCGGCGTGCACATCAACTCGGGCATCCCCAACCGAGCCTTCGCCCTCGCGGCGATCGCCCTGGGTGGCCACGCATGGGAAAAGGCGGGGCGGATCTGGTACCAGGTCCTGACCACGCAGATGCGGCCCACCACGCAATTCGACGCCGCCGCCCATGCCACGGTGGACATGGCCGGGACACTTTACGGCGAGGCCGAGCAGGAAGCCGTCCACAATGCGTGGAAGGAGGTGGGGGTGCTCTCATGAAGTTGACCATCATCCGGGGCGGGGGCATTGCCGGGATCGTCGCCCGGACCGAGCTGGACGCTCAGGCTCTGCCGGAACCGGCGGCGAAAGTGTTTGCCGGGGAGGTTGCCCGCGCCGATCTGGGTTCACTGCCCGATCCGTCCGACGCCCGCAGGTGGCCTGACTCCCAGCTCTATGAAATCTCCGTGGAGGGCACCGAAAGCTACTTCAAGTTCCGCTGCACCGATGACAGCATGCCGGAAAACGTCCGGCTGCTCGTTGCCTGGGTGGACAGCCGGCCCGAAAAGGTGGAGTCGATCGAATAGCAGTTCTCCGGGAATCGCCGCCCAACCCAGCCAACGCAAAAAGGAGGACGACGCCGGAACGCAAGTTCCGCCGTCGTCCTCCTTTTGGCAGTGCCGAAAACGCTAAACGCGCTCGGCGGCCTCAACCACGTTGGCCAACAGCATGGCGCGGGTCATGGGACCCACGCCGCCCGGGTTCGGGGAGATCCAGCTCGCCACCTCGGCGGCTGCGGGCTCCACGTCACCGGTGACAACTGCCTTGCCGTTGCCGTCGTCCACGCGGCTGACGCCAACGTCCAGGACAATGGCGCCGGACTTCAAATCGGCAGCCTTGATCATGTGCGGAACACCAGCTGCGGCAACCACCACGTCGGCCTGGCGCAATTCAGCTGCCAGATCAACAGTTCCGGTGTGGGCCAGCACCACCGTGGCGTTGATGTCGCGGCGGGTCAGCAGCAGGCCCATGGGTCGGCCAATCGTGACGCCGCGGCCAACCACCACAACACGCTTGCCGTTCAGTGAAATGCCGTGGCGTTCCAACAGCACAATGCAGCCCTTGGGCGTGCACGGCAGCGGGGAGACCATGGGACGGTTGACGTTGGCGACCAGGCGCCCCAAGTTCATGGGGTGCAGGCCGTCGGCGTCCTTGGCCGGGTCGATGGCTTCAAGCACCACGTCCTGGTCAATGTGCTTCGGCAGCGGCAACTGGACAATGTAGCCGGTGCAGCTGGGATCCTCGTTGAGCTGGCGGACAGCAGCTAGGACGTCGTCCTGGGTTGCGGTGTCCGGCAAATCGATGCGGATGGACTTGATGCCGACTTCGGCGCAGTCCTTGTGCTTTCCCCCCACGTACCACTGGGAGCCCGGATCCGAGCCAACCAGAATGGTACCCAGGCCCGGGGTGACGCCGCGGGCGGCAAGTGCCGCAACACGTTCGGTCAACTCGGCTTTGATGGCAGCGGCGGTAGCCTTGCCGTCAAGGATTTGAGCAGTCATGCTTTTTACCATTCTTCCTGACCGGGGTACAGCGGGAAGTCAGCAGCGAGGGCCTTCACGCGGGCACTGAGAGCGTCAACGTCGGCACCACCCTTGAGTGCTTCTGCAATGATCTCGCCAACTTCGGTGAACTCCTTGGCACCAAAGCCGCGGGTGGCCAGTGCCGGCGTACCGATGCGCAGACCGGAGGTGACCATCGGCGGGCGGGGATCAAACGGAACGGCATTACGGTTCACGGTGATGCCAACGCTGTGCAGGAGATCTTCGGCCTGCTGGCCATCCATCTCCGAGTTGCGCAGGTCAACCAGCACCAGGTGCACATCGGTGCCACCGGTCAGCACGGACACGCCGGCCTCGGCAACATCGGGTGCGTTCAAGCGGTCAGCAATGATCTTGGCGCCTTCGAGCACGCGTGCCTGACGCTCTGCGAATTCCTCGCCTGCAGCAATCTTGAACGCCACAGCCTTGGCGGCGATGACGTGCATGAGCGGGCCGCCCTGCTGTCCCGGGAACACAGCGGAGTTGATCTTCTTGGCCCATTCCTTCTTGGCCAGGATCACCCCGGATCGCGGGCCGGAAAGGGTCTTGTGAACCGTGGAGGTGACGATGTCGGAGTACGGCACCGGGTTCGGGTGCCGGCCTGCGGCAACCAAACCGGCAAAGTGAGCCATATCGGTCCACAGCAGTGCGCCAACTTCATCGGCGATGGCGCGGAAGGCGGCGAAGTCGAGCTGGCGCGGGTAGGCGGACCAGCCGGCGATGATGACCTGGGGCTTCTCGGCGATGGCCTGCAAGCGCAGCTTGTCCATGTCGATGCGGAAGGTATCGGGCTCAACTTCGTACGCGGCAACTTCGTACAGCTTGCCGGAGAAGTTCAGCTTCATGCCGTGGGTCAGGTGACCACCGTGAGCCAGGGACAGGCCCATGATCTTATCGCCAGGCTTGATCATGGCGGCCAGGGCTGCAGCGTTGGCCTGTGCGCCGGAGTGCGGCTGGACGTTGGCGTACTCGGCGCCGAATAGGGACTTGACACGCTCGATGGCCAGGTTCTCGGCCACGTCAACAGCTTCGCAGCCGCCGTAGTAGCGGCGGCCCGGGTAGCCCTCGGCGTACTTGTTTGTGAGCACTGAGCCCTGCGCCTGAAGCACTGCGCGGGGTGCGAAGTTTTCGCTGGCGATCATTTCCAGCGTGTCGCGCTGGCGGGCAAGCTCGTCCTTCAGGACGGCTGCAATTTCCGGATCAAGCTCGGAGAGGGGTGCATTGGTTACGGACTGGGTGGGTGAAAAAGACACTTCAGACTCCTGAGTGGACAGCACGAAAAAACTCTTCTTGAAAAGGTTATCGCCAATCACCTGCTGATTGGCTTTACGTGACCTTGCGTCCCAGGCGTACGATCGCTTTAGTCTTCGTTCGTGCTGCTCCCCGGTGGTGTCCCACCTCATCGCCAGTCGCAACCCCTTAATAGTAATACAGAGCCGCAATGGGCGGTAACGTTGGGGGGGTGAATGACTTGATTTCCCCCATAGATGCTTCCCCCGCGGCTTTGCATGGATATGTGCTGACACTTTCCTGCGCCGACCAGCCGGGTATTGTCCACGCCGTCTCCGGTTCCCTGTTGGAGGTTGGCTGCAACATCACCGACTCCCAGCAGTACGGCAACCCGGACACCGGAACCTTTTTCATGCGCGTTGCAGTGGAAACTACGACGTCGTTTTCCAGACTCCGCGAGCACCTCGAGTCGGTTGCCGCTCAATTTGAGCTCAAATGGACGCTGCACCGCGCCGGTGCACCGATCCGCACCTTGATCATGGCTTCCAAGGCCGCTCACTGCCTCAACGATCTGTTGTTCCTGCAGCGGTCGGGGACGCTTCCGGTGGAAATCCCCGCGATTGTCTCTAACCACATGGACTTGAAGCCGTTGGCCGACTTCTACGGCATCCCCTTCCACTACATTCCTGTCACCCCTGAAACCAAGACCGACGCCGAGGCAGCTCTCCTTGAGCTTGTGGCTGAGCTCGACGTGGAACTGGTGGTCTTGGCCAGGTACATGCAGGTCCTCTCCGATGACCTCTGCAACCACCTTGCCGGCAAGGCCATCAACATCCACCACTCCTTCTTGCCGTCCTTCAAGGGTGCCAAGCCGTACCACCAGGCTCACGCTCGCGGTGTGAAGATTATTGGCGCGACGGCTCATTACGTCACGGCAGTGCTGGATGAGGGGCCCATCATCGAGCAGGAAGTCATCCGTGTTGAGCACGGCCACTCGGTGGAAAAATTTGTTTCCATGGGCCGCGCGGTTGAGGCTCGCACCTTGGCTCAGGCCGTCCAATGGCATGCCGAACACCGGGTGCTCCTGGATGGGCACCGCACCGTCGTCTTCGCCTAAGGCCGGGCGCGCCCCCGCTATCCGTCCTTAAACGCCGAGGTAGCCGGTGACCGCCGAGAATCGTGTTCTCGGCGGTCACCGGCTACCTCGATCGAGACCGGACGCGCTTTCGCCCGTGAGCGAGCCTTATGAGCCGCCTAGGCGCGCTGTTCGGGGGCAAAGACCTCATGCTCGATGGGCGCGGCGGACAGGGTCTCGTAGTCATGCTGAGACAGGGCGGCCACCCGCGAGTGCTTGCGACCGTAGCCGAAGTAGGCGCACAGACCCACGATCATCCAGAGCAGGAACACCACCCAGGTCACGCCGCCGAGGTTGACCATGAGGTACACGCACATCAGCGCACCGAGGATCGGCGTCACGGGGTAGAACGCTGCACGGTAGCTGCGCTTGAGTTCCGGGCGCTTGCGGCGCAGGTAGATGACGGAGACATTGACCAGCGCGAAGGCGAACAAGGTGCCAATGCTCGTTGCATCGGCCAGGGCGCCCAGCGGGACCAGCCCGGCCGTCAGCGCAACGGCGATACCCACGATCAAGGTACCTGCCACCGGGGTGCCGCGCTTGGCGGAAATCCGGCCAAAGACCTTGGGCACCAGCCCATCGCGTGACATGGAGACGAGAATTCGCGTCTGCCCGTAGAGCACAGCCAGCACAACACTAGTAATAGCGAGCACGGCACCGATGGCGAACACCGCGGCGATCCACGGCTGGTTGGTGATTTCCTGGAGGATCTGGACCAGGGCGGCTTGCGTGCCGTCGAACCACGTCCAGTCGCGGGCGCCCACGGCAGCAACGGCCACCAGGACATAAACTGAGGTCACAATCGCCATGGACAACAAGATGGCCCGGGGCAGGTCACGCTGAGGGTTCTTGGCTTCTTCACCCGCGGTGGAGGCCGCATCGAAGCCGATGTAGGAAAAGAACACGCGAGAGGCAGCGGCCGAAACACCGGCGGTACCCATGGGCAGCAGCGGCTCAAAGTTGCCGGCATCGAATGCGGTGAAGGCAACAGCGCAGAAGAACAGAAAGATCACGATCTTGATGAACACGATGGTGGTGTTGACCCATGCACTTTCCTTGGCGCCGCGCATCAGCAGCACCATGGACAACAGCACGATGACCATGGCCGGAATGTTCAGAACACCGCCGGCTCCTGGAGGCTGCGACATGAAATCGGGCAACGCCCACCCCACGCCGGCAACAGCTTCGTTGACATATTGCCCGGCGCCCACGGCCACAGCAGCCACGGACACCGCATATTCCAGCACCAGACACCAACCACAGATCCAGGCCATACCTTCACCCAACGTGGCGTAGGTGTAGGAATAACTGGAACCGGAGACCGGCACCATGCCGGCCATTTCCGCGTAGGAAATAGCCGAGAGCAGCGCCGCAACACCGGCGATCAGGAAGGAGATGAAAATGGCAGGGCCAGCCATCGGCACGGAGTCACCCAGGATCACAAAGATGCCCGTTCCCAAGGTTGCGCCGACGCTGATCATGGTCAACTGCAGAACGCCGAAGCTTCGCACAAGCTTGCGACCTTCGGTGCCGCTGCCAGCCTCGTGGACCATCTGCGCCAGGGGTTTGCGCCGGAGCAGCTGGCGACCCAGTCCCAAAGCAGCGCCGGAGCCGCCGCGTGAGCTCACCTTTCCGGTGTTCGGCTCATCAATAGGTGACATCCCAAAGTTTCCATTCTGTGTGGCGTGGCGGGCAGATATGACTGCCAGCCCTGTATTTTCCGGTTCTGTGCCGCAGCGTTTTCCTCGCCGTGGGCGATCAGGTCATGGGGCCAGTCGGGCAATATAGGCTCGGCGTCCGGCGGTGAATCGCCTGCGGCAAGCGACATCCAAGTTTATCCTGCTACCCCGGCCAACCACCGGTCGTATTGGGGGTAGAGACAGTGGATTGTGTCACGGCCGCGTCAGACGACACGCCCGCAGCACCTCGCGCTAGGACCATTGGCTAGGCTGGGGTCATGCAAACACGTCTCTTGGGAAAAACACACCGCACCGTATCCGCCGTCGGGCTTGGTACCTGGCAGCTGGGCGCCGACTGGGGTGAGGTCAGTGAGGCCGACGCGCATCAGGTCCTGGCCGCTGCCGCGGATTCCGGCGTGACCTTCTTCGACACCGCCGACGTTTACGGTGATGGGCGTAGCGAGCAGGTGATTGGGCGTTTCCTCGAGGAGCGCGGCGCCGATCATGGAATCACAGTGGCCACGAAAATGGGTCGCCGCATGGATCAGTTGCCTGAAAATTACTCACTAGAGAATTTCCGGGCGTGGACCGATCGCTCCCGCAAGAACCTCGGCGTGGACACTCTGGATCTGGTGCAGCTGCATTGTCCGCCCACCGCCGTCGTGAATTCCGATGTGGTTTATGACGCGCTGGATACCCTCGTGGAGGAGGGCGCCATCGCCCATTACGGCCTGAGCGTTGAGACGAGCGAGCAGGCCCTCGCCGCGATTGCCCGCCCCAATGTGGCCACCATCCAGATCATTCTCAACGCCTTCCGCCTCAAGCCGCTCGACGCCGTTCTGCCCGCCGCCCGCGCCGCCAACGTGGGCATCATCGCCCGCGTCCCGCTCGCGAGTGGCTTGTTGACCGGCAAGTACACCGCCGAGACCACCTTCGCGGCGAATGATCACCGCACGTACAACCGCGACGGCAGCCACTTTGACGTGGGCGAGACGTTCTCTGGGGTCGATTATTCGGTGGGGCTCGAGGCCGCCGCCCGTTTTGCGGCTCTGGCTCAAACGGTCGACGGCGTGAGCCCGGAAACCACGACGGCTCAGTTCGCCCTGGCTTGGCTCGCCCAGCTCGACGGCGTCTCCTCCGTCATCCCGGGCGCCCGGTCCGCGGACCAGGCCCGGGCCAACACCGCAGCAGGCTCACTGCCAGCCTTGGGCGATGCCTTCAACGCCGGTGTGCAGGAAATTTACGAGTCCTTACTGCGGGCGGATATCCACCCCCGCTGGTAACCGCACCTTGCTTTATCCCCGCTTGACCCCATGAGAATTCGCCCTATGAGAAACGGAACCGCCATGCAGCAGTTGATCACCTTGGACGGCCACACGCCGACCGTTCATGAAAGTGCCTTCGTGGCGCACACGGCCGTCCTCATTGGTCAAGCCAGCCTCGGCGCCGATTCCAGCGCCTTCTACGGTGTCGTCATGCGCGGCGACACCAGCTCCATCACGGTCGGTAACGGCACTAATCTGCAGGACAATGTGGTGCTGCACGCGGATCCCGGATTCCCCACCACGGTGGGCAACGGGGTCAGCGTGGGCCACGGCGCCATTGTCCACGGCTGCACGGTGGAGGATGACTGTTTGATCGGCATGAGCGCCACCATCATGAATGGTGCCGTCATCGGCGCCGGATCCCTCGTGGCCGGAGGCGCCGTCGTCCTGGAAGGAGCCATCATTCCGCCTGGTTCCCTCGTCGCCGGGGTGCCCGCCAAGGTGCGTCGGGAGCTTAGCGCCGAAGAGCTCGAGCACGTCCGCGATAACGCCAGCCACTACGTAGATTTGGCCCGCAAGCACAAGCAGGTTCAGCACTAGCAGTTCCCGGGCCGGCGGGCGTCATCTGCAGTTCATAGAGTGTATTTAGCAATTCATCTTGCGTTCACTTCTTGACGTCAATGTGATCTATAAGGCATTGTCTTTTGTATGCTCGATGACGAACAGCCCACCACCACGCCGGCCCACAGGCCTGCCCGCAATCCGGGCTCACAATCTGCTCTGCGCAGCCGCAATCAACAGCGCATCACGCAGCAGCTACTCAAGGGTGGACCGTCAACTCAAGCCGAGCTCGCCCGCAGTACGGGCCTGTCGACCGCCACCATCTCCAATATCGTCAAGAGCATGGCCGCCGCTGAGCTGGTTACACTCACTCCCGTCACGAGCTCCGGGCGCCGGGCCATGTCCGTTCGCTACAACGGAGACAGCGCCATTGCCGCCGGCATCGACTTTGGCCGGACCCATGTGCGCGTGGTTCTCGCCAACACCGGCTACCACGTTCTCGCGGAGGAAGAGGCTCCGCTCCCCCGCGGCCACGAAGCGGCAGAAGGCATCCAGACCGCCTCCCGCCTGCTGGATAAACTCCTGAGAAAAGCAGGCATTTCCCGCTCCCAACTCATCGGCGCCGGAGCCGGCATCCCCGGGCCTATCGATAGCCGCAGCGGCAAGGTCATCCGGGGCGCCATCCTGCCCGAATGGGTCGGTATCAACCTGCACAGTGAGCTTCAGAAGGCCCTGAAAATCCCTGTCATTGTCGACAATGACGCCAATCTTGGTGCCCTCGCACAGCTCACCTGGGGAGATATGGGCAATGCCTCGAATCTGATGTTTATCAAGATTGGAACTGGCATTGGATCGGGCCTGATTCTCGGTGGTCATCTCTTCCACGGCAGCTTTGGCGTCACCGGCGAAATTGGCCACGTGACCATCGATGAGCACGGCATGATTTGCCGCTGCGGAAACCGCGGCTGTCTGGAAACTGTTGCCTCGACGGCCACCATGGTGGAACTGCTCAGCAGGGGTAGCGAGCACCCCATTTCCACGGCAGATATCCTGCGCCAAGCTGACGCTGGAGACCCCGCTACCCTGCGCGTACTCGACGACGCTGGCATGGCCATTGGGCGTGCATTGGCCAATGTCGCCAACCTGATCAGCCCCGATGTCATTGTCATTGGTGGCCCGCTGACGGAACTCGGCGAGCTCTTCTTAGCCCCCATCCGACGTGGACTTCTGCGCCATGCCGTCCCGATTATTGGGGAAAGCATCGGGCTGAAAATGTCGCAGCTCACCTCCCGTGCGGAGGCTCTCGGAGCGGCCGCACTGGTGTTCCAAAACGAGCCCAGTTCCATCATTTCTTAAACCGTTACCATCCCGTAGCGTTAAAGACTTGACCGCAAGCGTGTGATCTAGTTTACTTTTCGAGTACCGGTTAGAACTGGTACTCCGCGTAACAATTGAATTCCGCGGGCAAAGAAGCCCAAATCGCCAGTGCGAATCTGGTAGGGCACAGACAAAGAAGTCAGTTGTGGAAGGCGTAAGCATTATGGTGTCCGCGAACCCCGTCATTCTCGAGATGCGATCCATCACCAAGGAATTCCCTGGTGTGAAGGCACTTTCGGAAGTATCTATCACCGTCCATGCCAGCGAGATCCACTCCATCTGTGGCGAAAATGGTGCAGGCAAATCAACCCTCATGAAGGTTCTCTCCGGTGTCTACCCCTTCGGTAGCTACCAGGGAGACATTGTCTTCCAGAACTCCGTCTGCGAGTTCAAAGACATCCGGGCCAGTGAAAACGCCGGAATTGTTATCATCCATCAGGAATTAGCCCTGATCCCCGAACTCTCCATCACCGAGAACATCTTCCTCGGTAATGAACCCACCCGCTTTGGTGTCATCAACTGGGCCGAGGCCCGGATGCGGACCATGGAGCTGATGGCCCGTGTTGGCCTCAACGAGGATCCCGACACTCCTGTCAAGGAAATCGGTGTTGGCAAGCAGCAGCTCGTGGAAATCGCGAAGGCCTTGAACAAGTCGGTCAAGCTTCTCATCCTCGATGAGCCCACGGCCGCCCTGAACGAGTCCGATTCCCAGCACCTCTTGGATTTGATCCGCGGACTCAAGTCCAAGGGCATCAGCTGCATCATGATCTCGCACAAGCTCAACGAGATCGAGCAGGTTTCCGACTCCATCACGATTATCCGTGACGGCAAGTCCATCGAGACCCTCGATGTGAAGGCCGACGGCGTCGATGAGGATCGGATCATCCGCGGCATGGTGGGACGCACCTTGGAATCACGCTTCCCGGATCACACACCCAAGATCGGCGAGATCTTCTTCGAGGTTAAGGACTGGACTGTGGGCCACCCGCAGATCTCGGACCGCCTTGTCTGCAAGGGGTCTAACTTCAACGTCCGCCGCGGCGAGATCGTCGGTATTGCCGGGCTCATGGGCGCCGGTCGTACCGAATTGGCTCGCTCCATCTTCGGCCGCTCTTACGGTAACTACATTTCCGGGCAGATCTTCAAGGACGGCAAGGAGATCACCATGCGCAACGTCCCTGCGGCCATCAAGCATGGACTGGGATACGTGACCGAAGACCGTAAGACGCTGGGTCTGAATCTGCTCGATGACATCAAGACCACCACGGTCTCGGCAAATCTCGGTGCCATCTCCAATAACACCGTCGTTGACCGCGACAAGGAGTACTCGGTGGCAGAAGGCTACCGCAAGCAACTTCGCACCAAGGCCCCCACGGTGGATGAGGGTGTTGGAAAACTCTCCGGCGGAAACCAGCAGAAGGTGGTGCTCGCCAAGTGGATGTTCACCGACCCCGATCTCCTCATTCTCGATGAACCCACGCGAGGCATCGATGTGGGCGCCAAGTACGAGATTTACGGAATCATTCAGGAGCTGGCGAACCAGGGCAAGGGCGTCATCGTCATTTCCTCGGAACTGCCGGAGCTCCTCGGCATCTCTGACCGCATTTACACCATTTTTGAGGGCGCCATCACCGGCGTACTCGATAAGAATCAGGCCAGCCAGGAATCGTTGATGAAACGCATGACCGCTGCCACTAAGTCTGCCTAGCTCTAGGGAAGAAAAAGGACACCCCATGAACATCATCAAACAACTCTTTGGCGGTAACTCACGCCAGTTCGGCATGATTTTTGCCCTCGTCGCCCTGATCGCTTTCTTCCAGGTCAAGACAGACGGTCTGATCCTCACCCCGGATAACGTCATCAACTTGATGAACGGTTACTCCTACATCTTGATCCTGGCCATCGGCATGGTGCTGGTCATCATCGCGGGCCACATTGACCTCTCGGTCGGTTCCGTTGCCGCGTTTGTGGGCATCGTCGTCGCCCTGTCCATGCGTGACTGGGGCCTACCCTGGTACCTAGGCATCGTCGTCGGCCTTCTCCTGGGAGCCGCGATCGGAGCGTGGCAAGGCTTCTTCGTGGCCTATGTGGGCATTCCCGCCTTCATCGTGACCTTGGCAGGCATGTTGCTGTTCCGTGGCGCCAACCAGCTCTTCGGTAAGTCCCTGACCATCCCGGTCCCCAAGGAATTCCAGTCCATCGGCGCCGGTTACCTTCCCGAGATCGGCCCGAACACCGGCTACAACAACCTCACCCTGCTCATCGGCTTCATCGGTGTCGCCGCTCTCGTTTGGGGCGAACTGCGTAGCCGCAAGCGCGCCGTAGCCCTCGGTTCGGACGTCAAGCCGTTCTGGGTCACTGTTGTGAAGGTCGTTGTCTTCGCCGCCGTCATCCTGTACGTCACCTACCTCTTCGCCACCGGCCGCCCCGGCACGTCCTTCCCCATCCCGGGCATCATCCTCGGTGTCCTGGTTCTGGTCTACGGCTTCATCTCCTCCCGCACCACTATTGGCCGCCATGTGTACGCAGTGGGTGGCAACCGCCACGCCGCCGCACTCTCCGGCGTCAAGAGCAAGCGCACCGACTTCCTGGTCATGCTGAACATGTCCATGCTCGCCGGTCTGGCCGGCATGATCTTCGTTGCCCGCGCCAACGCTTCCGGCCCGTCCGACGGCGTTGGCTGGGAACTGGACGCCATCGCCGCCGTCTTCATCGGTGGCGCCGCCGTCACCGGTGGTGTGGGAACCGTGATGGGCTCCATGATCGGTGGTTTGGTCATGGCCGTGCTCAATAATGGTCTGCAGTTGCTCGGCGTGGGTTCCGACTGGACCCAGATCATCAAGGGCCTGGTCCTGTTGGCCGCCGTCGTCTTCGATGTTTACAACAAGTCCCAAGGCAAGCCCTCCTTCATCGGCTTCATGATGAAAAAGCTTGGCGGTAACAACAGCAACCCGGATCTTGAAGTTGCTGAGCCGCTCAAGGGCACCATCAAGACCGACGCCTAAATTCTTCCTCTCCTTCAAATTACGAAAACCAATAGAAAGCGAAGCACCATGTTGAAACTCAACAAGACGGTCAAAACTCTGGCCGTCCTCCTGGCCGCATCATCGCTGGCACTGACCGGCTGTGGCCGGGCAGAAACCCCCGCAGCTTCCGACAGCGCCGCCGCTGCTGGCTTTGCTGCTGACTCCTTGATCGGTGTAGCTCTGCCCCAGAAGACCAGTGAAAACTGGGTTCTCGCAGAAAGCCTGTTCAATGACGGCCTGACCGGTGCCGGTTACAAGGCTGATGTTCAGTTCGCCAACGGTGGCGTATCCGAACAGCAGAACCAGATCAGCGCCATGGTCACCAAGGGTGCCAAGGTCATCATCGTCGGTGCTATTGACGGCGGCCAGCTCGGCACACAGCTCAAGCAGGCTAAGGATGCCGGCGCGACCGTCATTGCTTACGACCGTTTGCTGCTCAATACCTCTGACGTTGACTACTACGTTGCCTACGATAACTTCAAGGTTGGCCAGCTTCAGGGTCAGGCCCTGCTGGACGGTATGAAGGCTAAGAAGCCCGAAGGCCCGTATAACATCGAACTCTTCGCCGGATCCCCGGATGACGCCAACGCGAAGGTCTTCTTCGACGGCGCCATGGATGTCCTCCAGCCGAAGATCGATGACGGAACCGTCAAGGTTGTTTCCGGTCAGAAGTCCTTCGAGCAGGCAGTTACCCAGGGCTGGAAGGCAGAAAACGCTCAGAAGCGTATGGACTCCCTCCTCGTTGGAAGCTACAGCTCCGCAACGGTTGACGGCGTACTCTCCCCCAACGACACCCTGGCCCGCGCCATCTTGACCTCCGTCAAGGCTGCCGGCAAGGCCAACCCCACGGTGACCGGACAGGATGCTGAAGTTGAGTCCGTCAAGTCCATCATGGCTGGCGAGCAGTACTCCACCATCAACAAGGACACCACCGCCCTCGTTGAGCACTCCATCCAGATGGTCAAGGATCTGCAGGGCGGCAAGACTCCCGAGATCAACGACCCCAAGTCCTACGACAACGGTGTCAAGGTTGTTCCGGCCTTCTTGCTGACGCCCCAGATCGTGACGAAGGCTAACGCTGCAGAGCAGTTCGCCAACGACAAGATCCTTGGCCCGCTGACCAAGTAGTCACCAGCCAAGGCGAGTTAATCGCGTAAGGCCCTGGTTCGCCGTCGTTCTTGATTGACGACGGCGGACCAGGGCCTTTCGCATGCCCGGTACCATGGCGGGTGGTTGGCTAGGGCGTTTCCTTCCGGCGGACCAGCTCGGTGATCCAGAGGGGTGCGAAGGGCGAGGTGCAATTAGGCGGCGTGGGGTAATCCTTCAGGACCTCGAGCCGCTCGCCGATGCCGATGGCTCGAGCTCGCAGCTGAGCGTTCTCGATCCCGATCTGGGCCAGGGTGTGGTTCATGGCCCACTGGAGGCGTTCCGGGGCGCCCTTCATGTGGGCCTCGATCGTGTCCAGCAAGGCCGGGAGCTCGAGGCCGTCGGGCGATTTCACCACGCGTTCACTCGTCAACGCCCACCCTGCGCTGGCCACCACGGGATCGGGATCCGTGAACCATTCCTGGCGCAGCTGTTCTACGTGCCGGCTCTTCTTGACCACATAGTTCACGAGCCAGTCCTGCACCTTCGGGACGCGGGACTCGCGCAGCATGGCGTCCAGCTCCTCGAGGCTAAAGTCCTTGGGACGGCACATGAGAAGCGCCAGGAGTCGGGCAGCCGTGTTGCCGCTGCTCCACAGCCCCGGAACCAGCTCTTGTTGGGGTTTGAGGCGCTTGGCGAGGGCCCGCAGCTTGCCCAGATTCACGCCGTGATCATCGCCGTGCCGTTCATTGATGGCGCGGGCCTTTGGATCCTCGAGGGCGGCCAATTCCGCTAAAACCTCGGCCACCGTAGTGGTTGTTTGAGTCGGCGTCGTCATGTCATTCTCCAATTCCCGAGCAGGTGCTCCTCATCTTACTGGGCAGCTGAGACAACGCATTCGATGACATGTGTCGAAGCGCTTGTCATGTTCCCCCGTGGGAGCTGTGATGCTGGCACAATATCCCAATGACCATTCCCCGTTTTGTCGGCCGACCCGACTGGTATAACACCTTCAATCCCGAAACTCTCGCCGCCACCGGCACTCCCCTGCGCTGGGGTGTCATCGCCACAGGAAATATTGCTACCACGGTCACCACCGACCTGGCCCTGCTGGAAGACGCCGTCTTGCAGGCTGTGAGCTCACGAAGCGAGACGAGCGCCGCCGCGTTCGCTGACAAGTTTGGTTTTACCACCCACTATTTCGACGGCGGACCCTCCGGTGCCGCTGCCGCCGGACACCTCCAGCTCCTCGCCGATCCCGAGGTGGACGTGGTGTATGTCGCCACCCCGCACGGCCAGCACTTTGATATTGTGCGAGCCGCTCTGGAGAACGGCAAGCATGTCCTGTGCGAAAAGGCCCTGACCATCACCTCGGCCGAGACCCGTGCCTTGATCGAGCTGGCCCGCGCCAAGGGCCTGTTCCTCATGGAAGCCGTCTGGGCCCGCTTTGTGCCGGGCTTCCAACGCGCTTTGGAGATCATCACATCCGGTGAGATCGGTGAGATCAAGTGGGTCCGCGGAGACCTGGGCTTTGTGGCCCCTAACGACCCGTCCCTGCGCATCTGGGCACCGAACGACGGCGGCGGAGCGCTTCTGGACCTTACGGTGTACCCCTTGCTGTGGGCGTGGGGAACGCTGGGTCAGCCGGAGAAGGTTGCCGCGACCGGCTCCTTGACGTCCTTTGGCGTGGATGGGCTGAACACCATTACGCTCAGCTATGCCAACGGCAGCCAGGCCCAGCTCATCAGCGGGCTCGTCTCACAGGGCCCCGGCCGTGCCACGATCTCCGGCACGCTGGGTTACATCGAGACCGTGAATTCCTTGAACAACCCGAAGGAACTCTTCATCTCCGGGCCCGGCGGCGCGACCCGCACCGAAACCTTCGAGGAGCCCGGCAGCGGCTACACCTACCAGCTGCGCGAGGTCACCCGTTGCATTCAGGCCGGGCTCACCGAGAGCTCCACCATGCCGTTGGATGATTCCTTAGCCATCATGGAGCTGTTCGACGAGGTCCGCAGCCAGCTGGGCCTGAGCTACGCCAACGACACTCGCACGGACATCTAGCGGCGCTCCCCGTATATACATCGAGGACGCAGTTTATTGGACGGCGAACACCTGAAACGGGTGCTTTCCGTCCAACACCTGCGTCCTCGTTGGGGTTTAAGGGGTAGGAGTCAGCGAGGCTCACCGGGCAACGGCCAACGGCCGTGCTGGTGGTGGAACTCGATGGCTGCCATGAGGGGTGGCAGGTTGTACTGGGAAATACTCAGGTCGAGCTTTTCTCCCTTGGGTCCACGGAAAGTCAAGAACTTCTGAAGGCCTTGGTCACGGAAGGAGTAGCTCACGATCTCGTGATAGGCGAGCTGGTGTTCCTTACCGAGGGTTGTCCTGAATTCCATCTCGTTATCGCCCACGTCAACATACCAATTGCGGTAGATGAACAAGAGGTATGCGCCCGCCAGCGTCACAACACCAAAGGCGATCGGCATCGCAACGGCGTCTTCGGATGAGGCCGCGAATGAGGCTAGGAGTCCCAGCAGCCCCACGACGAGGACAGGCCAGGCGAGAAACGGAATTACTTTCGGCATGCGGATCCGCCGCTTGTTCCCTTTTTTAACGGTTGGGATGCTTCTTGAACCACACCGCGAGCAGGGATACCAAGAATGCGATGACAGCGACCACGCCGAAAATGAGAATATAACGCAGCACGGGGTTATCCATCGCCAACGTCCTTCCATGCAGGTTTTGGTGGTGGGTGTTCGCCAGACGATCTGAGCTCCATCATCGACGGCCCACACATACTTTTCGCCTACTATTTAACAGCCTTTGAACCGAAAACCGGGGACGTGTGGATAAATGTTGCTGCGGCCCCCGCTTGGAGAGACGAGCAACGGGAGCTGTGGTGGATTAAATGACACTGGTCGGGCTTGTCAGAAACCTGACAAGCCCGACCAGTGTCATTTTGCTGTCTGGGCTAGCCCACGCCTAGGTAAGCTTCCTTGATGGCCGGATTAGCCAACAGTTCCTTACCCGTTCCGCTGTGGGTGATGGCGCCCGTCTCCAAAACAAAGGCCCGGTGCGCCCGGGCCAGAGCCTGGTTGGCGTTCTGCTCCACCAGGAGCACCGTGGTGCCCTGGCCGTTGATCTCCGTGATGATCTTGAAGATCTGGCGGATGAACTGCGGTGCCAACCCCATGGAGGGCTCGTCCAGGAGCAGCAGCTTGGGCCGAGACATCAGGGCCCGGCCGATCGCGAGCATCTGCTGCTCACCACCGCTCATGGTGCCACCGAATTGCTTCTCGCGTTCCTTCAAACGAGGGAACAGCGTGAAGACCCGCTCCAGGTCGTGGCTGACTCCGCTGCGATCCTTGCGGCCAAAGGTACCCATATCTAGATTCTCCAGCACCGTCATGGCCGGGAAAATCCCGCGCCCTTCCGGTGCCTGCGAGATACCCTGCACCACTCGGATGTGAGCCTTCATCTTCGTGATGTCTTCATCCATGAAATTGATGGAGCCCCCGGAGGGATTCAACAGCCCCGAGATGGTCTTCATCGTGGTGGTTTTCCCGGCACCGTTGGCGCCGATGAGGGAAACAATCTCACCCTCCTCCACAGTGAAGGACATGTCGTGAATGGCTTCGATCCGCCCATAGTGGACCGACACGTTCTTCATCTCAAGCAAAGTCATCTTCAGGCTCCCCTAGGTAGGCGGAAATCACGCGTGGATCTTCCCGGATATCGTGTGGCTTACCGTCGGCAATCTTCTTGCCAAACTCCAACACCACGATTCTGTCCGTGACACCCATGACGAGTTTCATATCGTGCTCAATCAGCAGCACGGTGTAGCCGTCATCTCGAATGGTCCGGATGAGGGACATGAGCTCTTCTTTTTCGGCCGGGTTGAAGCCGGCCGCGGGCTCATCCAGGCACAAGACCTTGGGGTCCGTGGCCAAGGCTCGGGCAATCTCGAGTCGCCGCTGGCTGCCGTAGGACAAATGCCGCGACAGGGTTGCGGCCTGATCGGCAATACCCACGAACTCCAGCAACGCCATGCCTCGCTCGATGGCGCTCTTTTCTTCCCTGATGTGCCGTGGCAGACGCAGCAGCGCCCCGATTACACTGGTCTTGTGGCGGGCGTCCAGGCCCACGACCACGTTTTCCAGGGCCGTCATCTCGGCAAAGAGGCGAATGTTCTGGAAGGTTCGGGCCAAACCAGCACGGGTGATCTTGTGCTGCTTCATGCCGTTGAGCATCCGGCCCTCGAGGAGTATCTGTCCGCTCGTGGGCTTGTAGACACCTGTCATGGCGTTGAAGCACGTGGTCTTACCGGCACCGTTGGGGCCAATGAGACCTAGAATTTCTCCGCGCTTGATGGTGAAGCTGACATTGTCCATAGCCACGAGGCCACCGAACTTCATGGTCAGGTTCTTCACCTCGACGAGGTCCTCGCCTACCTCAACGTCAAAGGACCGTTCCGGGGCAACCGTCTCGGCGACCTCGAGGTCTACTCCCCCGGCAGCCAAGGCCTCGGTGTCCATGGATGCTTGTGGATCTAGTGCGTCGTTCATGATGATGCCCCCTCAGCAGTTGATTGGGGTGTGGTGTCCGCTCGATGGCTCGCCTTGCCGTATTTCCGTTTCACATCGGCATAAGCCTTGGTGCCATAGGCCAGCAAACGCTGGCGTGCCGGAACTAGGCCCTGGGCGCGGTAGATCATGATGATGATCAGGGCGACACCGAAGATGAGGAACTTGTACTCCGCGATGGCTGTGAAGCGCAGCGGGATGTAGGCCACGAGGGCACCACCGACGATGGCACCGACCTTGTTGCCTGAGCCGCCCAGAACAACTGCCGCAACAAACAAAATGGAGGTGACGACGTCGAACTTCTGGTTGTTCACAAAGCCAACCTGACCACCCATGATGGCACCTGCGAGCCCGCCGACGCCGGCGCCGAGTGCGAAGGCCCACACCTTGTATTTGAAGGTGGGGACGCCCATGGTCTCGGCGGCGTCCTCGTCCTCGCGAATGGCAATCCAGGCGCGGCCAACGCGGCTGCGCTCCATATTGCCCACCAGGAAGAGCATGACGATCAGGATGCTCAGTGTCAGCCAGTACCACGGGGTGCCGTTGGAGTTGGCGAAGATGGGGATTCCGTCGGCGCCCACGCCCGGCGGGTGACCCACGTTCTGGAAGCCGGGCTGGCCCTTCATGGCTGGGATGATGGTGGCGAGAATGCGGACAATTTCGCCGAAGCCCAGGGTCACGATGGCCAGGTAGTCACCGCGCAGGCGCAGCGTGGGCAGGCCCAGAAGCACGCCCACAAACATTGAGACGGCGATGGCGACAGGCAGGGTCCACAGGTACGGGATCTTGATGAATGCGGAGTCCGGGCTGGTCAGCATGGCCGCCGTGTAGGAGCCCACCGCGAAGAAGGCGATGTAGCCCAGGTCGAGCAGGCCAGCGTAACCAATCACGATGTTCAGGCCGACGGCGACGAGTGCGTAAATCGCCATGAGCTGGCAGGCCAGTGGCCAGTCGTTGCCCGGTTCGGTGGTGAGGAACGGGATGTTCAGGACCGGCAGGAAGAACGCGAGCACCACTATAGGGAGAAGGAACAGCCACTGTTTTTGGCGAGTCATTTCCCGCCAGCGGTCACTCCAGCCGGCAAACACACTGTGAGGACGCGCAACGGCTGCACTGGCTCCGAGCGGTGTTCCGGTCGCGTCGGTTCTGGCTGTGGTCTGATCGGATTTGGCGGTCTGCAGGGGTTTGGGTCCGTCTGACATGCTCATGCCTTGCTCCTTCCCAGCGAGGTGCCGAGGATTCCTTCGGGGCGGAACAGCAGTACCAGCACCAGCACCATGAAGGCCACTACGTCGGTCCACTGGGAGTTGCCCAGCAGAATCTGTCCATAGTTACCAATCAGGCCCAGCAGCAGGCCACCGAGGAGGGCGCCGCGGACGTTACCGATGCCGCCCAGGACGGCGGCTGCAAAGGCCTTGATGCCGAGGATGAAGCCGCCGTTGTAAACCACTCCGGAGGGGATTTTCATGGTGTAGAACAGGGCCGCCGCACCGGCGAGGATGCCGCCGATCACGAAGGTGGTGATGATGATCTTTTCCTTGTTCACACCCATCAAGGTGGCGGTGTCAGGATCCTGCGCCACGGCGCGAATGCCGCGGCCGGTGCGGGACTTGCTGATGAAGCGTTCGGTGATCACCATCATGATGACGGCGGCCGTGACGATCAGCAGCTGGTCGTTGTAGATGTAGGTGCCGAACAGTTCAAATACTGGTTTGGTTTGGAACATGGTCAGGGCCTGTTCTGGAACGGGGCCACGCCACAAGAAGATCAGGTACTGGATGGTGAAGGAGGCGCCGATAGCGGTGATCAAGAAGACCAGGCGCGGGGCGTTGCGTTTGCGCAGCGGTTTATAGGCCAGCCGTTCCAGCAAAAAGGCTGCCAACGCCGCGGCTATGATACCCACGATCAGTGCCAGCAGTAAGTTCAAAACGATCGCGCCGACGTCGAGGTTCGGGGCGGAGGGGCCAAAGCCGAGGAAAGACAGGGTGAACCAGACGCCGAAGCAGCCAATGATGAACACTTCGGAGTGGGCAAAGTTGATGAGGTTCAAAACACCGTAAACAAGGGTGTAGCCGAGGGCCACAAGTGCGTAGATGGAGCCGAAGGTCAGGCCGTCAAAGGTTGCCGACCAAAAGTTTTGTGCCAGCGCTACAAAGTCCAGCGTAATCCAGTCGCTGGTCGGTGCCGCCACAAGTATGGATGGGATCATGGGAAGTGTCCGTTTCCTTCCGGGGCGTCCGGCAGATTATGCCAGCGGCCCCGCAAAGTAGAGGGGTGGCTAAAGGTGCTTGCACGGCAATGCTGTGGGGCGGATAATCCACCCCACAGCATTGGCCGTCAGGTGGGAATTACTCCCCGATGGCACCAATGGGAACAATCTTGCCGTTCTCCACCTTGTAGCCGTAGACGGTCGGGGCCTGCAGCTCGCCCTTGTCATTCCACTTGTAGTGCTTGCTCAGCCCATCCTTGTCGTAGGTCTTGACCCATTCCAGGAGTGAAGCGCGGTCCTGGTTGCCGGCGTCAATGCCAGAGAGCAGCACGGTTGCGGCGTCGTAACCTTCAATGGAGTACGTTCCGGGATCGATGCCGGCCAGTGCCTTGTAGTCCTTGGCGAAGGTCGGGATCAACTCGCCCGGGATGCAGGGGCAGGTGAAGTAGGCGTTCTTGGAAGCATCGCCTGCCTGCTTGATGAACTGATCATCCTTGAGACCATCCGGGCCAATGAAGGTTCCGGTGTAGCCCTTGTTGACCAGCTGCTGATCAAACGGTGCACCTTCTGCGTAGTAGCCGGAGTAGAAGACGGCGTCAGCCTTGGAGTTCATGATCTTGGAGATCGTGGCCGAGAAGTCCTTCTGTCCCTGTGTGACCTTGTCGATGCCGGCCAGTGCGTCGCCGAGACCCTCCTCAGTGGTCTTGCCTAGGCCGATGCCGTATTCGGAGTCATCCTGAACAATGTAGACCTTCTTGGCCTTCAGCTGCTCGGTCATGAACTTGGCAGCTGCCGGGCCCTGAACTGCGTCGTTGCCTAGTCCGCGGAAGAACGTGGTCCAGCCGTTTTCGGTCAGACCCGGGTTGGTGGCGGCCGGGGTCACGTGGACCAGCTTGACCTGCTCGAAGATGTTGCCGGTGGCCTTGGACTCACCGGAGAACGGCAAACCGACCACACCGATGATGCCTTCTTCTTTGGTGGCCTGGGTGACCGGGCCGGTGGCCTTGTTCGGGTCACCTTCGGTATCAAACTTCTTGAACTGCACCTGGCAGTCCGGGTTCGCTGCGTTGTGCTCGTTGATGGCCAACTGCACACCGTTGAAAATATTGATACCGAGCTGCGCGTTAGCACCCGTCTGAGCGCCGACGTACGCCAGCGTGGTGGTGTCCGCACACTTGGCTTTCCCATCGCCGGCGGGCAGGACCGCGTCCTTGGGTGTGTCAATGGAGGTCAGTGCGGGAATGTTGATAGCGCTACCGCTGCCGCCCGCTTCCGAACTGCTTCCACCCTCCGGGGCCGCCGTGTTTGCACAGCCACCGAGTAGCATCCCAAAAGTGGCGGCGGCCGCCAGTGTGGTCATAACTCTCTTGCGCATCATTAATTAGCCTTTCAAAGTAATCGCCACTGCCCTCGGAACGCCGTCGTCCCGGGTAACACTGGCTTCACATGCTCTCGACCCTACCCCCGGGTATGTGATACTCAGCACACTATTTGCGTAAAGATCTGGTAACAGATGCCCTACCGCGTATTTATCTTGCGCTCCAAGACGTACGACGGCGTGTCCCGCGCAAGATTCTTAGCCTCACCACTTATCCGCACTCACCTCGTGCGGGCCCATTGACGGCGTTTCCTGCTCCCGTTGTTGCACAACCTCCCGGCGCTCGATCCTTGGATTCCAAATCACAGTTGGTGCGAGAAAACCACCGAAATCACCGCGTCATCCGCGCTCTGGTTTCCACCAGCGATTCCGCCAGCGATTCCGGGCAGCAAAAAACCCGCCTCCACTAAGGAAACGGGTTGTTCGCTGCGTACTGTACAGCCCAGCGGCTTAGACAGACGCTAGACAGACGCTGCTAGGACTAAGCAGTCCAGCAAGACTAGGCAGTCAGTGCCGCAATGGTCTTGTTCAGCAGAGCCGACGGGCGCATGATGGCTGCGACCTTGGCTGCGTCGGGGTGGTAGTAGCCACCCAGATCGACGGGCGAACCCTGAACCTCGGCGAGTTCAGCGATGATCGCATCCTCGTTGGCGGTCAGCTCGGCTGCTACTGCTGCGAAAGCTGCGGCAAGTTCGGCGTCCACGGTCTGGGCTGCCAGTTCCTGGGCCCAGAACTTGGCCAGGTGGAAGTGGCTGCCGCGGTTGTCGATCTCGCCAACCTTGCGCTTCGGGGACTTGTTCTCGAGCAAGAAGGTTCCGGTTGCGCGGTCCAAGGTATCAGCCAGAATCTGCGCGCGGGCGTTACCTTCGGTCACGGCGAGGTGCTCGAAGCTGACGGCCAGTGCCAGGAATTCACCGAGTGAATCCCAACGCAAGTGGTTTTCCTTCAGAAGCTGCTGGACGTGCTTGGGAGCGGATCCACCGGCACCGGTCTCGAAGAGGCCACCGCCTGCAATCAGCGGAACTACGGAGAGCATCTTTGCGCTGGTACCCAGTTCCAGAATCGGGAACAGGTCCGTCAGGTAGTCACGGAGTACGTTACCGGTGACGGAGATGGTGTCTTCGCCGCGGCGGATGCGCTCAAGGGTGAAGGTAGTTGCCTTCTCCGGTGACAATATCTGGATGTCCAGTCCGTCGGTGTCGTGGTCCTTGAGGTATTCGTTGACCTTGACGATGAGGTTGGCATCGTGGGCGCGAGTCTCATCGAGCCAGAATACGGCCGGGGTGGCTGAGGCACGGGCGCGGGTGACGGCCAGCTTGACCCAGTCCTGAACCGGGATGTCCTTGACCTGGCAGGCGCGCCAGATGTCTCCAGCTTCGACGTCGTGCTGGATCAACACGGTGCCAGCAGCGTTGACGATCTGCACGGCGCCGGTTTCGCTGAGCTCGAAGGTCTTGTCGTGGCTGCCGTATTCCTCGGCGGCCTGAGCCATGAGACCAACGTTGGGAACGGTGCCCATGGTGGTGGGGTCGAAGGCGCCGTGTGCACGGCAATCATCGATCGTGGCCTGGTAGACACCGGCGTAGCTGCTGTCGGGCAGAACAGCGAGGGTGTCATGTTCCTGGCCGTCAGCACCCCACATGTGACCGGAGGTGCGGATCATGGCGGGCATGGAGGCGTCAACGATCACGTCAGAAGGGACATGGAGGTTGGTGATGCCCTTATCGGAATCGACCATGGCCAGAGCCGGGCCGTTCTCGTAACCGCTCTTGATGGCGGCTTCAACACCGGCACGCACGTCCTCGGGCAGTTCGCCCAATCCGTTGAGGATGGAAGCCAAGCCATTGGCCGGGCTCAGGCCGGCAGCTTCCAACGCTTCGCCGTAGTTGGCAAACAGTTCCGGGAAGTAGGCCTTGACTACGTGGCCGAAGATGATGGGGTCAGAAACCTTCATCATGGTGGCCTTCAGGTGCGCCGAGAGCAAGATGCCCTCTTCCTTGGCGCGGGCCACCTGAGCTGTCAGGAATTCATCCAGCGCTGCGGCGCGCATGACGGTGCCGTCAACAATTTCGTTGGCCAAAACCGGGAAGGAATCCTTCAACACGGTGGTGGTGCCATCGGCGGCAACGAACTGAATCTTGATCTTGTCATCGGCTTCGATGACAACGGACTTCTCGTTGTGGCGGAAATCGCCGGAATCCATGGTTGCGACGTTGGTCTTGGAGTCAGCGGACCAGGCACCCATGCTGTGCGGGTTGGCCTTGGCGTAGTTCTTGACAGACAACGGTGCGCGGCGATCCGAGTTACCTTCGCGCAGGACCGGGTTCACGGCGCTGCCCTTGATCTTGTCGTAGCGGGCGCGAACGTCTTTTTCCTCATCGGTGGAGGGATCGTCCGGGTAGTCCGGAAGCGCGAAGCCCTGGCCCTGCAGTTCGGCAATGGCTGCCTTCAGCTGCGGGATGGAGGCGCTGATGTTCGGCAACTTGATGATGTTGGCATCCGGGCTCTTGGCCAGGGCGCCCAATTCGGCCAGTGCGTCGCCAACGCGCTGCTCATCGTTGAGGTATTCGCCGAAAACGGAAATGATACGACCGGACAAGGAGATGTCACGGGTCTCTACGTCTACGCCAGCGGTGGAGGCGAAGGCCTCAACAATCGGCAGAAGTGAGTACGTGGCCAACATGGGCGCTTCGTCTGTCAGGGTGTAAATAATTTTGGCCATGGGTGAAGCCTCTTCCTGCGAAAATTCAATGGATTACTTAAGAATCTGGTGATCTTCTTTCCCTCCTAACTTACCCGAGAGAGCGGTTTTGGCCGCTATCGGAGAGTTTGGTGACGCACAGAGCGACACTCGCTAGAAGTGAACTTAGCCTTGCTTACTGTGCGAAGTAGAGGATTTCGCCGTAGCTTAGAAGTTATGGAACTTAAAGGAAAACTCGCAGACGCCATCAACGACCAAATCACTCTCGAAATCCAGGCTTCGGTGGTTTACCGCCAGCTGGCTATCGAAATGGAAGTCCTGGACTTGCCCGGGATCTCCGGCTGGTTCTTGGCCCAGTCGGCCGAGGAACTGGTACATGCTCAGAAATTCACCAGCCATATGACGGACCGGAACGCCACTCCCAAGATCGGCACCATCACGGCCCCGAACGTCACCATTAACTCGGTACTCGAAGCATTCGAGGCCTCCTTGGCGCACGAGCAGAAGGTCTCCGAATCTATTCGTAACCTGTACCGTCTGGCCATGGCGGAGGGCGATATTGACTCGATCCCGCTGTTGAACTGGTTCGTTCAGGAGCAGTTGGAAGAAGAAGCATCCGTGGGTGAAATCATTGGCCGCGTAAAGCTGATCAGCGAGGACGGCAACGGCCTGTTGCGTTTGGATGCCGAGCTCGGCTCCCGCCAGGCCCCGCCCGTAGCCTAGCCCGCCCCGCTCCCCCACCTTTCGGGGTGTTTCCCGACGCCCCCGACGTTCGTTTTTAAGGACGACGGCGGGAGGTCACCTTTTCACAAAAGGTGACCTCCCGCCGTCGTACTTCAGAGGAAAACTAGCGGCGACGCATCGCTACCACGATGCCAACCAGCAGGGCCAAGAACGCCAGCGTGGCCACACCGATGATCAGCGTGGCGAGCACGCCGGGTTGCCACAGCCACTCCATGTTAATGGAAGAAGTGGCGCGCACCGGTGAAGTACATGGTGATGCCTGCTGCGTTGGCCGCGGCGATGACTTCCTCATCGCGCACGGAACCGCCCGGCTGGACCACGGCGCGGACACCGGCGTCGAGCAGGATCTGCAGGCCGTCGGCGAACGGGAAGAACGCGTCCGAGGAGGCCACGGCGCCGATGGAGCGCTGGACCGAGGCACCGGTTGTACCTGAGGCGCCGCCGGCTGCGTCAACATCGGATTCCACCGTGACCCCGAGCGTGTTGGCGCGCTCAACGGCCAACTTGCAGGAGTCCACGCGGTTGACCTGGCCCATGCCGATGCCCACTGCGGCGCCGTTATTGGCGAGCAGAATGGCGTTGGACTTGGCTGCACGCACCGCGGTCCAGGCGAACTTCAGGTCCGCGAGGGTCGACTCGTCGGCGGGGGCGCCGGCTGCGAGGGTCCAGTTGGCGGTGTCGTCGCCGTCGGCGTCAACCTTGTCGGACATCTGGACCAGCATGCCGCCGGAAACCTGACGAACCTCGGCCGGGTAACGGCCGTAGCCCTCAGGCAGGGCGAGCAGGCGAATGTTCTTCTTCGCCGAGAGGATCTCCACGGCTTCGGGCTCGAAGTCCGGTGCGATGACAACCTCAGTGAAGATGCCGGCAACCGTGCGGGCCATGGCGGCCGTGACGGTGCGGTTAGCTGCGATGACGCCGCCGAATGCGGAGAGCGGATCGCAAGCGTGAGCCTTGGCGTGTGCGTCGGCGATGGGGTCTGCGGCATCCGGGGAGGCCACGGCCACGCCGCACGGGTTGGCGTGCTTGATGACGGCAACGGCCGGCTCATCGAAGTCGAAGGCTGCGCGGAGTGCGGCATCGGCGTCAACGAAGTTGTTGTAGCTCATGGCCTTGCCGTGGAGCTGGTCTGCCTGAGCAATGCCCGACGGCGCACCCTTGTCCACATACAGCGCTGCCTGCTGGTGGGGGTTTTCTCCGTAACGGAGCACCTCGGAGCGTTCCAGCGAGTAGCCGGCGTAGGCGGGCCAGTCGATGACGCCGTCGCCGTCTTCATCGAGGAACTGAGCGGATGTCCAGGCTGCCACGGCGTTGTCGTAGGCGGCCGTGTGAGCGAAGGCTGCCGCCGCCAGACGCTGGCGGGCGCCGAGAGTGAAGCCGCCTTCATTAGCTGCGGTAATGACGGAGCCGTACTTGGCCGGGTCAACAACGACGGCAACGGAGGGGTGGTTCTTGGCTGCGGCCCGGACCATGGAGGGTCCGCCAATGTCGATCTGCTCAACAACAGCGTCCTGGCCGGCACCGGAGTTAACAGTGTCAACGAACGGGTACAGGTTGACCACGACGAGGTCGAAGGGCTCGATGTGCATTTCTTCGAGCTGGTGCACGTGGTCCGGCAGGCGGCGGTCGGCCAGGATGCCTGCGTGGATCAGCGGGTGCAGGGTCTTCACGCGGCCGTCGAGGCACTCCTGAAAACCAGTTACCTGGGAAACTTCGGTCACGGGAACGCCAGCGGCGGCGATTCGCGCAGCGGTGGAACCGGTGGAAACAATGGCAACACCGGCGGCGTGCAGGCCAGCGGCCAACTCCTCCAAACCGGTCTTGTCGTAGACCGAGATCAAAGCTCGGCGTAGGGGAACACGGTTAAGAGGAACACTGGTCACAGAAAATCTCCAAGGGTGGCTTGATGGTGGCGACACATAAAGTTTAGGCCACATCCGCGCCGGTAGGATCTCCCTTATGACTTCCAGTGATCTTCACCACGCACCACTGCCAGTAAATGGCTGCTCCCCCGCCTTTGAAAGTGAACTCCCGGCAGATCTCCCCCGTCTGATCAACCAGGTCATCCTCCCCGGCTTTGTTGGCACGACTGTGCCACAGTGGCTGGAAACGGCCCTCGGGAACGGGCTGGCCGGCGTCGTGTATTTCAGCCACAACATTGACCCTGACGCGCCGGAGCAGGTGACGGCACTGTCCGCAGCCATCCGCGCCGCCAACCCCAGCGCCGTGATTGGGGTCGATGAAGAGGGCGGGAACGTCACCCGTTTGCAGGCCCGCGACGGCTCCACCATCCCCGGCGCCGCAGCTCTGGGAGCGCTGAACGAGCTGGCCACCACCGAGGCCGCCGGCCGCGCCATTGGCCGGCTGTGCCGCGAGGCGGGCATCAACTTGACCATCGCCCCGGTGGCCGACGTCAACACCAATCCGCTGAACCCGGTGATCGGCGTGCGTGCGTTTGGCGCCGACACCGCGCTGGTGAGCGTGCACACCGCCGCAGCAGTCACAGGCATCCAAACCCTGGGTGTGGCCGCCTGTGCCAAGCACTTCCCCGGGCACGGCGACACGGTGGCCGATTCGCATATGGACACCGCCCGCGTGGAGCTTTCCATGGCCCAAATGAGCGCGTTGCATCTCCCGCCGTTCCAGGCCGCGGTGGACGCCGGGGTGGCCGCCATGATGAGCGCGCACATCATCATCCCCGAGCTCGGCGAAGCCCCCGCAACCCTCAACCCGGCTGCGAGCGCGCTACTGCGAGACATGGGGTACGACGGCGTGCTCATCACCGATGCGCTGGACATGGCTGCCGTGCGCGCCACTGTTGGCCCGGGTGAGGGCGGCGTGCTGGCGCTGCTGGCCGGCAACGATTTGCTCTGCGTGGGCAACCCCCTGAACGCCTACACCACGGGCCGCGATGACGAGTCCTGCTACACCGAGGTGTACGAGGCACTCTTCGCCGCCGCCACTTCCGGCCGCCTGCCCGTCGAGGTGTTGCGCCGCGCCGCCGCCCGTGTGCAGGCCTTGGCTCAGTGGTCCGCTGGGGAGCTCACCACTGCCTTGGACGTCAAGGAAGCGGACGACGACGTCGATTGGGTTTCGGTAGCTGCCCGCGCCTGCCGCTTCGACTCACCAAGCGCAAAGCCCTCTCTCGCCGGAGCTGGCTCTGTCACCTTGGTGGATGCTCGCACCGGGCACAATATGGCAGCTGGCCCCACCGAGAACTTCCTGGCTACCGCTCTGAACGGCTACGGCGTCACCACCTTGGAAGCAGCCGAACTCTCCGGAGCCGAGGTGGAGGTGGCCCTCATGCAGGCCCAGGCCGACCCCGCTGGCAGCAGCACTGTTTTGGTGTTGGTCGATTCCTTGGCTTCGACCGATCAGCTGGAAATCTTGGAATTGGCTTTCGCCACGGCGCCACAGGCAGTGTGCATCAATGCTGGTCTAGCCCCGGAGTCCCCCACGGGATTTGCCGCCATCCACGCTCACGGTTTCAGCCGCGTCACCGCCCAAGCTGTGGTCCGTGTGCTGGAATCTGCTTAGGTCCTCCCGGCAAGCCCACGCCCGGCCAGTACCCGCCGCTCAGCGTCCAACACGCCCCGCAGCCCCACGTTCTTCCAGAAAGTAACCATGAGCTCCCCTGAAAACACTGAAACCACTGAAACCACCGAACCCACTGCGACCACCATCGACTCCGTCCGCGCTGAGATCGGCACCCTCGTCACCGAGGCCGCCAACCCGAAGTACCCCGACCTCGCAGCCCTATCCACACAGGAACTTGTCGCCGGAATGAACAGCGAGGACGCCCTGGTCCCCGCCGCTATCGAAAAACAGCAAGAAACCATCGCCACCATCATCGAGGAGATCGCCGCCCGCATGTCCCGCGGTGGACGCCTCATCTACGTGGGTGCAGGAACTCCCGGCCGTATGGGCATCTTGGACGCCAGCGAATGCCCTCCCACGTTCGGCACTGACCCGTCCTTGGTGGTCGGGGTCATCGCCGGAGGCCGGGCTGCCGTCAACCAAGCAGTGGAAAACGCCGAGGACTCCGAGGAAGCAGGCGCCGCAGACATGGCCGCTCTCACCCTGAGAGCGAACGATTCCGTGGTGGGCATGGCCGCCTCCGGCCGCACTCCCTACGTCATCGCCGCCATCAAGGCCGCCCGCGCGCAGGGCGCCTACACCGTGGGCTTCTCCTGCAACACGAACTCGCTCCTGGGCGCCGCGGCTGACACTGCGCTGGAGATCGAGGTGGGCCCCGAATTCCTCTCCGGCTCCACCCGCCTGAAATCCGGCACCTGCCAAAAGCTGGTCCTGAACATGATCAGCACCATCACCATGGTCCGCCTCGGCAAGACCTACAAAAACGTCATGGTCGATCTCCGCGCCACCAACGCCAAACTCCACGCACGCAGCGAACGTACCCTCATGCGCGTCACCGGCTGCGACGCCGCCACCGCCACCGCAGCTCTCACCGCGGCCGGCGGACATGTCAAGGCAGCTATCCTGGCCATTATGACCGGCCTTCCCGCCGAGCAGGCCGCCACCCTGCTGGCCGAGAACGCAGGCTTCCTCCCGGCGGCCATTGACGCCGGCACCGAATAGTACGACGACGGAGATCACCTCATGAGCGCTCCTCACCTTTCCCCCCTGCAGGCTCCTGCTCTCTCGTCACGGACGGAGTTACGCGGCGCTCTTCAGCGCCTGCTGAATGAGGCCGTAGCTGAGCGCATTGCACCTGCCGTGAGCTGCGCCGTCGTGCTTGGCGGTAGTGAACTGCCCGTCCTGACAGCTGGCAAGGCCGGGCCGGATACCTTCTTTGACTTGGCCTCGATCACCAAACTGTTCACCACGGTCACGACGTTGGCGTTAGTGGACCGCGGGGTATTGGAACTGGATGCACCGATTGGGCGGCACTTGCGTCCTTACTCCCGAGGGAGGAAATCCACGGTGACGCTGCGGCATTTACTCACGCACACCTCTGGGCTGCCATCGGAGTGGAAAGGCTGGCGTACCCGCTTGTCCGAAGGCCGCGGCTTCCACCGGACTGAATTGATCGCCGATCTGCTGACTCTGGATTTGGCCGCCGCGCCGGGGACTCGCTTTGAGTATTCTTGCGCGGGCTTCAACACGGTCATGGCGCTGGCCGAGCACGTCACGGGCACACCATGGGCGGAACTGGTGCAGTACCGGGTGTTGGAACGGCTGGCCACCCACGACATCACGGGAGCTCCGCGCCTTGAGCACTGTGCTCCCACCGAATATCAACCGGGGCTGGGCCGCGGGATGGTGCGTGGGATTGTCCACGACGAGGCGGCGTGGTCGTTGGGCGGTCTGAGTGGAAATGCCGGAATGTTCGCCACAGCCGATGGGCTGCGTATTTTCGGCACCTCCTTACTCGAGGGCTTGCCGGGCATCCTCTCCCCCACCTTGGCCGCAGACATGTGGCGACGGCAGTTACCTGAGATGTTGGGGGCGCACTTCACCGCCGACGAACCGGGCTTTGGCCAGGGGCTTGGGCTGCGCATCAATCAGCAGCCGTGGATGGGTGATGAAGGCACGCATGCCCGCGGGCACGGCGGCTTCACGGGTACCTCACTCTTGGTGGACAAGAACAAGGGCGTAGTGATTGCCTTACTGACTAACCGGGTGAACCCCAGCCGGGACGGGGATGACGTTACGAGCCTGCGCAAGTCTGTGTCCGACGTCGTCTATTCTTTTGCCTAGTGAAGCTGTGCCTATTGAGATGCTGCGGCCAATGAGAAGGAAGGCGCCATGAGTGCCCCACAAATCGCCCTGACCGGTGACCGTGTTGTCCAAGAGCTGCCCTGGAAGTGGCGTGTGCAGGGCAGCATTTTCCTCATTGGCGGGCTCGGTTTCATGTTCGACGCCTGGGATGTGACGCTCAATGGTTTCCTGATTCCGCTGCTGTCCAAGGAATGGGGGCTCTCACCCGGGCAGGCGGCGTGGATAGGCACCGCGAACCTGATCGGCATGGCCGTTGGCGCCTTTGCGTGGGGGTCTATTGCGGACATTATTGGGCGTAAAAAGGCGTTCACGCTGACGCTGCTGATCTTCTCGCTGTTCACTGTGCTCGGTGCTTTCTCAAACGAGATTGTGCTGTTTTGCGTGTTCCGCTTCATGGCCGGTTTTGGGCTGGGCGGCTGCATTCCGGTGGATTATGCGCTGGTGGGCGAGTTCACCCCGCGCAAGCACCGCGGCCGCGTGCTGACTGCCATGGATGCTTGGTGGCCCATCGGGGCGTCGCTGTGCGGTGTGGTCTCGGCGCTGCTGATGGCTTGGTTTGGTGACTGGCGTTTCCTGATGCTGGTCATGGTTTTGCCAGCGCTGCTGGTGTTTTGGGTCCGCGTGGGTGTTCCGGAATCGCCGCTATACCTGGTGCGGGCGGGGCGTCCGGCCGAGGCCAAGGCCGTGATTGACTCTTTGATCCAACGGACCGGCGCGGATGTTGGGGAATGGGTGCTGCCGGATCCCGCCACTGCTCCGAAGCTCTCGCTGGGCAAGGTCACCGAGCAGTTGGCGGGACTGTGGCGCTTCAACTGGCGCATCACCGGCGTTGCCTGGTCGCTGTTCCTAACCATCTTGTTGGTCTACTACGGCGCACTGACCTGGATGCCGTCCATTCTGGTGTCCACTGGCTACGCCGAAAATAAGGCTTTTATGGCCACGGCGGCCATGACCGGGATCGGGCTGCTCGGCGTGATTGCCGCTGCCCTGCTGGTGGAGAGAGTTGGCCGGAAATGGATTCTGGCCATCACGGGTCCGCTGGCAGCCCTCTCCTTGGTGATCTTCGCGCTGGTGCTGGATGCTCCCCTAGCCTCACAAATCTGGCTGCTGGTGTTTGGCTTCGTCATCCAGGTGGCCATCCCGGTCCTCTACACCTATGTGTCAGAGCTGTACCCCACGCATCTGCGGGCCACCGGCTTTGGCTGGGCCTCCACCATCTCGCGGGTGGGCGCCGGCTTGGTGCCGCTGATCTTCGGCTCCATCCTGTGGCCGGTACTGGGCCTGCCGCTGACATTTGCGCTGACCGGCGGCCTAGTGCTGCTGGCCGTGATCTGGATGGCGTTCTCGGCCCCCGAAACCAAGGGCGCAGCACTGGACTAAGTGCCAGTGTGGATCGCAGCAACGCCCAGCATTCATCCACCTTGAGCAGGTAGTCTATTGCCGACCATAAATCCCCTGTGTAAGGACTATCAATGAGTGCCCTGCTTCCCACTGCCTTCGCCACCGCCGGACTCCTCGGCGGATATCAGACAGCACGTGTCACCAAGAACCGTCAGTTGGGCGGCGCCGTGCTGGCTGCCGCGGGTGCCGCAGCGTTTATGGGCTGGAAGAAGAACTCCGGGACCGGGACCGCCGTTGCCCTGACCCTCGGCTACGTGGCAGCTTTTGGCGGTTCGCACCCACTCGCCAAGAAGATGGGCTCTTGGCCAGCGGTCTACACCGTCACCGCCGCAACAGCTGTTGCCTCGTTGGCGTTTGGCCGTGCCAAAAAGTAGCTCCTGAAGGATTGGGATGCTGGCACCCAGTGCGGCTGCCCGCATCCCGTCCACCAGAGGGGTCGTAGACTATGACTCTTAGCAATTCACGCATCATCGCTGCGAGAGAAAGGTAGCCATGGACCTCGCCGCCGATACCACCGGCTTCCTCTCGAGCTTCTGGATTTACCTGATGGGCGGGGGTTTTGTCATGGCCTCGGCCATCATCCCGCCCATTCCCAGCACCACAGTCTTCGTGGCCTTGGGCGCCATTGCCGGACTCGACGGCGGACCCGCTGCGGTCCCGCTGGTGCTCGCCATGATGGCTGGTGCCATGGCCGGAGACCTGCTCACTTATTGGGGAACCAAGTTATTGGGCCACACACGTTGGGGCGCGAACCGTGGTCCCCGGCGTCAGCGCGCCGTTGATGCGGCCACCCGCAGACTGCGTCAGCGCCCGTTCATTTTCATGCTGACCTCGCGGTTCATTCCGCTGGGGCGCTTGTCTTCCAACATTGCCGCCACCATAGCTGGCTACCCACTGCAGGCCTTCACCGTGTTTTCGCTGGTGTCGGCAGTGATTTGGTCAGTGTATTCGGTGGGTATCGGCATTCTGACCCAGTTCTGGCCCGGGATCTCCATCCAAGTGGCCGTTGTCATTGCGATTGCTGTGTCGCTAGCCCTGGGCTGGCTCTTGGGAAAAGTCTCCGCCTGGTTCCTGGACAGAAAAAACCCACAGCAAGTACCCGCCGCCGTTCCTTAAGGGCATGGCGCAGAGCAAAGCATGGCGCAGAGCGAAGTCATGCCGCACAGCGAGAGAAGAGATCAGGCGCGGGCTAGATCGCCCAGAACCTTGATGAGCAGTTCGCGTTCGGCCACTTTGATGCGTTCGTGGAGTGAGTCCTCTGTGTCGTCGGGGAGGATGGCCACGGGTGTTTGGGCGATGATGGGTCCGGTGTCCACACCGGCGTCGGCGAAGTGCACGGTGCAGCCGGTGACTTTCACGCCGTAGGCCATGGCGTCGCGGACGCCGTGAGCGCCCGGGAAGGCCGGGAGTAGGGCCGGGTGCGTGTTGACGTAGCGGCCCTCGAAAGCGTTGATGAAGCTGGGGGCCACAATGCGCATGAATCCGCTGGAGACCACGTAGTCCGGCTTGTAAGAAGCTACCTTTTCCAGCAGCGCCGCGTCCCATTCGGTGCGGGTGGAGTAGTCCTTGAAGTTCACGACAAAAGTTTCCAGGCCGGCGTCGGCCGAGCGCTGAACACCAAAAGTGTCGGGCCGGTCAGCACCCACCGCAACGATCTCCAGGGGCAGACTGCCGTCGGCGACGGCGTCGATCACGGCTTGAAGATTTGAACCAGTTCCGGAAACTAAAACAACTATGCGCATGCCCTCAATTTTAGGGGCAAGAGGCGGGCAAGCCCTATTCGGGGTGCTCTTCAGGACGTCGGGGAAGAGCCATCGACGGGCGCTCTCCTTCTAGCCATGGCCCGGCTAGGGCACCGATCATGACACCGACAGCGACTTCAATTCCTAGCCACATCGCCGCGCTTAGCGGATCCGGGCCCACCTGGGTCAGCCGGCCAATGCCGACCGAGCCTTGCGATATCCAGAACAGGATCCCGCTAAGGAAAGCTGTCACAGCACCAATGACTGCGCCGAGGAAAAGCGTGGAGACCGGCAGGGAGATCCAACGCTGGCGCACCTTGAGGGAGAACCATTCGTCGAAATGGTTCTCGCCAGCACGAATAAACCACCATCCGGCGAGGACACCGGCGGCTACGGGAACGATCAGAGCGGCGAACCCCCAAGACAATTCACCAACTGGCAGCGCCGCCAACAGTGGAATGGGCGGCACGGGAGCCACGCTGGTGGCCAGCGGGGACACGGTGGAGCCAACGCCTAAAGCGAAGCCATCCCCGCCTGTCCATGCCAAGGTCCAGATGGCTAGGTTGGGCATGAACCCCAGTTGGGCCAAGGTCAGCGCGGCACCCCCCACGGCTCCGGGACGTAAGGCTTGGTAGACACCGACGATGTCGTTCCAGCGTGCCATGACGGTGATGGTCAGCAGCAGGGCTGAAAGGGCGAGTGCGGCCATGGTCGCCACGAAACTGGCCCGCACCGCAGAGACTGCATAGGACCCAGCCCAGCGTTGGTCCTGACTGGTTCGAGAGATCCAATCTGCGGCATTGACGCCAATGAGTCTGCCCCAGGAACCTGCCTCTAGACGGGAGCCGATGATCAGGCCGGCCCCGGCCGGGATGAGCGGGATCAACGTGCTGGCAATCAGTGGTGCACTAACCTCGGGTGAACTGCAGACAAAAGCAGTGGCGAGTCCGGCGCCGGCGTATACGGCCAGGGCACCGAACAAAGGCTGCCACAGCTGGTCCGTGTAGGAGGCGCGAGCCAGGCGGCGACCGGAGCGCCACGAGAGTAAGAAGGGAATCAGGACCAGTCCCAGTGGTAAAAGACTGAAGAAGCCTGTTTCCAGTGATGCAGAACTGGGCCCGCTGGTCTGAGTCAGTTCCAGTGGAACACCGTGGCCAAGCAGCCAGATATGGCCCGCCAAGCGGGCTGCTACCGATACGTCCTGCTGAGCAAAGCCTCCCGTAAACCAGGTGGCTGCCAACGGAATGGCCACAATGAGCGCCGAGATCACGAACATCTGGGTGGCTTCAAAGGCCCCTTGCAGCCACAGCGGCATAGGTATTCCGTTGCGCTGGGGCAGGTCCGCTTTGCTGTTCATCGTCTTCAATGGTGCCACATGGCAGGCCATGGGCTTGTCAACGGCGCTAGTTTAGTTGGCCACAGGGCTTCAGGGTGGGTCCGGGACCGGACTGCAGGCCCGGCTATGTGTTACGGGTTGGAATTGAAAACGCAGATGATGCGATGAAAATCGTGAATCTGTCGCGTCTGCTGCAGTCTCGAACAGGTTCAGCGCATCATCTGCTGTTTCGAAGCAGAACCGGTAGCAGAGACTAAAACGGCGCCTAAAAGTAGAGGCCAATACGGGGATTACACGAGAGCTTAAACGCAGCTTTAAAACACATAAGGCCCGGGATATCCCGGACCTTATGTGTTCAAGCCGCTAGGCCTAAAGAATATGCGGTTGCCCGCAAGTTTTCTTTAGAATTAGATAGCCTGGATGTTGACTGCCTGAGGACCCTTGGGACCCTGCTCAACATCAAAGGAAACCTTCTGGTTTTCTTCGAGGGAGCGGTAGCCCGAGGAGTTGATCGCGGAGTAGTGCGCGAAAACGTCCTGTGACTGGTCATCGGGAGAGATGAAGCCGAAGCCCTTTTCAGCGTTGAACCACTTGACGGTACCTGTTGCCATTATTTCTATTTCCTTCTGAAGTTGGAGATTCCGCCCGACCTTCGGGCCTCCGTGTACGGTGTAAGTCCGCTTCTCCAGAAAAGCGACGTCTTCCCCGAAAGGATGGCGTCGCTTCAACTACAAAAAACGCAACACTACAACTGCCTCTAAGTATACATGTCTGTAGCGGTCGTGCCACTTTTTACTGAGAGGTGCATCACCCAAGGGCTCAACTGGTAGATATGTCGCGGCCAGATCGTTGATTTTCCGCGGTTCTTGAATTGGGAATTGCGATATGTCACTCAGTGTTTCCCAAAAGTTTACCGGGCATGTCGCGTAATAGAGGGCGAAACATTGCAAAGTGCCCGCGATTCAGTATCCACCCATCCCTGATGGTGCCACCCATCCCTGATGTAGATCGGAGGTATGGCTGACGTATAGTTGTGCCCAATGTGCTGGATCCGCGAACGGGCACCACTATGACTAGGCACAGCCAGGAACAGCTAGGAACAAAGGCGAGGGGACGATCATGCAACGCACTAGCATGTCACTGCGCCTCGTCACTCAGGCACTGGTTCTAGCTTTTATTGCCTTAGTACTGGTGGTGGCTGGCTGCACAGGAGCCCAGGCATCCTCGAAGCAACTGGCTGCAGCAACTCCGGTGTCTACTGTTCTTATAGAGACCACTCTTGTAGCGAGCACCGCAGTGGATCGGCCTCCGGTCTGTATACCGGGCCGCGACAAGACCCGGGTGGAGACCAACGCAGCCTCCCCGTCATCTGCTGCGCTGCACTACTGCCCCACGGGTATCTCGGTGCGAACCGCAGCCCACCTTGGCAATGACAGCCGGGCGTCGCAACTCTCAGGGCGAATCCCTGCAGCTTTGACGCATCTGGATCTTGGGATCGTACGGACGTAGACGTAGCTGCGCCGCACCCAACTTGGCGATTAGTGCCAAGGGTGAGTGTCCGGCGTCGAACGTGTCCTTATATACATGGAGCGCTGCCGAGCGTCCGCACTCTTGAGCGGTCGCGGTCCGGGTGCGCCCGCACATTCCAAGAGAGTTTCCCATGACCATGAAAAGCACCAGGAATTTGATCCTGGCATTGGTGATTGCTGCCGTCGTTGTTCTGAGCATTATTTTTGTAGGCGCCGCCGCGCAAGAGGACCGGCTAAAGGCTGCCACCCCAACCCTTACACCTACTACGACGGCGTCCGCCGCGGGGCAGCCGGCCCCAGAATTTACGCTGGAGCGGAGGGTCGACGGCGATCCGATGTCCTTGGGTGCCGTGGACGCTCCTGTGGTGATGATTGAGTATTCGGATTACCGGTGCCCGTTCTGCGGTGTTTATGCGCGGAAAACGCAGCCGGAAATCATCAAGAAGTATGTGGATACCGGGAAGTTGCGCATTGAGTGGCGTGATCTGCCCGTGTTGGGTGAGGCCTCGGCGACGGCGGCTGTGGCGGCTCGTGCGGCTGGCGAGCAGGGGCTGTTTTGGGAGTTCAACGAGGCGGTTTATGCGGCGGCGCCCGAACGCAGCAAGGCTGAACTGTCCGAGCCGGAGCTGACGGCGTTTGCCCAGCAGGTGGGTGTGCCGGATATGGCCAAGTTCTCCACGGATTTGAAGAGCCCGGCGTTGATGGCGTTGGTGCAGGCAGATTTACAGGAAGGCACCTCGTTGGGGTTGAACAGCACGCCCACGTTTGTCATTAATAATCATGCGATTCCCGGTGCGCAGCCCATGGAGATTTTCTCCCAAGTCATTGACCAAGCGTTGGCACAGGTTCCGTAGCCGTGGATATTGGATATACCGGGGCGTTGCTGGGCGGGATTCTGACACTGCTCAGCCCGTGTTCGGTCATGCTGTTGCCGGCATTTTTTGCGTACGCCTTCGCTAGTCCCACTCAACTGTTGGGCCGCACGGCGTTGTTTTATGCTGGACTGCTGACAACGCTGGTGCCGTTGGGGCTACTGGCCGGGCTGTTGGGTTCGCTCGTCACGCAAAACCGAGGGGTGCTGGTCACTGTCGCTGCGGGGATTGTCATGGTAATTGGTGTCTTGCAGATCATCGGCGTGGAGTTTCCGGGCCTGAGCCGCCGCGCCGGAGGGACGTCCGCTGTCTCTGTCTTTGTGCTCGGTTCCGTGTAGGGCGTGGCCGGCGTTTGTGCTGGGCCCATCCTCGGGTCGGTGCTGGCGGTGGCTGCTGCTGGCGGAAATCCTGTGTACGGCGGGATCATGCTGGCCATTTTTGCTTTGGGCATGGCGCTGCCGCTGAGTGTCCTCTCGCTGTTCTGGACCAAGCTGCGTCTAGGTCAGCGCGGTTGGCTGAAACCGCGCCGCATCCGGATCGGACCGTGGGAAAACTCCCTGTGGATGCTGGTATCAGGGGCACTCTCGGTGGCGATCGGCGTGCTGCTACTGACAACCCAAGGGACCTCATCGCTGGGCAGCATGCTCAGCATCGATGCCCAGTACGAGGCGGAATCGTGGGTGGTGGCGTTTTCCGCAGGGATCCCCAACGTGTGGTTCGGCGTGGCTGCGTTGGCCGTGCTGGCGGTGGCCGGCGGGCTGTATATGTGGCGGGCGCGGAGGGCTGAAAAGGCTGCTGCAGCACGTCAGGTAGAGGCATCATGATCGCCACCGTGGTGCAGAATCTGCGCTACTGGCCATTGCGGCGCTGGCTATCCGGCGCCGCGGCAGCCGTGCTCATTTACGTGGTGGTGGCCATCCCCACGGTGCTGATCCCCAACAATTTCTTCAGCCGCGAGATCCCGCCAACGTGGTGGTCCTACACGGCATTGGGCCTCAGCTCGCTGATCACCGGGCTGCTCGTGGCGACTTACGTCGCCTCCCCCATTGCCCGCACGGGGGCCACCAACAAGTCGGGCGTTTTCGCCTCATTGCTCACATTCTTCGCCGTGGGCTGCCCCGTGTGCAACAAGCTGGTGCTGCTGGCGCTGGGCACCACCGGCGCCATGAAGTTCTTCGAGCCGTTCCAGCCCATTCTGGCTGTGCTCTCCATCGGCCTGCTGGTGTGGGCCCTGCTGCGCCGGATTTCCCAGGAGAATGCTTGCCCGGTTCCTTCCTCTTTATAAGGGAAGTACGACGGCGTCACCCGCCTCCCTTCCCTGCCCCACCATCCCGCGCGGATGTGTGGGCAGACCGGCGTTCGCGAAGGTGGCGCCCACGCTGTCATGAAAGTCGGAGGCAAGTGAACGGTGGCTCCGCATCACTACGAAATCGACGAGATCACAGCCAAGTGGACCAGCCAGCAGATTGACTGGACATAGGGACGTGCGAGTCATCGCCTCAGCGGAACGCAGCGGCGAGCACTGGAGCATTGAGGTTCCTGAGCTGGACGGGGCGTTCACCTCGGCCAAGCGCCTTGGCCAGGTGCAGCCCGATTGGGGATGGGCGCTGCAATGAGTGGCGCTGTTGTGCGTGCAAAATAGATTAGTTCTGCTGGCCGTCTGACAGCTTCCCTTCAAGCCACGACGCAACCTGCGGCCACAGGCCGTCCCGCAATCCTCGGCGGAAGAATCCCATGTGGCCAATGGCCGGGACCCCGAAATCGGCAGGGGAATACGTGCGCCGCTCAACCTCGGCCACCACAAGGCGGTCCGTGATGGCTTCGATTTGCTGCGGCGTGGCCCATGGATCGTCGCTGAAGCCGATGGACAGCAGCGGGGCGGTGATCATTGCCGCCCGCTCGGCTGCACGCATGCTGGGATCGTCAAAGAAATAGCCGGGCAGCTTCGACCACCGGCTCCATTCGAGCATGGCCGCCGCCGGAAAATCCTCACCAAGGCCCAGCTTGCTACCCGGCATATAGCCGAGCACCCTGCTGGCCAGCGGTCCGGCCGCGCTGAGAATCAGCCACACCTTCGCCCGCTCCGCCAGCCCGCGAACTGTCGCCGTCACCCCGGCATGCGAGGCAATCCCCACAACACCGCTGAGCCCCTCAACACCTGATCCTAGGGCCAACGCATGGGCGCCCACACTGTGCCCGATCGCAAAGCGGGGCAGATCCGGGAACTTGTCGGCGGCCCACCCGGCAACGTCCGGAACATCCTGGTCCATCCAATCGCGTACGCGCACTTCCGGATGGGCTTGCGGAGCTCCGGAGCGGCCCGTGCCGCGGTAATCGTAGGTCACCACGGCGTATCCCAGCTCCGCGAGGTAGCCCGAGAATCCTGAATACAGCCGCTCGGGAACGGCGGTCGCCGGGTGGATGACCACTAGGGCACGCGGTTCCCGGCCGGTTGGCTCTCGCAACGTGCCGCGAAGCTGCCCGCCACCCCGCGAAGCAATGGACAGATCGGTGGATGCCACAAGATTGCTCACATTGTTACCCATGGGTAACATGATAGCCGCCCAGCACAGATTTGCCTGCTCGTTATGCCCGCGCCAAAATCCCTGTGAGATCGGATGACGGCGGGAGGTTGCCATAGTTGAAAGAGCGGTCAGGCCCCAGCCGGGAGACAACAAACGCCTCGGACACCGCTGTGGGTGCTGCTCTCAGCAGGAGTGAGGCCTGCAACGCCAGCGCCATGCGCTCCACCACGGCCCGTGCTTGGCCAGCAAAATCCTGCGGGGAGTGCCGTACAGGGGCCAGTTGTTCCATGAGTCGAGCGAGGAAATCATCGAAGATCCGGTGGGCTCCCGAGGCCAAGCGAACCTCAGCAAGGAAGGCCTCCACCGATTCGGGATCCGTGGCCATGGCTCGCAGGACATCGAGGGCGATGACGTTTCCGGTTCCTTCCCAGATCGCCATGACCGGTTGCTCCCGATACCGCATGGCGAGCGGGAAATCCTCGATATACCCATTGCCACCCAGGCATTCCATGGCCTCATAGGCGTGGTTGGGGCCACGCTTGCAGACCCAGTATTTGGTGACCGCAGTAGCAAGGCGCCGGAAGGCACGCTCGGAGGGGCCGGCGTCGTCATCAAAAGCGCGGGACAGGCGCATGCTGACGGCTGTGGCGGCCTCCGATTCCAGGGCAAGGTCGGCCAGGACGTTGCTCATGGCTGGCTGGTCAACTAGCCGTGAGCCGAAAGCGCGCCGATGCCGGGCGTGCCAGACGGCTTCGGCAACAGATTGGCGCATGCCGGCGGCGGTGCCCAAAATGCAGTCGAGGCGGGTTCGCCCCACCATACCCATGATCGCGCGCACTCCGCGGCCGGGATCGCCAATCCGCCACCCCACGGTGTTGGCAAATTCCACCTCTGAAGAAGCATTGGACCGGTTGCCGAGCTTGTCCTTGAGCCGCTGAATCAAGAACGGGTTCCGTTCGCCGCCGGGCAATACCCGCGGGACTAGGAAACAGCCCAGACCGGCATCGTCTTGCGCAAGCACCAAGAACGCGTCCGACATCGGTGCCGAGCAGAACCACTTGTGCCCCGTCAAGAGAAAGTGGTCTGCGGCGGGTACGGCACGAGTGGTGTTGGCACGGACATCTGAGCCGCCCTGTTTTTCCGTCATGGCCATGCCAAAAAGTGCGCCCGGCTTATCCGCCGACAACCCTGGTGAGTAGTTGCGCGAATACAGCCGCGGCAGCCACTCCCCCGCCAGCTCCGGAGCGAGACCAATGGATTCCACCGCAGCATGACTCATGGAAATCGGACAGGCATGTCCGGGCTCCACTTGCGCAAAGAGCATGAACTGGGCCGCACGCAGGGCGCTGGCACCCTTGCCCGGCTGCTCCCACGCGGAGGTGTGCGCGCCCGCCGCGACGGCCTGGCCAAGAACGCGGTGATACGAGGGATGATATTCCACCTCGTCAATCCGCTGCCCATACTTGCTGTGGGTGTGCAGGATGGGCGGATTCTTGTGGGCTAGGCGCGCGTCATCTTGGACCTTCGCTGAACCTACGACGGCGCCCGTTGCCTCGAGCGCGGCGGTGGCACCGGCGCTGACCCCACCAAAGTTCATGAGGTGCTCTTGGAGCGGAAGGTTCAGCAAGTACTCGTTAATGTCCACACGAGGTGGCGGCTGATTGCTGACGTAGTGCGTGGGGTAGCTAGCTGAGTGGGGGTCTGCCGTGATGCCGGCGTCGTTGGCGGTCATGGGTACAGGCTACGCCGCGAGTCAAGACTGCACGTGGGGTGAACCAGAACTAGCTACTTCGACGGCTTGGATTTCTTGAACGCTGATGCGTCGCCCTCAAAATAGTCAGATACGTGGAGCAGGTGACCACTTTGGGCGTAGCTATCAGCCGCTGCGCCGAGAGTTTCAAACAGGAAGTTGTTTCCACGTCGTGGCACGCTCCACCCAGTGGCGGTCACGGCGTGGTTTCCGTAGGGGTCAATTCCGGCGGTGACGCGAACATCGACCGTCAGTTCCCAGCGCTGGAGCTTTTTGGGGAGCAAAAAACCGGGGAAATACTCACTGCCAGCAAGTAGGTCCTTCCACAGCGCCCCGTACCGGAGTTTGACGGGACTTTGGCCAGGCTCTGAAACAACCCGGAACTTTTCCTTGATGAGTGCCTGCACAAAGGGAAGAACGGGGTGGGCAACTGCAGCGTCCACAATGTAAGTGCGCGCAGGAAAAAGCAATGTCCCCCGGGATTTCGACTCAGTCATGCCCCAAGAGTATCCGGCAGCATGACTGCCTGAGGAATTCAGGACTGCGAGCGCCAGCGGGCCAAGATGCTTTCGGTTTTCGGGTCCAGATCGCCTGAGTAGAACTGGTCCAGTATTTCGCCGAACAGCGGCTCCTCCGGCGCGGCCTCTTGAAAGAGCGTCATGGATGATTGGAGCTTTCTGGCATCAACTGCACCAAAGATCTCTTCAGCGTTGCGATGGTGACTGCCCAGTGTCAGCCCGGCACACTCTCGAAGCCGGGCGCCAAGAACGGGATGTGCTGCATAGGCCGCAGCTTCTGCCTCCGACTCTATGGCATACAGCTTTGCCCAAGGGCTGGATCCAAGGCCGCGCACCTGCGGGAAGATAAACCACATCCAGTGGCTGGCTTTGAGCCCGGAGGCCAGCTCCCTAGTGACGTCGTCATAGATAGGGTCCTGCGCTTCAACGAAACGATCGAGCTGATGGCTCATTCAGTTTCCTCCTGTGGGTTGGCGGTCAGCATGTCACGGCAGGCCCTGTCAAGAAATTCGGCCACCTCGCGCGGACGGGACAACAACGGGGCGTGGCTAGTTGAAAGCTCCGTGATGACTGCTCCCATGCGCGCAGCCATCTCGCGCTGCAACTCCGGGGGCACGCACCGATCGGCGGTTGCCACCAGGTAGACAGTGGGTAGGTCCAACCAGGCTGGCGGGCCGACTTTCACGCGGTCGAGCCCAATCCGCACCATGCGTTGAGTCGCTGCAGCGACGGCAACATCCTCGGCGGGCGCGTCGGCCGCAAGTAGCTCGCCAAACGTTGACCGGTTGATGTAGGTGTAATCGCCAGCCACAACAACATGGTTCGGGATCTCGTTCCCCGAGTATTTACGCGAGAGCCCACTGACGGACTCCCCCTCGGCCGGCGCAAAGGCAGCAATGTATGCCAGCGCGGTCACGGCCGCAACTCCTCGGGCAGCCTCACCGATCACCGCTCCCCCATAGGACCAGCCCACCAACAGCACAGGCCCCGAAACTGTCGCGATGGTGCGGCGAACTGAGGCAACGTCGTCGTCAAATGATTCGAGGGAAAGCTGGGCGGCGACGGGCTCATGACCTAGGGCACGCAGCTCTGTGATGGCCTTGGCCCAGCTCGAGCCGTCGGACCACAAACCATGCACCAAAACAATCGTCGCCATGCGAGCTCCCCCGTCGTTTTGCCTCAACGTACCAAATATTGTCCGCATTGCACCAGGCCACAAGACCAACACGCCGACCACACAAATCGTTGCCAAGTATGGTTCACAAGAGCCCTCCCCCAGATTTGCACTTACTGCACTTAGGTGCAATTATTAACATATCTGAAAGGAGTCGCAATGGCGACCATACGTGCCGCGCGTGAACTGAACACCATCGACCTCACGCCCACCGAAATTCAAGAAGCCAAGACGGTGATCCTGAGATTTAAAGACGTCCGACCGCAGGACCTCCGCATCAAGATCGAGACCAGCGACGGGCTTGAAGTGGGGCTGCCTGCTGGCTTGGTTCGGCTGCTCCACATGGTCCTCAACCTGGCGTCGTCGGGTCAACCTCTATCGTTGAGCCAGCCACCGGCGGTGTTGACGAGCGTCGAAGCCGCAAAAGCCTTGGGTATGTCTCGACCAACGCTGCTCAAGCTGGCGGATGAGGGAAAAATCGCCTCAACAAAAGTTGGAACACACACTCGCTTTGCCCACGAAGACATCCGCAAGTTTGCTGATCAAGTCCAGAATCAGCGCAGGGCCTCATTCGACGAGTTCCGCGACTTTGAGGACACGCTCGGCATTGTGGGCTGAGTTGCGGAAATTCAGGCCTCTGGCTGCATAGCATCAGGTATGCAGCCAGGGGCCACAAGAGTTTTTCTCGATGCCAACATCCTCTATTCGCGAACTCTTCGTGATTGGTTTTGCCTCCTGTCACAAGAAAGCGGCCTCGATGGTATCGCCCTATTTTGGAGCGAAGACGTCTGGGCAGAGGTGATCTATCACCTGCGGAAAGCGAATCCACATCATTCCGATGCACAAGTTGGCGGCTGGAGGCGGCGACTACTCGAGGGATTTCCGGATGCCATGGTCACCAACTACGTCATCGATCCACAGTTCTTGGCTGGTGACCCCTGCGATGCCCATGTCATTGCCGCCGCTCAAAAGGGCGCAGTGGACTACATGGTCACCAGCAACATCAAGGACTTCGCAACCCTCGCAGACATCTTGGATTTCGAAATTTACGACCCTGACTCGTTCCTTTGTCTTATCGCCGAACGTCGTCCTGCCGCGACATATGCAACAACGAAGCGGCAACTTAAATACTGGAAAATGAAGGCTGGCGCCAAGGAGCTGCCAAAAGCCCTGAGCGATGCCCGAGCTCCACAGTTTGCGGGCAAGGTCAAGACGATTCTCCAACAAATAGCATTGAGAGCCGACTACTAATCCACGCCAGGCCCCCCCTACCTGGCCGGCGCAGCCCGGACATGCATCCGTTCACCCTGCGGGCCAAAGAGCGTCAGAAATTCAACGCTGTCTGTAGTGGCGCGGCCAAACCAATGCGGAGTGCGGGTGTCGAACTCGGCGGCTTCACCCTGTTTAAGCACGAAGTCCCGCTCCCCCAAGACAACGCGCAACTGACCCCGCAGGACATACAGCCACTCATACCCTTCATGGACTTGCGGGGTGGGCTGGGGCAAGGAGGCACCGCCCGGCAGCACCAACTTGAACGCTTGTACTCCGCCGGTCCCGCTACTCAACGGCAGGTACGTCTGCCCGTTGCGTTTGAACGGGCGCAGGTGAATCCGCGGATCCCCCGTTGCTGGCGCGCCGACCAACTCATCCAACGGCACCGCATGCGCCCGCGCCAGCGGCAACAACAATTCAAGATTTGGTCGGCGCTGACCGGACTCCAGACGCGAAAGCGTACTGACAGATATCCCAGTTGCCGCAGCCAAGTCCGCCAACGTCAGGGACCTTTGCAGACGCAGCGCCTTCAACCGCGGCCCAACACCGGATAGCACTTCTTCGGCCTCCTTAGTCATAGCCCCAGTTTGCCATTCCAGCAACAAACATTGCCAGTACTACACCCCTAGGCGCACGCTTGAAAGACCAAATAGACTTAGCAAAAGGTGGACATCATGCAAGACGTAATCATCATTGGCGGCGGCGCAGCCGGACTCAGCGCAGCTCTGCAACTGGGCCGTTCACGCCGCACCGTTACCGTGATCGACGCCGGCCATCCGCGCAACGAAACCGCAGCGGGCGTGCACGGATTTCTCACGCGCGACGGCGTTTCTCCCCTTGAGCTGATCCGGCTGGGCCGCGCGGATCTAGAGCCCTACGACGTCCGTCTTGTGGAGGGAACTGTGGTCGGCGCCGTAAAAGAGGATGACGGCTTCCAGATCACACTCGAAGACGGCAGCACCTTGGCCGCCAAACGAATCCTCGTCACCACCGGCGTAGTGGATATACTCCCAGAGATCCCCGGACTGGCAGAACGCTGGGGCAAGGATTTGGCCCACTGCCCCTACTGCCACGGCTGGGAAATCCAGGATCAAGCGATCGGCGTCATCGGCAGCGGAACACTAGCCGTGCACCAAGCGCTCCTCTTCCGCCAATGGTCACCCAACATCACACTGTTCCTGCACAGCGCACCTGAACCCACCGCCGTCGAACGCCAACAGCTTGCCGCGCGCGGAATTCGCCTCGTTGCGGGCACCGTGGCCCGGATTCACAGCGAGGACGACGCCGTCACATCAGTGGAGTTGGCAGACGGCACCATTCATCCGGTCCAGGCCCTGACGGCGCAATCGCGGGTTGTTGCGCAGGCTCCGTTCCTCACCATGCTGGGCTTGGTCCCTGTGCCCAGCGAATTTAGTGAGCTGGTTGAGTCTGATGAAAACGGCGCCACCGCGGTGCCCGGCGTGTGGGTGGCTGGCAATGTCACAGATATGCGCATCACGGTTCCGGCGGCAGCACTTGCCGGATCGTTTGCCGGGATGACCATCAATATGGACATGATGGCCGAGGAATTGGCGGACGCCGTGGCCATTCATGAGGCGGCCGTGCACGTCTGAAGTGGGATAGCGTCGTGAAAAAACGCACCAAAGGTGGGATAGCGTCGAAGAGGGGCGGTCAGTTGCTCAGGTGCACAGGAACACCCCTGCGCGGTACCCGTATTCGGTCTCCAGCTTGTCGATCCCCAAACCGTCGTGGCCGGTGAGTGCTTCCTGGATGGCTTCCGGCGGCGCCGGGAACTCGGCGTTGAGATGCTTCAGCGCCCAACCGTTACTGGTGAAAGCCCACTCAAACACGAGTAGCGCTCCGATGACCGCGGCCCACGTCAGCAGGTGTGCCGCGGTCCATGGAATCTCTTGATGCAAGGGCGCCATGACCATGCTGTGGGTGGTGAGCATGGCAAAGCCGGCAGCGAAGAAGCCCGCAAAAACGGCCGTCTCCGTTGCCCCGAAGGTTACTCCCGAGCGCAAGAACCAGCGGCTGCGCACCATAAACTGCCAATAGACAGCGGCATTGATCAGGGTCAACACCGTGTAGAACCACAGCGCAGCCATGGTCCACCACGGAACATCCGCCACCATGACCGGCACCAGCAGGGTCCCGGCCAGGGCCGCCACGGCAATAAGCGTTGGCGGGATACCGATCAGGATGCGCGTCCGGCGGGCATCCTTCGGCGTGGACGGCCCTTGGGGATCGGCCTCGTCCACCATCCACTGCGGCAGGAGCTGGACGCCCGGCGGAGTTCCGCCGCCCAGCTTCTCTCCAGCAGAGTCACCGCCGGCCAACCCACCGCCGGCCAACCCACCCCGGCCCAAAACACTCCCGTCCAAAACGCTCCCGCCCAAAACACCGCGGTCCGCATCCCAGTCATCGGTGTTGCTGCTGTGGTCCCCGGACACCGGAACATCTTCGAACTTGGCGAACTTCTGTCCAACGTAGCGGCGTTCCAGCACGGTCCGGTCTTCCACAAAAGGCCGTTCAGGATCGGTCCAGACATCGAATTCATTGCCCAGAGCTGGCGCCCACACGGGATAATCGAAGAACTGAATCCGCGTGGTTTCCAACCGTCCTCCGGTCTCGTATTCCAGATCCACGTGAAACATGGCCCGGTTCTCCACGGTGAACGCCTCGTTCGTCACGGCCACCACGGTCCCCACCGAATGATGGCCGCTGGCCACAATGTCGCGATGAATACGCTGATCGGTCTTTGTCTGCTGCCACACGATCTTGGCCAGTCGCCCCACCTTGAGTGCGGGAAGCAACAGCACCAGAGCAAGTGCGGCCAACACCAAGAACCCCAACCAATGCCCGGTCGATACTCGGATCACGGCCGCGATGAGGCAGCCGGCAAAGAGACCGGCAAGCACTGCGGCATACACAATCCGCCGCCCGCGCACCGAAACTACCGTGCGGCCATTGGAGTCGGAGGTGCGCTTGATGGTTCCGTAACCCTGCACGTATTTGAAGTCGTTGCCGATCCCCTTGCCCAGTGCCAACGCACCTACCAGTCCGGCCACAAACAGCAGTCCCGGGACAAAGTGGACAACGTCGTCGAGCAAGTGGGTGATACCTAAGGGAAAGAAGAAGCCCAGCATCGTGATGGCCATGGCCCAGAGAAACGCGAGCAGCAGGCACGAGCAATACGTTCGGCGCGCATAGCCGGCCCACACCACCGGCGATGTTGGCAGGGGCACTGAATGCGCCTCCGGCATGGCCCGCGACAGCGGATACGCCATGACCGCTCCTCCCTTTTAGCTGAGCTTTCATTCTGCCCATGGCGTGCGGCGATGTCGAGGCACGCCACGCCGTTCCCGCGTGCATCACACGCGCATCACACAGATATGAGCCGGTACGTCCCGTCCTCGCCCTTCTCACAAACACCCAGCCGCTGGCAGCGGTACAGCGACTTCTTGACCGCGGCCTGCACATCGGCCCCGCTGCGCGCCCAGCCGAACACGGTTTTGACGGCGGCCAGCACCTGCTCCTCCGTGGCACCCATGGAATCGCGCAGCACCAGCCGCACGGCTTCGTCGAACTCCTCGGGCGGAATAGCCGAGGCCTTGCGCCCCTGCCCACTATCGCCGCCATGGCGCACCGTGACTACTCCTGGCGGGCCGAGCCGAATGAATCCGTCGTTATCCAGACGCGCCGCGACCCCATCAACGCGTGAACGTCCGACGGCGGCCACCAAGTTCTCCTTGATCCGCGGCCCCACCCGGCCAATCGCCCAGGTATCGCGCAGCCGCCCCTGGAGCGTGTCGAGATGCAGCGGTGCTTCCTGGGCGATCACTTTGGTGCAGAACTCAATGAGTTCCGGCATCGCTTCCGGCGAGCCGGGCTCCACCAGATGGCTGGCCCGTGAACGTGAATAGCGCGTCTGCGTGTACTCCACGGTCCAATCGGGTGCTGCGTTGAGGTCCACAGCCACATAGTCCAGGCCCGGTTCCTCAACATCCGAAGAGGCAACGGAAGCATGGGGCGCCGCAACCGGGGCGCCGTTCGCAACTTCTTCGAGGGCACGCTGCAGCCTGGCGATCTGACCAGCAGTGTCTCGGTACCAGCTCAGCCCCCACACCCGGAACATCCGCCAACCCAAGTTGCTCAGGACCGAGCCGCGCAGCCGGTCCCGGTCGCGTGCCGTTTTCGCGGAACTGTAGGCCACGCCGTCGCACTCCACACCAAGCATGAAGGTACCCGGCTTGCTCGGGTGCTTGACGCCGATGTCCACGCGGTAGCCAGCAGATCCCACCTGCGTTACGGTCTCGTAGCCCAGTGCTTCAATGGCGTTGCGGACCTCATCCTCTAACAGGAAGTCGCTGCCACTGGAGCCAGCCAGGATCCTGTGCGCCAAGGCCGCTTGACCGCGCGCGGCGAAGTCTAGGTAGTTGCGCAGGTGCAGATTACCTTCGGAGGTGCCCTCCCGCATTTGGGAAGCATAGAAGGAGCTGACAATTTCCACCCGGCGGCGGGCTCGGGTGATGGCCACGTTGAGTCGGCGCTGTCCGCCCTTGCGCGTCAGCGGACCGAAATTCATGGCGAGGTTTCCGGATTCGTCGGGTCCGTAGCCCACGCTGAAGATGATGATGTCGCGCTCATCGCCTTGCACCGATTCAAGGTTCTTGACGAAGAACCCGCGCAGCCGGTCACGGTCCTCGAGCAGCCCAGAGAGTACCGGCTCGTGGACAGCGCGCCGGTCAATGGCGTCAAAGATGGCGTCGGCCTGAGCGGTGGAGAAGGTCACGACCCCCAAGGACGAGGTGGGGTTGTGGGTGCGGTGCGCAATGATCCGGTCCACAACGCGCTCGGCCTCGATGGGGTTCTTGGCCCCTGTTCCGCGCTGGTAGATGCCGTTGACGAACTCGTGATGCACGCCTAGATCCGGTGAATGCTGAACGGCGCCGGGGAAGGTATTGAGCTGTCCGTTGTAGAAACCGTAGTTGGAATACGTGATCAGATCTTCGTGCAGGCTGCGATAGTGCCAGGTCAGCGGCAGTGAAGTGATGGCGCCGGAGGCCTTGCAGAGATCCAGCACGGAATCGAAGTTATCGGGAGCATCCGGTTCGTCGCTGTCATCCGCCACGGTGGTGAAGAACGCGGTGGGCGGAAGCTGCTTTTGGTCGCCGGCAACAATGAGCTGACTGCCGCGATAAATGCAGTTCACGGCGTCGGCCGGCATCACCTGGGACGCCTCATCGAAGATGACCACGTCAAAGCGCATATTCCCGGGCAGATATTGCGAGACCGAGAGTGGGCTCATCATGAAGCAGGGCTTGAGTGCCTGCGCCACGGTGCCGGCTTCTTCCAGCAGCGTGCGGATCGGTTTGTGCCGGGACTTTTTCTCGGCCTCGCGCACAATGATGCGGGCGTCGCCAAAGATCGATCGCGGGCGCCGGGCGGTGCAGGCCGCAACCACCGAGCTGTAGGCAAACTTGATCAGCTTTTCATCGAGTCGCCGGAACTCCGCCACCATGGCTTGGCGATTATCGGAGCGGTACTGCTCCAATCGAGGATCGGTGGTGATGATGTTTTCAACCCACGGCTCCAGCGCCGCGCGTTCGAAGGCGGCTGGCAGTTGCGCGGCCGCAGCTCCAGCACGTTCTAGTCCGGCAACGGTCGCATCCAGCCCGTGCTGTGTGGCCCATACCCGAATCCGCTGGTACTCAAACCAGAGGTCAATGTCAGTGGTTGCCGTGGCATACATCGAGCCAGCCAGCTCAACAGTCCCGGCCAGATCCTTGCCCAATTCGGCCCGGAGCCCCGGCATCCGCTCGGCGTCAAAATAATCGGCAAGTGTTTCCACAGCGGTATCCCATTGCGAGAGCAAACTGCCCAGAACAAGCCCGGAACTAGTGAACTCCTTCAGATACTCCATGGCCTCAGCATCGAGCGGAGCATTCAGGTTTTGCCGCACTTCCTTGCACCACGCCAGATCCGCGTCCAGTGCATTAAACGAGGTATTCAGCCCGGCGAAGTGGCGGCCCAGAAGGGCTGAGTCGGCGGCAGCTTCGGCGTCGTTCTTGGCATCGAGGTCAACCAGGCGCCCAATCAGGGCCAAGCCATCGGCGCAAGCGGCGAGCGTCAGCGGCCCGGCACCCACGGCGGTGAGCCGGGCCAGGGCGTCATCGGCGGTGGCCAGATTCGCGGCGAACACCTCGGTATAGTCCAACACCTCGCTGAGCGGGGCGTTGGCAGCCCACGCTTGGAAGTCGGAGGTGAGCGTCTCCGCCATGAGCGCAGTGAGCTTGGTAGTGCGCGCGGTGATGGCGTTAGCGATGGGCATGAGCAGGCGGTCGGGCTCGGTGTTGGTGGACAGCTGGGCGGCGAGTCCGTGCAGGCTCACATCGTTCCCGGCCAGCTCGGTGGCCCGCCTGGCCAGGTCGATGGCTTGGTGCACGCGCCCAAAATCGGTCTGCATGCCCTGGTAGTAGCTCTTCAGCCGCGGCCCGTACGCGCGCTCGGTGGCGTACAGCTGCTGCTGGGCCTGCTGCCATGCGATGGCCCCGGGCAGCGCGGCGATCACACTCTTGTTGACCACGCCATTGACGGTGACCGAACGCAGCGTCTTGCGGTCCGCGCGCGATTGTTTAGACCACCGTTTGAACCCCGTGTGCTCGTGTTCAAAGCGCCGATGCAGTTCGCTCAGATCCAGTTGCAGCGCGGACTCGGCAAAGATTCCCTGCAGCTCTTGCTGCTTCTGGCGCACACTCTGTATTGCGCCGGACAGGACCCTTGCGCTGTCATCCAGCGCCCCATGGACGGCCGGGTTGAGCCAATCGACTTCCGGCCGGTTGCCAGCCAGGCTCAGTTCCGCCAGTGAACAGAGCACGGCAAGGGTGCGCAGACTGATGGCATTCGGGTCGGCTTCAAAGAGTCCGGCCAGCTTGATGGCGTCCGGTGCCAGTGCTCGGATTTCAGCGCTCATGGCACGGATGCGGCCCTGCGCCGCGAGGGCGCCTTGGACGGTGAGATTGGCCAGCCCGCCCGGCAGTGGAAGCTCAGGTTTGGCCGAGAGCATCTTTTCCAGCGGGCCCCGAAGGCTGTGATCGGCCGGCTGCCACTGGGTGAAAGAGGCGCCAAGTTGGGCCTGCCACTGAGTGCGGTCGGCGATGCACTGACGCCACTCGGCGGCCCTGTTTTCCACCGGGGAGAACGGCCCGGTGAGCCAAGCATCCGGAACAGGCGGGCGGGCTTCCAGCAGCTCCAGAGTACGTCGCCGGATCTCCAAGCTGGCGTGGCTGACGTCCAGCGTGAGGAAGGGCAGCTTGCCGTCAAAGCCGAAGGCCTGCTCCAAGACCTCCTGTGAGAACTGCGATACCTTCAGCGCGGCGAGGGCAGCGGACTTGGCCCGATCGGCGTCGAGCTTGGTGCCCGCCAATCCGCGCCAGAGGAAGTCCTCTTGCTCCAGAGCCGGGCGCCACGCACGGGAGAGATCCTCGCCGTGACGCTGCACCTCGCCCAGCGTTTCGGCACTGAGCCCGGCAAAGTGGGCCTTCTCCCCCGTGGGAAATTTCTCAACATCGGCCAGCTGCAGGATCCGGCCCAGGACGCTGTGCAGGCTCCGGCCCAGCGGCTGCCGGATCTGGTTCATGGCCGCGGCATATCCGCTCAATGCCAGACGCGACGCCTCGAGCCGCGACTGATCGGTCCCGTCAAACTTGCTGCGGGCCATGGGCTTTTGGGTGAGTTCCTTACTCAGGGTCTCAACCACTTGCTTCCGGGTGGCCTTGTGGCTGTGAAGTTCCAGCAGGAACGGATCGAGTTTGCGCGCTGAGAGCCTGTCCCGCACCACGTCCAGCGCGGCGGCCTTCTCGCTGACAAACAGCACGGTCTTACCGACCGCCATGAGTTCGGCGATGATGTTGGCAATGGTCTGGCTCTTACCGGTGCCGGGCGGGCCGTCCATGACAAAGCTGCGGCCTTCGCGGGCGGCAATGATGCATTTGCGCTGGCTGCCATCGGCGTCCAGAATGCTGTGCAGTGTTTCCGGGGCCACCAGCTCATCGAGTTGGGAATCGTCCGCGAACTCGAACGCAAAGCTGTCGGCGTTGCCGGCCTCCGGGCCCAGCGCCATGACGCGGATGAGGCCGCTGGCCATAATCCGTTCCTCGTTGTCAGCCAAGTCCTTGTACATGGCCTCCTTGTGGAACGTGAACGGCATCAGGATGCTGCGCGTATCCACCGACCAATCAGTTTCACCGGCTATCGCCTCGGCGGTCTGGTCAATCACGTCCTGAACCGTGAAGTCGGAGTCCTCAAACGTGGGCATCTCAAGGGCAAAGTCCCGCGCCATCTTCAGGGCTAGAGAGGAATTCACCACGGCCTCATCGCCGGTGCGCCGTAGGGTGAACCGGGTCCCGGCCCGCTCCAGCCGGACGGGGATCAGCTTCAACGGGCTGCTCACGCGTTTCCCGTCGGCCGGATCCACCCAATTGAGCATGCCGAGCCCGATGTACAGGATCCAGACACCGCGGTCCGCGAATTCCTGCTCGGAGCGCTGCTGCAGGCGTTTGCAGGTGCTCAGAATTTGGGATTCGTTTTTGCCTTGCACGGTGGCCACACGTGTTTTCTTGCCCGTGGGCAGCCCGAGCGTCTCGGCCGTAGCACGGTCTTCAAGTTCGGTCTCGTGGGAGATCAGGTGCACGGCGCCGGCTTCGAGCCAGCTTTCCAGTTCCCCCATTTTGGGGAGCAAGAATTCCAGCGAGCCGACCTTGGGGTGCTGAAAGTACAGCAGCTTCTGACGCCGGTCCAGGGCCATCAGATCCTCGCGCCACGCCTTCATCTGACCCTGCAGCTTGGCCAGCTCAGCCCCCGATGGCACGACGCCCACTGCCGAACCCATAGTTTTCCCCTTCGGTGACGCGCCCAAATCAGAGGCCGCACCCGTTCGCATTGACCCTGCTATTTAGGGTGCAGCCGCAGTGCCGAGACCGGCAATTTCCCCCTATTGTCTCACCGGCGCTGCCGCTGCTTCGCATCTTGGACCCCGCACGACCCCGGCCCGTCACTGAACGCCTGCACCCTGCGTTCCAGCCACCAACAGTGGGCGAGGAACGGGGCATTTTCCCGGAACCGACATCGATCCGTGAGGAAAGGCTGCTTAGAACGTTCTAAGCAGCCTTTCCTCACGGATCGATGAATAAGCGGGCCCCAAAAAAGTGAATAACCGGGCCCAAAAGTGGAGCTACAGCCGCATATCGCCGGTTTCGATGTAGCGCTGGTGCCACGACAGTGCCTCGCCCATCAGGTGCGGTGTGTGCTTGCCGTAAGAATCACGCAGTGCACGAGTGAAATAGTCTTCCAGCATCGGCTTGTAGTCCGGGTGCGCCAGCTTCTCGGTGATCAACCGGGCGCGCTGCTTCGGGGACAGGCCGCGAAGGTCGGCGTAGCCCTGTTCGGTAATGAGCAACATAGTGTCGTGTTCGGTGTGGTCAACGTGGCTGGCGAAGGGCACAATGCCGGAGATGCGCCCTTCCTTGGCAACCGACGGGGACATGAACACGGAGAGGAAGCCGTTGCGGGCAAAGTCGCCGGAACCGCCAATGCCGTTCATCACGTGCGATCCCACGACGTTGGTGGAGTTCACGTTGCCGTAAATATCGGCTTCGATCATTCCGTTCAAGGCCACACACCCCAGACGGCGGATGAGTTCAGGGTGGTTGGAAATCTCCTGGGTGCGCAACACAATGCGTGAGCGGTAGAAGTCCACGTGCTTGTTGAACTCTTCAATGCCCGCCTCGGACAAGGAGAAGGAGGTGGCGGAGGCGAACTCGATGGTGCCGTCCTTGATCAGGCCCAGCATGCCGTCCTGAATCACCTCGGTGTAAGCCTTCAGCCCGCGGTAGCCACCGCGAGAAAGCCCGGCCAGTACAGCGTTGGCAATGTTGCCAACACCGGATTGGAGCGGCAGCAACTTATCAGTCATGCGACCAGACTTGATCTCACCATCCAAGAAATCCAGCAGATGGTCGGCAATCTGGTTCGAGGTGGCGTCAGGCTCAGCAAAGGCAGAAAGCCGGTCAGGTGCGTCGGTTTCAACCACGGCGATGATCTTGTTGATATCAACGTCCAGGTACGGTTGGCCAATCCGGTCTTCCGGCTCCGTCAACATGATGGGCTGGCGGAACGGCGGCAGTGCGGTGCCATAGTAGACATCGTGCATGCCTTCAAGTCCGGCGGACTGCTGCGAGTTGACCTCAATAATCACGGCGTCGGCCATGTCCAGCCAGGTCTTGTTGTTGCCAACGGAGGAGGAAGGAATCAGGCTGCCGTCTTCACGGATGCCCACCACTTCAATAATGGCAACGTTGATGTCGCCGTAGAAACCGAACCAGGTGTGCTGGGCAACGTGGCTGAGGTGAATATCCATGTATTCAATCTCGCCGTCGTTGATCCGCTTACGCAGCGCCGGATCGGACATGTACGGCAGGCGCAGTTCCATGCCGCCAGCCTTGGCGAGCACGCCGTCGAGTTCGGGGGCGGTGGAAGCACCGGTGAGGATCCTGATCTTAAAATCAGTGCCCGCGGCAGTTGCCGTCTCCACCTGTGCCGCCAGCGCTTGCGGCACCGCCTTCGGGTAACCGGCGCCGGTAAAGCCGCTCATGGCGACTGTCATTCCGGGCTTGATCAGCGCTGCTGCCGCCTCGGGCGACATACGCTTTTCCAACAATCCGGCGTGGCGGATACGATCGTGCACAGGGCCCTCTTTCACGTATTTCTTCGGAACATCCGTCCAAAGTCATCCAGACCACTCTAGACGGTGATGCAGGATACACGTAGCCCGGTAGATAGTCCATAGTTTTTTCGCGTTTAAAGTACGACGGCGCCTACCGCCCTCGTCTGCGCCCGTCACCGCAAACAGACGTCACCGCAGGCAGACCTCACCATCCGTCGGCAGTACAAAAATGGTGCGCCGGTTCGAGCCTGCTCCTGTAGCGGTGCCACGAACTGTAGAACCTTGGAACATTGCTGATAGAACTAGAACATGACTGAGAACCCCAGCCTTCCCTCCGCCCCCGGCAATCACGTGCGCCATGAGCGCTCCCCGCTTGCCGGCGCCGTGGTCTCACTCGTCGCTTGGGTCGTTGTGGTGTTGCCGATCATTTTGATGTCGGTCCTCATTTTTGCTGCCGTGATGGAACCCTCTCAGGGCATGGCGGCCCCAGCCCGGATCGCGCTGATCTTTGCCGGCGCAGTGCTGCTGTTCTGCATGATCGCTACCCCGCACCTGCTGGGCCAGGCCGTGCGATTCAAGGAAAAGGCCATGTGGCGGGCAGCCCTCATTACCGGCATCCCCACGGTCTGCGTGATTTTGTACTTTGTGTTCCGCTGGTTGAGTAACCTGGGCTGATGGCGTACCTGAGCCGTAACGGGGAAGAGCCGGCCGAGCAACCCACCGTCACCGAGCAAAAACCTACCGGCAGCGTCGGAGGTGCCATCGCCATTGCCCTCGGCGGCTGGCTGCTGTTTTCCCCAGCAGCACTGTTCTACGGCGTCTTCACACTCCTATCTGTCGGAATGGACTCCCCCAGCTCCAGCACCGCGAGCTTTTACGTCCAAGCCCTTTTTGTGGTTGCCTCGGCAGTGGGCGCACCGATCTTGTTGGCACTGGCCCTGTACCGGCGAAAGAACAGCCTGTGGATTTTCGGTGCGATTGCAGCCATCCCGGCCATTATTGGCTTCATCTACATCACCACCGCATAGGCTCCTGAACTCAACACAGGAACCGTCCAGAGGTGCATGTCAGAATGAGTCCATGCCCCGTCCCCACCGCGAGATCCCTTCACAACGACTGGCCAGATCCGTTGCCACTTCGGCCACGACAGCTAAGCCGCACCGCCCACCGTGGCTGGCCATTGCCATCACTGTTGCCGGCTGGGCACTGTTGGCCTACCCCGCGATCCTGTTGGCGCTGCTCTCCTTCATCCTCATGACAGAGTCTGCGGACTCCACCTCTGCCGCTCCGAGCATCATCTTAGGTGTCTTGGGCTTTCTGGTGGCTCTGGCGATGCTTGCGTTCCCACTGCTGTTGGGCCTCGCCGTGAAGGCACGACGCCGGTCCCTCTGGATCGCCGCATGCCTCACCGGTGTGCTGACAGTCGCTGCTTGTATTTATGTTGCGGTTGAGTGGCTGGTCCCCTTGGGTGTTATTTAGCACCCTCGTGTTTGATGAAGGTGACCTGTTCGGGGTCCAGACGGTTGCGCATGACCTCAATGGATTCCGGGTTTTGGTCCACCATGACGAAGTGGCGTTCAAGTTCCAGAGCTGCGGCTCCGGTAGTGCCGCTGCCCCCGAAAAAGTCCAGTACCCAGTCGCCGCGTTCGGTACTGGCCGAGATGATGCGGCGCAGAATACCCAACGGTTTTTGGGTGGGGTAGCCAGTTTTTTCGCGGCCGTTGGGTGAGACGATCGTGTGCCACCAGGTGTCGGTGGGCAGCTTGCCCAGCGCTACTTTTTCGGGGGTCACCAGCCCGGGAGCCATGTACGGTTCGCGGTCAACTTCGGCGCTATTGAAGTAGTAAGTCTTGGGGTTTTTGACGTAGACCAAGATGTTGTCATGTTTGGCGGGCCAGCGCTTTTTGGACCGGGCACCGTAGTCGTAGGCCCAGATGATTTCATTCAGGAAGCATTCGCGGCCAAAGAGCGCGTCCAAGAGGACCTTCGCATAGTGGACCTCGCGGTAGTCGAGATGCAGGTAAAGGGTGCCGTCGTCCTTGAGTAGGCGCCAGGCCTCTTCAAGCCGGGGTTCCAGGAACTCCCAGTAGTCGCCAAAGGAATCATTGTAGCTGAGCGTGAGGCCCTTGATGGTCTCGTAGCTGCGGCCTTGAAAACCCACACGCGAGCCGGTTTCGCTGCGAACGTTTGTCATGTTGTTGCGGGCCTGGACCTTGCCCGTGTTGAACGGCGGATCGATGTAGATGAGCCGGAAGCTTTCATCCGGAAGCGTCCGCAGGAAGCTGAGATTGTCACCCTCAGCCACCAGGTTTCCACCCTCCGCATGCCAGACGCTGACATGCTTTGTCGCCGAGGCGGGGCTCAGGGTGGAATCGCTCGCGTCGCTTGTCATGCATCAAGGCTAGCCGTGCGGCAGGAATGCGACGAAACGTTGCCTCCCTCGGCGACCCGTTGTTGAATGCACGGCAGCCACGACACGCCACAGACCACAGCGCAGCTACGGGATTAGGTCTAGGGTCGAAGGATGGCTCTTCACCACGAATCAGACATGCACTTGATGACAACGAACAAGGACCGCGCAGGTTTTCTACAGGTGCGCGGTGCCCGCGAGAACAACCTCAAGAATGTAGATGTGGATGTTCCTCGAGATGCCATCGTCGCCTTTACCGGTATTTCCGGGAGCGGCAAATCCTCCTTGGCCTTCGGCACCATCTTCGCTGAAGCCCAACGTCGCTTCTTTGAGTCGGTGGCACCGTATGCCCGCCGGCTCATCCAACAAGGTAATACGCCGCATGTGGAATCAATCTCAGGGCTTCCCCCGGCAGTCGCCATGGCGCAGCGACGCGGCAGTCCCAGCACGCGCTCTTCCGTGGGAACCGTGACGACACTGTCGAACTCGCTGCGCATGCTGTTCTCCAGAGCGGGCGACTATCCCGAAGGTGCCGGCATCCTGTACTCGGATTCGTTCTCGCCCAACACTGTGGCCGGAGCCTGCCCCGTGTGCCACGGCTTGGGCACAGCCCATACGGTCACCGAGGAGTTGCTGGTACCCGATCCCAATCTCTCCATCAGGGACGGTGCCATTGCAGCATGGCCACGCGCATGGCAAGGGAAAAACCTGCGGGACATCCTCACGCACTTAGGCTACGACGTCGACCGTCCCTGGAAGAAGCTGCCCAAGAGCGAACGTGACTGGATCTTGTTCACTGAAGAACAGCCTGTTGTGGAAGTGACGCCGCAAAGGGATCGGGTGGCGAAACCCTACAAAGGCAAATTTTGGAGCGCCCGCAGTCACGTGCTACACACCCTGGCCAATTCCAAGAGTGCACCCATGCGTGAGCAGGCATTAGCGTTTATGCATTCGGGTCCTTGCCCAGTCTGCGGCGGGAGCGGGCTGAAGCCTGAAGCGCTGGCGGTCACAGTGGCGGGTCGCACTATTTCCGCCATGAACGCCTTGCCGCTAACGGAACTTTCCGCCACTCTGGAGAACCTCAGCTCGGGCCCAGCGGGAGAGGACGGCAGCCGTGAAGCTGTCGCCGCGGCGATCGCACAGGATCTGAATCACCGCATTGCCGTGCTGCTGAACTTGGGTTTGGGATATCTGAGCCTGGGACGCAGCACGCCAACGCTTTCCCCGGGGGAAATGCAACGACTGCGGATCGCCACACAATTGCGCTCTGGCCTGTTCGGTGTCATCTATGTGCTGGATGAACCCTCCGCGGGCCTGCATCCGGCCGATGCCGAACCGCTCCTGGAGGTGCTGGAACAGCTCAAAACAACAGGGAACACGGTGTTCATCGTGGAGCACAATATGGACATGGTCCGTAGGGCGGACTGGCTGGTGGATGTAGGTCCGCTGGCCGGGGAACAGGGTGGGCATGTTGTCTATAGCGGGCCCGTGGAGGGACTTGCCGATGTTGCAGAGTCGCTGACGCGACCATTTCTGCTGGGCGAGCTATCCCCCGCTGCGCCACTGTCAACGCAGTCCGCTGCGACCACGGACGCGAGGCGAGCCCCTGGCGGATGGTTGGAGTTGGGGGGCATCACCAAACACAATTTGCAGGAGCTTGAGGCTCGGGTGCCGCAGCACGCGTTGGTGGCTCTCACGGGGGTTTCCGGCTCCGGGAAATCCACGCTGTTGCAGGTTCTCAACAGCGCTGCTGGCGGGCAAACCGATGCCGACGATCAAGGACTTGCCGCGAGTGTGACACGTGCCGGCTTTGATGGGGTTGATCGCGTGGTTCAGGTGGACCAACGGCCTATTGGCCGGACTCCACGGTCAAATCTGGCCACGTACACCGGGATGTTCGACGCCGTCCGTCGTGAGTTTGCTGCGGTGCCCGAAGCCCGGGCTAAGGGATTCACAGCGGCTAGATTTTCCTTCAATGTTGCAGGCGGGCGCTGTGAAACTTGCTTGGGCGAGGGCTCGGTCGCCGTTGAGCTTTTGTTTCTGCCAGGTAGTTACGGACCGTGTCCGGCGTGCCACGGTTCCCGCTTCAATGAAGAGACGCTCACCGTGAAGTACCGTGGGAAAACCATTGCCGATGTTCTCCGGCTGACGGTGGATGCGGCAGCTGAGGTGTTGGCGGACATTCCGTCGGCGGTAAGAAGCCTGGCCACCCTGCGCGAAGTGGGCTTGGGTTATCTGCGGCTTGGGCAGCCTGCCACGGAGCTGTCCGGTGGTGAGGCCCAGCGGATCAAGCTGGCGACCGAGCTGCAGCGGCCCCGGCGCGGCCATTGCCTCTATTTGCTGGATGAACCGACCACCGGCCTGCATCCGGCCGATGTGCAGTTGCTGCTGCATCAGCTCAATCGTTTGGTCGAGGCCGGAAACACGGTGGTGGTGGTTGAACACGATATGGATGTGGTGGCTTCGGCCGATTGGGTCATTGACCTTGGACCGTCCGGTGGAGCCGACGGTGGCCGCATCATGGCTGCTGGTACACCTGAGGAAATAGCGGGTGTCCCGCAGAGCCGCACCGCTGCCTATTTAGCCGCTGCCCTGCGACGTCGCAACAGCCTATCCGCAACGTAGCTGCCGCTCGGTGACTCGTTCCTGCCTACCGTGGGCGGCAGGCAGGAACAATCAACAGTTGCTAGAGCGCACCTTTGAAGATGGCGGCTTTGTCAGTGAACATGTTGGGCCCACTGATTTCCACCCGGACAGCACCGGCATCGGCAGCGGCAATGCCTGCGCCGAACTTCACGGTCTGGGTCTCACCGGGCAGGATGGTGCTCAACATATTCAGGCCAAGGTCACTATCCATGTCGGTCACAGATTCGGTCTGGGCGTTCGTCTCACCGACGGTGACCTTCGGAAGCGACATGAGGGCAGCTTCGAGGTCCTCGTCGCTGCCATTCATGACGGTCAGTTCAAAAACGGCAGCCTGGCCTTCAATAGCGCCGTGCGCGTATTCGCCCACCGACTGGAAACCGAGCGAGGTCACGGTGACCTTCACTCCGCTTTCGTAGGTGACGGTCTCGCCCAAGGCAGCGGAGCGGTCTGCCGGCTTTTCGGCCGTCTCTGCAGCAGGCTTCTCGGCCTGGTTGACTGCCGAGTCGGCGCCAGCCAAGCTGTCGACGGTGGGTGCTGCACTGGAACAACCGGCCAACAAAAGTGCCGCCAGCGGCAAGGCAACTAACAACTTCTTCATGATTTCCCCTACGAGTGATGATGAAAGACCAACAGGACCGTTGAGAACGGTTCCGCAACCAAATCCGTGGTGGATTGGGCCTATTCACAACGTACGTTGAGGGTCTGACAAAGTTGCTCGTAGGGTGTCAGCTGCCGCTTATTGTCAGCCGCGCAGCACGTCCTTCGTGGCGTGGTTGTAGTGGAAGGTCACCGGTCCACCGGCGTGTGCGAACTCGTGGTTGGCGCCATCCAGCAGCCCAAATGCACCGTAGTTCTCATCCCAGTTACCGTTCACTACAGCCTTGTAGCTGTACTGCCCGGCGGGGAGATCGGCCGAGAGCTGCCAAACACCGTCAATGGAATCGAGCTGCATCTGCACGTTGGAGTGGCTGGGATCCCAGTTCGCCGCACCGAGCGCTTCGCCGAAGGTCCCGGCCAAGGCAACCGATGCGGGCTGGTTTTCCAGCACTGCACTGGGCTTCGACGTTTCAGCAACAGGCCCCACTTTGGTAGGTGATGCCTTGGAGGCTGGCTTCTTGGAAGCTGCCTTCTTTGCAGGAGTCTTGGCCGCTGGCTTATCAGCCGGCTTTTCGGGCAGCGGAGTCCCCGCCGGAATCAACGTGCCGTTCTTCAGGGCATCAGCCAATGATTCAACGGTGTCGAAGGCTACCGTTGCGCGCAGTCCGTTATCCGTAATCTCCCAGCCACTGCGACCTTTAGTCATCCAGCCTGCCTTGACTAGTTCTGCGGTGGCCTTGGTTAGGTTTTTGTGACCGCGGGGAATGCCGCCTGAGAGGAGCTCTGACTCTTCCTTGGTAAAAGGAATGCGGGCCACGGCTTCAGCTAGGACCACTCCCCCGTTGGGCTTCTCATCTAGCCAAGATCCGGCTGCCATGATGTCTAGAACTTCTTTAAGTCGACGGTTGGTGTTGTTGCGAATGGCCACAGTGGTCCTCCTGTAGAAGCGGGTACAGAACTACTGTGGCACGGGGAGAAGTTACGGGACAGTACATGACGCGGGGTGGCAACTACGCAGGGTATGCGTCAAAGTCACGCGGCACCAGTGAACAAGACTCTTCCAATGAACCAGGCAATGTAAACAATCCAGGCGTCGACTTACCGAACCCAAAAACACGATATAGATGGAACTTCTCTGGAACTTCTGTGGATAACGACACCTCGTTACGCGTAGCAACGAACGGCCAGGTCTCCGCCCTACGAGTCGTCTTCACCTCGATTAGGCGCTCTGCGCCAGTTGAATCAAAAGACAGAATATCGAAACCCAAACCATCACCTTGGGTAACTGAAATATGCTCAACCTCATTGGCCAGATTGGCCATCCCGGCCCGGCGCAGTCTTGCCTTCTCAAAATTTATTACTGCAAGTTCACCTGCCAATCCGAGCTCTCGCTTGCTGGCCTCTAACTGTACAAAGTCATGCTTTACGGCTTGACGATGATAGATTCGGTCTGACATTTCAATGACTGGTGCCACTGATTGTCGAAGCAAGAAATCTACTTCAGACATATTTACAGGTTCATCGACCGCTTTAATCATGAGCGCCTCAACTTCAGAATCGATTCTAAGGCGGCGTTCAACTTCCAATCGAAGCGACTTCTGCACATTATTACGCGGTTTATAGCCATTAATGTAGAAGGATCTCAGCTGGTGGAGAACAGCGCTAATATTAGCATGCTTGAACTCAATGGCGCCCTTGCTACGCCCAATTGCTTCTTGAAGATTGCGATTGAACTGGGATTTGTTAATCACTTCACCGGCCAGCTCAGCACTCAGCATCTCAAAATACGTATCCACAGTGACCACAACTTCATCATCCGACCACGATGTTCCAGCCTTATTCGAGTCCATCATGCCAGGCTACATCAAGGATTCTCTAAGCTGAAAAGTTTAACGAGCCTTTCGAGACTGGACCTTTTCTCTGAGGTTTGCCTGATGGGTCTCAAAACCCAAAAAAGTACTTTGGTTGTATCGGCTAATCTGCCGGAACGCCGAGAGAACAACCAATCACCTATGATACTTAACCTGCACCGCTGTGACCCGCATGCAATCCGTCACCGGCACACGTCAATTGGTCAGCCCCGATCCACCGTAGACCTCGCCGCATGAACGGTCGAGGTTGATGGTCAGAATCTAAGGGCGCGAGTGCCGATTTGGAGAATAGATGAGTGTCGACTTCGACAGACAATTAGCCGAGGATCCACATAGTCAGTGAAACTGGCTGTCTCCGACTGCGGATGATGGTCGGATCCTGGGGGGGGAGCGCCGACACGAAAAAGTATTTCCCTGAAATCGTGAGAACGTCTATTTTCCATGCAGCTCATCGTTTGCGCCTCGACAAATACACCGTGTTTCGAGTGATCCACGGCGGAATTCAAGAATGTCAGTGCCTCCCATTACAATCACTACCATGGGGGAACTAGAAGCCTTAGAGACGTATGTTGACTACGACATGTGGCAGTCGAAACTGTCGCAGGTATTTTTTCCGATGAGTCAACCTGATGAACCTGTGATCATGTTCATTGATGATGAGGAACTATCACGGTTCTTTCCTCATTTGGTTGATCCTGTGGAGTCTTTGCGGTCTGCAGTTTTGGCAGAGCTCCGGCAAACAGACAAGTCCACAATATTCGATGCTATAGACAGGCGCCTTGCCAATTGGAGGAGAGGCCCGCGGAATCAGGCGCCGCCGTGCTTACCCCTTTTAGCAGTCACAGTGCTCGCCGGCTCTCGAATGAGAAATGACGGAGAATTCTCGAAGTCAGCTTATTATCCTCGCTTGGTCAATTTGATGACTTCCGGATCAAATAGCTTGACGGCCAACGGGATTCAAAAGCACTTTGATCTAGTAGCTGAGATGTGGCAAGTACTTGACAAGTGGGTAGAGAGTAATCAGGATTTTGTCGGTCCTAGCACTATCTACCAAGGTAGTTACAGCCGAATTGGATACCCTCTCTCTCAAACACTGATGAAAGCATCCGATCGAGAGCAGTTGTCAATTTTTCTCCAAAGGCGGCGAGTTGATCGACGATCAAAATCTTCACCTGAGCACTTGCTTGGTCTCTTACGGCTATGGCTTGATAAGCCAAGGGGGTTCTCGAAGGCATTTGTAGACCTGATTCAAAAAGGTTCAGGCAATCCTCTACTATTAGCCGTCATTGCAAAACTGGCTGACGAGCAATCCTCCGATATTCCTGCAGTTGCAGGAAAGATAAGATTGGACCTAAGCCTTTGTATCGATCCAGAGGATTGGTCGGTAAGTTGGGTGATCCCGGTTAATCCGAGACTGCACTCACAGAAGCTTAGGACGAGCAATGGGGCTCTGATAGCGATCCAAGAGCCAGAATACGGCACAGTCTACGACATATCCGAAGGGTCTCTCCCGGAGCCGATCTCGCTATTGAATCACAGATTTAGGGCGTTCGGTGAGAATGCCGTCGTCACCAAGAATTTGCGTCAATTGTGGATCTTACGCATGGAGCCGTCATCGGGTCGTTGGCAGTCTGTGAGCGATGTAATTCCAGGCGAGCAACATCTGCTGGTTGTCCAGCAATCAGATGTTCCGGAGATGGACGATCTCCTGTCCAAGAGTGCCGCGACTGGACACTGGAAATTTCGCACAGTCATCTTCCCTGGATGGAGTGTATATGTTGATGTCTCGTTCAACGGGCCAATTGGGTTGTCCACAACGGGCACGTTCATCAGTGTAGAAGAGCTGCTCAAGCCGGCTCCCAATCTGCGGCCCAAGCTTATAAATGGCCTCGAGCTGCGGACGGTAGTTGGTGGCCGACACTTTCTCTCAGGTGGTGAACCGGATTTGCAACTTCCTGAGGATCCTTCGAAGGAATTCATTCAGGTCCGGCTTGATGGTCGACTTCCCGGTACCCGAGTAAAGCCCAATGGCTCGCTCTTTCCATTGCGGCTGGCTGGACCGTTTGATGAAGGCAAGCACGCCGTCTCCGTTGACGACGTCACTCTGGATTTTTTCGTTCACCCGAGTGGCTCTGCTGCACAGTGGGAGGCCGTGCAACCCGAAAGCATTACCGATCTCTTACCTTCTGGTTTCGGGCACAAAGTAGGCCGTTCAAAATTCGTGGTGTCCAGACGAGGAAAGGATGCTGCTGTCTGGTTTGTCAGCCCTTCAGGAAAAGTACGCATGCAACGTGAGTCGCCAATTTCTCATCTCAGTATGAGGCTCGGCTTCCCTGAGTCGTACCAATGGAAAGTACTGGTACCCGCAGGAACTGCCTGGGTGCTTGCCGAACGAGCAGGGAAAATATCCCAGCTACAACAGATCACTTCAGATCCACCGAATTTTGATCCGCTAGACATTCCCTCACAGTTCTTCTGGAGAAGGGCCGCTAGCGAGACTATCGACCATACAAACCGTCTCTGGCGCGCATACTTATCGCAATCAATGCAGGAGAGCATTCATGGACGGTGACTTAGTTCTACAGTGGTTAAGCTCGAGAGAGCACGGAAGTATGACCGACGTTGTTTCGTCAGTTGGGGCCGTGATGGATGGGGTCCCGTCGGTAAACCTGCCTGCCGCCCGAGCATATTTATGGCGTTTGGAGGTCCTGGGGTATTTGGATCAATCGTGGTCAGAGGGCAAATGGCGTATTCGACCAACATTGGTGACACAACTTCCAGGGTCCTCAGCATTTGCTCTGGTCATTGGAAAACGGTCACCTGTGTTAGAAGCCCGACTTGAAGCAGACATGGTCTTGCACAGGCTGGCACCGGTACGACCTGGAACCGGGCCACTTAGCGACCCACGAACTTTGATCGTTGAGTACGACAATGAAGCAGAGCTCCACGAGGCTGCTGCCAGTTCAGGAGCAGCCTTCATATCGTGTGCAGCGATGTCCATAGCCGAAGGACTCCCCTCAATTGGCCTCGGACCGCTAGCAGGAGGACCAAACACTCAAAGTTCCCCATTGCAGATGTTCAATGTTCAAACGGCAAAATTCATGCACGTTGAAATTTTTCGTCGGGATGGACTGTACAGGCAGAAGGTGAACGGACGGTCTGTGTACTGGTTGCTAGAGTCGGGTATTTGGTACTCAACCACCTATTCCGAAGGTGTGTGCTTAGCCAAAGCAGAAATTGACGTCGACTGCCTAGAACTGCAAATTACGGAAGATGCTGACGATCCCATCGGTACGCTCCGTGTCGACAATGGCCTGCCGCTGCCGATGCCACACCTCCAAGCACTGACTTTTTGCAGCGGGTTCCACCCCGACAAGACCTCGGATGGGAGTTTGACATTTGAAAACGTTCCGAGCTCCGTCGCCAATTCTGTCGCACGATCTGTTCATCAACAGCTACAAATCATCTAGCTAAAATGCCAAGTTCTAGTTCGTTCAACAGGAAGACGCAGCCATGCCTATCGACATAGTTGAGACATTCGATCACTTGCGGGAATCTTACTTCCGCTATTACGACACACCGTTTGGACTTGCTGATGAGAAACTCATGGCCGAGCGTCGTCGAATCCTTGACAAGGACAACGGCGTTTACCGAGAACCATTTATCGAACTGCGGCCCGAATACAAGGTCTCAGCACAAACGTTCGAGCAGTCAGTGGAGCACGCCCAGGCTTCAAAAGACCTCGTTGAGTTCGCACGGACCGGGCTCATTCCTGCCGGTCGAGACTTGTACACCCACCAAGAGTCCGCATTGACATCCGTTGTGAGGGATAAACGTAATGTTGTCGTCTCCGCTGGAACCGGCGCCGGTAAAACCGAGGCATTCCTTCTGCCCTTACTGTCGAACCTTTTGACTGAATCGACATCATGGACAGGGCAGGGGGCCTCTCCTGTTCCATGGTGGCGAAGGGAGAATCAGCCATTCGTTCCGCAGCGGGGCACCGAGTCGGGACGCACCCAAGCTGTGCGCTCCATCATCCTGTATCCGATGAACGCGCTCGTTGATGACCAACTCATCAGGCTTCGTAAGGCCCTCGACAGTGACGAGGCCCGAGCCTGGTTGGACAAGCATAGACGTGGGCATCGCTTCTACTTCGGACGGTACACCGGAGCGACGCCTGTCACGGGTTCAGTTGGCGATAAGGTTCCATTAGGGAATCTAAGATCCTATCTGCAGGATGTCGATCAGCGCAGTGCCCAAATGCGCCAGCTTGATGATGAATCCAGGTTCTTCATGCCTCACTTGGGCGGAGCAGAGATGGTCTCGAGATGGGATATGGCCGACGCTGCACCGGACATTCTCATCACCAACTATTCGATGCTCAATGTCCTGCTCCTTCGCGATCAAGATAGCCGATACTTCGACTCAACTCGCGCGTGGCTTAGTGCCAGCCCCGACCATCGCTTCACATTCGTTGTAGATGAGCTGCATTCCTACAGGGGTACCGCGGGTACGGAAGTCGCGCTGCTGATCCGGAATTTGAAGATGCGGCTCGGGCTCGGTGAAGACTCCAAACAATTCCAAGTCATCGCAGCATCGGCTTCGTTGGAAGCCAACCGGGACGAAGCGTATGTCGAGGAATTTTTTGGAGTGTCACGCAACTCATTTGATTTTCTTCCCGGAGAACTCATCCGCGCCCAGCATCCCGCACTTGACCTGTCCGAAACTGGGTTCGCAAACCAAGCGGCTACTCCCAGCCATGCGGACGAAATTATCGGTGCAAGCGCACTCAGTAACGTATTTTTTCGGAACGAAAAGGGTGAACTCCTGTCTCACCCCAACGCGAAGTCCCTACGACAGATTGGCGAACAACTCTTTGCGGCGTTGCCTGAAAGCTCCCGCGGTCCAGCCGTGCAAAGAGTCTTGAAATCTGCTGCGTCATCTGTTGAACAGACTGAAGTGGTCAAGTGGCCGTTACTAAGAAGCCATCTATTTTTCCGAAATGTACCGGGAATGTGGGCCTGCACCGATCCTTCCTGCCCAGAAATTCAGGAAGATACCAGCGAAACTAGGCGTGTAGGACGGCTATATTCCGAACCAGTGGGCCGCTGTTTATGCGGCTCCAGGGTATTAGAACTCCTGTACTGCCAGAACTGCGGGGATGTCTTCCTCGGTGGTTATGTTCCTTCCGGTTCGACCCAACAGCCGGGGAAAGCCGTAACCCTACTGGCGGACCTGTCCGATATACAACATTTGCCTGATCACGTAGGTCTTGAGCGAACGGCGAACAACTATTTGCTGTACTGGCCTCAGACACGAAGGCCAGATCTGGAAGCGCTTGAATGGAATGCAGACAATAAGAAGGTGAAGTACACATTCCTACGCTCGATCTTGAGGCCCGAGACAGGAGAGCTCCGTCCGACGGTTAGCGATGGCCACACCGGCTGGACGTTCAGAGTTACGACTCCGGCAGGCAAACGAAATGCCGAACACTTGTCACCATTACCAACCAGGTGCCCAAATTGTGCCGACGATTGGGAGATCAGGCACACGGCGGAAGGACCTGTTCGATCTGATGACAAAAAACGTCAAAGGTCACCCCTCCGCGCCATGCGCACTGGTTTCGAGAAAATAAATCAGGTATTGATCACGGAATTGTTTCAAGACCTCGAGCCAGCAAACCGAAAGACTATCGTTTTCGCGGATAGCCGTCAGGACGCCGCAAAGCTATCGTCGGGAATTAGCCTCAGGCACTACCAGGATCTATTGCGGCTACTTCTCCATAGGGAACTTGCAGGATCAGATCAGGTTACAGCTGATATTTCTCTGGCTAAAGAACACTACTTGAACGGTAAACGGAGCCCAGAATCTCGAGACGCGATCAATCGCTTAAGAGCCAAGGATCTGAAAGCGTTTACTACTCTGCAGGACGTATGGGATCTCGAAAGTAGTATGCCGGAAACTGAAGCCATACATGAATTGAATCAACCCCCTTCCATTCCCGTACTAACTGCACGGATCAGTCAGCGACTCGTTGAAATGGGCATAAATCCCGGCGGACCATCGGCTTCTCTTCAGGGAACCGACGAGAAAGACACTCTTTCTTGGTCGCATATTTACCGTTGGGATCCGGTACCTTCACGAAAACCTGATCTTTCAATACCTCAGAAAAAACTAGAAGCTGCCATAGACAAAAATCTACAAAAGGAAGTTATTGACGGGTTGTTTTCAGGAGTCGGGCGAGACTATGAATCCTTAGGACTTGGGTGGGTAGGACTTGTCGGCGCTCTCAGTGGCGCTCAGGACTCTCGCTCTTCGGCGGCTATCGCACAATCCAGCTTGCGAATTCTAGCCGGAATGCGACGATTCGCTGGTATGAGGAATGAATCCGAGACGCCACCCAGGAAACTCAAGACTTTTTGGCAGTCAGTGGCGAAGATGTTCGACTTGGATTTCGACGACGTTCAGACTTCAGTCCGGAAGGAATGGGGAGATTCGGTTTCTCAATTCCTCATACATCCCGACAAGGCAACCATCTATCAGCCCTCCGGAAGTGACTGGACATGTGAGAATTGCCGACGGCGGCACCTCGTACAGGGGTGCGGACTGTGCACGTATTGCGGTAAGCAACTTCCAGCGGCGACTGATCATGAGACGAACCTTGATTATTATGGCCACAAGGCCCTCCACGGCGCCGGACAGTTCCGCCTGACAGCAGCTGAGCTGACCGGGCAAACCGATAGACTTGCCGCCCAATCGAGGCAGGCTCGGTTCCAGAATGTTTTCCTCGACCAGAAGGAGAACAAGAAATCCGATGGCATTGAGCTCTTGTCCGTAACGACAACAATGGAAGCGGGTGTAGATATTGGGGCCCTCGACTCCGTCATCTTGGCCAATATGCCACCCACCCGCTTCAATTACCAGCAGCGAGTTGGACGTGCTGGGCGTCGAATGACACCCATGGCAATATCGCTTACTGTGTGCAGGGGACGCAGCCACGACGAGTACTATTTTGGACGTCCAGAACTCATTACCAATGAACCAACACCGAAGCCATATCTTGCGCTTAACCGTCCCGAAATATATCTGCGGGCTCTAAGGAGTGAGACACTCCGGCGTGCTTTTATCGATCTTACCGATGTCCTCGCACTTGACGAAGAATTCTCCGGACTTGGCCGGAACACCCACGGTCAATTCGGGCTAGTGACAGACTGGCACAAGGTGAAGCCGCATCTAAGTTTTTGGCTCGACGACAATCGGACCATCGTCGAGAAATCCGTGACAGCTTTCGCGACTTATACAAATCTTAGTCCCGACGACCTGAACGGCGCACGCGCCGACATAGCCAATCTGGTAGAAGATATTTCCAGGATCGTAGCTCTTGACACCCCGGGCCATTCAGACCTGAGCCAGCGACTGGCAGAAAATGGACTCCTGCCGATGTTCGGATTCCCGTCAAAGGTTCGAGACCTATACCTTAAGAGACCAAATCTCGCCTTCCCCTGGCCGCCGGATAACGTCATTGATCGAGATGCCGCAATGGCAGTAAACCAGTTCGCTCCTGGCAGTGAACTGGTACGCGACGGGCAGATCTATCCAGTCATTGGCGCGGCCGCGTTCTACCCGGCCGGTCGAAACGTCAGCAAAGAAGTCAACGCTTTAGGCGACCAACGACTGATCGATACTTGTCGGCAATGCGCCTATGTGGAGGAAAAACCAACAGATTCGGACCACTCCGAAGGTGCCTGCCCACGATGCGAGGCCGACCCCGGAATCTTCAGCACCATCGATCTACGGGAGCCCAAGGGATACCGGGCAGGTACACCTCGTGACTTTGACGGGAACTTCTCCTGGTCACCCAAGTCCACATCGACCCGGGCCGTGGCTGATCTCAAAATACTGGAATCCGTATCCCTTTCCAACTCAGTTGCATACTCGGGCCCAGGAAAGCGGTATGTCATTAATGACAACTCCGGAAAATCCTTCGAGTTTAAGCAGGCTCTTTCAAACGATCACTGGGGTGGTTACGTAGCGGTAGCAGCTGATGGGACAACACCAGTTCACACTGACCAGTCGGTGGCAGCAATCTCAGTGGCACTTGGAACTATTCAGCCAACGGATTTCCTCTTCTACGGACCCCAGTCAGCAGTGGTTGAGAGTGAGGGGCTGCGGCTGGATCTGAGCGCAGGAATGCCCCAACAATATGGCGCCTATGATTCTATCCAAGGTCGCCGGGCTGCCTGGTACTCGCTGAGTTTTCTGATGAGGACCGTGGCCGCCAACAAACTAGACATTCAGTCCCAGGAGTTCAACGCCGGAATCTACACAGGACTGCAAAACGGACGGCCAACCACGTTCGCTTTTCTTGCCGACACCTTGGAAAACGGCGCGGGTTTTAGTAGCCATTTGGGACGACCGGACATTCTGCCCGAGTTCCTCAAAGACGTGGACGCCTATCTAGAAGAACTCGGGGGTGAGCACTCCATCGAGTGCACGTCATCTTGCTACCGATGCCTGCGTGATTACTCGAATATGGCCTACCATGCACTGCTCGACTGGCGTCTAGCCAAAGACTTGAAATCAGTGCTCGATGGTCAGAGCCTGATTATCGATTTGGACACGCAACGAAAAACTATCCAAAACTGGGCGGCGGTCTACAACGTAGCGCCACTCTCAAACAGCTTCGCAGCCTGCGCGCTGTGGGACAAAGCTGCTGAGGGACGTATAGCAGTGGTTCTGCGACATCCCCTCGAATCTGCAGAACCGGACTTGATGCCGGAGAGACTGAAGAAGACTACGTCACAAATTCACGAAGAGAACCCGGGACTCGACGGAGTCGTCTATGTCGACGCTTTCATGCTTGATCGCGACCCGAACCATGCCGTCAATCTAATTCGGAGTCTGAGGATCGGCGCGTAGATATTAGCTTCCTGTTCCGTGTTTCAAATAACGTCTGAGGGAAATTGCCAGCAGGGGGTATGCGCTATGATCGCTTCCGGCGCTTATAGCGCGTAGGCCCTGTTGGCTACAAGCCCCCAGCAAGTGAGTGAGGTCAACCCGGATGCACGACCTGATCGACCCATACCCGCTACAGAAAGCCTCGTCTCTAAATACCCTTGCCGCCAGGTGCGTATCTGGCGACGCCGATCAAGAATAGCGTTTTGCGACGATCCCTGATATCTAGAATCGGTCGCACTCCCTGGCCTTATCCCACAGGCGATCCCATAGGCGCTTGGTCGATTCCTCCTTGATCCGGGCCGCTTCTTACCTCCACTCACATTTACGAAGTTGAAGCCGAGCTCCCGAAAAATCGGGGTAAAGTCCAAAATCGATATTTTTGCAGATTGCCGTCGCGAAACTGCCCCTGGCATCCAGTGGCGGAGTACTTTTCAGCCAATTCCAGCTTGTTTTGCGACAAAGCTACAAGCCAGTGCACCAGCCGATAGCATGCATTTTGACTCTCCGAGTCCCTACTGAACACAAGTCTCACTGTTTTCGAGCCACCTCGACCGATACCGCAGCCAGCGATATGGAAATAATTTTATGCGCTGTAGCGCCCTCTCCGACCTTGCACTTCTGCCTCGACTATGTAGAGGGCGCCCGGGCGTTCTTCTTCGGTCAACCTACGGAACTGGTCCCAAGCCCGATCCAGCGGAGTACTTTCACGTACATCAGCATGAATCCACTCTGCGAAGACCCGCTTCTCAGAAATGGTAAGGAGCGAATAGTCCGCTAGGAATTCAGCCTTAGAAGAGGGAAGGCTTTCACCTTTCTTGCACCGCTGGCAACAAGCGATCCACCCAATGCCTGGCGAACCCACCACGGTTAGCTTGGCAATTGTAAGGACCTCATCGAAGAACGGCTCGCCAGCCGCGGCACCGCAAGCCATGCAGCGATGGTTCGATGATGTTAAAGCTTCTTGCCTTTGTTTGGGGCTGGGTCCGTTGACTTTAATGGGAGATCTGTATCCAGCGACCCACACGTTGCCACCTATGCGCACAAGCCGTTGCTCGTCAAGCTCTAAATCGAGGTCCTCGGATCGGGTATTGATGATCCACCCATGATCCCGTAGATCACGCACACGACGATCAATCTGACTCACACCGGGGAAAGTCTCACGAAGCTCGTCCTTGGTGAAAACTTCACCTTCACCAACAAAGTCAGCAAGCCATAACGCTGCCTTCTTCATAGTCCCACCAGGGTACGTTCGCCAATCGGGGAGAACCAATATACGCTCCAACGCCATATCAAACGGTTAGGTAATCTCATCTAGTATAGGGCTACTAGTATCGGATAATTGGAGGTCGTAATGGGGCAATTGCCTCCCAACGCCGCAGCTGTGGCTCAGTTGATCGAGCAGCGTCTTGCAGCGCGCTTAGAAAAGACTGGTGAACAGCGGACACTCACAGTTGATTTCCGGGGACAACCTGAGATCCTGTCCGTGGTCTCATTGCCGGTGGACAGCTTAATGTTGAATCCAGATACCCACCGTATTCGCGCCCAAAAATCCCTAGATCCGGTGCGTGAGAAGGCACTTGAAGATGACCCTTACGGCGAAATGGCTCAAGGTTACCTTCAACATCTGCTAACTCGAGATCCCGTGAACCCTGAAAATGAAGATACTTCATTCAAGGAACTCCGGGAATCCCTAGACGAATACGGGCAAGAAGAACCCGGAATCGTGACGCGTGCCGGCGTATTAATTAATGCGAACACTAGATGTGTTGCCCTGAGAGAGTTAGGTAAACGAGAGATTCTCGTCGCCGTTCTTCCCAGCGACGCCGCGGAAGCCGACACCGAAGCTATCGAACTAGTCTTGCAACTCCGCAAAGAGCACAAGCGCGACTACTCTTTTGTCAACGCTCTCCTGGCGGTCGACGACCGAGTTGCACGTGGAGACGATCCCACAGCAATCCAAAAGGACTTCCGGATGCGGGCTGAGACTTATAAACGCTCCATTTGGATTCTGAATCTAATTCGTGACGCCATCGATCGCAGCCGTGTCCAACTCAAAGATGGCACTGAAGTAAAGATGCGGTTAGTCGACTTTGAGACCCATCAAGGCAAACTTGAAGAACTCCATAGAGCGTGGTCGAAATTAGAAAGAAGTGGCCAGCATGACCGTGCGAATCGACTACTTGAGCAGCGCCTGTTGGCCATCGTCATGGATAAATCCAAAACGGATGTACGCCTAATTGATGAGGACTTTCTCAAGAATCACGCCGCCGAGGTGTTGCCCCCAGGCGACTTCAGTCCCACAACGATCAACGTCCCTGGCGTACCAGGTGGTCTACAAGTTGCCGGGCCCAGTTCCGAAACGCAGCGCGTTTCCATGCTGACTGATTCAGCGTTGAAGGCTCGCGCCGTAAGACAGACGTCCACCGTTGCTACTCCCGATGAAGTAAGAATATCCGCCGCTAAGCTTGTCGAGCTCGACTCGGCTATCGAAAATGGTTTGACAACCGCGGGCAAGAGCGCGCGCCTAAAAAAGACACACGACGCCCCTATTCAATCGCTCGAAGACGCTACGGAAGATCTTCGTGCGGCTATTTCTGCCATTGCCGGTTCCAAAGCCGCAAGGTCATTTGACCCAGAGGAATTGGACAGCGCCCTACAAAGCTTCAAGAGGGAGCTAACCCGGCTCGCCCAGCACGTAAAACCAGCTGTGGTCGGCGGGGAGCTCAGTGAGGGTGTCGGCTGGTTGTTCAAGGCTGTCACTGCGTCGTGACCAAACTTCAGCTAAGTCTGGGTACGGCCGTTTCTCGCGTTGATCTTGTCCTGCACGGACCGTCGCAGGAGGCAGCGTCGAGGTTCACTCGTATGCGCGCACGATTTCCTTCTGCATCAACGGTGAACCCGCGGCATTTTTCGATAGACCTCGAGGACTTTTTTCACGGGTTGGAACGCCTTGGCGGATGGTCCGACGATGAAGTGCATTGGGAGCAAGAGCTCCTTGAACTCCTTCAAGGCAACATAAGCGATGTGGTAGATTCCGCTGGACTTGGGACGGCCCATGGGCGTTTAGGGGATAGGAACTTCCCGTTAGACTCGCTTCAAGCTCCTTGGGTCGCAGATATGCGACCGTTCCAGATAAGAGACCTCGCCGGACTTCTGTCCCTGTCTCACGGCGCGAACTTCAGCGTTCCCGGAGCTGGAAAAACTCGAGTCACCCTTGCGTATTTTGAAGCACGCCGCCAAGCCGGTGCCATCGAGCAATTGGTTGTTGTGTGTCCGAAGTCCGCCTACGAAGCCTGGACTACAGAGCTCGTTGGCTGCTACGACAAGGAGTCCACTCCCTCGATTGCCCAAGTAACCGGCAAGGCGATTCCCCCCACCGACATTGTCTTGGTTAACTACGAGCGTATAGCGGACCTGGTGGGTTCTCTGACCCTTCATCTAAGGGCCCGGCCCACACTCCTGGTTCTAGATGAAGCCCATCGCATGAAACTCGGCACCGCAGGCAAGTGGGGTCAAGCCTGCTATTCACTTGCTCCTCATGCGAAGACGCGCCTAATTTTGACCGGCACACCGGCGCCCAACGGTCCAGAGGACTTATCTAGTCTGTTCGGCTTTGTCTGGCCCGGTATGGGCCGCAGACGCGTTGAGGGTGCTCTGTCAGGTGCTAATTTACAGGCAGCTAGTCGTCAACTTGCGCCATTTTATGTGAGAACGACCAAAGAAGACCTAGCGCTACCGCCCACGACTATTGAACCGCGGCGCGTGAAGTTCGACGGAATTCACCGCCAAGTTTACGACGCTCTGATTGAGGCATCGCGCACTCGGGTAAAGGACTCCGCGGACCCAGCAGTCCTCAACATGACTGCATCAAGGTTGCTAATGGCCGCCGACTCACCTGCGCTACTGTCTCTGGGCCAGTCCCGGTACGACGCCCTTGATTTCAAGTTCGATTCGAGACAGGTGCCTCACGATAAGGCTCTCGATGCCCTGCTCCGAGACCTCCCCGCTTTGGAGTTTCCTCCGAAATACCGAGAAACTCTGGCGATCCTCAACGAGAACAGGATCGCGGGAAGGAAGACGATTGTGTGGTCGACTTACGTCAGAAACTTGACGTCGTTGCATGCACTCCTGGAAGATAACGGGCTCAATCCTGCCATGGTTCACGGCGGTACAAAGGATCGCGAGTATCAGCTTAAGAAATTCAGACACGACTCAACGTCATGGGTGTTGTTATCCAACCCCGCCACATTGGGCGAGGGTGTGAGTCTCCATCAGGTGTGCCATGAGGCCATCTACTTAGACCGCGACTACAACGCCGGTCGATACCTTCAATCGCTCGACCGGATCCATCGTCTAGGGCTACCCAGTGACGTCCGGACCCGTATGGTACTTCTAATCGCTGAAGGCACAATCGACGAGGTGGTTCACGAGCGTTTGGATCTGAAAATTCGGTTCCAACTAAATATTCTCAATGATCCGTACGTTGAGCAGCTAGTTGATATCGACATCGCGCCCGCACAATCTGAGGGGATGGATTCTGGAGACATCGCCGCACTCCTTGAGCATTTGAAGAACTATGACAACCCCAACTAGGACTCTGCAGGCTGCAGGTCGGTGGCTGCACTTGTTGCGAGGCGGTTCGCACTCACAAGCCAAGTCGTTGCTTTGGAACAACGCCCAGTATCAAGACCTGTCACGAGACCAATACGATCGTGGTTTCGCCCTCTTGAATAGAATGGGCATATATCTCCCCGGCGAAGGACTACGCCACGACCTCATCTGGGCATCTGGCGAACAGTTGAGAGCATTTTTTGCTGCGGATGTGATTGCAGAGAACCTCCCCATATGGCTCGAGGACAGCGTGGTGGAAGGCGCAATCGCTGATCCACCAACTGAGGCGATGGACATGGTATCCGCACTGGAGCTCAACGAAGACTGGGCACCAGAAATAATCCGCCGGGCATACGGCAAGGTTGATTTGGAGATGCGGGCGGCTGTCGGCGCAGCAGGTGAAGCAGCCCTCGCCGAGTTGCTGCTTCAATCGGGTGCGAACGCGGTGGAGCAAATCTCGGCATTCGACGATGGTGCTGGTTTTGACCTATGCGTTTACGTGGATAATGCCGAGTATCACCTTGAGGTAAAGAGTACTTCCAAGATGCGCTCGTTAAAAATTTTCCTAAGTCGCAACGAGTATGAGGTTTCCACTCGCGACCCGAGCTGGAGGCTGGTTACAGTGGGCCTAGACGACACGATGCAAGTCGCCGCCTTAGCCACGATTGATCAAGCGATGGTGCGTAGTCATGTTCCACTGGACGCGCCACCCGTTGGACGTTGGGCGAGTTCCCAGCTGCTGTTATCGAATAGTCATCTGACCAGGGGCCTGCATCTAGGCCACATCGATATCCAAGGTACTTCCTCGGATGTTTGGTGGGCGTAGTGAACCGCCCCGGGTTTAATGGAGGGTGTTGAATCCTTGAAAGGATGAGCACCATGGCACCACCGAAGAAATATCCAGATGAGCTTCGCCAGCGAGCAGTCCGCCTGGTGATGGACGCCCAGAAGAACCCGGCTGACCGGCGGGGAGCTTGCACCCGTATCGGCGCGCAGTTGGGTATCCCGGCGGACACGATCCGTGGCTGGGTCAAGATCGAAGAGATCGATCAGGGCGTGAGGCCTGGCACGACCACTGATGACGCGACCCGGCTGGCCGAGCTGGAGCGAGAGGTTACCGAGCTGCGGAGGGCGAACGCGATCTTGAAATCAGCGTCGGCTTTCTTCGCGGCGGAGCTCGACCGCCCCTCACGACGATGATCACTTTCATCGACCAGCACAAGGATGAATACGGGGTCGAGCCGATCTGCAGGCAGCTGCCGATCGCCCCCTCCACCTACTACGCTGCCAAGGCCCGCCCTGACTCCAAACGTACTGTCAGTGATGCAGTGACGACAGAAAAAATCAAACAGGTGCACAAGGAAAACTACGGTGTTTACGGGGCCAGGAAAGTCTATGCCGCCCTGAACCGTGCCGGCCACAAGGTCGCGCGGTGCACGGTGGAGAGGCTCATGCGCCGGTCCGGGCTGCACGGTGTGAGGCGGGCCAAGGGGCCTCGTACGACAGTGTCAGGACCCATCTCTGAGCGGCCGGCGGATCTGGTCCGGCGGCAGTTCACAGCCCCGGCACCAAACTGTCTCTGGGTGGCAGATATAACGTACATCAAGACGTTTTCTGGCTGGGGCTATGCGGCCTTCGTGCTGGATGTTTTCTCCCGCCGCGTGGTCGGGTGGCAGCTCTCCACCACCATGCACACAGCCCTAGCGCTGGACGCGTTGGAAATGGGATTATGGACTCGCCGGCATGATCGAAAAGATGTATCACAACTTATTCACCACTCGGACAGAGGCGTGCAGTATCGTGCGATCCGCTACGCCGAGCGCCTTGCCGAGTCAGAAGCCGTCTCTTCCGTAGGGGCCAAGGGTGATAGTTACGACAACGCCATGGCCGAGGCCCTCAACTCCCTCTTCAAGGCCGAGCTGGTCCGCAACAAGGGCCCCTGGACCGGCATCAATGACCTTGAAATAGCCGTCGCTGAATACATCGATTGGTACAACCACCGGCGCCTCCACGGCGAAATCGGATATATCCCACCCGTGGAAGCAGAAACCAATTACTACTCAAACCTGCCCGCCATCAAAACGATGGAACGGGTCTAATAAACCCTCCACCAAACCCGGGGCTTGACATAGTGTCGAGAGCCTAGCTGATGCGCGAGCGGGCCGACTTGTCGCTAAACGCAGAATGGCGAGCATGCTCGGCCTGCCCTGTAAACCCTTTGAACGTTCCCAGCTTAAAGGTTGGGCGCTTATCTGTTCCATGTACTTCGACTTCGAAGTCGTGTCGCAACCGATTCATGTGACCCATGAACTCATCACGGCTCATGCTTACACGAGCCCGCTTGATGGCAGCGCTGGGACTGAGAGGCGAATCAGCTGCCACCAACACGCGGTAGATCGGATCGTGGACAACCTCGCCGCTGACTATTTCATGAAGGTTTCGGGGTGTGCCCACGTTGTTCAGGGCGTTCGCAATAGATTCGCCAACTGCACGCGCAACAGGCGGCGGGAAGGCGTTGCCGATTTGACGGTAGACGCTGGTCTTCCGGCCTTGGAATTCCCAAGCGTATTCATTACCATCCCAACCCTGGATTCGCGAGACCATCGGGATCGTCAACTTCGGCATGAAGTTAATTGGCATGTCGGAACTCGGGGCGCTGTCGGCCACACCAGACCCGTCAACACTAAGCTTCTTCCACGCAGCCTTGGCTCTCGTCGGACCGAGGTCAGCACCTCCGTGCTTCTTTGAGCCGCCGACGATGGTCGGCCCGATGCTATTTGCCCGCCTCGCCCAGTCTTGGGCACCCGCCCAGCCATTGGCAGCCATGAGCGACTCCAGAACTGTCCCGACGGATAAAACATCGGCCCTCGGCTCCGGCCATTTGAAGTAGGCTGCATCTTCATGAGAAAGCGCAACTAGTACGAACCGTGGCCGGAGCTGGGGCACGCCAAAATCTTTGGCCTCGAGGAGCTTCCAGTCCGACCAGTATCCCAGTTCCAACAGTCTGTCTTTAACCCGTTGGCGGTAGGCAGCAAATCGGGGCATGGATAGCCCACGCACGTTTTCTAGAAGCACCGCCCGAGGCCGCATCATACCGACGGCTTCTACAGCCCACGCGAAAAGATCACGCTCATCCTCAGCACCAAGCTGCTTACCAGCCATCGAAAATGGTGGGCATGGAACTCCGCCGGCAAGCAGATCAACACCGTCGAAGTCTCCGGGGTTCCAAACTGATATATCGGCCACGTCGCCCACTCTGACATCCCACAGGGGACGGTTGTGGCGGAGCGTGTTTGCCGCATGATGGTCAATCTCAATGGCCAAGCGATGTTGGAATCCAGCGAGGTCTAAGCCGAGAGCTTGGCCGCCAGCGCCAGCACAGATCTCGACTACAGATAACGACATGATTCCTCCGACGACTAAAGCTTGGGCATACAGCGCCCGTCCATACTCTCATGACACCATCGATACTTCGGCCACAAAGTATCTGCGTTCTCTATCACAGGCTGAATAATTCTGGGTGTTGGAACCGTTTGAAGTGTATCTATTTAGGCACCAGTTCCATAGACGACGGCGCATTGGTTCCAAATCCGTCAATCGACTCTTGAATTGCGGGCCAGACGGACTTCAAACATACGTCCGATCGACTTTTGTCCTAGTTTATGGGGATTGCTTCGACAGAGACGTCCAACCGGTCTTCGTGTGCGGTATGAACGCGACAGGCTCCAAGCCAGATTTAGTCCAATGATGCAATTTCTGCAGGCTATCTTCCCGGTTAGGAACGGCGCCCTGCCGCAATACGGAGCCGCAGCCCTAAATGGGGGATGGGTCAGGTAGGTTGTTGGTAGGTAGACGTCGGATCGAGAGTAACCACGCCTTGCGCCTTATTCCGCCCGAACCTGATTTCAGCGATGGCCAACTTGCCGAAAAGGCCGTCTGGGATGTCCTAAAAGCGTTGCTGCCTGACGACGTCGTCTTGGTCCACTCGGTCCAGGTACGGCACGGACGGGCGGAACACGAGATCGACATTCTGGTGCTCTGGCCCGGCGTAGGTCTGGCAGCCATCGAGGTCAAGGGTGGCCTAGTTACTAATGAGCACGGCCAGTGGTTCCAATCCGGTGGAGCTGATGGCAAACGCAAACTGAAAGACCCGCTGGCCCAGTCCCAAGGTTCCCAACATGCATTCAAGCTATGGCTGCAAGACCACATGGGAATACTGCTGACCAGCAGGTTCGTTTACATGGCGGCATTCCCCTACTCGTCTGTTGGCCCAGACTGGGTCAAGTCCGGCAATCCTCGAGTCCTGTTTCTAGATCAGAACGATCTCAAGAAACCTGCCGAACTGATTCGCCACGCTATCGAAGACGAAGGAAACGGCACAGGACCGCTAGCTAAGCCATTCTTGGAAAGAATTATCCCCAAGCTCGAGGGAAATCTTGACCAAGCCAAAAATGACGCAGCCGGCTATGGAGAAGATGAAGATAAGCAGGATCACCTGACGGAGCGGCAAAAGGTCCTCCTTTCTGCGACTCGTTCATTGCCTCGCATCAGGTTCACCGGCGGTGCCGGGAGCGGCAAAACCTGGCTGGCGGTGGAAAAGGCCAGGGAGCTGTGCAAATCGAGAAAACGCGTAGGTTTATTTTGCTACAACAAGGGACTTGGCATGTACCTGTCCAACCAAGTCAGCGGCTGGCGACAGGCCCAGCCCGCATTTACCGGTGAGTTCCATGAATTCGTGAAGTCCCTGGGTGTCCCCGACGGCGAGGGGCAAGACTATTACGATGTGGAAATGCCCCGGATTTTGAAAGAGCTCGCCGCCGACCTTCCGGAGAATGAAAAGTTCGATGCCGTGATCGTTGACGAGGCGCAGGACTTTGCACCTCTGTGGTGGGAAGCGCTGCGTGCCTGCCTGAAGGATCCTGAGGAGTCTGAAATCTATGCCTTTATGGATGATGGCCAGGACGTCTACAAGCGCTGGTCCAGCGACGCTGCGATATCCGACCTCCTACCGATCCACATTGACGAGAATCTGCGCAATACAAAGAAGATTGCCGAAACCTTCAAGGGCTTTGCTGGGGATAAATTCATTTCCCGGGGTAGCACCGGCATGGCTGTCCGGATGGTCGAATGCGCTACGGATGCCGCTTTGGACGTTGCGAGTAGCTGCATCGATGCACTCATCGAAGACGGCTGGACCAATAACCAAATTGCCCTACTGACAACCAAAAACCGGCATCCAATCCATCTGGAATACTCTGACCGCAATGAAATCGGTGAGTACTGGCGTGAATTCCATGCCAACGAAAGTGAGTTCTACGGTCACGTCTTGGGCTTCAAAGGTCTTGAACGCTCCGTTGTTATCCTGTGCATCAATGGATTCAAGGATATGGAGCGAGCAGCCGAGCTGCTTTATGTTGGGCTTTCCCGAGCACGAACGTTGCTGGTGGTTGTTGGCGACACGGGGCTGATCGCCGAAGCCGGCGGAACGCAGCTACGTTTAGCTCTTTCGCGGGCACGGCAGTGGAGCCCGTAATCGCCCGGCGGACCGTGTTGGGCACGGCCGGAATTGCGGCTCTTGCCCTGGCCGGCTGCACCACAGATGGCGTGCCAGTGCAAAAGCCCACCACCGTTGCTGCTCCGACACCGACGGCGAGCGCAGCACCCACGGTGAGTCACCCGGCGTCGAACTCTTCATTTTTTCTGGCGACACTGGCGCACACGGACAAGATCGCGCGCATCGATCCGGAGAACCAAGACAAGGACGCGGTTGAATTCCTCACTGTTGGTGCGGCACCGTGGGGCATTGGGGTCCACTTCCCCACCCATGCCGCTTATGTGGCGACTGCGGAGGGCTTGGCGGTTGTAGATTTGGCGACGTTCACCCGCCGCTCCTTAGTGCCGTACCTGCACCCAGCGCCAGAAATTAGCCAGGGCGAGTACCGTCCGGGTGGGCTGGGCATGGCCGTTGCGCCGGACGGATCAGTCGTTTCGGGGGCATCAACTTGAATGATTCAGCAGATTTCCAACAGCCTTTTGAAGGAACAGGTTCTCCCGTCGTCATGTTTGTCATCAGCAAGAGCATCCACCAAGCCAACACGGAAGTTGATCTCTATGACATGACTCGAGGCAACTGGCGTATCGGATCAAAGAGCCGTGATAGCGCTGAGATCGCACTTGGAATCGCTGACGGAATCATTCACAGTGCCTACAAAATTGATTCCTGGGGAAACAGCAGTGAGCGGTATGCTCCCGAAGTCGCCAAGGGGCTTGAGAAGCGCTCCTACTTTAACGGGCACAAATCCTTGGAAACGGATGCTTGGATCGGATCCAGCGTCCGTCACCTCGCGCCGAGCACAGGCGCGGCCAATCCTGTTCGGTTATTTCTCAACGGTGTTCCTGCACCTGTGCTGCCTTCACGTGCCACTTTTGCACAGCAGCTTGCCGAAGAACCGTTAGCTCAAATCATGTTCGGCAATAAGGAGTTGTTTCACTCCAATATGCTGGCTTGGATCTTCCACGCATTCCCCGATGAAACGGACCAGGTGTTCGGATCATTCGTCGAGGTCGGAGTGGGAAGTGGCGAACGCCGCGTTGAGCGTGAGAAGGAGAATATTTACCTCGTCTTCCACTGGCCAGACAAAGATCCATTAGTCATCGAGAATAAGGTATTTTCCGTACCCGGCCCGAAACAACTTGATAGCTACGCCAAGAAGGCGTCCAAATGGGATAACAGCCCTAGCAAGATGCTACTGCTTAGTCCTACACGTTCTGGATTCATTGAAGATGGCTACCAGACGCGCTATACCAACAAGTCTGGTCGCGCCTTGGAGTGGGAACATCTCAGCTTTGAAAGGCTGGCCGAGCTCCTCCAGCTCGCATTTGATGGTCGAGAAACCAGTTACGAAGTCGAAACGGTACAGCGATACTCGACCGTTTTATTTGCCCTAGGTGGTCTCGTTGGCACCGCCAGAATCAGCAGCGTTGATGAACGGGTCGCCGATCACATCAACAATCGTCTCGTACGCCATGGACAGGCCCCAACTGCGTACAGCCTTTTTAGCAACGCCCTGCCCGGCGTCAGCAGTTTCTTTGAAGTTCAAAGCGGAGGTCGACAATTCAGCGCGGGCTGGCAATACCAGCAGGGGCAGTTCCGCCTGGCTTTGGTCCTCCCCCACCTTTCGGGCAAGGGCCCCGACAGTAAGAACACCCGGGCTGCCTTCGCCAGACAAAACCCACAATTCTTCTCCTTCGACCATTTGGATCGAATACTAGGGTCGTCAGACGCGCCTCTCTCTCATAACAAGAAGGGCAAAGCTGACGGAGAGTTCAACCATTTCGACCCCGATTTTGTCTACCGCTACAAAAAACTGCCGAACATGACGGTGGAGCAGGTAACTCTGGCCGCAGTCGCGCATGCCGAGTATCTATCTAGCTGGGCGTAACTCATCGAGTCCAGAGCCGGTTTAGCGAACCCTGAACAACGCGGCTGGCCGGCCCTTTGCACCATCTGACATCTCTCCCGTACCTGCCAAGTGCGGTTCCATGGCTCTGCGGAAGGTGTCCCGTTGCAGCGTCTCCCCCAACACGGATTCGTGGACCAGGCGCAGGTCCTTCAGCGTGAAGGGTGATTGAAGCAGCCCACCGGGATCTGGTGTTGTCGCGTACCGGCTGCGGACCTGTTCCACTGCGAAGCCAATGATCTGAGCATGGTCATAAGGAAGCTCGCTGTTGTGAATTTCCTCGACGGCCACCACTGTTGCCCGTTCACTTTTTAGAGGCTCAAGCAGCGCCGACGCTGGCAACACGTCAACATGAGCCACGGACAAAACCCAGCCACGCGCATCCCGTCCGGGTTCATCAAAAACGTGCAGCTGCTGCGGAGAACGCCCAGTAACTCCAGCCTTTTCGCGAAGAGAGCGAAGGACAGCGTCAGCCAGCTTCTCCCCCGGATGGAGGAAGGTCCCCGGCAAAGCCCATTCGCCCCCAGGTGAGTGGACCAGGAGAACTTTCAGACCGCCGTCGTGCGCTGTCAGTAGTGCAGTGTCCACCGCGACTGAGGGTCGGGGGTAGTCCTGCAAAGTCTTGCCAGGCTGGTCCGTGGGCAACTCATGGGAGGAAGTCATAACTCTATTTTGCGCAGACTTGCGCAAAGTGTGCAACATGACTTACCTTTGATTTAGCGCAGAAATGCGCAAATGATTATTTCACCGAGATTAGCTAAAGGAGAACCGCCATGAAACTGCCCCAACTTCACGTAGGCTTCGGCACCCAGTGCGGATCGGCCACCATCTTCCCGGTCTGGGCGGATTCCCCTGAAACACAGGGCTTGGTGACAGGTTCCGAGACCCAACTGGTAGTCCAAGAACTTCCCACACCGGAGGTCGGCCGACTGACCGTCACCAACATGGGCGCCAAGGCGGCTCTACTGACGGAGGGGCAGCTGCTAGAAAGCGGCCAGCAACACCGCATCGCGGAGCAGACGGTTCTCATTGGCGCATCAGAGACTGCCGTCATCAATGTCCTGTGTGTAGAAAAGGGCCGATGGAGCGGAAGCGCAGAGCACCGCAGCTCCGGACGACGCGCACCGCTTCAGGTCCACGCCGGACTTCACAGGACGGGAACTGACCGCCAAAGCGACGTCTGGCACCGAGTTCACCGCTATGAGGGAAGCCGCACCACCAGCGCCACTGGCTCCCTGCTGGATCACCTCGACCAGCCCCGGCCGCAGGACATTGTGCTGCCGAACATCGTGGACGGCCAGCGCGGAGTCATCATCGGTTTTGACGGGCGGGTCTTGTCTCTGGAGCTCTTCGGATCTCACAAGTTGTTCCGCCAGCACTACGCCGAACTCATGGAATCCATGGTGCCGGACCTGCTGCTTTTCAATACGCCTGCAGGCCGCGGTGCACCAGCGATAGTGCGGGCGCAGTCTGCCAGGGACTTCATTGTCGCCATCGCCTCCAACGGTTTTGTTTTCCGAGACCATGCCGAGCACCGCAGCGGAAACCGCACCATTCCGGCACGACGCTTTGAAGGTAACCACCCCCAGCTGCCCCTCAAGGGCGTGAGTATTGAGGGAACGGACGGCGCTGATCCGCAGATTGCCCACCTCATTGCGTGGAACGGCAAACACAGCATGCTTGCCTAGCCAGCAACTCCGGCTCAACAGATTTCAGGGCCTTAGCGGCCCGACCACAAGCTTTTGAGAACCGTAAGGGAGCACCATGAAACTCACCACCGCACAGCTCGACCGCGCAGCCGGCGTCCTCGTTGCCACCGCAGCAGGCGACGCCCTCGGCGCGGGCTACGAATTCGGCCCCGCACTCCCCTCCACCACGCCCGTCACCATGAAGGGCGGCGGCCCCTTCGGCTTCGCCCCTGCCGAATGGACCGACGATACCTCCATGGCGATCGTCATTGCCCACTCCATCCTTGACGGGTTCGACGCCGGACACGCACCTTCCGCTGGCACCACCCTCGCATCGATGGTCACCGGTTGGCAGGCGTGGGCCGCTGAGTCCAAAGATGTGGGCGCACAGACGAGTTCCGTCCTGCACCGGGCGGCTCGTCTCATGGTTGATGGCCTGGGCGCCGACGCCGCTGCCTTCGCTGCAGCGCGTGCTCACCACGAGGCAAGTGGGCGGTCTGCCGGCAATGGTTCCTTGATGCGGACGGCTCCGGTCGCCTTGGCGCTGCTGGACTCAGATGTTGCCTTGTGGGACGCCGCAGCTCAGATCAGCGGGCTAACCCACTACGAGCTCGACGCCACGGAGGCCTGCCAGCTGTGGACTGCTGCCATCCGCCACGCTGTACTGACGGGTCGGCTGGATGTGCGGATTGGCCTCTTGCAGCTGGACAGCGAGCGAGCGCAGCTGTGGCTCGAACGGATCCGGACTGCTGAAGCATGGCAGCCACGTGACTTCACCCAGAATGGCTGGGTGGTGGAGGCGTTCCAGGGCGCATGGTCTGCGATTCACCACGGTGTTGCCGCGGCCGGATCTGTTGGCCCGGAGGCGCTGCGACTGTCCTTGGAGAATGCCGTTCGAGGCGGCAACGATACCGACACCGTTGCAGCTATTGCGGGCGGACTCATCGGAGCCGCTGCTGGCTACTCCGCTATCTCTTCTGGATGGCGCCGGAAGCTCCATGGCTGGGGTGCCGACGGCGAGCGCGAGCTCGTAGCGCTGGCACTGGAACTCGTTGCAGGTGGGAACCGACCGGGTTCGTGGCCGCGTCTTTCAGCTGTGGATTACAGCGGATGGCGGGGAATTGGCACGGTTGTGCAGCACCCCGATGATGCCGGCGTCTGGATTGGCGGCTCAGCGCAGCTGCCGTTCCTCGGTTCGGCTGAGGCCGCCACTCGCGGCCTGCCGGCAGCGCTGGGTGAGGTGTCCGCCGTCGTTAGTTTGTGCAGGGTTGGGCAGGAAGAGGCTCCTGCCATCGCGGCCGAGAATCACGCGACATTTTGGCTCATTGACAATGCCGATTCGGCTGAGAATATCCATCTGGAGTTTGTGTTGCGGGATGCGGCGAAGGCGGTGGCCCGGTTCCGTGCCGAAGGCCGGACCGTGTACCTGCACTGTGTCCAGGCCGAGAGCAGGACGCCCACGGTTGCCGCGCTGTATGGGGAACTGCTGGGAGGGCATGCCATGGAGTCGTTGGAGCGGATCCGCCGCACACTGCCCAACGCCCAGCCGAATGGTGCGTTTATGAAGGTGCTGCGGGGAACTGCCTAGTCACCCTGGGCAGGAGCAGGCGTTTCCTCAGTGGCATCGGGGAGTGCGGCGAAAAACGCGGCCCGCTTAGCAATCCAGTCGGCTCGGTATGGATAGCGGGCATCTGCCATGTCTGCCTCCAGCACTGGCAGTGTGGCGGGCGCAAGCTCGGCGGCGTCTTGATCTTCAGTTGCGTACCCAACGCCCCATGGGAGGACAAAACGGTTGCGGAAGGTTTCGAGCCACAACACCACTAGATCTCTGTCGCTGGCGATGGTCTCTTCAGTGACGCTTCCTCTCTCGTGCCGGATGATGATCCAGCTGCCGCCGGTGCCCCGTTTGGCGGCGAATTCGGGATCCTGCCCCCAGTAGCAATCACCCCATTTTTGTGTGGGAGTGCCAGGCACTGCAGCCTCTTGACGTGGCGCCGGTACTGCTGTGCCGAGCCACAAGGAAGAAGCGGGATGGCCCCCCTGGGGCTGCCCCACGGCGCGGTTTTACTCAGGAAACTTATGTGGTCCAGTTTCTTCTCGTACGTTCATGCTTGCCATTCTCAAACGAGCATGGCAAGCATGAAGAATAGGCTCTTCTAGGACGGCTGAGTCCGGTCCCGTCTATTTTTTCTTCGCCGTTGCTAGCATTTTGCCGTGCTTCCACAGAACAACATCCATGATGCGCAGTGCTGAGGCCTCGGAGGCGACGCCCGATTTCAGTTGAATCTCCTTCAACCGCTCGGGCAGTCCCGATCCGTCCGTCAGTACCTCATGCCAGAAGCTCCACTGCTTGTCAGAATTCTTCATTTCCATCACTGACCCGATCACGGCATCATAAATGGGAATCAGCAGCGGACGCTTTCGGGCCATGATTTTGCTTGCCGTAGTGGGACCAACACCCCAACGCTCCGCATCAGATTGACGCAGAAGCCTCCAGAGCTGGATGGCTGCACTGTCCTGATCCAGCGTTGAGGCGAACTCCTCGACAGAAAGGTTAGCAAGCTCAAGGTGGGCCGGGATCTGCTCTAGCAACTCGGAAATCTTCTCCTTGTAGGTTTCCAGAATCCCAATGGCAGCAGGTGCGGGGACGTTGACGGAGAGGAACGTCACGGCAATCAGGTCATTGGCTGTGATGGTGTTGACCACCTCAGGTGCGTCACCGCCACCCATCCATGATTCGAAGCGGGCACCAGTCTGGATTTCGCCGCGCTTGTACGTCTCGGTGTAGTAGTCCTGGACCAGTGCCGCGGCTTGCTCGACATGGGCGGAATCTAGGATCTTGGGTAGCTTCATGGTCTCAATGAACCACAGGGGTCCGACATCGCAAGATTGTTACGACCCCGAAGGGCGACATTCCCCTACCGCTCTGCATGGTCGCCACTCCGTCTGCTCACAATGTCAGTCCCTGCCCCTAGGCTCACACTCAATAGCCACATCGACGATTCAGGGAGTGCCCTCATGGACAGCAGCGCATCAGCAACAGTTGCCACAGCGAGCCGCAAGCTGCCGCTGCCCGGGCCCGGACTCCTCGGATTGCGGCCGGCCTTCATGGAAGTTGGGGCCAGACACGGTATTACTGCTGCGGTGCAATTCCGGTGGGGCCGCTGCGTGTGGGTTGTTGTGCGGACCCAGGGTGCGGATGTTGTTGAAATGCGTGTTGGTTCCAGACTGACGCCCAATTCCAAGGACCGATGCGGAGGGCAACTCGCAGAAATTCTGGCTGCCATCAAGTCGCTCCAGCCTGGCAGTGACGTCCCGGTCTATGCGGACACGCTGAGCGATCTTTTGGAAGCTGCCGGCATCACAGTCAGCCCATTGTTTCCGCCGGCCGCAGCGACTGCAGCTATTGATAGGGCGGTTCCCGAACACATTGAATCGCTGCTCACCAACCTTGTCATCGCTACCGATGCGTCCAAGGGCACCCGTAGCTCGTGGCGCGGCCACGGTTGGGTCATGGACTTCGGCTTGGACAGCCCTCCCATCTTGGGGCTGCGGACCAGCCAACATGGAAACATCCTGAAGGCCGAGCTGCACTCCATTTATCTGGGACTGTTGGCCGCACGTGCCCGGTTCGCTGGCACGATGGACGGCCGCTGCGCTGTCACCGTACTTTCTGACAACCTGACCGCTGTCAATTTGCTCACCACCCACTCTGCTCTTCCTTCAGGTCTCAGTACTGGTTGCCGCGAAGAAGTGTCGGCCATCCGTGCACTGACGCAGAAGTCTCTGGTGGCGTTCCAGTGGGTCAAAGGCCACGGCAGCAACGACCTCAACAACACCGCAGACAGGCTCGCTGTCTTGGCCCGCCGCGCCAAGGAAGCAGAACTGACAAACGCGCAAAGAAACGTGCTGTTGTCAGGTATTCAGGAGTCGGTGCTGGGACTGGCTGGCCAAGGGTCACTGGCCCTGGCGGCGTAGGATTTTTACACGAGGTTGAGGCGGCTCAGCCTTTTGCCGGGTTGTCCAGATTGGTGTTGGCAAAAGCCCGCACAGACGCTTTCCCATTGAATCGGTCCCACACGTCAACCGCATTTTCGGTGACGTGAGCAGTGCCGGCGTCGGCAGGAACATCTAGGTGGTCGTGGGCGACCCATTCCCCGTCGAGGCGATACACGCTGGTGCCAGCAGATTCGTCCGTTTTAGCGAGGCGAATGGCACGACCATTGGCACCGGTTAAGTAGTACTTCACCGCGCTTGGCACGTAGTGCTTGCGCGCATCATAGGAAAAGTACGGTTCATCATCGAGGTATTCCATCGATGAGTCCAAGGCCCCCGGGTGCGCCAAATGGTCTGTCGAGCTCGTCCAACCTCCGCTCTCTGCGAATTGTCGCCGCGTCGCCCGTAGGCTTCCCCAAGTTGCGTCCATACTCCACATAGCCAGTCCATTCTCGGCAGGTCATCCATGCAAAATTACGGGATGTCTGTCGATTCTCACCGGAAGAATCTGGCCCGTCAAACGCATACTCAAAACTTTTGTAACTCTTGAATGTCAGACCCTCCTCCTAGTCTGAGACCACCATCACGTTCCGGTGGACTGCGCAGGAAAAGGAGTCATCATGACACAGGTAGTGGACACACCATTGGCAAGTGCCGACGAGGTCCTTCATGACAGCTTGCCGCCCATCCTACGGAGCATACCTGCCGCAGCCGATTACGGTTTCCTCTACCCCTGGCAGCACGAGGCGCTCGACGCTTGGCATAACAATGCTCGCCGTGGCGTCATTGAAGCTGTCACGGGTTCCGGCAAGACCCGCCTTGGTGTCGCGGCTGCCCATGAGGCTGTCCGACAGGGCATCAAAGTACTCATTCTGGTCCCCACCGCAGAGCTCCAGCGTCAATGGCTCGCTACCCTAAAACGCGATTTTCCCGCCGCGTCCACTGGACTATTGGGCAACGGTCGCAAGGATTCTCTGGACGATGTGGATGTCCTCATCGCCATCGTGCATTCGGCAGCGACGCACCAGACGCTGCGTGTCCACAAAGCCGGGCTACTGATCGCCGACGAGTGCCACCGCTATGCGGCTCCCCTCTTCGCCGCGGCGCTGGGTCAGGGCTACAACTGGCGTTTGGGATTGACTGCCACGTATGAGAGGAACGACGGCGGCCATCATGAAATGTTGTCGCCCTACTTTGGCGGAGTGGTCTTCAACCTTTGGTATGACAGGGCATTGCGTGACGAGGTTATAGCCCCGTTCGATATCGCCTTGGTCGGTGTTGAGCTCACACCAGCTGAGCGCGCTCAATACGACGAACTCTCCGACACCATGTCCAAGGCCGCCCTATACCTGAAGCAGTACGCCAACGTGCCATCAACGCCATTTCCCGCGTTCATTGCCGCCATTGCAGCGTTGGCCGCCTCGGCGTCATTGACAGCTGAGGCAGGATTGGCTCGCAAATATATGAAGGCTCTGTCCGCGCGTTTGTCCTTATTAGCCGAAACCAAGACCAAGGGGTTGGCGCTGGCCGCACTGCATCAACCCGTTGCAGAGTCGGGAGGCACCTTGGTGTTCACCCAGACCCAAGCCTCTGCCCGCAGCGCCCAAGATATCTTCCGCACGGTGGGTTGCACCGCTACGGCGATCTACAGCGGCATGCGTCCCGAGGAACGCAAGCAGGGACTCGTTAATTTCAGCAATCGCGATGCCCAAGTATTGGCTGCTCCTCGAATTCTCGATGAGGGCGTGGACGTGCCCGAGGCAGATTTGGGCATCATCGTGGCCGCCAATCGCAGCCAACGTCAGATGGTGCAGCGGCTGGGACGAGTGATTCGTAAAAAGAAAGACGGGCGTGTTGGTCGGCTCGTGGTGCTGTTTGCAATCAATACCGTGGAAGACCCTGATGTGCAGGGTGAAGAATTCTTGGGCCGTGTACTTCCCTTTGCGCGTCGTTATGAGTTCTTTGAAATAGTCACCGATCTGAAGGAGATCGAAGATTTCCTGAGGTACCCGGAAATTGAAGTGCCGGATGATGCCGCATCAGTTGGCGGTAAAGGTGAGGCCACATCCGGTGATGAGAGGTCCACTCCTTCGCCGCAACCGGAACCCGACGTTGCCGTTCCGAAACCGGCTGCTCCCCTGTTTGAGCTGCCAGAGGAGGACGACGACGATGAGCCGGTCGAGTTGTTGGCTCACGTTACTGGTCTCACGGACGACATTGTGGCCGACTATCTCAAACGGATTGGCAAGTTTCCACTTCTCGATGCAGCCGCCGAGGTGGATCTAGGTCAAGCTATCGAGGCTGGTTTGATGGCCTCTTACAAATTGGAAAACTGCGCTTTGGACTCCCGCCGCGACCGCCACGACTTGGAAAAGCTGGCCCGGTTTGGTGCCAGTGCCCTTGACACGATGACGAGCGCAAATTTGCGGCTCGTTGTCTCCATTGCGAAGAAGTACCTAGATCGCGGCCTCGATTTCATTGACATCATCCAGGAAGGAAATCTGGGCCTGCTGCGCGCCGTCCAGAAGTTTGATTACACCTTGGGCAACAAGTTCTCGACCTACGCCACTTGGTGGATTCGGCAGGCAATTACTCGTGCCATTGCTGATCTTGGGCGCTCCATCCGCGTTCCAGTCCATATCACGGAACAAATCAACAAGCTGCTCTCCGTGAGGCGCCATCTGTCTGTGGAGTTGGGAAGGCCCACAACGTCAGAAGAATTGGCGCAACAACTCGATTCCACCGTGGAAAATGTTCTCAAGCTCCTGAGGTACGCTGCCCCGGTGTTCTCCCTAGACATACTGGTTCCCGACGGTCGCGGCGGATCAGAACCATTATCGGAGCAAATGTACGACCCGCTAGAGGCCACAGTTCACGAATACGCTGAGCGCACGGATATGCGTGCCGCCTTGCATAGCGTCCTCGATTCCCTCAGTGAACGCGAGGCTGGAGTTATTTCTATGCGATATGGCCTTGGCGACGGGGAACCAAAGACCCTTGACACAATCGGGCAGATTTATGGCGTCACTCGCGAGCGCATCCGTCAGATTGAATCCCTAACCATCAAAAAGCTCAGGGAACCCGGTTACTGCACTGCACTTGGGGAGTTCGTGGATATCTCTGCACCTCAAGAGCAAGTGGCCTGACCACCCGAGGTGAGGGCCCGGCGTCGTACTTCCTCCGCGCACTTCATAGGCACACTTCCTAGTCACCGCGAGAAACCGAGCCGCCGCACCCTAGGACCTATGGTTAAGGGACCAGCCGGCCCTGAGAACTATGGAGATCCTGATATGGCAATGAGTTCGAGCAGTGGCAGCGGAACGGTGCTGATCGCCGATTTCGTGAACGTTGACGCCGCGGGCAAAGTCAACATCATTGGTGGCGGGATTCAGTTTCTGGGGTCTGATCCGGAGTCCGGGCTGACCGCGCCGTTTGCCGTGTACGTAAACATCACAGTCACGATTCCGATGTTTGAAGAGACGTCGGCGGTGGTGGAGGTGTTGCTCGTGGACGCCGATGGGCAGCCGGTCACTCTTCCCGGGCCCGACGGCGGCAACACCATGGCGTTCAAGCAAGACGTTGATTTTCGCCATTCTGCCAAGCCTGAGATGCAGCAACCGCCCATGGGGTTTCCGGGGACATCGAACATTGTGCTGAACTTCCCCGGCGGGCTGCCGCTACCCACGGGCGCCACCTACGAATGGGTGGTGCTGCTGGACGGATCGCGCCTTACCGCGAGCACGTTCTTTGTGCCGGGGGCGGCGGAGTAGCCGGCATTCATCCGGCCGCGGCTAGTCCCCAGGCCTATGCATACGGACGATTATGTGCTGGCAAGGCTCCAACTCCATGACGCAGACCTCGCCCGGACGCTAGGGTGAAAGGATGAACCAGACACCAGCAAAAAACGACACCTTACGCCAGCTAGTAGTTGCCGCAAGCGCCGTGGTAGCAATCATTGGCTCATTCATTGGCTCCGGCGCAGCGGGGGGCACCCAAATTCAGAACGCCTCAAACGGGGCGCTTTCAGCTGATTCAACGCTCATTGCACCAGACGGTCCGGCATTTTCCATCTGGAGCGTCATCTACTTGGGATTGGTGGCCTACACCGTCTGGCAGTTCCTGCCTAGTCAGAAAACCGAGCACAGGCATCGCCTACTGGGCTATCCCGTGGCGGCATCACTGCTGTTAAACGCCGCATGGATCCTCAGCGTTCAATTTGATCTATTGCCGCTCAGCGTGCCGATCATTGTCATCCTGCTCGCTGTTCTGGCCTATATTTTTGTGCTGATCCTTCGCCACCGGCCCACAAACACCGTGGACGCCATCATCACCGACGGCACTATGGGCTTGTATTTGGGCTGGGTTTGCGTGGCAACAGCAGCTAATATTTCCGCCGTCTTAGTGGCCGCTGGCTTCAACGGCTTCGGTGTAAATCCAAACGCTTGGGCCTTGTTTGTTCTGGCCGTCGCCGCTGCCGTTGGAATTGCTCTGGCCATCTATGGCAAGGGCCGGCTGGCTCCGGCCGCAGCGCTGAGCTGGGGCCTAGCTTGGGTGTCCGTTGCTCGTTTCAGCGGTGATCTCGTGTCCACGCCTGCGGCCATAGCGGCAATGGTGGGAGCCATCCTGGTGGTTGCTTTCACCGTGATCATCCGTTTGCGCACTGCGACCAACAGCTCACCCGGCACTCGGGTGAGCTGACCGCTGTCGTACTTCCTTGTCAGGTGAGGGGCTCCTGCTGCAGGAAAATTAGCCGCCCAGTTTTCCGGCCAGGCGCTGGCGCATCTGAGCGCTAGCGTCGTTCATGCCGACGATTTCCACGTCCTTGCCGTGGCGGCGGTACTTGTCGGTGATGGCGTCCAGGGTGGCGCTGGTGGAGGCGTCCCAGAGGTGCGAATCGCTCATATCGATGATGACGCGTGCCGGATCTAGCGCGTATTCGAACTGAGTGTAGAGGTCATTGGAGGACGCGAAGAACAGCTCGCCGTTGACCACGTACGTGACACTGTCCTCGCCTTCCACGCGTTTGACGGTGACAAAGTGGGCCACACGCCGGGCGAACATGACCATGGCCAGCACGGTGCCGGTGCCCACACCAATGGCCAGGTTGTTCGTGGCGACGGTAGCGATAACCGTGGCAACCATGACGAAGGTTTCGCTCTTCGGCAACGTTTTGAGGGTGCGGAGGCGGATGCTGTGCCAATCGAACGTGGCCCAGCAGACGAAGATCATGACGGCGACCAGGGCGGCCATGGGGATCAGCGAGACAATATCGCCCAGCACCACCACCAGGAGTAATAGGAAGACTCCGGCGAAGAATGTGGAGATGCGGGTCCGCGCGCCGGAAGCTTTCACATTGATCATGGTCTGCCCGATCATGGCGCAACCGCCCATGCCGCCGAAGAAACCGGTCACGATGTTGGCCACGCCCTGGCCCCACGCTTCACGGGTTTTATTCGAGCGGGTGTCAGTGATGTCATCCACGAGCTTGGCGGTCATGAGGGATTCCAACAGCCCCACGAAGGCCATGGCCAGTGCAAATGGGAAAATTGTCTGTAGCATCTCCCAGGTGAGCGGCACGTTCGGGATGAACATGGTGGGCAGCGAATCCGGCAGCTGGCCCTTGTCCCCCACGGTCGGAACCGCGATGGCCGCCAAGACCGTGACCAGCGTCAGCACCACAATTGCCACCAACGGCGCGGGCACCACCTGGGTGAAGCGCGGCAGCACGAACATGATCAACAGCGCCGCTACCACCAACGGGTAGACCAGCCACGGGACTCCGATGAGCTCGGGCAGTTGGGCGAGAAACACCAAAATGGCCAGTGCGTTGACGAAGCCCACCATGACCGAACGCGGAATGAACCGCATCAATTTGGCAACACCAGACAGCGCCAGAATGATCTGAATGGCGCCCGCCAGAATGACTGCAGCAATGAGGTAATCCACGCCGTGGCTCCTCACCAAGGGCGCGATCACCAACGCCACCGCACCCGTCGCCGCCGAAATCATGGCAGGCCGTCCGCCGGTGAAGGCAATGGTCACAGCCATGGTGAAGGCGGCAAACAGCCCAATTCTGGGATCGACGCCGGCAATCACGGAGAAGGCGATGGCTTCCGGAATCAGGGCCAAACCAACTACCAGCCCGCCGAGAACTTCCGTTTTTAGACGGCGCGGTGACTTCAGCGTTCCCCACACCGATTGCAACTGCTCAGGTGTTGGGGTGGCCGTTGGCGGCTTGACGGCCATGGGTGGGTCCTCTTCAGCTTCGTTGGGGTGGATTACTGGTCCGCTCGCGGTGCGGAACGGACCTTGATCCATGCCCGGGGTGAGTCGCGGTTGCCTCGCAGTTGCGTCACGGTGTCTCGAATGTGTCTTGGTCGCTTCTCGGGTGAGCGAAAATAGGCTGACTTCCGGGCTTCTCTACTTTAACGCACAACTGAAACTTTGGTGGAGCCCTGGCTTCTCTTGGCCCCTAGCAACGTCATATCCCCACGGCTAAGGTGGAGTTATGAGCACAAATTCAGATTTTGACGACAAAGACCTGATTCATGAAAACACCGCCCCTGATGCACTTGGTGAGCTCTACTCGGAACTGGTGACTCCGGACATTGAAGAGATCAACGAACATGCAGCCTCGTTAGAAGCCGAGTCGGAAACCGAGCCCGATAGGCTCTAGGCCTCACGAGCCGCCAGCTTGGATCTGTGCTCAGGCAAACTCTGGCATCCTTGAAAGATCATGGAATCAGTCTCCGCCGCCCTGCCCACCGTGTCCGTCTATTCGACCCCCACCCGCGTGCTCGGGGCAGTGGTGCTGGCCATCTGCGCAGCCCTCGCCCTTAACCTGATCATGGCCGGCACGCCCAGCTCCATCTGGCATTTTCTACCGTGGCTACTGTTTGTTGCGTGGGGTATGTTCGTTCTCCTCTGGCGCCCATGCCTACTGGTACGCCCCGACGGCCTGACCGTGCGCAACATCCTGCGCGAGCACACCATTCCATTCAGCGAACTACGCTCCCTGCGAGTGATCCACACCCTCACCCTCGACACCACCGCCGGGCGCATCACCAGCTGGGGCGCACCGGGCGCTGGCAAAACGGGCCCTCAATTCGCCAGAACTGGAGCGGCTAAGCTGCCCTCACTCCCCCGTACACAATCCATCATCCAAACTCAGTGGGATGTTTGGGAGCGCAACAACAGCCTGATGATGCACGACGCCGAGACCTCCTCCCAGCTTTCCCCCGCCTCCCAGCCGGGCCAGCTGGGCAAGGTGAGCAGCCGCTGGAACGTGCTCATCGTCGTCGTCGGTGTCTTTCTGCTGGTTCTGGGAGTCATCAGTACCCTCAGCTAGAACGCAAAAAGTCAGGCCCGGCCAGCTCTTCACGAGCGGACCGGGCCTGACATTTTTAGGACTTACTTAGGACGTGAAACCCACTGTGGTCCAGTCCATCGACTGGAACTGCGCGGCACCGTAGTTGACCAGGTCCTTCTTCACACCGTAGGTGTTCGGTGTGGGGGTCAACGGGATGACAGGGGTGTAGGCGAAGATCGTCTTGTCGATCTCGTTGGCGAGAGCCAGACGTTTTTCCGGATCGAGCTCACCGTTGGCCTTAGCCCACATTTCACCCAACTTCTCATCGGTGACGCCGGAGAAGTTCTGACCAGCATCCTTCGGGTAGAAGACGGATTCCGTGCCAGCAATCGGGTACGCCGTGCCCGACCAGGCGAAGCCGGTGAGCTCGAAGTTGGACTTGAGTACGTAATCGGAGAAGAACTTATCCTCAGGGACAGTGTTGTTCTTCAGGGTGATGCCCACAACCTTCAGGTTGGCCTGGATCTGCTTGAAGATCTGCTCTGACACTGGGTTCTTGGCATCGAGGGTGTAGGTCAATTCCAGCTTTGCGCCGTCCTTTTCCTGGGTTCCGTCGGCTGCCTTGGTGTAGCCAGCCTCCTTCAGCAGCTCTTCAGACTTCGCGGTGTCGAAACCGATGACTGCGGTGGCGTTGTCCTCGTAGCCCTTCTGGCCCGGCATGAAGATGTAGCTGTTCTGGCTAGCCACCGGAGCCCCAATGGGCGACAAACGGCTGGCGGAGATAGTGTCGCGGTCAATGGCGCGGCCTACGGCCTGGCGAACCTTGACATCGGCCAGCGGTCCCTTGGAACCGTTCATCGTGACGTGATTCCAGGTCAGGCCACCGGATTGCTGGACGGTACCGTCGTCGCGCTTCTTGGCGGTTTCATAGTTGTCCTTGCTGGTGCCAATGCTCATAGCATCGAGTTCCTTGTTGGCGTAGGCCTGAGCCAAACCATCGCGAGAAACAACTTTCATGATGATCTTTTCCAGCTTGGGCTTCTGGCCCCACCACTTGTCATTGGGGACCAAAGTAACTACCTGGCCGGTGGTGTCAACGTTTCCTACCTTGAAAGGCCCGCTGGAGGGCAACGGCTTTGACTTGTAGTTCTCGTTGAATGCCTTCACATCCCCAGCAACAGCTGCCGGCAGAACAGCTACTTGCGACGATCCGGCTGTACTGCCGCCAAGGATCGAAGGCCAGTCTGCATTCTTGTTCTTGAAGGTGATCTTGAAGTCGAAGTCGGTATCGCCCTTGGTCACCGATTCAATGTCCTTGAAGACGTTGTCGCCCACAATTTGGTAATCCTTGTTGCTGCCGTTGTTGGCCTTAATGGTGGCGTCGTAGTCCTTGTAGGTGATGGGAGTGCCATCTTCCCACACAGCCTTCGGGTTCAACTTGACCTCAACAACCTGAGGATCTTCACTGGCTAGCTTCACGTCCGTGGCGTAGTCCTTGTTCAATTCCCAACCGCCATCAGCTGTGTTGCGGACCGGACCACCCGTGGTGGGGTCAAGGATCTGAGCAGCGGCCTTGACGTTGCCGTCCACCTGGAGCGTGTTCCAGTTATCCGGCAGCTGATCAACAGCCAGCGTCAGCGTGCCGCCATCTTTGACCTTGGCATAATCGGCCACAGTCCACGCCGTCGTGGGCAGAGTCGCCGTTTCTGCTGCACCTTTACTGCTGTCAACGGTGGGCTTGTTGTCCCCGCCGCCGCCAGCGCTACAACCAGTGACGGTGAGGGCAAGGGCCAGAACACCTGCCCCCAGCATTTTGTTGATGTGTTTCATTTGTTTCCTCCCAGTGAGTGAACCTTCGTAGTTACAGATCTTGCAATCCGAAGGCTCTTTGGTTTTGGTGGGTCTTTGTCTGCGTTACGCAGGGGTCATGAGATCTATGTGCTCAGCGTGATGGCAGGCAACGTCACTTCCATTCACTGACCTATTTTGAGGATCAATGGTGCGGCACATTTGTTGTCCTGCCTCATCCATAAGCCGGTATAGCGGGCAACGGGTGCGGAAGTTGCAACCCGTTATGTCTTCGGTGGGGCTGGGCAGGTCTCCATCCAGAATGATTCTGGTGCGGCTGCGCTCTACAGCAGGATCTGGCACGGGCACCGCAGACAGGAGCGCCCGCGTGTAAGGGTGCTGGGGATTGTCGAAAATGTTCTCTGTTGGACCGCTTTCCACAATCCGCCCCAGGTACATGACGGCAACGTCGTCGGCGATTTGCCGCACCACTGCCAAGTCATGGGCCACGAACAAGTAGGAGAGCCCCAGTTTTTCCTGCAGGTCTTGGAGCAAGTTGATGACGCCGGCTTGAATGGAAACATCCAGCGCTGACACTGGCTCATCCAGCACCACGATCTTGGGATCGGTCACAAGCGCCCTGGCAATGCCGATTCGCTGACGCTGACCTCCGGAGAATTCATGGGGATAGCGTGATGCCATGGAGGGATCCAGACCCACGAGTTCGAGAACATCCGCCACTTTTTTCAGACGCTCCTTGGCCCCAATACCGTGAACGGTCAGTGGCTCGCCCACAATGTCCTGGACCGGAAGCCGCGGATCCAAGGACGCCATGGGGTCCTGGAAAACCACTTGAATGTCTTTCCGTAACGCCCGTCGATCTTTAGCCGAAAGGCTAGCCACGTTCTGGCCATTGATCTCCACTTGGCCAGCTTGAGGCTTGGCTAGTTCTAGGATCTCCATGATGGTGGTGGACTTGCCGCACCCGGATTCGCCCACCAGTCCCAGCGTCTGGCCGGCTCTGATGTGGAAACTTACCCCGTCCACTGCACGCACGGTACCAATGGTGTGTTTGAAGATGGATCCCTTGGAGAGTGGGAAGTGCCGCTTCAATCCGGAAACGGCCATGATATTCTCCGGTGCCACATCAGCACGTTGGGCAGCAGCCACGGGCTCCGGTACGGGATACAACGTCCTCCGGTTTAGTTCACCACTAGCAATCTCCTGGATCCGTAGACAGGCCGAGGCGTTCAGCGGTTCATTGTTGATCATGGTCAGTGGCGGTTCTGTGGTGCGGCATGCATCAATGGCTACCGGACACCGTGGCGCGAAGGGACAGCCCGGCGCCAAGTTACTCAACTGCGGTGGACGCCCTTCCAGAGGGACCAAGCGAGTATGGCCGGCCGTGGCGAGGTTCGGCATGGAACGCAACAACCCAATGGTGTAGGGCATGGACGGAGCCTGGAAGACTTGATCAACCGTTCCAGTTTCCACGATCCGTCCGGCATACATCACAGCGAGCCGGTCAGCATTGCCAGCCACCACTCCAAGATCGTGGGTAATCAGCACCACCGCAGCACCGGTGAGCTCCTTTGCTTTCTGGAGCACCTCGAGGATTTGCGCCTGAATGGTGACATCCAACGCCGTCGTTGGTTCATCGGCGATGATCAAGCGAGGGTTGTTGGCGATGGCGATGGCGATCATGGCGCGCTGACGCATGCCGCCGGAGAACTCATGGGGGAACGCCTGTGCACGGCGTTCGGGGTTGGGAATACCCACAATTTTCAGCAGTTCCACGGCACGGGTGTTGGCGGCAAGTTTGGAAAGTTTGCTGTCGTGGAGTTGGAGCGCCTCCGCGATCTGCGTACCAATGGTGTACACCGGGGTCAGCGCGGACAGCGGATCCTGGAAGATGATGGAGATGCCGTCGCCGCGCAACTTGGATAATTCTTTATCGCTGCTGCCCAGCAGGGACTTCCCTTCAAAGAGGATGTCGCCGGAAACCTTGGCTGATGAGGGCAGCAGCCCCATCACGGCTAGCGAGGAAACTGATTTTCCGGAGCCGCTCTCGCCTACGATGCCAAGGAATTCACCCTTATCAACGTGGTAGTTGACGCCTCGGACGGCTGTGACCGCTCCGCCGGGTTGCGGGAACGTGACGTGAAGATCGCGTACTTCCAAAAGGTGGTTGGAGGCCTTGAGCGGGCTGGTTGTTGCAGAAGTAAGAATCTCAGTCACGGTTGACTCCGGAGGTAGGGTCCACGGCGTCGCGCAAGGCATCGCCAACAAGGCTGGCCGAGAGCACCGTAAATACGAGGATGGCCGCGGGGAAAATGAAGAGCCAAGGCCTGGTCGCCGCCGCGGTTTGGCCCGCGGAGAGCAGCGTCCCCAAGGAGACATCTGGGGCTTGGATACCAAAGCCGAAGAAGCTCAGGGTGGTTTCACTCAAGATGGCACCACCAATGCCCAGCGTCGCATCAATGATGAGCAGTGAGGAAACGTTCGGCAGGACGTGGCGACGAATGATGGTCCAGGTATCAACGCCCATAAAACGCGCGGCCTTGATGAAATCGCGTTCGCGTAAGGATTTGGTCTGTGCTCGGATCACGCGGGCCATGATCATCCAGCCGAAGCCGGATAAGAGGAAAATCAGGGCCACCCATGACAACGACTTGAAGATGGGGCTGAGGAGGATGAACAGGAACAGGCTGGGCAGAACCAGCAAAAGATCGATGATCCAGACCAGAATCCGGTCCCACCAGCCGCCTAAGTAACCAGCAACTGCGCCAATAATCCCGGCAATGATGGCGGCCAGCGGACCCACCAAGAGACCAATGATGAGCGACTTGCGAAGGCCAACAATGGTTTGTGCGTAAATGTCTTCACCAATATCGCTGGTACCGAACCAGTGCAGGGCGGAAGGGCTTGAGCCCATGTTGTACACATCAAGATCCGTATAATTCCAAGCATTGGGCACTAGACCGAAGATAGCCCACAGGATGATGATGCCAAGTCCCACAATGCCCACCCAAAATCGTGGTGTGCTGCGCAGCCTGGAGAGGACCAGCTTGAAACGTGAGATCGGCTTTTTGGATTTAACAATGTCGGCACTAGCTGCGGTGACATCAGGAACGGAAACTTCTTCCAGCATGGACATGCTTACACCCTCACTCTCGGGTCAAGGGCGGCGTAAACAACATCGGCCAGGGTTCCGGCAATTAAGATCAAGACGGCATTGAACAAAATGGCGCCAGTGAAAGCGTTGATGTCGCTTTGGGAGATGGCCTGCACCAGCATCTCGCCCATGCCGTGCCAGCTAAAGACCAGCTCGGTAACGGCAGCCCCGGCCAGGACTGTCGCGAAGGAGTAAGCAAAATATGTGGACATGGGAATCAACGCCACGCGGACACCGTGCCGGATGAGTGCCGAGCCCCGAGTGCGTCCTTTGGAGCGAGCCGTGCGGATGTAGTCAGCGGAGAGCACATCAAGCATGGCGCTGCGCTGGTATCTGGAGTAGCCAGCGGCGCCCATGAGGGCCAGGGAAATGGTTGGCAGAAACAGATGCGCTGCACGGTCCCATGTGTGCACCCACCAACCGCCCTCCAGCCCTGCGGTGTATTCGCCGGTGAAGTTGATCAACTGGATACCCAGAACATTGTTCAGCGAAGTGGCTGCGATCATGAGCAGGATGCCAATGACAAAGGACGGCATGGCCAAGATGGTGAAGGAACCATAAGAGATGACTTGATCGCTGAGTTTGTACTGTCGCACAGCACCCCAGACACCCAGGAAAACACCTATCAGTGCGGCAATGATGGTTCCCAAGATAAGCAGACGCAAGCTGGTTCCGGCGCGTGCCGTCATCTCTGTGATCACGCTGGTGTTGTGGATGGTGTCGCCCAAGGATCCTTCGGTTACCAACCGGAGAATCCAAGCCCAGAGCCGTTCAATGACGGGGGTGTTGGGGTTGACGCCAAGCCCGTCCAAGATGGCGTTGATGGTCTCATCTGATGGGCGGGGGTTACGGCCAAGGTATCTGCTGGCCGGGTTCAAAATTAGGCTGGCTAAAACGTAGGCACTCAAAGTAGCGATCGCCGAGAGGATCGCGTAGTTGATAAACCGTTTTGCGATGAAGCCGATCATTGGATCAGCCTCCGCAATACAGCGATGGCAACAAGATGCGGCCTCCGCTGCGTGGGTGAGTGCAGTGGCATTAAGTCATCCTTTTGAGCTGGTTCGCGGGGGTGACCATGGGTGACGGCCGGGCCTCAACGAGAATTACTTGGTCTGAGATGAGCGGAAATGTTATCTCCCTCACACTTGCTCAAGCCAATGTACAGCAGCTCACTGCCCTCTTGGCGCGGGAAACGGAACTCCTATCCAAAAGGACTACTCGTCAGTAACGTTCCGCTTTTCGGGCGCGACGAGCCTGAGATACTCTCGCTCAAGGTCGCGCCAAGACAGGAAACGAGCCTCTCCAGGTGAGGCCAGTACTAGCCAAAAATACTGTCGGAATGGTCAGCCGAAAATTGCTAACAGTTCCAGTAATGCGTCCAGCGGTGCCCATCGGAGGCCCTTTTCGTGCAAGAACCCACAAATTAACCCCAGGCCCAGGAGCGGCACTCTCCACGGCCCATCCTTCTCACCACCGGTACTTTCCTGGTCAGGACGCCAAGAATATTCTTTCCACAGGTCATTGACCTTGTTGCGATTAGCTAATATGTTTGAGATCAGAACTTATTAAAGCTCTGTCCCACTACATTGGAGGCATCTCATGGCTCTCGAGCCCACCCGCGAAGACAAATTTTCCTTTGGTCTCTGGACCATCGGCTGGAATGCCCAGGACCAGTTCGGCTCGGCAACGCGTCCCCCACTGGACACCGTGGTTGCCGTCAACAAGCTCAGTGATTTGGGTGCCTATGGCATGACCTTCCACGATGATGACCTCTTCCCGTTCGAGTCCACACACGCCGAACGCCGCAAGGAGATTGATCGGCTCAAGGGCGCCCTGGACTCCACCGGATTGGTGATCCCCATGGTCACCACCAACCTGTTCAGTCATCCGGTCTTCAAGGACGGAGGCTTCACCTCGAATGATCGCGATGTGCGCCGCTTCGCCATCCGTAAGGTCATCCAGAACCTAGACCTCGCAGCCGAACTGGGCGCCGAAACCTTCGTCATGTGGGGCGGCCGCGAAGGCAGCGAATACGATTCCGCCAAGGACATCCGCGGCGCACTGGAGCGTTACCGCGAGGCCGTAAACCTGCTCGGCGACTACGTCACCGACAAGGGCTACAACATCCGCTTCGCGATTGAGCCCAAGCCCAACGAACCTCGCGGCGATATTCTCCTGCCCACCGTGGGCCACGCCCTCGCCTTCATTGAAACCCTCGAACGCCCCGAGATGGTGGGCGTCAACCCGGAAACCGGCCACGAGCAGATGGCCGGCCTCAACTACACCCACGGCATCGCCCAGGCCCTGTACCAAGGCAAGCTGTTCCACATTGACCTCAACGGCCAGCGCGGCGTGAAGTTCGATCAGGACCTGGTCTTTGGCCACGGCGATCTCCAGAACGCTTTCTCCCTCGTTGACCTCTTGGAAAATGGTGGCCCCGGCGGCACCCAGACCTACACCGGTCCGCGCCACTTCGACTACAAGCCCTCCCGCACCGAGGACATCAACGGAGTGTGGGATTCGGCCGCTGCCAACATGCGCATGTACCTGCTCCTGAAGGAACGTGCCGCAGCCTTCCGCGCCGATCCCGAAGTCCAGGCCGCACTGGAATTCTCCAAGGTTGCCGAAATCAACCAGCCCACCCTCAACGCTGGCGAAAGCTACGACGCATTACTGGCAGACAAGTCTTCCTACGAAGATTTCGATTCGGCAGCCTACTACGACGGCAAGGGCTTCGGCTTTGTTAAGCTCCAGCAGCTGTTCCTCGAACACCTCCTTGGCGCCCGGTAGAGAATAATGAGCCTCGTTGCCGGAGTCGATTCCTCGACCCAAAGCTGCAAAGTTGTTGTTGTTGATTCCAGCACCGGGCAAACAGTGCGCACCGGCAAGGCCTCCCACCCGGACGGGACGGAAATTCACCCGTCTCTGTGGTGGGAGGCCTTATCGGCTGCCATGCACGACGCCGGAGGGCTGGCTGACGTCTCTGCCATCTCCATCGCGGGGCAACAGCATGGGATGGTCCTGCTGGATTCGGCTGGGCAGGTGATCCGCCCGGCCATGCTGTGGAACGACACCCGATCGGCCCAATCCGCTACCGATCTGATCACCGAGCTGGGCGCCGCCGAGTTGGCGAGCCGCTGCGGATCGGTCCCCGTAGCTTCCCTCACCATCACCAAGGTGCGCTGGGTTCGTGACCACGAACCCAGCCATGCTGCCCGCGTTGCAGCCGTGGCACTCCCCCACGACTGGCTCACCTGGCGGCTGCGCGGTTACGGTCCTGCCGGGGAGAGCCCGTTGGGTCCGGACCTTGAGCAACTAACCACGGACCGCTCCGATGCCAGCGGCACCGGTTACTGGTCCCCTCATCTGGAAAGCTACGATCTAGAGCTCTTTGAAATCGCATTGGGCCGGTCCGCCCGGGAAGCCGATCCTCAGGCCGGCAGTGCTGCGAGTTCAGTGGTGATTCTCCCCCGAGTGGCAGGCCCAGCAGAATCTGTTGGTACCGTTCACGGCTCACTCTTTGACCGGACCACAGACGACGTTGTGACTATCGGAGCAGGTGCGGGCGATAACGCCGCCGGCGCCCTTGGTCTTGGAGCCGCTGCCGGGGACATGGTGGTCTCGGTTGGGACGAGCGGGACGGTTTTTGCCGTAGCCGAGCAGCCCAGCAGTGACACCTCTGGAACCATTGCCGGTTTCGCGGACGCATCGGGTGCCTTCCTACCTATCGCCGTCACCTTGAATGCCGCCCGCATCCTCAGCTCCGTGTCCTCACTGCTGGATGTCAGCTTTGATGAGTTCGCGGAACTGGCTCTAGCCGCCCAGCCGGGAAGTGACGGCGTCGTGCTTGTTCCCTATTTTGAAGGTGAGCGGACACCTAATCTGCCGCACGCCAAGGCCAGTTTTCATGGTCTGAGCATTTCCTCAACGACCCGGGAAAACATTTCCCGCGCTGCGATCGAGGGCATGCTGTGCGGACTAGCCAGCGGACTCGGCGCCATCGCGGCAACGGGTGCGGCGGCCAAACGCCTGCTACTCATTGGCGGTGCCGTACAAAATGCTGCGGTCCAGGTGGTGGCTGGTCAGGTGTTTGATGTGCCAGTTGTCATCCCCACGCCGGGCGAATACGTAGCCCGTGGTGCCGCAGTGCAGGCCGCATGGATGCTGCACGGTAAACGTCCGGACTGGCCGCTGGAGACAATCGCCTCTCCCGCCGCCGATTTTCGCCCGGAGATCCTGACGAACTATCAGGAGGCCGCGCACAAGGCGTAACCTCTCGCTCGTTCCGCCCCTCTCCGCTCTCGGCTCTTCGCCCTCCGCTCTCTACTCTCCGATCTCCGCGAGTCGACACATTTGGCCCCCAAATTCCTCATTTGCGGGCCAAATGCGTCCACTCGCGGGCTCGAAGTGTCAGTGTGGGATAGCAGTGGGGCGTCAGCCGAAGTCCCAGCGCGTGTTTAGCCGGCCCTCAATTGAGCGCTGTGCGAGGTTCTGCGGATCCTTCCAGCCTCCTGCGACCAACATACGGGCAATTTTTGTGACAACCACAAGTTCCCCTGCCTCCATATCGTCCTTGTTGATCAGGACCTGGTGCCAACCCAAGGACTTCGTGACAAAGTCCCTGTCGTGATCGCTGGATTGCTGCGCTGGCGTGAAATGGTGCCGGCCATCGTATTCGGCACACGTCTTGTACTCTTCACACGCCAAGTCAGGCCCAACCTTGCCACGGCCATACGCATCCTTGATCTCGACATTGTGCTCAAAATTGGGCAGGGGTGAACGCATGATCAACAACCGCAGATTGGTTTCAGGAGGCGAGTCGGAACCAACTCGGACCAGGTCCATCGCTGCCCGCAGGCGCTTCATGCCGCGCGCCCCCGAATGTCCTGACAGGTAACGAAGCAATCTGCCGAGTTCAACACGCGGATAGACTTCCCTGCCATAGGAGCGGTGGTGCTCACAAACAATTTGGTCTGCAATCACCACCAATTCGTCGATCCCCAGATATGGTGCAAGGTCTAGGAGAGTTCTTTCCACGGTAGTGATCGCGATCCCGGCCACCCTTGTCACCTCCCAGGGCTCAAGGCGCAAGGCGTGTCCATTGATTCCCTTCCGTCTGACTCCCCTTTCTCCCCGCGGCCGTGTCACATCGATGTCGGGTAGGTTCTCAAGACGCCAAGGCAGCAACAGCCCATGGAGGACTGCCGCAGAAGCATGGCTGATAATGCCCTCTGGTGTCACAGCAAGGTAGGCCCGGCAACGATCCATGAGTGTCGATGGGACGGCAGCCGGGAAGCGAAGCTCACGACTCGGCGTCACCAAGTCACGCCCACGTGTTCGCTTGCGGGAAAGGCCTGCCCTCCGCGCCTCTTCGAGAGTGAACGGCCTTTTCTCGAGATGACGTGGCAGAGGATTCAATCTGTCCATGCCCCATTAATGCCAAAAATTTGCAGGGAATGGGCCGGATATCGGCCAAAGTGAAGAATCTGTGGATAACGGGTCAGTTTGGTCCAATGAATTGCCGAAAAACTTTCCACGACCGGGCCGCTAATCGTGTTTTTCCAGGGCAGATTCCCCGAATCGGGGGCATTATCCATCAGCACGGGCTTCTTATGGGCTCAGCACGGGCTCACACCGCCCACCACCAACGCGAGTCGACACATCTGGCCCCCTAAAACGTGATGAGGGGGCCAGACGTGGCGACTCGCGGACAAACACTCGCGGACAATCACTCGGGGACAAACACACGGGGACAAACACCCACGCAGACTCAGAGCTTGGTAGTCCCAGCAGTTCCGGTAGTCGCCGCCGGCATCTTCATTTCGGCGGCTAGCTTCTTCGGGGCACGGTTGGCGAAGCGCTGCTGGAGCATGACTGCACCGACAATGATCACGCCCTTCGCGATGGCCTGCACCGAGGTGGACATGTTGTTCTGCGTGAATACGTTGGTCAGGGTGGAGAAGAGCAGGACGCCCAAGACAGTACCCATGATGCTGCCGCGGCCACCGATCAGCAGGGTACCGCCAACCACAACGGCGGCGATGGCGTCGAGTTCGAGCAACGTTCCGTGAGTGGACGTACCAGCAGTGGTGCGTCCCAACATCATGACGCCACCAAAACCGGCGGTTAGCCCGGCCAGACCATACACATACACCAGGTGACGCTTGACGTTGATACCGGCTAGGCGGGCAGCTTCCAAGTTGCCACCAATAGCAACGGTGCGTCGGCCAAAGGTAGTCCGGTTGAGCAGGAACCAGCCCAAAGCAACCACCACGGCAAACATCCAGATCAGCACCGGGATGCCCAACAGGTTCCCGGAGAGAGCGGACTTGAACTCGCTGACAACCACAATCTGGGTTGTGCGGTTGGCTAACAGTTCTGCCAATCCTCGCGCCGCCACCAGAGTGGCCAGAGTGGCGATGAAGGCCACCACCCCGCCATAAGCAATGACCAGTCCATTGATCAGGCCCACCACCATACCGGCCACCATGGCTACCAGCACCATAACGATCCAATGGGTTTCGTTAGCAAAGGCCTGTACCCAGGACAAGGTAGCCACCACGCTGGTCAGCCCCAGCACGGAGCCCACAGACAGATCAATTCCACCACTGGTAATCACAAAGGTCATACCGATGCTGACCACACCAATGACGGAGGCGAAGCGCAGGATCACCAGTAGGTTGCCAACGCTGGCGAATCTTTCACCGGCGGTAATGTACCCCACCAGCGCCAGGAGCAGCAGTGCCACGACCAAGCCGATGGAGCGGGCTCCGGAGCTTCCCATGAGACGAGAAAAAAGACTCCCTGACTGAGCTCCACCGCTGCGGTTCCCGCCAGCATTATGCGGCGGGGAATTATCCTCGGCGACGTCGATGGATACGTTATTTTCGCTCATGCTGCAGATCCTTTCATGACCAAGTCGAGCACCCCGTGCTCGTCAATGGCGGCTGCGGGGGAAGTATGGATGACACGGCCATCAGCGATCACCAGGACCCGATCCGATAGACCGAGCACCTCATCGATTTCACTGGAGACCACGACGACGGCGGTCCCGGCGTCGGCAAGCTTGCGGATCAAGGCGTAAATCTCGGCACGTGCGCCAACATCAACACCGCGGGTAGGCTCATCGAGCAGAAGTAGATCTGTCCCGTGCAGGAGCCACCGCGCCAGAAGTATCTTTTGTTGGTTCCCGCCCGACAAGGTGCGGGTAATCCTGTCTGGTTCGGCGGGCCGCAGTTCCAACGATTCCAGCTGCTGGTGTGAAACTTCCCGCTCAGCTTTCTCATTGACGAAGCCACCGGTAGCCCAGCGGGCAAAGCTTGCCAGGGTGATGTTGCGGTAGATCGGCTCGTCCAGAATCAGGCCCTGGCTCTTGCGCTCCTCAGGGGAAAGTCCCATCCCCGATTTCACTGCGGCCCACACCGAACCAGGCGCTACCGTCTTTCCGGACATTTTCACGGTGCCGGCGGAAGCCTTACGCGCGCCATAGATGGTTTCTAGGATTTCCGAGCGGCCTGAACCCACTAGCCCGGCCAAACCAACAACCTCGCCGGCCCTGACATCGAAGCCGACACCTGTGAAGACCCCGGCAAGTGCCAGGTCCTGCACTTCCAAAATGACGGCAGCGTTTTCGGGAAGTGGCCGAGCCTCTGGGAAGACGTTTTTGACTTCCCTGCCCGTCATCAACTTGATGAGCTCCTGGGTAGGGGTGGTCTCGACTGGAAGGTTCGTGGCAACTGTGCGCCCATCCTTGATGACGGTGATGCGGTCACCAATCTTGCGGATCTCCTCAAGCCTGTGGGAAATGTAGATCACCGCAATACCGGAGGCACTCAAGTCCTCCACTACACGGAACAGGTTGCCGACCTCGTCGGAGTCTAGGACTGCGGAGGGCTCATCCATGATGATCAGCTTGGTGTCGTGGGACAGTGCTCTGGCCATGCTGACAATCTGCTTATTGGCTGCCGAAAGTGTGCCCACTTCTTGAGTAGCCGAAATGTTGTTGTGGCCTAGACGCTCCATCAACTGCCGCGCCTGCTTGATGCTGGTGCGCCGGTCGATGACTCCGGCCTTGGCGTGTTCGTGGCCAAGGAAGATGTTCTCCGCCACGGTGAGCCCGTCCACCACATCGAGCTCTTGGTACATAGTGGCAATGCCCATCTCGATGGCGTCTAACGGACTGGCTATGGTGACGTGTTCGCCCTGCCAGACGATATCGCCACTGTCGGGCTGATAGGACCCGGAAAGGGTTTTGATGAGAGTGGATTTACCGGCGCCATTTTGGCCCAAGAGGCAGTGGACTTCGCCTGGGCGAACCTCAAGGTCCACACCCTTCAACGCTTGGACGCCGGAGAATCCCTTGGTCAGGGAGCGTACGGTCAGCAGAGGACCGTCATGGGCAACATTGATCATAAAGGCAACATAACAGTAAAAACTCGATTGTGCACGGGTTTTTTTGCGACTGTTCCCTGAAAGTTACGGGAATCTAGTTTGTTGGAATACACATGAAACAGATAACGGAACGGTAAAAGTTCTCTCCAAATCCCTAGTAAATTCAAAAAATGCCTGTTATGTTGCTTTAGACGTCAAAGTGGACATCACAGCCTCGAGCCAACTCCCCAGCTGATGATTTTCCCTCCGCAGCGGCGACTCGCACCACCCCACATTGGACCGTCTGGGTCTGAATAACTTTGGAGGAAAAAAGATGCGTCAAAATCGTTCACTTCGCCACAGGCTGCTCATGACATCAGGAGCCCTGCTTGCTGTTGGCGGTCTGCTCACCGCTTGCACCCCGGGGACACCCGAAAGTGAAACAACCAGCAGCGCGGGCCAGACCCAAGAGTCAAAGGCTCCCGGCGGCAAGATCACCATTGGTTTCTCGGGCCCCGCAGCTGACCACGGCTGGCTGGGCGCTATTAATAGCGCCGCTCTTGATGCGGCCAAACAGTTCGACGACGTAGAACTGGTAGTTTCCGAAGGCACCAACGATGCGAGCCTTCAGATCAGCCAGATTGAAACCTTCATCAACAACAAGGTTGATGCCATCGTCATGTTGCCCACCGACGGCGCCGCACTGACCGACGTAGCCATCAAGGCCATGGAAGCCGGCATCCCCGTCATCAACGTCGACCGCGAATTCAGCAGCACCTTCGCCGCCCGCACCACAGTCTTGGGCGACAACTACGGCATGGGTATCAGCGCCGGCACCTACATCTGTGAGCAGCTCGACGGTAAGAAGGACGCCGTGGTTGCCGAAATCGCCGGTATTGACAGCCTGCCCCTGACACAGGACCGCAGCCGCGGCTTCAAGGAAGCCCTTGCGGACTGTGGCCTGAAGGTCAATAACCGCGTGGCCGCAGACTTCACCGTCCAGGGCGGCGAAGCCTCCACCTCGCAGCTGTTGGCTGCTGCTCCCAAGATCGACGCCGTCTGGAATCACGATGATGATCAGGGCATCGGCGTGCTGGCTGCTATCCAGGCCGCCAACCGCAGCGAGTTCTTCATGGTCGGCGGCGCCGGTTCCAAGAACGCCATGGAATCCATCAAGGCTGGCGACTCGGTCTTGAGGGCCACGGTCATCTACCCGTCAACCCAGGCAGCTGACGGCATTGCCTTGGCACGATTGATCGCTCAGGGCGAAGTGGTCACAGACCTGATCACGAAGGGTGTCCCGAACCGGATTGTGCTCGATGCCCCGGTAGTCACCAAGGACAACGTGGACCAGTACATCGGCGCAGCGTTCGCTTCCTAGCCTGACTGCGGGGCGTCCGTGACAGCACTCAAATGCTGTCACGGACGCCCCGCTCTTCAGCATTGACAAGTATTTAAAGTAGCACTGGTTCAACCACTAAGAACTCAGAGAGGTTTTTCATGTCTGACTCACCACGCCCACTGCGGGTCGCCATGATCGGGGCTGGCTTCATGGGTGCGGCTCACTCCCAGGGCTGGCGCGTAGCCCCACGGTTTTTTGACTTGGACGCTACACCCGAGATGACACTGCTGGTTGCCCGGGACCCCGAGAAAACCGCGGCGGCTGCGCAACAGTGGGGCTGGGCAGAGACCTCAACTGACTGGCGTGAGGCCATTGCCCGCGAGGACATTGACATCATTGATATCGTCACCCCCGGCGATTCTCATGCTGAAATTGCCATTGCAGCGCTCGACGCCGGTAAGCACGTCTTGTGCGAAAAGCCCCTCGCGAATACGGTTGCAGAAGCCAAAGCAATGGCTGAGGCTGCCGAACGTGGCGCCAAGAAGGGGGCGTTTTCCATGGTGGGTTTCACGTACCGTCGGGTGCCCGCAGCTACCCTGGCCCGTGACATGGTTGCCGCTGGCCGGATCGGCAAGATCCGCCAGGTCCGTGCCTCCTACTTGCAAGACTGGCTAATGGATGAGAACAGCCCGCTCAGCTGGCGGTTGCAAAAGGATCGCGCAGGATCAGGCGCCTTGGGAGATATCGGGGCGCACGCCGTCGATCTTGCCCAGTTCATCACCGGTGTGGAGCTGAGCTCTGTCAGCGGCACCATGGAAACCATTGTGGCGCAACGTCCGCTTGCCGCAGCTTCCACTGGCCTCTCCGGCACCGCGGCGGAAGGCCGGGGCGCCGTCACTGTCGATGATTTGGCCCTTTTCACGGGTCGATTTGGATCCAAGGACGATGGCTTCCTAGGCTCCTTTGAAGCCACCCGTTTCAGTACGGGACGCAAGAATGCCTTGCGCATCGAAGTGTCTGGTTCCCAAGGCGCCATCAGCTTCGATTTGGAACGGCTCAATGAGCTAGATTTCTTCGATGCGAGCGCACCTGCCACTGAGCAGGGCTTCACCACTATTTTGGTGACTGAGCCCGAGCACCCCTACATCAGCGCGTGGTGGCCGGCCGGGCACATGCTCGGCTACGAACACGGCTTTTCACACCAGGTACGGGATTTCGTTCAGGCCGTTGCCAGCGCCACCGCACCCACGCCGTCGTTCACTGACGGACTGCAGGTGCAGCAAGTCCTTGCGGCCGTGGAAGCCAGCGCGGCGGCCGACAGCATCTGGACCACCCTCTAACCGAAATTCCTTTAACCCCATTCAAGAGCACCAAGAAACAGGAGACGCAAGTGAGCCGACCGATCACGTTGTTTACCGGCCAATGGGCCGACCTGCCCCTTGAAGAAGTGGCAAAACTGGCCTCAGGCTGGGGCTACGACGGGCTTGAAATTGCCTGCTGGGGCGATCATCTAGACCCTTCGCGGTGGGATGACGAAGCGTACATCGCCGAGAAACTGGCCCTCTTGGCCAAGTACAACCTCAAGGTGTACGCCATCTCCAACCACCTCAAAGGACAGGCTGTTTGCGATGATCCCATCGACCAGCGGCACCGTGACATCCTCCCCGATGCGATCTGGGGCGACGGCGATCCCGAAGGTGTGCGCCAACGCGCTGCCGAGGAAATGAAGAACACTGCCCGGCTCGCCGCGAAGCTCGGGGTGAAGACAGTCATTGGCTTCACCGGTTCCAGCATCTGGAAATATGTGGCCATGTTCCCGCCGGTCTCACAGGAACTGATCGACGCCGGATATCAGGACTTCGCCGACCGCTGGAACCCGATCCTTGACGTCTTTGACGAGGTGGGCGTGCGTTACGCTCACGAGGTTCACCCCAGTGAAATTGCGTATGACTACTGGACCACCAAGCGCACGCTGGAAGCTATTGGTCACCGTGAGGCGTTCTGCTTGAACTGGGATCCGAGCCATTTCATGTGGCAGCAGCTGAATCCTGTCGATTTCATTCTGGAATTCGCTGACCGGATCATCCATGTGGACTGCAAGGATGTGAAGCTACGTCTGGGCAACGGCCGCAACGGTGTGCTGGGATCGCACTTGGCATGGGCAGATCTGAACCGGGGCTGGGACTTTGTTTCCACGGGGCGCGGCGATGTTCCTTGGGAGGCCAGCTTCCGCGCCTTGAACCAGATTGGCTACGACGGACCCATCTCCGTGGAATGGGAGGACGCCGGTATGGACAGGCTGTTGGGCGCACCCGAGGCACTGGCTTTCGTCAAACGCAACGCCTTTGCTGCCCCGGATGCCGCCTTCGACTCCGCGTTCAAAGCCCAGTAGCTGGCCCAGCAGTGATCAGCGGTCCGCTCCAACTCCCACGCCGTTCGGGTAACGCGCCGTTCGGGTAATATGGAGCGGGCCGCTTGCAAGTTTTCTCCTCCACAAGTGTGCCGAAAGAGGTGGTTTAAGTGGCAGTACCAGATCTTCCAGCTCCTCGGACTGTACGCAGGGGCAATAACCTTGATGACGTCCGCAGGAACAACCTGGCCGTTGTCTTGAACCTGGCCCATGTTCGTGGACGCTTGTCGCGAGCTGATGTCACCCGCGCAACAGGCCTGAACCGGTCCACGGTGGCTGGTCTTGTCGCCGAACTCGTTGAGTTGGGGCTTGTGGAAGAACAAGAGCCCGGCATGACACATCATGCCGGCCGCCCAAGTCCCATCATTGTGCCTCGCGAGGACGTTGTGGCGATCGCCATCAATCCAGAGGTCGACGCCGTCACCATCGGTTTGGTCTCTCTGTCCGGCCGCGTCCTCAAGCGCATCCGCTATGACACTGCCCGTGTGCCCACCCCTGAGGAAGTCATCAACATTGTGGCAGCCGTTGTAGCTGGCATGCGTGGTGAGCTGGATAGTTCTTTCCGTACCGTAGGCGTTGGCGTGGCGGTCCCCGGGCTGGTACGTGAAATTGATGGTGAAGTGGTTGCCGCACCGCACCTTGACTGGCATGGCGTCCCGTTCTCGGCCATGCTCAGCGCCGCACTTAAGCTGCCCGTTACTACTGCAAACGATGCCTCCACCGGGCTCATGGCCGAAAGTACCTTTGGCGCAGGCCGCGGCGGACGCAACCACATTTACCTCAACGGCGGCGCCAGCGGTATTGGTGGCGGCATTGCCATTGACGGACATCCGCTACTGGGAACCAGTGGTTTTGCCGGCGAATTTGGCCACGGCCTAGTCAACTCAAACGGCCTCACCTGCCATTGTGGACGGCAAGGCTGTCTCGAAACTGAAGTACGCCAGGCACCCTTGCTGGCGGCATTGGATTTGAGTGGCAACGAGGTTGAAAAACTCGATAGCACCCTGCTGGCACAATTCTCCCGTCCCGGCGGGCCCGAGCCGAAGATTCTAGAGCTAGTCCACCAACAGGTCGGGTACCTGAGCGAATCCCTGTGCAGCATTGTCAATGTCTTCAATCCGGAGTTGATCATCTTGGGTGGCTTCCTGGGCACCCTGTACGCCACCGAGCCCGAACGCATGGAAGAGATCGTCAAGGCCAAGGCCATGACCGGCCCTGATGCGGACGTCCGCATTGTCCGTGCCGTACTGGGTCTTGATCTACTGCTGGTGGGTGCGGCACAGCTGGCTTTTGCCTCGGTGCTGGCAGACCCGGCCAGTATCGCCGAGCCCGAGGCGCTGATCAGCTGACACCTGGCCCCGTCAGGTTACCTGCGTCCTGACGCGAAAGAGGTGTCCTGACGCTGCCCTGCGCCGGGTCCGCCTGGCTGCCCTTGGCCCTGCCCATCGCCGCCCTGTGCCCTGCCACCCTGCGCCCCGCCCACTCCGTGGTGGTCCAGCCCAGGTGAGCGGGCCCGGCGTCGTGCGTGAATCTTCTACAGCCGAGCCCCGAGAAACGTTCCTAGGCTCGGCTCTCCGCGCCACATGAAATATGTGTTGATTCTGAACTAAAGCGCCAAAACAGAAATGTCTCCTTTTGCAAAAAATTAGAACATTCTAGAAATACCCTTGACTTTATCCTGTTTTTAAGCGGTTTTTATGTCGGACCATCCAAAGGGACTCCTTAATTAATTATGTATTGATACACAACAAATAGCGTTGATAGGCTCCAGCGAGTATCGTCGGCACGACCCGTGATATGCGCGTTGAATAACGGGGGCTGCCCGGTACGTGTCAGCGCCGAATCCATCTGGGTTCAGCGAATGCACCGAACCGAGGAGAAGTATGTTGCACAGTGTTGTCCAACCTCCCCCAAAACAATGGCGGTCTCGTGCCATTGCTACGGTGGCCGCTTTTGGCATAGTTGCCTCTAGTCTCTTTATGGGACCAGTGGCTGCTAGTGCCGCACCTCTTGAGCTGATTCCTATGGCAGATGAGCTGCCGGAATCAGATTTCAAGGCGCTAGTATTCTCAAAAACCGCCGGATTCAGGCACGATGCCATCCCGGCCGGCATTGCCGCAGTGGAAAAGCTCGGTTTAGAAAACAACTTCGACGTTGACACCACCGAAGACGGTGCGGATTTCAACGATGAAAACCTCAAAAACTACGACGTGGTCATTTGGATGTCCACAACCGGCGATGTCCTCAACGAGGACCAGCAAGGGGCCTTCGAGCGCTTCATTGAAGCGGGCGGCGGCTACGCCGGCGTCCACGCAGCCTCAGATACCGAATACACCTGGGATTGGTATGGCGGCCTGGTGGGCGCCTACTTCGCCGGCCACCCCGCACCCCAGAACGCCTCCGTCAAGGTGGAGGATCACGTCCATCCCTCTACTGTTGGTCTGGGCGACACCTGGGACCGTTTCGATGAGTGGTACAGCTTCAACAAGAGCACCCGCGACACCGCCCATGTACTGATGTCACTGGATGAGAGTACCTACACCGGCGGCACCATGGGCACCGACCACCCCATCGCCTGGTGCCAGAACTATGAAGGCGGCAGATCCTGGTACACCGGAGGCGGTCACACCAAGGAATCTTACGTTGATGAAAAGTTCGTCAGTCACCTGCTCGGCGGCATCAAGACGGCAGCCGGCGTTGAAAACGCCGATTGCGCCGCCAGCCAGAGCGGCAGCTACGAACTCGTCACCCTCGATGACAACACTGGCAACCCGATGGCGTTGGCCATCGCACCAAATAAAACTGTCTTTTATGCAGAGCGTGACGGCCGGGTTCAGCGCATTGACCCCGTCACTCATGACACCACCACAGCGTTGAAGCTCAACGTCACCCTCGCCAATGAGGATGGCTTGTTGGGAGCTGTGCTGGATCCGAACTTCGCCATGAACGGTTGGGGCTATTTCTACTGGTCCCCCACTGATCCTGGTGCGGACGGTCCACACAACCGCATTTCACGCTTCACCTACAACTCGGCGTCAGGGACCTTTGACCCTGCCTCCGAGATCGCCGTTCTGAAGATCCCCACGCAGCGCAACACCTGTTGCCACGCCGGCGGTGACATGCTCTTTGACGGAGACGGCAACCTGGTGCTCGCCACGGGGGACAACACCAACCCGTTTGAATCAGACGGTTACTCACCGATTGACGAACGCCCGGGCCGTGCAGACTACGACGCCCAACGCACCTCCGCTAACACCAACGATCTGCGCGGAAAGATCGTGCGAATCAAGCCGACAGATGACGGCGGTTACACAATTCCGGAAGGCAATCTCTTTGCAGCGTCAGATAAAACCCGCGCAGAAATTTATGGCATGGGCTTTAGAAACCCGTTCCGTATTGGCCTTGACCCCTACACCGGAAACTATCTAGTAGCCGATTACGGTCCCGACGCCGGCAGCGCCAATGCCAACCGCGGACCCGGTGGTTCAGTGGAGTGGAACATCCTCTCCGAAGCCGGAAACTACGGCTGGCCGCTGTGCGTTGCCCTCACCTGCTACAACGATTACAACTTTGATACCAAAGCTTCCGGAGCAAAGTTTGACCACAACGCCCCCATCAACAACAGCCCGAACAACACCGGTCTGACCACGCTGCCACCAGTTATTGAGCCCCAGTGGTGGACAGAGAATGGCACCACCGCCACCTACCCGGAGATCGGTAACAGCGGCGCCCCCATGGCGGGAGCTCTGTACCAGTTCGATCCCGAACTGGATTCGGACACGAAGTGGCCCGAATACTGGGACGGCAAGGCAATGTTTGCCGAGTGGAACCAGGGCAAGATGTACTCATTCCAACTGAATGAGGACACTGCCACAGCACCGTTGCACACCGAAATTGTGGACATCAACCGCATGCTTCCGCAGATCTTCGATCCGAACAAGGGCTTTAGTAAGCCGATGGACTTTGAATTTGGTCCTGACGGTTCCATGTACGTTGTGGACTGGGGTTCGGACTTCGGCGGAAACACGGAAAACTCCGGCATCTACCGCGTGGACTATGTCCAGGCATCACCGTCCCCGATTGCAAAAGCCACCGCGGATGTGACCCACGGTCCCGGCCCGAGCCTGGACGTGAAGTTCTCTTCGGAAGGCACCCGCCACCCCGTCTCCAAGCCCATCTCCTTGAGCTGGGACTTTGGTGACGGCACCCCTGCTAGCACGGAGGCTAACCCGAGCCACACCTACACAGCCAACGGCGCTTACACAGCAACGCTGACGGTGACCGATGAGGATGGCAAGGAAGCCTTTGCCAGCATCCCGATTGTGGTGGGAAATGAAATCCCCACCGTCTCCATCACCTTCCCCGAAAGTGGCGGATTCTTCAGCTGGGGTGATGATGTCTCCTACAAGGTTGAGATCAATGATCCCGACGCCGCAGGCCCGATCGACTGCAGCCGTGTCCAGGTGCTTCCGGCACTGGGTCACGATTCGCACCAGCACCCCATGCAGCAGCTCAGCGGTTGTGAGGGAACCATCAAGACCGCACGCGATGCCGGACACGGCATTGAATCCAACATTTTCTGGGTTGTTGACATTCGTTACACGGACGACGGCGGTGCAGCCGGGATTCCGCTGACAGGCTACGGACTGAACATCCTGAACCCGAAGCATTTCCAGGCAGAGTTCTTCGACCAGACCGGTGCCCTTGGTGGAACCGGCGCGGACGGTGAAGGCGTACAGGTGGAAACCACCGCTGACGTCAAGGGCGGTGGCCAGAACGTCAGTTACGTTGAGGCCAATGACTGGTGGTCCTACACACCGGTCAACTTCAAGGGAATCAATGGCGTCACCATGCGCATTGCCTCAGACGCCGCCGATGGCGGCACGGTGCAAATGCGCTGGAACGCCCCTGATGGTCCGGTTTTGGGTGAGGTCACCTTCCCCAACACCGGTGATTGGCAGGAATACCAGGACTTCACCATTGACCTGGAAAACCTGCCGGCTGAAACCGGAACCCTGTTCCTCGTCCAAACCGTGGGCGGGGCAAACTACAACTACTTCGAATGGCTCGGCGCCGGCGTAGACGCCAACAGCCCACCCAAGGATGTGGTTCTCACAGCAACACCGCGACTTGGCAGCACGCCACTAGTGGTTGATGCGAGCGCGACCGGAACCGATCCCGACGGTGGCGAAGTCACCTTCATGTGGAACCAGGGAACCGGCGAAGGATTCATCAAGGGCACAGCTTCTGAACAGTTCACCTACACTGTTCCGGGCACGTACTCCTTGGCGGTCCGGGCCTCTGATGAAGGCGGCGCCTACACCGAGGAATTGGTCACCATCACGGTCACCGCTCCCGGAGCAGGCAAGTGCTTTAGCGGTCGCTCCGACGGCTTTGACGGCGCCAACCTTGACGCCAGCCGCTGGAACCGCATTGTCCGTCCCAACCAGGACGCTCATGTAGCCGACGGCCACCTCACCATCCCGGCAACGAAGACTGACATTTACGGTGCCGGCGAGGGTACCGTGCCCAACATTGTCATGCAGGATCTTCCTGATGGCGCATGGCAGGCAACTACCAAGGTCACCTTCGAAGCCCGCAATCAGTACCAGCAGGCGGGATTGGTTGTCTACGGAGACGATGACAACTACGCCAAGATGGCACTGCAGGGACGTAGCAGTGGATCCGATGCTGCACAACGGATCTTCCAGTTCGTTGTCGAAGAAGGTGGCGAACCCAACGAGGTAGCCGCCTCCAACACCGCCAACCTGGGCGCTGACTTCCCGGACACGTACTACGTCCGGATGGCTAGCGATGGCAGCAACCTGACAGCGGCTTACTCGGCGGACGGCGTGAGCTTCACGTCAATGCCGGAGACCAAGTCACTGGCCGGGATGACCAACCCACGGATCGGCGTCATGGCTTTTGCCAACACCGCTTCCACTGCCGATGTGATCGACGCCAACTTCGATTGGTTCCACATCACCCCGGATTCAACTGCGGTTGTTGACACACCCAATGACGAGTTTGGTGGAGCTTCACTGGACGCTTGCCGTTGGAGCGTCGTCAACGAGGACGCTAGTGGCTACCGAGTTTCCGATGGAAGTTTGGAGATCGACACCTCACCGTTCGATATCTATGGCGCCGATTCGGGTGTGCAGAACTTCATTGTTCAGGCACAGCCGGAAGGTGACTGGGTTGTGGAAACCAAGCTGGATGGTTCCGCGTTTGACCGCGGCTACCAGCAGGGTGGTTTGATCCTCTACGTAGATGATGACAACTACGTCAAGGTCGACATGTTGGCAACCAACACTGCCGGTTCCGCCGTTACTCGCGGTTTGGAAATGCGCAGTGAGATCGCCGGCGTGGTTCAGAACCCGCAGCCTAATGCCACGGCCCCGGCCGATGGTGTTGTCTGGTTGCGACTGGGCAAGACCGGTGACACCTTAACCGGTTGGTACTCCATTAACGGAACCGACTGGACTGCTTTCGCTGACACCATGGTCAACCCGGCACTTGCGAGCGCCACTGTGGGCTTGTACGCGCTGGGCAATCCGCAGCAGGGCGATAGCTCCGCAACGGCCCGGTTCGACTACTTCCACGTTGTTGGCAACGAGGCCGTGGAACCAGTCACGGTCAGTGCCACCACCTCACCGGAAACACCTGATGGCAGCAACAGCTGGTTCAAGCAGAACGTAGCCGTCACGGTCCACACAGAAGGCGGCGGCGAAAGCACCGTCTACCGTGAGATCAACCTCGATGGCACGCTCTGGCGCGAATACACCGCACCGCTGCTCGTCACCGAAGACGGTGAACACACCATTGACTTCCGCGCTTCGGCCCCAGGCCAGGACACTGTCAATGGCGAAACGCTCGCCCTCAAGATCGACAAGACGGTTCCCACCGTCGCTGCCGTTCTGGAAGCCGCAGCTACTCCGCGCACCGTGACCATCACGGCAGCCGATGCTACAAGCGGCGTCGCCACCACTGAGTACCGCATTGGTGACGGTGAATGGCAGGCGTACGTGGCCGCCGTCGAACTTGACGGCACAGCGCAGAGCATTGCTTACCGCGCAACCGATGCGGCCGGAAACATCAGTGTTGAAGGGGCTCTCAACGTCCCGGCAGCACCGGTTGATCCGGCAGATCCCATCATCACCCTCGATGTGACACTGGATCCGGCAGCGCCTAACGGTGCTGGCGGCTGGTACACGAGGGCGGTGGACCTCACGGCTGTGGGTACCACCACGGGCACCGATGAGCTCAGCTACGGCATGAGCGTCAACGGTGCGGACGTTGCCTTTACCGGCGCGGCAACCATTGCTGAGCAGGGCACCTCGGAAGTTGTTGTCAGCGCTACCGACGGCACCTTCGCTGTGGAATCGGAGACCATGACGCTGAAGATCGACTCCGTGGTACCTGCGGCAACGGCTTCGGCTAGTGGCCGCACGGTGACCTTGGAAGGATCGGATGCAACGAGCGGCATTGACCACCTCGAGTACCTGGTGGGTGCCGAGACAGAGTGGATCAGCTACTCGGAGGCCTTCACCGTTTCCGGCACCGAGGCAGTAACAGTGCAGTACCGGGCGATCGATGTGGCCGGCAATGCCAGCAGCGCAGCGACCCTTGAGATTGCAGCAGACGCACCGCAGCCGGTGGATCCTGCTCTCAGCCTCAATGTGTCAACCGTGAAGCAGGGCGGGTCCATCATCGTCACCGGTACCGGATTTGAGGCCGGTACCAGCATTGAGCTGTGGCTGGCTTCTGATCCTGTTCTGTTGACCACTGTGGTTACCGATGCACAGGGCGCTTTCAGTGCCACGGTGCAGATCCCGGCCAGCACCGACGTGGGCGAACACCACGTTCGTGCGCTGGTGGGCGATGAGGAACTGGCAAACCAGGCCCTCACCGTGACGGCCGCAGTTGTGGATCCCACCGATCCTCCGGTGGACCCCACTGATCCTGTGGTTACTCCCCCGGCACCTGGCACGAGCACTCCGCCAAGCCCCACACCGAGTGACACCACACCGGGCAGCACCAAGCCCGGCGGTTCAGGTTCGGGTTCAGGTTCGGGCGGTTCAGAGCTGTCCCACACCGGTGCCAGCATCTGGCCGGCTACGGCAGGTGGGATCTTGATCCTGCTGGCAGGGCTGGGAATGTTGCTGGCCAAGCGCCGTCGTGAAACTACGCGGCACTAGCAGTTCCAGTGGCAACGCAGTAATACAGCAGTTCAGTAATTCAGTAGTAATTCAGTAGTGCAAACCAACATCATGGGTGCTTGTGTCGCTTCGGCTCAGGCCGCGGCGACACAAGCACCCATGGAAAGGACTTCACCATGTTCACCACTGGACTTCAGCTTTCCCGGACACTGATGGGCACATTCGTTGTTGCCGCTCTGTCCCTCATACTTCTTCTGACCGGTATCTCCACGGCCAGCGCCCACGGCGGGCCCTACGAACTTCAAGTGACACCCGATGGTGCCGGCGGCATCACTGTGGCGGCCACCTACACGGAGGACGGCCACACGGTCCAATCGATCATGGATCCTGTGGCTACTGCAACATCCAAGGACGGCAAGGAAGCCGGCCCCATCGCTTTGATCTCTTCCTCCGAAGGCCGCGGCCTCTGGGTTAGCCCGGAAGCCTTCTTGGCCGAGGGTGAATGGACCGTCACCGTCACCACCAGCACTCCCCAAGAAGCAACGGCAACCACCAGCCTTGTGGTTGCACCGCTGGCCGCTCCGGTAGCCCCGGAACCGTTGGCGGCTGCCGACAACGGCGTTAGCGCCGCAACTTCAGAGCCCGCATCGCCAGCGAGCATGTGGTCATGGATTCTCGGCGGCCTCGTGGTCGCTGGCGCAGCGATCGCTGGCGCTGTGACGCTCAAGCGCCGCCGTGCGATGGCACTCGCAGCCTAGTTTCACCGCCAAGTTTCGCCCCAAATCTTTCATCTCAAGGAGCAACATGACAGTCCAACAGCAGGAGGATTCCCCCGCGCGTGGCCCAGCGCAGGGTTCAACGCGGCCGTTGTCCACCAGTGGCTTTCCCGAGCATTGGCAGCACAAGGCGTTGGCTGCCTGGGACATGAATGCCCGGCGTGGTGTGATTGAAACGGGCTCCGACGCCGGCAAGGCCTACCTTGGTGTGACGGCCACGATTTGCACGGTGCTGCGCGACGCAGCGGTCCTGATTGTGGTTCCTCACGAGCATCGCCGGCAGCAGTGGTTGGCCACGTTGCAGCGGGATTTCTCCACGGCCCCGGCAGCTGGCATTCAGATACTCACCTCTCGGGACATAGTCTGCGCCACAGCCAAAACAGCATCTGCGCCGCTGGCGCGGGTGGTGCCGCTGGTGCAACCCTTCGCGCTCTTGATCGCCGACGACTGCTTTGCGGACGTCGTCGAGCTCCTGCACTCACCCCTAGGTGTTTACTGTGAGCGGGTCATGGGGCTGACCTCGGTCCTGCCCATGGGTGTCTGGGGAGATGCCTCCCGGGCCGCGGACGACGACGGCACTGATGTCACGCCGTCGACCCTCCTTGGTGGGGTGGTTTATGGGCTGGCAGCTGGGCCAGCACGTAATTTTGAGCCTGCAAGCGCCAGTGTCAGACCACCACTGTAAGGTGGGTCACTAACACGATTCGGTAATACCGACGGGAGGAGCCACAGTGCCTGCACAGCGGAACAGGAAGCGGCTCCTTCCAGCGTCCACCCCCGAACAACCCATCCAGCCGGCCGTGCACCAGATGGGCGGGGCGGCACTGGCCAGGCATCTTGTGGATCCGGCCCGTGATGTCACGGTGGTGGTGCTCTCCCACATCCCGGAGCAAGCTTTTCGGATCGATGCCCAGGTGCTCGCTTCGCGGCTGGGTGCCGAGGCCGCAGTCATCGAGGTGGCTAACGGCCCCGACACTCACCAGCTGGAAAAGGGCTTGCCTCCTCAGCTGCACATATTCGGCACGGGCGCACGGGTCTATCCCTATGGCAAGCTGTGGCAGGCGCGGGTCCCTCGGCCTCATGTGCCACACCACGCGGGCCAGTTGCCGGCACTGTATGACACTCTTGAGCACGAGGTCTTGGCTGCCCAGCATCCCGAGCCGGCCCCGCCCGTCACCGCACCCGTCCCGGTACTTTCCGAAGCCATAGTCAAGGGCTTTCTCGCCGATGACCGGGCCATGGTGGAACTGGTATCCAGCGGCGAACAGGCACTCATTCGCAGCGAGGATCTGCTGCCGGGGATCCCGCTCAATTGGCTGATCGCCAAGGGCCAGCAGCTCTCTGGGATCCTCGATCCCGCCACCCACGCCCTGGACATCAAGACCCTTCTGCTCCCCCGCACTTCCCCGGTCACCGTCTACCAAAATGGCGATGTGGCGTTGTCCCGGGTCAAAAACGTCTACCCCAGCTACGCCATGGTGGAGCTCTGGCCCGGCAGTGACTTCCGCATTGGCGTGGAACGAATCTCCTCCAACGATCTCGATTCCGCCCAGGACCTGCTGACCGAGGGTGAAGTGGTCCGGGTGCGAGTCCTGTACGAGAACGGTGCGGTGGTGTTGTCCATGCTGGACGTGGACGACGACGAAACAGCAGTCCCGCCGCCAGCTCTCCTTCGGGGCGGTCCTCCGTGGCTTGACCTGGACCGGCCTTATGCCTCGATCTTCACCACCTGCCCCGCCGTTACCTCCCCTACCCCGGAGACCGCGGACGACGACGGCGAACCCGGACTATCCGGGGCCGAACTTTCACAGCAGGAAGCCCTGCTCAGCCCGGCTCAACGGCGCACGGCACTCCAAAGCACGCAAATGCAGCTGGTGACGGCCCGGCGCACCATCGATGAGTTGATGGCGGCGGCGAAGCGGCAAGGGGCCACGGATAAGGTGGCGCGGGCGCTGCAAGATCAGCTGGCGGACGAACGTCGCAGCTCTGCCGAGCTTGCCCGCACATTGCATGCGGCCGAACATCAGGTGGAGGCGCTGCGGGCTGAGCTGGCCAAGACCAAGGCGTCGCTGGTGCAGATCCGGCAGCAGCGCAGATCAGCCACTTCTCGGTCCGAGAATGCGCCGGAGACCCTGTTCCTGGACCCGGCCGAACAATTCTCCTTCGAGCTGCGGAATGCTTGGGCACAGGTGGTTCCGGCGACGGAGAAGAGTCTGCATCCGCTGGGAAAGTTCACTGTGGGTCCGGTCTTTTTGGATTCTCTGGCGGACCTCACAACGCAACAACGCACCAAGTCGCTGCGTGCTGCGGTGGAGTTGGTGGCCCATTGGAAAGGGCCCCTGCACAAGCGGGAGCCGCACATCTTGCGACTCAACGACGGTGCCCAAGCCCCACCCACCATGCGCGGGGAGGATGTGTGTTGGCGGCTCTATGTTGAGCAAGGAACTGCGGGGGCGCTGCGGCTGCACTATTGGAAGCTGAAGGAGGGCGGGATTGAGCTCCATGCCGTGGTCACGCATGACGTGCTCAAGCCGTAAACTGGCCAGACACGTGTAGAAGGAGCTGGTCCCCCACCATGGGTCAAAATGTTGAGCTGGTCAGGTTGCTAGATGACAGTGGAGCTGAGATCGGAACCGCCGACAAGGCTCTGGTCCACACCACCGAGACCCCCTTGCATCTGGCTTTTTCATGCCACCTTTTCGATGCCCAGGGCCGCACCCTGCTGACCCGCCGGGCACTGTCCAAGCTGACCTGGCCGGGCGTATGGACCAATTCCTTCTGCGGCCACCCGGCCCCCGGTGAATCATTCGAAGAAGCCATCATCCGCCGTGCCGCCGTGGAACTGAACATCACCGTGACCAACATCGAGCCGGCATTGCCGGACTTCCGGTACCGGGCAGTGGACGCCTCCGGCATTGTGGAAAATGAAATCTGCCCCGTCTTCACCGCCGTGTACGACGGCGCTGTTTCCGCCGATGGCGTGCCAACCACCGACAGCGATGCTGCTGCCGGATCTGATGCCGCTGATGCTGCTGCCATCGCACCCAACCCCGCCGAAGTCTGTGACTGGGCTTGGGCCGACGTAGTGGATGTTGAAGAAGCGGTTGCGGCCACACCCTTCGCCTTCAGCCCCTGGCTTGTTCAGCAACTGAGCGAAGGCGTCTACACCGGCGGGTATCTGCAGCCCTAAGGCAGGTTGCAGGTCCAGGTTGTCGGGGCTGGGTTTAGTGTCAGCGCTAGCCGGCCGCCACCATGGCAGCGCTGTGCTCCCACAATTGCGCGGCCAAGGCGGGGTCCTGCGCCTGTCGGCTCGGCTTAGCCGGTTTGCGCTTGGCATAGTATTGCCCCGGTTTCCAATCAGCACCGGGAACGGTGGTGGCCAACCACAGCAGCGTGTCTGCTCCTTGCTCCGGCGAGAGCAGCAACCGCTTGGCAATAGGCCCGTAACCCAGCTTCATTATGGGTGTTGATTCGGCAGCAAAGTTGGTTCCCACCACGCCCGGATGAAACGCAGCAGCGTTCACGCCGTGATCCCCGAAGCGGCGCTGCAGTTCCGTGGTGAACAGGATGTTCGCCAGCTTGGCGTTCCCGTACGCAGTACTGGGGCTGTAGTGCTGGCGCGCGTCAAGATCGTCAATGTCGAACTTGGCCATGTGCCGGTGCGCAGCACTGGAGGTGTTGATGACGGTTGCCCTGCTGGCCACCAAATTATCAATGAGCAGTGTGGTGAGCAGGAACGGGGCTAGGTGGTTCACCTGAAAAGTCTTCTCGTGCCCATCCACGGTTTCTTCCCGCGCAGCCATGATGCCGCCTGCATTGTTGGCTAGGACGGAGATTCTGGGATACTTCTGCGCAAGCGTGACCGCCAGCGCACGCACTTGCGCCAGCTCGGTGAAGTCGCACAGAAAATAGTCGGCGTCGAGTTCCTGTGCGATGTCCCGCGTCTTCTCCGGCGAGCGCCCCACCAAAACCAAGGTATCGCCGGGATAGGCCAGCATTTTTGCCGCTGCCGCTCCGATGCCGTCGCTGGCGCCGGTGATGATAACTGTTCGTTTCATAGTGCATCCTTAGAACAATTTTCAGCTTACCCCCGGGACCACCGCCCAGCTGCGTACTAGGACAGCACCACCTTGAATGTCATTGGCCCCGGTGCCAGCTGGTACGCCGGTTGCACTCCGGGACCGCATGACGCCGTGCCGATCCCGTGCACCGCAGCATCCAACGTCAGATAGCTGATGCCATCGGCCACCAGATCCGGGGTGTGTTTCGCCGCCGTCAGTACTTCTTGGGACCACGGGCGCAGCGTGAACCACATCGTTTCGCTCTGGAACGTGATGCTCTGCCCGGCCTCCGGAGCCGCAATCTCCAAGTGGGAAACTCCCGCCCGCGCACCATTTTCCTGCGGCCGCACATACGGCACCTGGAGTTCCTCGATGGAAGCATTGAACCAGCCCAGTCGCGCAGCCAACCCCGTGTCCGGATACTTTTGTCCCGGCCCGAATCCGGTCCATGACGCCTGTGAAAACTCGCCCGGCAACTCAAAATCAAAGCCGACGCGCGGCCAACTCACGCCCCAGCAGGGCCCCGGCTCCACCCTGGCCGCCAACTCCAGGTAAACCCCGTCGGTGCGCCACACATACTCAACATCTACGTGATTCCGGAGCACCGGCACACCGTAGCGCACCCGCACAGCCAACATCCCGGCGTCGTGCTTCATCGATTGCAGACGCCCCTCAAGCAGCGGCAACCCGGCAGCCCGCCAGGTGTCTGCATCGCGCGGTTGCCCCGGCAGATCCCAATTCTTACCGTGGTCATTGTCTGTCGGCGAGCGCCACACGGTCAGCCTCGGGCCATTGACCGGCACACCCTTGAACGCGCTCAGCTCCCCCGTATCGAGGCTGAAGACCGCGGGCCCAAAACGCACATTCCGGCCCGCCACCTCGACCTGGCCGTCGCCACTGACCTCAGGAAGCGGCGCGGCCACCTGCCCCTGCTGACCCCAGGCAATCTGATGCCCGGCCTGCGCCCACGGCTCATCGGCGGCCAGCGCGGCACTGATCGAAACCACCCGCTGCTCACCTCGGTGCGCAGCCAATTCCGCCGGAAGCACGACGCCGGACTCCTCCCCTGCCGCCGTCAACGGCACCTCCAGGGTGCCACAGGCCACGCGACCTTCCGGCCCCGCAACGCTCCAGGTGAAGGCCAGATGCGAGGTGTCCAGGAAGTTGTACTTGTTGTGGATGTTCAGCCTCTGCCAGTTCGCATCAATGACCAGGCTCAGCGGTTCCACCACTTTTTTGAAGTCCAACAGTCCCGGGCGCGGTTCCAGATCTGCGGAGACGAGCCCGTCAATGACAAAGTTGCCGTCGTGGACCTTTTCGCCAAAGTCACCGCCGTAGGCAAAGTACGCTTCCCCGTCCATGGTGTGCTGGCGGATGCCGTGTTCAATCCATTCCCACACGAAGCCGCCTTGTAGGCGCGGGTATTTATCGAATAGCTCCTGATATTCCTGCAGGCCGCCGGGGCCATTGCCCATGGCGTGGACATATTCGCACAGGATGAACGGCAAGTTCCGTCGGTGACTATCTTGTTCGGCGTCCGCTGGCGGCTCCTCCTGCTGGCGGCCGATCAACTCCACTTCCGCCGGTGAAGCGTACATGCGCGAATAGACATCCACGTAGGGGCTGGCCCAGTCGCCCTCGTAGTGGAGCAACCGTTCGGGATCGCGCTGCTTAGTCCACTGCGCCAAGGCCTCAAGGTTGGCTCCTGTGCCTGCCTCATTGCCCAGCGACCACATGATGATTGAAGGGTGGTTCTTGTCCCGCTCCACCAAGCGCGCCATCCGATCCAGCAGGGCCTCCCGGTACTGCGGTTCGGCGCTGGGGTTCCCCGCCCAGTCGCCGTCTTCAAAACCGTGGGTTTCGTAGTCGCACTCGTCGATGACGTAGAAGCCCAGCTGGTCGGCAGCGTGCAGCAGGAACGGGTGCGGGGCGTAGTGGGCTGTGCGGATGGCGTTGATGTTGTGCTGCTTCATCAGGTGCAGTTCGCGCAGTACCTGTTCCTGTGGGACGGTGCGGCCCAAATCCGGGTTGTGCTCGTGCCTGTTGACACCCCTAAAGAGTAGGGGTTTGCCATTCAGTTTAATCTGCGCGTCCTCAACCGTGATGCTCCGGAAACCTACGTTTAGGCGAAGGGTTTGCACTGGTGTGGTGATCCGCAGTTGGTACAGGGTGGGCGATTCGGCGCTCCATGGTTCCACGGCACCCACGTGAAGTGTTTGCGAGGTGGCTACGCTGCTGGCTGCGCTGCTGGCGGCTGAGACCTTGGCTGTGCTGGCGTCAGCCTCAGATACCGCCCCGAAATCCAGGATTTCAGAGACGCCGAGCTGGAGAATCTCCACTGTGGTTCCTGGCAGCGGCGGATCCAACTCCACGCGCAGGGTTCCCGTGCCTTGGGTGGCGCCGGAGCCTGTTTTGTCTGGGGTGAAGCCTGCATGCACGAACACGTCCCGAATGGCTCCGGCGGGCTGGGCCAACAGGGTCACATCACGGAAGATGCCCGGTAACCACCAAGCGTCTTGGTCCTCGAGGTAACTGGATGCACTGAATTGCGAAACCCTCACCACCAACAGGTTTTCGCCGGCTCGGACCTTGCCTGTTACGTCAAACTCCTGCACCAGCTTTGCGCCACGAGTGGTGCCCAACAATTCCCCATTGAGCCAAATAGTTCCCGCGTTATCGATCCCATCGAAACGCAAAATGGCGCCGTTCAGGAACTCAGGCGTGGCATCGAAGCTCAGCCTATGATCGCCCACGGGATTCGCATCCGGCGTGAACGGCGGATCCAGTGGGAAGGGGAACTGGACATTGGTATAGGCCGGAGCCCCATAACCATGGAAATTCCAGCAGGAGGGGACCGGTAGCGTGTCCCAGGCTCCGTCGTCGAACGTCTCAAATTCAATACCGAGAGGGGCCGCTGCCAGCGTTGGTGCGTAGTGGAAACGCCAATCGCCGTTGAGCGAGAGGGTGGGCAAACCGCTGTCCACGTGGGCGCGCGGTTGAATCCCACCGGTGCCAGGACCTGGGTTTTCTAGATCCATGACGACGTTGTAGGGGTTTTCGGCCAGATTGGCAGCAAGCGTGGAGGCAGGGCTCGGGGCGTTCACAGTATCGGGTCCTTGGCGTCGTGCGGATTGGGGCTTTGGGGAGGGTCTCGCGCGGGAGGCATGGCAACCGGAAGCGGGTGAGCCCAAAAGCGTTTGCGCGGCCTTATCTAGCCCGCAGTGCCGTCAATCATGCGTGCCACCTTTTGCTCGAGGGAGGCGATCGTGACGTCGGGGAGGACGATCAGGCCATCGAGTTCCTTGCGCGCCCGCTTGTAGGCGGTCTGGCGCTCGGCAGGGCTGGCGGCGTTGTCCTCGGCAATGTTCACTAGCTTGCGGGCGGTGCCTAGGCGCGCCCGTTGCGCATCGTTGAAGGCGGAGTCCTTGATCCGGTGGGCTTCCTTTTCCGCGACGTCAAAGGCCACCGCGAAGGCATTGACGGCGTTGCGGTAGTCGTCCCAACGGCTCTTGGCAGAGATCTCATCGCCCTCGAGCGGGCGGAGGGCATCGGCGTCGCGCTTGGCTCGTAAAAACGCGACTGTCAGCGGTTCACGAACATCGCTCATCATAGGGAAGTCGATCAGCTTGCCGACGTCAAGCTCGTAGCTGAGCCAGCGCTTATTCACCAAATCGTGTTCACCCTTCACCCTGGCCACGTCGCCTTCGGAATAGCCGTCTTTGGCCAGACTGATGGTTTCCGTCAACGGCTGGGGGCGGGTTGAGACATCCAGCGCCGCCACTTCCGGGTGTTGGAGTTTGTACATCTCAATCTCACGTTGATGGGCTCGCTCCTGCGCACGTTCATGAGATGCGAACAGTGCTTTGAAACCGCCGGCCGCCATGCCTCCCAGTGGGAAGAGCAACCACCAATAGCTGGCAAAGAGTTCTGGAAATGACATGAACCCATCGTGTCACTTCGCTGTGCAGCAACCAATAGTTACGTCGCGGGGGTCACTTTCGGGCCGGACGTGCTGGGCCAGTGCCGGCAAGTGCCCTGATCCCGGAGGAGGCGTTGCATATCAGCTGGTAGGCGACCTCGAGGATCTTCTCAACGTTGGCGGTGGTCCCCCCGATGACTGCGTCGAGGAGCATATTATTCACTCCGCCCACCATGGAAATGGCCGTAAGTCTAGCAAATTCAAATACCTCGGCCAGCGGATGATTCGGGTCTACAGGACGTATACCTGCACGGGATTTGGATCCCCCACCTTGACTCCCCAGTCCACCACCGAGCATCTCCTTAACCACGGGGCCTTCGAGCCCGCCCAATACCAGCAACGCCCCCATGGACTGTCCGGCAAAATTCGTCATCGCCAAGTGGCGTTTGGCTTCCAATTCCTCGGAAATACCAACAATTTCCACCAGCACAATTTGTGCATGGCGGGGATCTCCCAGCATGAAATTGACCACCGCCGCCAAACTGGCCTTGATGGCATCCTTTGCCTCAGCGTCAGGATCCTGCAGTGCCGCGGTCACTTGCTGCATTAAGTTGGTGGAAATCCTCTCATACACGTCGGTCAGCAGGTGTTCGCGGGAATCGAAGGATTCATAAAAGTAACGCTCACTCAAGCCCGCACAGTGACACAATGTCTTGATCTTGGATGAGGCATAGCCCACGGTGCCAAACACCTCGATGCCGGCGTCAATGAACTTCTCGTACCGTTCCTGAACACGTTCAGATGGTTGCAAGCCGGAATACAGGCGCCCAGATACTGTTCCGGCAGATGGTAGCCCCGGAACGGCAGGGTGCAGGTTGTGCGGCGTGGTGTTCACGCCCCCAGTCTACGGGTTCGCAGCTGAAGTCCGGGTTGCTGGGAACGGCTGGTAGTCGCTGGAATAATCCCTCACGAAGCGTGGAAGAATAAGGGTGATCCACCATGACAGCAAGCACAGTACCTGACACTAGCCAGCGGCCCGACGAGGCTCCCGAGCAGCCCGCCCCTGCCGCGAAGCCCGCTCACCAGATCGCCGATATGCCTCGCCGAAAGTTCTTTCTCACCATGGGTGCCGCTGCGCTGACCACGGCGTTCCAAGCCAACATTGCCCTGGACGCTCAACTCACCGAGCGCAGCCAGTACCGCATCGCCACTCCAGATAACGAAGCCAACCAGACTGCCGCTGCACGTTTTCCCGGCCGGACCTGGTACCTGTTGGGTGGTTTCCGGGTCAGCTATCGCGACGCCGGGCGCAAACTCGAGGCGTTGCAGCCGGCCATGAACCAGCGCGCTCCAGCCTCCTACATTGGCTACTCCAATGAAGGTATCGACATCGCCCAACTGTTCATTGCCATCCAGCGCGACATCCACGCCCGCAACATCGACACCGTGTATTTCTACGGAGACAGTTTTGGTGGGATGGCCGCCGTCGTACTTGCTTCTTTACTGACGGATATTGGCGTTAAAGTGCGGCTGATCGTGATGGGATCAAGCCCGTCGAATGTGGCTGACACCTTGGACCCCGGCAAGGAATACATCTCGATCGCCGGAAAAGTGGTGCCGTATCTGGGGCTACTGGGGCGGCTGGGTGCGGGACTTTGGGGTGGGCTGAGCAACCCGAACGGTCAGGGCATGTATGAGGCGGCCCGCAGTGGTGTGGCTCGATCGTTGGATTCGAACAATAATTCGCTGATTCTGAGCACCACCCAAGCCACGTTCCTGCAAGCGTTCCCCCGGCAGTTCGACGGCGGAGTGCCCACGAGCACCGGTCTCGGGCTCATTTACGATCCCGAAGACTTCATAGTCAATGCCGTCATGGCCAAACTTGGCTGGGAGGCGCTGCTGCCGCGCAATCCACGGTTCGCCTACGACGTTCCGCACACCGGGCATGCAAGCCCGGAAATTCATCCGGAGGTCTACCGCACTGCGCTCTCTGTGGTGCTGGACGCCTTGGATCCGCGGCCGCTCACAGTAAAGCCGGAGCAGCCCATCTTCTAGGCGGCCCCGGCTCGGTGTGTTCCGGCTCGGTACGTTCCGGCTTGGTGACTGGTTATCGGCGCTGTGTCTGGGCGAGCAGTTCTTCGAACGGCAGCGATGTCATATCCGAGGCCTCACGTTCGGCGCGCTTGGCCTTGTGATCGATCAGGACGGCTCCCGAGGTTCCGGCGGCAGATCCTTGCTGGCCGGTCAGGACGGTCACCAATTCTTGCGCGGCCTGCCCAATCCGGCGTTCCAAGGTGTTGGTGCCGGAGCCGCCCCAATCCTCCGGGGAAGCGTAGATGGCGGTGGGCATCGTATTGGCACGCAGGTAGCTAAAGAGCGGTCGGATAGCCATGTCCAGCACCAGGGAGTGGCGCGATGAGCCACCCGTAGCACCGAACAGCACGGGCATTCCGTCAATGAACTTCGGATCCAGAACGTCGAAGAACGACTTGAACAAACCGCTGTAGGAAGCGCTGAAGGTAGGAGTCACGGCGATCATGGCATCGGCAGCTTCCACCCGCTTGATGACCGCGGCCAATGCCGGTCCGGCGTATCCGGACACCATATTGTTGGCGATGTCGGTGGCGTAGTCGCGCAGATCAATGACGTCAATGATGGGTTCGGTCCCTGCCTGGCTCAGACGCGACTGTACATCAGCGGCAATTTGGTCCGCCAGCATACGGGTGGACGAGGGAACACCGAGGCCTGCCGAAATGACTACTACCGTACGCTGCATTATGACTCCTTAATTCATGCGTTTGCATCTAATTGAGTCAACAGAGAGAATTCCGGAGTTATTCCCGGCGTTGGTTGAGGCCAGCGAAACAGCGCCTAGCCCGCGGCTCCAGCGATGGTTCGAAGCTTCGCGACTAGCGCAGCAATGGCGGTTTCTTCTGGAACGCTAGCGCACTGCTACGTCCGCGCATTCGGGCCACTCGAAGGAAAAATACTGGATGGAAAGTTGCTGGTGAGATCACTGGAAGCAGAGCTCAGTTACGGAAGAGGTCAGCTACTGAGGAGCTCAATTGCTGGTAGATAGCTCGCTGAGATTGGCGAGGTACTCCGGACGCAGCAGTTCGTTGAGCTGTTCTTCTGTGAGGAGTTTGCGTTCGAGCACCAGCTCGGCCACGCCGCGCCCGCTGGCCAGTGCTTCCAGAGCAATGGCTGTTGAGGTGGCGGAGCCAAGGCGCGGGTTGAGCGCGGTGACCAGACCAATGGAGTGCTCAACTTGTGCGCGTAGCTTGTCTTCGTGGGCTGTGATGCCGCGGATGCACTTGTCGGCCAAGGTAATGCAGGCCGCTTCAAGGTGGCGCATGCTCTTGGTCAAGCTGTACACAATGACGGGTTCAAAGGCGTTGAGCTGCAACTGCCCGCCCTCTGCCGCCATGGTGATGGTGACATCGTTGCCCACCACCTCATAGGCCACCTGGTTCACCATTTCCGGGATGACAGGGTTGACCTTGCCCGGCATGATGGAGGATCCCGCCTGCACGGCCGGCAGCGTGATTTCGCCGAAGCCGGCGCGCGGACCGGAGGACAAGAGTCGCAGGTCGTTGCAGATCTTGGATAGTTTCACGGCCACGCGCTTGAGCACTCCGGAGAGGTGCACAAACGCACCGACGTCCTGTGTGGCCTCAATCAGGTCAACTGAAACGGTCAGCGGTAGCCCTGAGATCTCCACAAGGTGGCGGCAGGCCAGTTCTGAATAGCCCCGCGGAGCGTTCAGCCCGGTGCCGATGGCCGTGGCGCCGAGGTTGATCTCGTGGACCAGCAGCGTGGATTCGGCGAGCCGGGCCCGGTCCTCGCCCATCGTCACCGCGTAGGTGTTGAACTCCTGGCCGAGCGTCATGGGCACCGCATCCTGCAACTGCGTGCGGCCCATTTTCACCACGGTCCTAAATTCCAGCGCCTTGGCAGCGAAGGCATCGCACAGGTATTCCATGGCCCCGACCAACGATTTCGCCGCGAAAATGGTCGCCACGTTCACGGCCGTCGGGTAGACATCGTTGGTGGACTGGCTCAGGTTGACGTGGTCATTCGGGTGCAGGTGCTGGTAATCGCCCTTGCGGTGACCCAGGATTTCCAGTGCCCGGTTGGCGATGACTTCGTTGGCGTTCATGTTCGAGGACGTCCCGGCACCGCCCTGGATAACGTCCACCACGAACTGGTCGTGCAGCTTCCCGGCAATGATGTCCTGGCAAGCTTGAATGATGGCTGCGGCCCGGACGTCGTCGAGCAATCCGAGTTCATGGTTGGCCTGCGCTGCGGCTTGTTTGACCATGGCCAAGCCGTTGACCAAGTGAGTGTTATTGCTCAGAGGAATGCCGGTGATGGGGAAATTCTCCACGGCTCGCAGTGTGTGCACACCCCAGTAAGCGTCCGCCGGGATATCGCGGTCACCAATGAGATCGTGCTCGCTGCGGTAGTCAACGGGATCGGATACGGGGGTGGTGGACATAGTTTCAGTCATGACTCTCCTAAGGACGGCGCATCATTACGCCACAAAATTGCACTCTCTGGTGCGGATAAGCGTGGGGATTAGTAGCTTGTTGTGGGTGCTGCTCGGTCGAGACTAAAGAGGAACTGGCAGCCCCAGCAGCTCACCCACAGGATGCCCGCCGCCATAGACGGGGAGGCGATTGAAAGCAGTCAGTTGCTCAGGGTCGACTCCTAGGGCGATGAGTGCCGGAGTTGCCGCCGGCATACGAGCTCGGTCGCCGCCGTCGGAAATTTTCAGTGCCACGGCGCTGCCATCAGCGAGGGCAATCACCTGGATGCCTTCAAAACCGTCCTTGGCCAGGAGCCCGGGAACTGTCTGCATCAGCGCGGTGACATCTCGGCCGCGGCCGGCCACCAGCTCGGGGTGCGCGCGCATGGCGTCGGCAACGCGGCGTTCCGGGGTGCCCGGTTTTGCCGTGACCATGCGCGCGAAGGCGCGGGCCATGCCCGTCAGTGACAGCGCAAACACCTCGGTGCCGCAGCCGTCGGTGCTGACGATGGTGATGGCCTCGCCGGTGAGATCTTCCACGGTGGCCCGGATGAGTGCCGCGAGCGGGTGATCTGCGTGCAAGTAGTTCTCCACCGACCAGCCGTTATGCACGCAGGTGGCCAGCAACGCGGCATGCTTCCCGGAGCAGTTTTGGGTCAACTGGGTGGGGCCATTGCCTGCGGCCAGCCACTGCACCCGTTCCTCCACACCGTAGGGCAGATCGGTGGAGTTCCCCAGATCAGCCGGGGTGAGGCCGGCTCCTGCCAGAATGGCTGCCGCGGTGCTCTGGTGTTCAGCTGCGCCGGAATGGCTGGCTGAGGCCAGCGCCAATTGTTCATCGGAGAGTTCCACACCGGCGCGCAACATGGCCACCGCCATGAGCGGCTTTAGGGCGGAGCGGGGGTACATGCGGGCGGTGGGCTCTCCACGCAGGAGGACGCTCCCGCCGTCGGACGTCAGGGCAACGAGCGAACCATAATGGACACTCTCAATGAGGTCGCCGCGCGTCTGCACGGCGAGCGGTGCGTGGGCCGGAAAATTGCTGCGGTTCATGCTTGGGTGGCTCCCATGATCTGGCTCAGGGCGGTGTCGACGGCGGAGAGGTGCGTGGCCATGGCGAGGCCCGCGTCCTTGGTGTTGCTGCGTTGGATCGCGTCGAGGATGACGAGGTGTTCGGCGTCGGATTGGCGTGCCCGGCCGGTGATGAGGTTGATGGTTTCGGACTGGTTCACCATGGCGTCACGGATGTCGTTGACGACGCTTTCAAAGACGCCGTTGCCGCTGGCGCGGGCGATGGCGCCGTGGAAGGCGGCGTCTAGGTTGACCCAGATTTCGGGGTCGTCCTCTTCGGCCATGAGGGTCAGGATGCCGCGCATTTCCTCGAGTTGTTCGGTGCTGCGGCGGGTTGCTGCGAATTCGGCGGCGGGCACCTCGATGTGAGGGCGGGCCTCCATGAGGCTGCGGGCCGAGAACTGACCCAGGACCAGATCGCTCGATGCTCGGCTGGCTATGACGAAGGTGCCCTTGCCGGTCTGCGTTTCCGTCAGGCCCAGCGCGGTGCAGGACCGGAGGGCTTCACGGACCACTGAGCGGCTGACACCATATTGGGCTGCGAGCGCGGTTTCGCTGCTGAGCTTGGTGCCAACGGTGAGCTGGCCGCCCTCAATGGCGGAGCGGATGGCTTGGAATACGGCCTCGGCGGCGCTCACCCGGACGATTTGCGACTGTCCGGCTGTCCAGCTGTCTGACAAGTTCATAATGAAGACTATGACACGGCTCACAGCGCGTGTCAATCCGTCTCGACGCTAGCGCAGCAATGGCTGCTATTTCGGGAACGCTAGCGCAGCAATGGCTGCTTTATCGACGACCCTGTCGCAGCAATGGCTGCTAAATCGGGGAGCAGTTCACGCTGAGTGCGCGAGCGTTCCTGGAAATCCAGCCATTGCTGCGACAGCCTCGGCAGGAGGCGACAGCGTCGGAGGACTGGAGGAGGGCGAGTCACTGCATGCTGAATTGGTACTCCGCCGGAACATCTTGTCCTGGGCAGACCTGAGTCCACAGGTCCGAGATTGAGTTGACTCCTTCGCGGAGGTCGGCCACTTCCAGTCCTGCCGTGAGAATCGCGGCGGCGGCAGCGTCCTCCCCCAGTGCAGCGAGTGCCGTGGCTTCCAGGAACCGGACCCTGCCCAGCGATGCCAGAGATTCGGGTGCACGGCTGAGCACCTCCAGCGCCACAGCGGGCTCAGCGTTGTCCAGAGCCATAGCCATGGCCTCGACCAACAGTTCACGGCAGCTGGGATCTACGCCGCAAGCTGCCCGCAACTCGGCTAGTCCACCGGCCACATCCCCGGAGGCAATCAGCGCCAACCCCAAACCGCGGTGTGCCAATGAACGGCTTCGCGCGCTCAAATCAGCCCCGGCCACGAAGGTCCCTTCAAGGGCCGTTCGGTACAACGCCGCAACCACACTCTGATCCCCCGCCGACGTGGAAGCCCGCGCATGTACCATGACGGCGTGGTGGAACGCGCCCTCGGCGCTGGAATTCCGGCCAGCCGTGAGCAGATCTTCCCAATCCAAGCCACGCACAAAGGACTCAGCTCCCGCGAATGGCTGACTCGGCGCCTCCCCCGAAGACGCTTCAAAGGGCTTCTCCACAATTCCTTCGTTGGCGTTGAGCAACTCCAGCCATGGCGCCTGATCTGCGGTGAGCGTCTCAACCCCAAAGGGCGTGCCGGCCTCATCGATCCAGTCAGTGGTGGAATGGTGGCGACGGACCCGCTCCAAAGCACCCCAACCGTTGCCAGCCACCACCATTTCCGAAGGCGGCAGATCAGCCCAGCGTCCGGCGTCGGACAGGGCATTGGCAATACTGCGCTCAGAGACCAACGCTTCCACGCGCTGCGCGCCATGAGCCACGGCGGCGCCCCAGTCCCCTGCGGCGAGAGCCGGATCAAGGGCAGCGTTGCCGTACGCCTCGACCCACTGCCAACTGGCCCCGGCGGGCATGGGCACGTGCTCAAACTGGGTCTGGGCCAAGCCGGCCTGGATCTCCGCATAGCGCCGCGGCTCGCCAGAATCCGAGGGCGACAGCCACTCCTGCCACCGGTGGCCACCGGCACCTTCGCCCCAGACAAACAGCTTCCGGCCCCGCAGTTGCGCCGAAGAAATCAGGGCCAGCCCATCGCCGTCGGCATCGGCAGCTACCTCCCAGCGCCGCTCCTCAGGAGCAATATCGAAGAAGAAATCCGCCGCCTGGGAATTCCGAACAGGCCAGGTGGCATCGGCACCGTGGAAGTTGGTGGTGTCAACGCGCGTCATGGAACCGTCATAATCGGTCGCGTAGGCGTGCGTCGCCGGGGCAATCACGCGTGTGTCCGGCGACTGCGGAACGGCCGCATTGCTCCACCAATACATGGGCACGGTTTTGTCGTTGGGGTTGCGAATGCGCACGGCCACCAGGACCACGTTGGAGTCGGCCGGCAGCCATGCGTCGATCTGGAACACCACCTCGCGGAGCCTGTCGAACTCCCACATCCGCAGGATTTCCTGACCCTCCGGCGTGCGCACAATCGCCGTGTGCAGCGGCACGCACGTGGTGGGCGAATGCCCGCGCGTGCCAATGTTGTACTCAATCCCACCGGCGAACCAGGCATTGCGCAGGGCCAGATTCGCGAACTGAATCTTCTCCTGCGTGTGCAACAATTCCTTGCCCGTGGCCTTGTCCGTGAGCTCCCACAGACGCCCGCCCAGCTGCGGCAGGAAGGTGGCCTTCAGATGCTCATTTTCAAGCACGACGGCGGTCAGTTCCGTTGCGCGGGTCTCTCGCGAATAGCTCTCCTGCATGGGATAGGGGTAAATGTTGCTGACCTTGCCCCAGCGCACCCCCGCTGAGATCTCTTCGGGAATGCCTGCGCCCACGGTATAGGGCGGCTCCAGCAGCGGCTGCACCGAAGGCAGCGGCGAATCGGCGCCCAACTCTGCCAGCTCAAGGGTCCGGGTTGTGATTTTCAGGGTGGAGACGGCTGACATACGGAAGGTCCAATCACAGTCGAGGGGCACGCAAAAAGCAGGAGATCTCTATTGCTGTGAGCCTAGCGGATTTGGCCATCCACGTGCTTGCTAGTACCTACCTCGCGGCCCGATTTGCACTTGATTCCGTTTCGCCACCATGGTGATGACACTAGCCCGCCCAATTGCGGCGCTCAGGGCGGCCCCTGCTACCAGAGCCGCAGCACCCCAGTTCACCTCTCCCCCGTAGGAGAAATACACCCCACCCACCATGGCCGCGCCAACGCCGAGTGCGAATACCAGAACGTGCAGTTCCTGGTTCCGCACCCTCCGCAGCGGCCAAGAAATCAGCAGCGCAAGCGGCAACCCGATCAATACTGCGACGGGGAGGCCAACCATCATAGACGCGGCTAGGAATCCAAGGCCCAGCCCATTGGCTCCCTCCGTCACAAAGTTGGCGACGGTCAATCCCAAGCAGAAAACGAAGAACGTCACGAACCAGCCAATCAATACCGCCGGGACCCCATACTCCATTCTGAATCCGGCCACCTTTTCCTCACTCATGCCGATCCCCGGCAATGCTCGCAAGCGCACCGCTGAGTTCCGGATGCTTCCAGATGAAGCCTGCATCCCGGAGTTTCCGCGAGGCCACCCACCGACTCTTGAGCACCAGCTCGGTTTCGGTCCGAATCAACACCGCCCCCATCTTCAGCAGCCATGCCGGGGTGGGGACCCCGAACGGTGCCCGGTTTGCGCTGCGCACAGCCCGCATCAGCTCGGCATTCGTCACCACCACTGGAGACGCGATATTTACGGGTCCCGTGATCTCCCTGTGCTCGTGCAGAAACACCACGGCGCGGAACAAATCCTGGACATGAATCCAACTGAATATTTGCCCACCATCACCCATACGCCCACCCAGCCCCAGCCGCGCCAGATTGTTGAAGGGGCGCATCACGCCACCGCCAGGGCCCATGACGATGGAAATCCGAAGCGGGATCCGCCGCGTCGACGGAGTGTCCGCGGCAGCGAGCGTTTCCTCCCAGCCCCGCGCCACCTCGACGGAAAAACCGGAGCCACGTTCGCCGTCGTACTCATCTTGAGGCCTGTCCCGCGCATCACGATAGATGGTGCCGGTACTGGCGTTGAACCAATCGCGCGGCGGATTCACGCAGACCGCCATAGCCCGGCCCAGCTCGGCTGTGGTCTCGACCCGGGACCGCACGATCTCGGCCTTGTTGGCAGGGGTGTAGCGGCAGGAGACCGATTTTCCGGCGAGATTGAGCAGCAAGTCAGCGTTATCCAGCAGTGCGGTGATGGCGGCAGTGTCGCCCCACGCGGCGTCGGCGATTGAGCCGTTGCGGCCCACGGTTCGCACCTGCCACCCGGCAGCGGCAAACTGTTGGCGAAAATGAGCGCCAATGAACCCGGACGCCCCGGCGATGACAACGGTTTTCACGACTGAACCTTCGCCTTGAGCGCGAGCACTTCCTCGACCAACGGTTTGACCACCGGCAGGCGCGAGAATGCAACGAGCTTGGCGATCAGCGGCGCTGCTCCGTCGATCAGGGTGCGGGTGCGGCGCTGGCCTTCGGAGCGGTCGTACACCCAAAACAGCACCACACCCATGTACCCGAGCCACAGGAGTTCGGGCAGTTGGGCGCGGAGGAATGCCGGCACCTTGGCGCCCTCCACCACCTCACTGAAAATTCCGACGGCGGACTCCCGGACTTCCCGCGACGGCTCACCAAACGGGTTCAGTGGCGATTGCGGCGGAAGTGCGCTGCCAATCAACGCGCTGCCGAAGGAGTGATACGGCGTGAGTGCGTCAATGCCGGCATGCAGGGCGGCCTTGAGCCGGTCGGCTAAGCCGCTCGCATCGGCCAGCGCCAAGGTGGCGGCGGCCTGCTGCTCGGTGACGGATTCGCGGTAGAGCTCCAGGACCAGTTCATCTTTGGAGGCGTAGTAGTAATAGGTGCTACCCAGGGAGACTCCGGCGTCGGCAGCAATACCCCGCATGGTGGTTTTCGCGTAGCCCTTGGTGCGGAACATGGCCATGGCAGTTTCACGTACCAGCGCCTTGGTTTGCTCGCTCTTGCTGTCCATCGGTTGCGCGTCCATACCGAATCCCATCTTTTGAACGTGTTCAGTTCTGAGTAAAGCACCATTTTTGAACACGTTCAACTTTTGGAACTGCTGGAGGGCTAGCTGGGTTTCTCCGGATTCTCAATGCTCGTACCCAATGAGCCAATGCAGGCCGTGACGGTCAATAACCTGCCCGTCGCAGGCTCCCCATGGTTTTTCAGCCAGAGGATCCACAACAGTTCCGCCCACGGCCAGCTTGGCGAACCACTCCTCGAGCACGTCTGCGTCCGCGGTACCAAGCAGGGAGAGCATGGCCCCTTCCATCCGAACCGTTTGTTGTCCCGTGGCAGCATCCGACCCCGCCAAGGAGACCGGAGCCAGGAGCATTCCATGGGCTATCGCATGGCCGGGACCATCGGTGCGGCTGAATTCCTCATAAGTGTGCAGCACGAGCTCCCCACCAAAGATGTCGGCATAGAAAGTGAGCGCTTCACGCGCGGTGCCGGGAAAACTGAGATAGATCACGGGGGCTGGTGCGGTGTGTGTCATGGCGCAATCGTAATCAAACCGTCGTCGCTGGCGCTACAGCCATAACGAACATCCCCGGGACGGAACGGTTCGACTCCCCGACCCGGCGTCGATACATTGGTTACTGCAATCCATTTCGGGATTGGAATCTGAGGGGACAGATTGACTGTGAATTCAAACACGAGCGGCATGACCCGCGTGAACACCAGAGCCGTGCCATTACTCATCGTGGCCCCGGCCTGCGCACTGATCCTGGCCGTGGTTCTCTACTTAATTCTCAGTCCCCTGATCCCCAGCCAGATTGCCCGGCATGTGGGACCCGACGGCGTTGGCTACAGCTCGACGGTTCTCATCATGGCTGTCATCTTCGCCGCCTCCATTCTCCCATTCCTTATTGGCTGGGCCCTGGCCCGCGGGTTCTTCCGGGACGGTCACTGGTTTCCCACCCAGAAAGCCGTGGTGGTCTGCTTCGTGTCACTGGGCTACGGCGTGATTGGGGTGGCGCTGGGAACAATACTCAGCACCGTGGACTTGGACCCGACTGAGGTCTCCAGCAATTCTGTGGCCATGGGCATGTTAGGTTTCCTGCTGTTATTCACCGCAGCAGCCTGCACCTACGCGGCTCTGCTCCCCCGCGCAGGGCATGAGCCCCTCCCCCGCGAATACTGACAACACCGCGCCTACGGCGTACGACTGCCAAAAAGGTCCGGAGCCCGCTTTCTGATCCCGGAATCTTGAGTTCTAGGGATCATTTGGCGGGACCGGGATCATTTCTGCAGGCGCCAAGCTACGCGATCTTTTTCCGGTAGGCCACCATGGCAAAAATGTACGCGACCACCAGGATGCCAACACACCAGGTGAGCGCCCGCCAAATATCCCCACCCACGGGCAATTGCGCCAGCATGTTCCGGACCGTGTTGACGATCGAGGTCACCGGCTGGTTTTCGGCAAACCAGCGCACCGGGCCCGGCATGGTATCGGTGGGCACAAACGCCGAGCTGATAAATGGCAGGAAAATGATGGGATAGGCGAAGGCGCTCGCCCCGTCCGCCGATTTAGCCGTAAGCCCCGGAATCACGGCGATCCAGGTCAATGCCAGCGTCAACAGCAGCAGAATTCCGGCCACGGCCAGCCACGTCAAGAGCCCAGCACCCGAGCGGAATCCCATAACAAGGGCAACAAGCACGACGACGGCCACGGAAACCAGGTTGGCGACAAGCGAGGTCACCACATGTGCCCACAACACCGAAGACCGGGCAATGGGCATGGACTGGAACCGCTCAAAGATGCCGCTCTGCATATCCAGGAACAGCCGGAATGCCGTGTAGGAGATGCCGGAGGCTATGGTGATGACCAAGATGCCCGGCAGCAGGTAGCTCACATAGGATCCTGCGCCCGCGTGGATCGCACCGCCCAAGACGTAAACGAAGAGCAGCAGAAACGCGATCGGCATGATGGTGGTCGTGATGATGGTGTCCATGCTGCGCGTGATGTGCCGCAGGGACCGGCCCAACAGGACGGTGGTGTCGGAAAAGAAATGCTTGCTCATGGTGGATCCTCAGTCCGATGTGGCGACGCCGCGCCCGGCGGCACTGCTGCCGTTGTTCCCGGCACCGCTCCCGCCAACAAGAGCGAAGAAGACGTCCTCGAGGGTGGGCTGTTTTTCCACGTATTCAACCTTGGCCGGAGGCAGCAGCGCCTTCAGTTCGGCCAGTGTGCCGTTGACGATAATCCGTCCCTCGTGCAGGATCGCGATGCGATCGGCAAGATGTTCGGCCTCGTCAAGGGTCTGCGTGGTGAGCAGTACAGTGGTGCCGTGGCCAGCAAGTTCCTGCACCGCAGCCCACACCTCAAGGCGCGCCTGGGGGTCGAGCCCGCTGGTTGGCTCGTCGAGGAAGATGACGGGCGGGTTTCCGATCAGGCTCATGGAGATGTCCAGCCGGCGCCGCATGCCTCCGGAGTAGGTAGACACTTTCCGGGAGCCCACCTCGGTCAGCGCGAACCGCTCCAGGAGGCCGTCAGCCACAACACCTGGGTCCGCCACATGCCGCAGCTTGGCTACCAGCACAAGGTTTTCCCGCCCTGTCAGAATTTCATCGACGGCGGCGAACTGCCCGGTCAGGCTGATCGATTCCCGCACCTTGCCGGACTGGGAGGCGACGTCGAATCCATTGACGGCGGCAGCCCCGGCGTCGTGCTTCAAGAGCGTGGAAAGGACCTTCACGATAGTGGTTTTACCGGCCCCGTTGGACCCCAAGAGGGCGAAGATGCTGCCGCGGGCCACCTCGAAATCCACGCCCCGCAGCACGTGCACATTCTTAAATGACTTCTCCAGACCCTGCACCGAGATGGCCAGGGATTGGGGCGTAAACGCACTCATGGCGGGCTCCGCTAGGCTTCTGTGATGCCGTCAATGGTATCGATCAGGCGCTGGCGTTCCTTGCTGATCCACTGCCCTTCGGCGTAATTCGCCAGGAACGCCTCCACGAATTCAACGGGGTCCGCGCCGATCAGGTCGCGGATCGGGGTGCCGTCCGCCGCCGCCTGTTCGAAAAGATCGCCGAGGTCCTGGAACATCGTCACCAAAACATCGCCCTTATTAATGGCGCCAAAGTACGTCAGGTACCGCTCGATCGCCTCGACCGCCGTGCGATACGGCCCCGGCAGTGCTTGCATGCGCGCCTTATTGGCCTTGTATTGCTTCTTTTGCTCGAGCGATCCAGTGACCGTCTCGATCCATTTTGCAGCCATTATTGCCATCCTCCACGACGGAGTTTCTCCAGCCTCTCGGCCACGAAGCCCCACGTTCTCCAGAATTCTTCAAGTTGTTCCCGGCCCTGCGGATTCAGCGAATACACCTTCCGCGGCGGGCCCTTTTCGGAGGGGACCTTGACGACGTCGACCGTCCCGTTGCGCTCGATCCTCACCAACAGCGCGTACACAGTGCCTTCAGCAATGTCATCAAAGCCTTGAGCCCGCAGTTGCGCGGTGATTTCGTAGCCATAGGCGGGCTGCGTGGCCAGAATAGCCAGAACAATGCCCTCCAGAGTGCCCTTGAGCATCTCCGTCATTTGCTTCCCCACGGCACACTCCCCTCAGCTACTTAGCACTACTAGTTACAAGTACATAGTAGCGCTAAGTAGTAGAGGTGGGAAGGGGCGAGCTAGAACAAGAACCGCACCAAAAACGCTAGGTACACCACGATCTCGGCGCCGCTCGAAATGGTGCCCTCACCTCGCGTCGGCAATTCGAAACCGCAGATAAATCGATTCGCATCGTCCAGCTGATTCGAGTCGCCACATATGGCCTGTTCCGAGGCCGCGAACGGGCCATATGTGGCGACTCGAATTCGGTAACTCGGGAAATTAGGGCCGGAACAGCTCAGCTTCAGACAATAATCGCCGCAGCAACCACTACGGGTTCGTCCTGACCATCCCATCGGGCAGTTAGCGCGGGTCCGGACTGGCGAGCACCCGAGGTGTCTAGCTCGCGCAGCACGGCGAAGTTGATTGACCCAGCTGGAATAGTGGTGACTCCTGCAGCAGTTCGCGGGGCCTCGAAGCGCAACTCCGGCAGAGCGGCGTCGTGCGTTCCTGCACTGCTCACGGAGACGGTGACAGGAAGGGCCTCGAACGAATCTCCCACCACCAACTGCTCCGGCGCTTGCGGCTTCCCCAAGACTATGGCGGCGGCAAGCTCGTGGAGATAAACCGGATCGGCCGTGGCATCATAGACCCACCGCGTGCCAAGAACCGAGTGGTCTATGGTGGTCACCAGGAAATCCTCAGCACCCTCCAACGGGGCGCCACGATAGGTCAACGGCACCTGATACGTCGCACCATCGACGGCGAGAACGTGAGTTTCGATTCCCACCTCACCGGCGGGATCGTCGAAGCGAAACGCTCCGAGTCGCACCAATGTGGACGCTTCGCCGCGGAACCACGGCTGCGACGGCAGCCATTTCTCAAGGAGTTCGGACTTGGATGGGCTCAACTGCGCGTCATAAATAATGGCCATGCGCCCCAGTCTAGGCCTCGCGGTGAGGCGCCCGATTGCGCGACATGAGGGCGGTGAATCTGTCGGTGCACCTGCACAGGCTCCAGGACGCTGGTTACATCATCCAAGAAAAGACCATCCAGGGCCGCACCCCGGTCACCTACCTCGGCATTACTGCGCGTGGGCGGGCAGCGTTTCTGGAGTACCGGCAGAACCTGCTCGAGCTCCTCGCCCAGTAACGTCTGAAGTACGACGACGGGAGGTCACCTTCTTCGCGAAGGTGACCTCCCGTCGTCGTACTGGGTGGGATAGCGATCCCGAAAAGGGAACCAATGGTGGGATAGCGTTTCGGAAAAACGCACCAAAGGTGGGATAGCGTCGCTGAGGGGCTGAGGCTAGATGTCCAGGTGGGTGGGGCCGAACATCTTCAGGAGCACGTCGACCACCACTACGTTGGGGCCGTCGGCTGCAAAGGCCGCCTTGAGCGCGTCCCCCACATCCTCCGGCTTGACCCGTTGAGCCGGCACGCCGAAGGCTTCGGCCAGCTTCACGAAGTCCGGCCGGGCCAGCTCGGTGTGGGTAGCCTTGCCGAAGGTGTCGATCATGTATTCGCGCAGGATCCCGTAGCCACCGTCGTCCACAATCAGCCAGGTGACAGGCGCGTTGTGCTGACGAGCCGTGGCCAATTCCGAGATGGAGTACATGGCGGAACCATCGCCGGCCACCGCCAAAACCCGCGGCGACTTACCCTGACTCTGCAGGCCCAGCGCCGCTCCGAGCGCCGCCGGGAAACCATAGCCCAGCCCGCCAGCACCCTGGGCCGAATGGAACTCGCCGTCCTTGGAATCCCAGCAACTCCATCCCCAATAAGCGGAGATGGTCATGTCCCAAAAGGTTTGCATATCGGCAGGGACGGCGTCGCGGATATCGGCCATGAATTTCCGTTCGAGGCCCAAATCCTGGCTGTCCAAGCGCGCCTGAACTTTCGCAAGAGTTTCCGCCACCACGGCCTGCGGTGTGGCGCCGTGCCAATCGGCATCGTCCCGCAACGATGCGTCCAGAGCGTCATCGAGAGCGCTCAGTGCTTGTCCGGCGTCGGCCCGGATACCCAGCGCGGGGCGGTTGGATTCCAGTACGCGCGGTTCTGCGTCGATCTGGATGATGCGCCCGCGCGGCTCCATGGTGAAGTAATTGCTAGAGACCTCCCCCAGCGAGGAGCCGATGACCACCAGCACATCAGCGTCTTCAAGGACCTCGGTGACGTAGCGGTCCTCCATCCACGACTGCAAGGAAAGTTCATGGTTCCAAGGGAACGCCCCGTTGCCACCGGGTGTGCAGACCACGGGTGCGTTGAGCTTCTCGGCGATGGAGAGCAACTGCTTTTCAGCGTGTCCGCGGCGGGTGCCACCACCGGCCACAATCGCCGGGCGCTTGGCGGCCGTCAACCACTTCACGGCCTCCCTGACAAGCTCGACGCGCGGCGGGTTGTCGAACGGTTCGGCCAGCGCATCCTCGACTGCGGGCACGAAGATGGGATCCAGCAGCACGTTTTGTGGCACTTCAATCCAGACCGGGCCCTGCGGAGAAGACACGGCTTCGGTCCACGCATCCTGGATGGCCGACGGAATTCCGGAGGCATGCTGGATGAGTCGCTGGCTCTTGGTGACGTTGGCTGCGGAGGCTTTTTGGTCATCGAGCTGGTGCAACATGCCCTTGCGTCGGGCTCCCAAACCCTCCAACGGAATCTGGCTAGCCACCACAATCATGGGTACACCGGTGGCGTAGGCTTCCTGCAATCCGGCCAACGCAGTAAGTGCGCCGGGGCCCGTGGACAAGAACAGCACCCCCACTTCACCGGTGGCACGGGAGTAGCCGTCGGCGGCAAACGCCGAATTGTTCTCCACTCTGGAGGACACAAAGTGCAGGGACGATCGGCTGAGCGCATCGAAGAGGCCCAAGGCGTGCTGGCCGGGTATACCAAAAACGGTCTTGGCACCCAGTGCGGTCAGGGTCTCTACGACGAGGTCGCCACCGTTGCGCTGGGCTTCCGGTGCTTGGGCTTCCATGGTCTGGGCCTCTGCGGCCTGAACCTCCGTGGCGTGGTTTTTCATGTTCAATCCGTTCGTCACTTGGTTTCCCCCTTAGTGGCTGCCGTGGGCGCGAAACCGGCGGGCCGGCGTCGTGCTTCCGCGTCAAGGGCCTGCGCGGCGTAACCGTTCGGGGTGCCAAAGCGGTCACCTTCCACATGATTGTCAGCCATCAACGTGACGAGTTCGAAGCCCACGTGGCTGGCGGCGATGCCGGTGATTTCCGCATGATCATAAGCCGGGGCGACCTCCACAATGTCGGCGCCGACCAGGTTCATGCCGCGGAATCCACGAATGATCTCGATCAGTTCGCGGCTGGTGATGCCGCCGGCCTCGGGCGTGCCGGTGCCAGGTGCGTGCGCGGGGTCCAGGACGTCAATGTCGACGGAGATGTAGAGCGGGCGCTTGCCGATGCGGTCACGAATCTTGGCCACGGTTTCCAGCACCCCCTGGTGGTAGACGTCTGCTGCGGTGACGATGCCAAATCCGAAGCGGTGATCGTCGTCGAGGTCCTTCTTGCCGTAGAGCGGACCGCGGGTGCCGACATGGGAGATGGCCTCGGTGTCCAGGATCCCTTCTTCGACAGCTCGGCGGAAAGGGGTGCCGTGTGTGTATTCGGCACCGAAGTAGGTGTCCCAAGTGTCCAGGTGCGCGTCAAAGTGCAACATGGCCACAGGCTCGCCGGCACGTTCGGCAGCAGCTCGCAACAGAGGCAGCGAGATGGTGTGGTCGCCACCGATGGTCAGGAGTTTGGCGCCGTCAGCCGTTAGATCGAGGGCGTTTTGCTGGATGGTTTCAATGGCTTCGTTGATATTGAAGGGGTTCACGGCCATGTCACCGGCATCGGCGACCTGGCAGTTTTCAAAGGGCGAAACGTCCCACGCCGGGTTGTAAGGGCGTAGCAGGCGTGAGGCCTCGCGGACGTGATTGGCGCCGAAGCGGGCGCCGGGCCGGTAGGAGACCCCGCTATCGAAAGGCACGCCAACAACGGCCACATCAGCCTTTGCCACTTGATCTAGGCGCGGCAAGCGTGCGTAGGTTGCAGCACCGGCATAGCGCGGAATTTGGGAGGAATCGATCGGGCCAAGATTCCCATTGGCCTCGATGCGGAGCTCTTTCATGGACGTCCTCGTTTCGTGTGGCATTTTCTCAGGCGGGTCCCGCACAGTAGACGTGCGTCACACCCAAACAATTGTTCACCATCGTACAACCGATGTTCACTAATGGGAACCAGAAGTTTCATAAAGGATACTTTTTATGCTCGACGCCGGACCCGTTACCCAGGTGCCCACCCCGCCGTGCGCTTCCCGTGCGCTCCCGTGCGCTCCCGTTCAAGAAAGCCGTCGATAATGCCCCTCGCCGCCGCACTATCGACGGCGCTGGTCACTAAGGCGGCACGGACTACTCCGCCGGAAGAATCCCGTGACACAAAAACCAGGCCGTAAAGATTTCGTCAAGACAGGGGTCTGCGAGCCCAACCCGGTGCTAGTCTCCATAAGCCGCCAATGGACGGCCACGACACGGAAGGCCCCTTCGTGACATCGCTCGCCAAAGCACCCGACGAACCCGGCACGTATGCAAAGCCGCGGGGAAAGGCTGCCCTGCGCCTCTGGCTACTGGAGGGTTTGCCTGAGAGTTCCGGCAAACGTCAAGGTCCCCATGGCCGGCCCGCTGAGAATCATCATCCGGCTTCCTGGTGGCGGGTCATGTGCCTCACGGGTCTGGATTACTTCTCAACACTGGGTTACCAGCCGGCCATCGCCGCCCTAGCCGCAGGAGTTCTGGCACCGCTGGCCACGATCGTTCTGGTCCTTGTCACCTTGCTCGGAGCACTCCCCGTCTACAAACGCGTTGCCCGGGAAAGCCCCCACGGCGCCGGTTCCATCGCCATGCTCGAACGCCTCCTGCCACGCTGGTGGGGCAAACTCTTCGTTCTGGCGTTGTTGGGCTTTGCCGCCACGGACTTCATGATCACCATTACGCTTTCCGGCGCCGACGCCACCGCTCACATTATTGAAAACCCGTTTGCACCCCACTTCCTGCAGGGCCACAACGTCGGCATCACGCTGATCCTGGTCGCCGGCCTGGCCGCCATCTTCCTGCGCGGATTCAAGGAAGCCATGAGCATCGCCGTGGTTCTGGTGGCCGTTTTCCTCGCCATGAACTTGATCGTGATCTCGGTGGCACTGGCAAAAGTGACGCAAAGCCCCCTCCTCACCGCCGACTGGTGGGGAGCCCTCACCACCCAACACGGCAGCCCGTTCATGATCGTGGCCGTGGCACTGCTCGTCTTCCCCCGGCTCGCACTAGGCCTTTCCGGCTTCGAAACCGGGGTGGCCGTCATGCCGCAAATCAAGGGCCGCCCCACCGATACCGAGGAGAATCCCGAGGGCCGCATCAAGGGCGCTCACAAGCTACTGACGACGGCGGCGCTCATCATGAGCTCCTTCCTCATCACCTCCTCGCTCGCCACCACCATCTTGATCCCGGCCCACGAATTCCAGCCCGGCGGCGCCGCCAACGGCCGCGCACTAGCCTTCCTGGCCCACGATCTCCTCGGCGAAGGCTTCGGCACCGCCTACGACATCAGCACCATCGCCATCCTCTGGTTCGCTGGCGCCAGCGCCATGGCCGGACTCCTGAACCTGGTCCCCCGCTACCTGCCGCGCTTTGGCATGGCCCCCGAATGGGCGGCAGCCGTCCGTCCGCTGGTATTGGTATTCACCGCCGTCGCCGTTCTGATCACCATCATTTTCAAGGCCGACGTCGTTGCTCAAGGAGGTGCCTATGCCACCGGTGTGCTGGTGCTCATCACCTCTGCCGCTGTCGCGGTCACCCTGTCTGCCAAACGCAAGGGTGAGAAAAAGAAGGCGATTGGCTTCGGCATGATCTCGGTGGCCTTCATTTACACCACGGTGGCGAACTCCATTGAACGGCCCGACGGTCTCAAGATTGCGGCCCTGTTTATCTTGGGGATTGTGCTGGTCAGCCTGCTTTCTCGCATGCGCCGGGCGTTCGAGCTGCGTGCCACGTCGATTCACATGGATGAGGCGGCCACTGCTTTTGTGACCTCCGTAAAATCGGACACCATCCGGATCGTTTCCCACGACCCAAAGACCAAGAATGCCGCAGCTTATCGACGCAAACTGGCCCACGCGGCCTATGTCAACGCGATGGGAAATCTGCAGGATGTCTTGTTCCTGGAAGTTATTGTGGATGATTCCTCGGATTTTGAAACCGACTTGGAAGTCCGAGGTATCAACCGGCACGGCTTCAAGATCCTGCAGGTTCATGCCACCAACGTGCCCAACACTGTTGCCGCCGTGCTGCTGCACATTCGTGATGTCACAGGACTCATTCCGCACATTTACTTCCGCTGGAACGAGGGCAATCCCATCACCAATTTGCTGAAATTCTTGTTCATTGGAGAAGGCGAAATTGCACCCGTCACGCGTGAAGTGCTCCGTGAAGCGGAGCCGGATCTCATGCAGCGCCCCTGGGTCCACGTCGGCTAGTCTCGCTGGTCTACGCGCCGAGGTCGGCTAAACGCGCAGGCACGCGACACTGCGCCCCACGAAACCCCGTGAGCGCAGCGACGCCAACGCGAAAACACGTCACCAGCGGTTGTGCACATCCTCCGCCCATCCCAGGATGCCGGCCACCGTGATACGGTTCCCGTCGCTGTCGGCGATCTCGCCGTCGTAGTGGCCAAAGCACTGGTGGGTGTTATTGCCCAGAACACCTAAGTTGATCGCTGAGACTTTGTCGTAAAACGGCGTGAACACCAGATCCGCTGTAGCGCCGTGAATGTGCCACGGGGCCGGAAAATCGGTGGTGCTGTAATCCCAGATCAGGTTCTCGCTGATCTTGTGCAACCGTCCGTCCACCAGCAGCGAGTTCTCGGTGGCGCCGGTGCCATCGGTCCATTTGGATCCGAGCTGAATGCCAATGGTTCGCCCGTCCGTGACGCCGGACCCGGCACCCCAATTCCAGTGCATCGAATACGGCCAGCGGCCGTGACGCAATGATGTCCAGACGCACCCGGGGTGTGGAAGCACGTAACCGCGTCCCGCAGGGGACCTCGGCAATGTCGATCTGCAGCTTGGAAGTCTTGGCCCGCGCGGACCCATCCCCCAGCGACGCCGGCAACCTGGCGCTCCCACCCAAAACACCCGTCACATTCGTGCCCACAGATTCACCGGTGACCCGATTCAGCACCCACAGTTCATGCACGGCGGCATAGTCCAGCGAAGACACCGTCATAGCCACAATGTGCGTGGGCGAGGTGATGGCCCAGTACTCCCAGCGCTTGTTCCGCCTCCACCGCTGCCGTCCGCGACCAATCCCGGAGGTGTCGTGCAGCGGCGTGCGCGTCCACCCCACGGCGGCCGGATTGAGCCTGCCATTGGGCAAGGTCAAAGCGACCCGGGACGTAATTTCGTGTTCAACCAGCATGCCCGCGCTCATCGTGTTCCTTAGGTTTAGAGTCACGTGAAAGTGGGTGGCAGCATTCAGAACCAACGTCGAGGTGACGGCCTGCATCACGTGATCCGGCAGCTCGGTCACGCGCCTGTCATAGCTGAGAAGGCCGTTGAGCTCATCTTCCACATCTGAGAGTTGGGTAAAGACGACGGCGGCGGGCCCTATTCGATGCGGCACCCACCAAAACTGTGGCCAGGGTAGCCACCACGGCGCTGGAGGAAACCAACAAGGCGAGCACTGCGGGGTTGGTGCTGATGGTGTTGTAGACAAACACGTTGAGGTACATGTTTTCCACGGTCCAGGCGAGCTGCCCGGCGAAGCCTACAACGATCAGGGACAGCCAGGTGCGGGCACCGAGAAGCGGCTCACTGCGCTGCTGCGAAAGTCTCGGCGCAATCTCGGACAATGTTGACCCCTGACGTGAAGTCCTCGTATGTGAAGTGGCTCACACATACTTTACCGTCGGGTAACCAAGCCGCAAGCATCCCGCCCTCACTGGCGCGGTTAGCCGGCGTCGTTAGCCGGCCCCCGTTAGCTGGGCCCGTTAACTTCCGCCGTTAGCTGGCCCCGGACCCCGAGGCCGCTGGCACCAGAATCCACAGCGCTTCCACCGGATACGGTGTGCGGTTTTCCCAACTGTGCGGCTCACGGCCAGGGAAGGAGAGCGTATCCCCAGCTTTCAGGTCATACGATTCCTGCGTCATAATGAGCGTCAGTTCCCCGCTGATGATGTGCAGGACATCCACGTCACAGTCCACGGCGTACAGTTCGGATTCCCCACGGCCAAAGGGTTCAATGGTGGCCCCGAGGACCTGCAACCGCCGTTCTGAACGCGATGTCAAGAGCCGCTCCACGATCCCTTCGCCGCCCAAAGAGATTCGCGGGCCTTCGCCCCTACGGGTCAAGTGCGTCTCCGGAGCGGCAAACAAATCCCCAATGGAGATCGAAAGCACCTGACACATAGTGACGAGGGAGGCAACACTGGGTGAGGTGAGGTCGCGTTCAACTCGGCTCAAGAAGCCCTTAGTTAGGCCCGTAGCCTCAGCCACTTGCTCAATGGTCAGGCGCTGATCCTGACGGGCAGCACGGATGCGCGAGCCAATGGCAACCGGCCCAAAACTGGGCTCTAGGGCTAAGGCTTTCATGACGGCTCCTCTATTGCTATTGCGTATTGCTAGTGAGATCCAAGGACTTCTAGCGGCACATTGACTGTAACCACGATCACAGTTTATCCTAATAGACAACAAATGTTGCTCAATAGGCAATATTGGCTAGGTCGGACCCTAGCTACTCTATTTCTCGGCCAGCTCCGCTAGTTCAGCGAGCGCGGCTGGATCCCATAACTTTCGCACACTGGAGCACACCATGGACTTAAACATTGCCATAGTCGTCTTATATTTGGTGGCCATGCTGGCCTTTGGCTGGTGGGGAAAATCTCGGACCAAGAACAATAGCGACTACCTCGTCGCCGGCCGCCGTCTAGGCCCCTTCCTCTACACGGGGACCATGGCTGCTGTGGTCCTCGGCGGCGCCTCCACCGTTGGTGGCGTTGGGCTGGGGTATAAGTTCGGAATTTCCGGCATGTGGCTGGTGGTCGCGATCGGTGTCGGCGTGCTGCTACTGAGCCTGTTGTTCGCTCCGACCTTGCAGAAGCTCAAGATCTACACGGTCTCGCAAATGTTGAGCCTGCGCTACGGCGCCGAGGCAACCAAAATGTCCGGCATTGTCATGCTGGCTTACACCATCATGATCTCGGCAACCTCCACCGGCGCCTACGCCACCATCTTCATGGTGCTGTTTGGCCTGGACCGTTGGTTGGCCATTGCCATCGGTGGTGTCATTGTGCTGATTTACTCGACCATTGGCGGCATGTGGTCCATCACGCTCGCCGATCAGGTGCAGTTCGTCATCAAGACCGTGGGCATCTTCTTGCTCATGCTGCCCTTCACCTGGAACGCAGCCGGTGGCCTGGCCGGCATCAAGGAACGCGTTGACGCCAGCTTCTTCCAGTGGGATGGCATCGGCGTACAGACCATCATCACCTACTTTGTGGTTTACACCTTGGGCTTGCTCATCGGTCAGGACATTTGGCAGCGCGTCTTCACCGCCCGCGATCCGCAGGTGGCCCGGTGGGGCGGCGCCACAGCCGGCATCTACTGCATCCTGTACGGCGTTGCCGGTGCCATGATCGGCATGGCCGCCTTTGTGGCACTGCCAGACATCGATGTTGCAGGCCTAGGCAAGGACGTTGTCTACGCCGAGGTCGCCACCTACCTGCTGCCCATGGGCATCGGCGGCATTGTCATGGCCGCCGCCGTAGCCGCCATGATGTCCACCGCGTCCGGCGCCCTGATTGCCGCCGCCACGGTGGCCCGCAAAGACGTTGTCCCCTTCGTTGCCAGCTGGTTCGGCAAAACCATCGATGCCTCCGACACCACCAACCCCGAGCACGACGTCCGCGCCAACCGCTGGTACGTACTGATCCTGGGTGTCATGGTGATCGTCATCTCCATCGTGGTCAACGATGTGGTCTTCGCCCTCACCATCGCTTACGACATCCTGGTTGGCGGCCTGCTCGTGGCCATCATCGGCGGTCTGGTCTGGAAGCGCGGCACGGGCCTCGGCGCCGCCTGGTCCATGGCCGTAGGTTGCGCACTGACCCTGGTCATGTTGGTTCTGTACGCCACCTCAATCATCCCCAGCGCCGACGGCATCTACGCCAACGAGCCCATCTACTTCGGCCTCATCGCCTCGCTGCTGGTCTACGTTGTCATCTCCCTGTTGACCCCGGCAACCCCCGCGCACATCCGCAAGGGCTGGGACGACCGCCTCGCCGCGGCCGTCACGGACTCCAACCCGGATGAAGACGCTGCCACCTTGGTGAAGTAACTCGTGAAGTAACCTTCGCAGAAGTACGACGGCGGATGGTGACGTAATTTATTACGTCACCATCCGCCGTCGGCCGTTAAAACAGTAGTGTAGAGGACAGCTTCAAGAGATGCGGCGCCAAGCTCCGACTGGCCGCACGCCAACCCCATGCTTCACGGGTGGTTCGGATGAGGAAGCGGCCCGCGGAAACCTCCGTTGGGCAAGAGCAAGCAAAGGTCATCGCCATGTCTTCGAGCACCCCTGTCACGCCCCGTCAGCGCCAAAATGTTGGGCAGTCCGCCCCCGCAGCACGGACTGCGGCGGGTCCCGCCGTGGGGAACCTGCCCGCAAAATCCACCGGAATTCCGGTGCTGCCTTCGGTAGATGTGAGCCGCGGCGCCGTTTCGTTTCAAACCCCGAACGGCTTCCACGACTATCAGACGCAGGAGCCGCAACAGCTTGCCACAGCCCTGACCCAGGCGGTTCGCCCGGCCCGCTGGATTCCAGAGCTGGGCACCTTGGTCATCACTGTGGCGCAGAGCGGTGTGCGGGCCGGACGCAACGTGGGTTTCCGGCTCTCCGCTTTCTAGAGCCGTTCACTAGCGCGCCGCTGGGTGGGCTGCTGGGTGTGCTGCTGTACTGCATTGTCTGCCTCGGCCTGCGCGGTTCCCACCAGTTGCGCCAGCAGCACCAGCGCTTCTCGCCCTTCTCGCCCTTCTCGCCCTTCTCGCGCCGACGATCCAGCGACAGCCGTGTGCGTCGCAGCCGTGTGCGTTACGAAGGTTTGATCGGGGTGTTCCACCGATCTGAGGGTCTGTTGGGTCAGCGCAAGTTTCCCGATGAGCGGGTGCGCTAGTTCGTACACCGCAGTCGCGCACGGTTGGACTCTGTGGTCGGCCCAAAGAGAAACGAACTCTGGGCTGGCTACGGCCAAGGAACCCACCAGTTGAGCGAGTAGCGGATCCTCGGGGTACTTGCCAGCGATGAGCCGCAAATTGCCCACCACAGCACGGCTTTTGGATGGCCAGTCCAGATACAGGGCGCGCGTTTCGGTGTCCAGGAAGACCATGGATGCCATGTTCGGTCGTGCTGCAGGCGATAGTGGCGCGGCTATATCTAGATGTGGTGCGAGCAGCGCGTGGCCCAAGGAATTCCAGGCGAGGACGTCACTGCGCCGGCCCAGAATGAGCACTGGTACGTCACCGACAGCCGCCAGCAGTTCCAGCAGAGCCGGGTCGGCATCCTCTGTCGGCGGTTTAGGGGTTCCCGGGCGGCGCTTAGGGCTTGTCCCTAGCCGAATCAAGTGGGCCCGTTCGGCGCTGTTGAGCTGCAGTGCGGTGGCTAGAGCATCCAGAACCTGGTGTGAGGCATTGCGTGAGCGCCCCTGTTCCAGCCTTGTGTAATAGGAAGAACTGACTCCAGCCAGCATTGCCAACTCCTCACGGCGCAGCCCGGCCACACGGCGTCAGTCGCCATACAGCGTGAGACCGGCTTGTTTCGGGGTAATGCGTTCACGTCGTGCCTGCAGAAAAGCACTCAGATCACCATTGTCCAGAGATGTCATGCCCCTAGTCTGCTGCCTTTCACCCAATGCTGCCTACCCCTGTCAGTGGTAGGCAAAAGCGGGAGTGCCACGATTCCTCGCTGGAACGAATACTGGATTCCAGGGCTGGAAGAACACAGCCCGCCGGGGCTTACCTTCACGTTGCCCGAGTACTTCACGTAGCCATCGAATGAAACCACCGAGCGAAAGCACAGATCATCATGACAATTTCCACCATTGAAACCACCCCCGTCCTCACCATCGGAGACGTCACCGTGACCCGCGTCGTTGAAAGCGTCGGCAGCATTGGCATGACGCCTGAGCAATTCTTCCCCGGCACGGATCCCGCGGCTTGGACAGGCGGCGCCGACCAGTTGCGGCCCCACTTCCTTGAATCCGACGGCGACACCGTCTTGAGCAGCACGGCCCGCGTCGCCATGCAGACCTGGGTTCTGCGCAGTGGCGGAAAAGTGATCCTCATTGACACGTGCGTCGGCAACGACAAGGACCGACCCGACGTGCCCAGCTGGTCGCAATTGCAGACCGAATTCCTGGGCCGGCTCGCCGCGGCGGGCATCGCACCGCAGGACGTGGACGTCGTGGTAAATACCCACCTGCATGCCGACCACGTTGGCTGGAACACCAGGCTCGTGGACGGGGTCTGGGTGCCGACGTTCCCTAACGCGGAGTACCTGCTGCCGGCCAAGGATCTCGATTTTTGGAATCCTGCCAGCGGCAATTCCACCATCATGGGCGAGGGCGCGCACACCGTCTGGGCAGATAGCATTATGCCCGTGTTCGACGCCGGTCAGGCCACAGCATGGAGCGGTCAGCATCGCATCGATAAGGCGTTGACTCTGGAAGCCGCGCCGGGCCACACTCCGGGCGCATCGATCGTGCGGCTCTCCTCGGACGGCGAGGAAGTGCTATTCGTCGGCGACACCCTGCACAGTCCGGCCCAGGTCCACGACGTCCATACCTCCAGCTGCTTCGACGAGGACCCGGCCACGGCAAATGCCACCCGGGAACGGATCTTCACCGAGGCCGCAGAGAAGGGACTGACCATGTTTCCCGCACACTTTGGTGGCCACGGCGGCTTCAAGGTCAGCAAATCAGACAGCGGTTCAGGACCATTGTTCACAGTCAGTGAGTGGGCACCGCTCGTGGCGATCTAGACCCACGAGCACAGCAATCTAAGCCCCACCGGCACAGCAATGCCGGCACAGCAATGCGCCGGGCGGCTGGGGAAGACCGCCAGGCGCATTGCTGCGGGTGCTTATTCAATGGCGTCTATTCAAGGTGGCTATCCTTTTAGTGGACCTTGGTCTGCACGTCATAGTCTGGACAGGCATTTCGACGTTGCGTATGGACTTGAGAGCTTGGACGGCCGGGAACGCACGGGTGTCGGCCCGGATCGGCACCACGTTCGCAAAAAGGACGGCGCTTGCGGGAAAAGACGGCATTAGACGGCCGTCTTTTCCCGCAAGCGCCGTCCGATGTGGAGCTGCCCCACCATTATGTGGAGGTGCCCACATGATGAGGCGGGCCACAGCTCATCACCCCGGGTCCACTAAATGGATAGCCATCTTATTCAATGGCGTCTATTCAATCGCGGCGATCACCGCGCCCTGGGCCACCTCGTCCCCTTCGGCAACCCGAAGCCGGACGGTGCCGGGGACGGGTGCGTAAATCTCGGCGTCGACCTTGTCAATGGAGACCTCGGCGAGCAGGTGCTTTTCCGCCACCTGCTCGCCGTCTTCCACATACCAGGTGGACACGACGCCGGGCTCGCTGGCGTCCCCGGTCATCTTCGGGAAGAGAATTTCAGTCATTCGGCAACCGCCTTTCGCACCGCGGCCTCTATGCGTGTGGCCGTTGGCAACACAGCATATTCCAGTTCCTGGGCGTACGGAATGGGCGTATCCGGCATGCACACCCGGCTGAAGTGTGTCAGCAAGGTGGGGCTGTGCTCGGTGATGGTGGCAGCGATCTCCCCGGAGAGGCCGAACGATTGGTAATCCTCATCCACCACAATGACTTTTCCGGTCTTGGCGGCGGTGGCGATGATGGCCTCACGGTCCAGCGGAACCAGCGAGCGCAGGTCCAGGACCTCAACGCTGATGCCTTCCTCCGCCAACTTTTCAGCGACGTCCAGGCTGTGATGCACCGAGAGTGACAGCGTCACAATGCTCACGTCCGTGCCCTCACGAACAACCTTGGCCTTGCCCAGCGGAACCTCGTAATCTTCCTCGGGCACGGCGCCGATGGAGCGCTTGTTCTTCGACATCCAGGCCAAGCCCATGACGCCCTTGTGGAACATGTACACCACGGGATCATCGGAGCGGATGGCCGCGGTCATGAGCCCCTTGGCGTCATACGGGTTCGACGGGATCACCACCTTCATCCCGGGCAGGTGGGCGAAGGTGCCCCACAGCGCCTGGGAGTGTTGGGCGCCGTCGGAATAGCCGCCGCCCACGGCTGTCATGAGCACCATGGGGACGCGGACATTGCCGCCGGATTCGTAATGGATCTTGGCCATGTGGTTGTAGATCTGGTCCATGCAGACACCGAAGAAGTCCACGAACATCAGCTCCACAATGGGCCGCATACCTTCCACGGCCGCCCCGATGCCCAGCCCAATGAAGGCCGACTCCGAGATGGGTGTGTCAATGATCCGCTCCGGCCCGAACTTCTCCAGCAAGCCCGTTGTGGAGGAGAAGATGCCGCCGTAGGCACCTACATCCTCACCTAGGACAAACACGGCCGGATCCTGCTCCATCGCCGAACCGATGGCCTCCTGCAACGCCTTGGCCGTGTTGAGGCGGCGAGTCCCTGCGGGAGGTTCCAGCGGCAGCGCCTTGAGTGCCGCCGTCGTATTTTCCGTTGTTGCACTCATGATGAGGCTCCTTCCACAAAGACGTACTTGAGTGCCTCGGCCGGGTTGGGCGTTGGCGAGTTTTTGGCATGCTCGACGGCGTCCTCCACCTGCGTGCGCGCGTCGTCTTCCATCGTGGCGATGTCAGCGTCGGTGAGCACACCGGCGTCGAGCAGTTTCCGGCTGTAGACAGGGATGGGGTCGTCGTCGGAAACGGTGGCCAAGTCCGGCCGGTAGCCTTGGGCGTCGCCCTCGAAGTGGCCCCACAGGCGCAGGGTGTGCACCTCGATCAGGCTGGGTCCCTCCCCTGCCCGGGCCCGCGCCACTGCCTCGGCGGCCGCGGCGTACACGCCTTCCACGTCATTGCCCTCGACCCGCACGCCAGGAATCCCGTACCCGGCTGCGCGGACTGCGTTGGAGGGAACCGACGTTGAGTCACTGCGGGGAACGGAAATGCCCCAGTCGTTGTCCTCGATGACAAAGATGACGGGCAGTTTCCACAGCGCGGCCAGGTTCAGTGACTCGTGGAAGGCGCCGGCGTTGGCCGCGCCCTCACCGGCCACGGCGACGGCGACGTTGTTGGTGCCAGCGTTGCGGAACGCGAACGCCTGGCCCAGCGCCGGCGGAAAGCCCTCCGCGACAATGCCCGAACAAGAGAAATGAATTGATGGATCAAACAGGTGCATGTGCCCGCCGCGTCCTCGGCCCAGCCCGGATTCGCGGCCGAAGATCTCACCGGTCAGCGAACGCAGGTTCATCCCTTTGGCTATGGCCAGGTGGTGCGGACGGTGAGCTGCCGTGAGTGCGTCACCTTGTTCAAGGTGGGCGCACAGACCGGCCGCCACAGGCTCCTGCCCGGCGGCCAGGTGCATTTCGCCCGGAATCAGACCCTTGCCGATGTCGAATCCCGGCCCCTTGTCCGCGTGGTATTCGCGCAGGATGGCCTCTTCGAAGGTTCTGATCAGTATCATTTGGCGCAGCAGCCCGCGCTGCTGCTCTGCGCTGAGCGCCGTTGCGGCCTCAGTTGCTTCGGTGGTCATAGCGACTCCTTTGTCCAGCCCTAGTGTCCGAACAGGGTGTGTGGGAGCCCGCGGTTGCGCTGCTTGCTGCGCTGTATCAGCACTCGCCACGCCGCGCATGGCCGGCTCGACGTCCCTGTCTTCCGAGCGTATGCGTGCGGCGTGTGGGAGGGTATGGCCAAGATTTCAGTCCGTGAAAAGTGCGGCCTTGACCGTGGGTATTGTCTCGGTTCGCCTCGGAACGGGCCGGAACGCTTCGGAACGGGCCGGAACGAGCCGCTCAGGGGCCGTCGTGGCCGGTGCCGAGCACTAGCGATAATTGCCCGGCAGCCTCATGCAGCGCCTTCCCGTACTCGGCGCGCGATGTCCCGGACGCGTCCCGTTCCCCGGAGGGCACCGACAGCGCCAGCGCCCCAATCCAGGACGAGGTGGACACCGGAACCGCAATGCAGGTGAAGCCCAGGGCGTATTCCTGGTGGTCCATCATGGTGGTGGAATTTTGCTCCAGTTCCCGCAGGAATTCCCGGGGCGATCGGATGGTGTACGGCGTCAATTCGGCCAGCGGGTGGCGGGCGATGTAGTCCAGCCGGATGTTGGCGTCGAGGGAGGCCAATATCTGCTTGCCGAAGGCTGTGGCGTGCGCACCGTCCTGCATGCCCACCCAAAGATCCACGCGCGGCGTCAGCGGAGTGTCCACAATGTCCACCACCTCAATCTCACCATCCGTGAATCGGCTCAGATAAATGGCCGCCCGAACCTCATCTCGCAGACCGTTCATGATGCCGCGGCTGCGCGCCAGCGTGACCGCTTGGCTGCCCGCGGCCAGCGCCGGATGTGCCGGACCCAACACGAAACCGTCGCGCTCGGCCACCACATAGTTCGAGTGGGCCAGGGTGCGCAGCACGTTGTAGGTGGTTCCCAGACTTTGACCCGTGGCGCGTGCAATGGACTTTGCCGAGAGCGGGCGGGACGCCGAACCGATACAGTCCAAAACCGTCAGGGCGCGGCCCACCGATGTCAGCAGTGTGCCCGGCTTTTCACCCTCGGTTGCCATCGTGTGCATGGTTGAGCCTCCACTGCCAGCGTACAACGAGACGCTGCGGGGCGGGGCTGTTACCCATCCGTCGGCCGCGGTGCGCCCCCTCCAAGGTACGACGCCGGGACGTCACCTTGCGCTGTCAGGCGGGCTCACGCCGTCGTTGCTCAGGTCCCCGGCGCGAGACTGGCGTTACCCATTGGCGAAATCCCGTTTCACTCTGCCACGAGTTGGGTACGGAAGCTGGTGTGGGTGTCCCGCGGGATATGTCCCGCGGAAATGGTTTTCTGTGTACTCGTGTAGTGGGCCGGGCTGCTCAGTTGTGGGCCGCTGCCTTCTTCTTGGCCGCGGCTACGGTGGAGGACCAGACCGCGGCGAGCAAGGCTGCGGTGGTGGCGGCCATGACAGTCATTCCAGCGCTGCCTGTGATCAGCCCGGCGATGAACAGGGCGGCCATGCACGCGAGCCCAGCAACAGGGCCAATCCACAGCAAGCGGGTGCCATAGTTGTTTGCTGCTGGGGTCTTTGTGGTGGCGTTCATGGTGTTCTCCTTGAGATGAGGTATTCGATGGTGAAGCAATAACTCAATACTAGGGAAGTACTTTCCGTTACGTCAAGTACTTTCTAATAATTGGTTTTCTTGATGTGTGATTTTGCGGGCAACCTAAACTTTTTTCCGAGGTTAACCGGCCAAAAAACCGCGTGATTCCGCGCTACAGTGGTTGCTGACTTAGAGGAGTAACACCGTGGCAGAGACAGCGCCAGACCGAATACCCACACCTGCAGAAATCAAGCGGTGGCGTCAATACTTGGCTGATGAACGGGCCGAGGCGGCCGTGTACCGTGACTTGGCTAAGCGTCGCGACGGCGAAGAACAAGCCATCCTGCTAGCCCTCGCCGAGGCCGAAGGGCGCCATGAACGGCATTGGCTGGAGCTACTGGGCGAGAATGCAGGGGCTCCAGTCCGCGGTTCACTGCGCAACCAACTACTGGGCTTACTGGCACGCCGTTTTGGCTCCGTTTTTGTTTTAGCGCTGGCTCAGCGTTCCGAGTCCAGGTCCCCCTACGCCACGGATGTTGACGCAACCGACGCCATGGCTGCCGATGAATCCATCCATGAAGAAGTGGTTCGAGGCCTAGCTACGCGGGGCCGCATCCGCCTCTCGGGTTCATTTAGGGCAGCAGTCTTTGGCGCCAACGATGGTTTGGTCAGCAACCTCTCGCTCGTCGTCGGCATGGCCGCGACAGGTGTATCCAGCCAAGTAGTGCTGTTCAGCGGAATGGCCGGGCTGCTGGCCGGAGCCCTGTCCATGGGTGCTGGCGAATTTGTTTCCGTCCGCTCCCAGCGCGAACTCCTCGACGCTTCCCAACCCACACAGGTCACCCTGACAGCTGCCCAATCGCTGGATCTGGAAAACAACGAACTCGTGCTCGTCTACTTGGCCCGCGGCATGACGCGCGAAGCCGCCGAACACCGTGCGGCCGAGCGAATGGGACAGTTCAGCTGCGACTGCGATCCCAGCCTGTCGTTGCAGCCAGAGAACTTTGAATCTCCCGACGAACACGAAACTCTTGGCACAGCCTGGGGCGCCGCCGGATCAAGCTTCTGCTTCTTCGCTTCTGGCGCCATCATTCCGATCCTGCCATTCCTCTTCGGCATGACCGGACTCGGCTCGCTACTACTCTCCTGCATCTTGGTGGGCATTGCGCTCATGGGAACCGGAGCCATTGTTGGCCTGCTCTCCGGAGCGTCACCACTCTGGCGCGGTCTGCGCCAGCTGGCCATCGGCATGGGTGCCGCCGCGGCCACGTACCTGCTGGGCTTGGCATTCGGCGGTCTGATCGCCTAACGCACGGCGCAACGCGAGACCTAGCGCGCGGCCTAACGTGAGGCCTAACGCGCGGGTTCTGCCCAAGACTGGCCCGTCGGTCAGCCAGCTAGAACCTGACACGCTTCCTCCACGGTGTCCACCACATGGACAAAGTTAGCCATGATCCGGTCCTTGGCCAGCGTGTGTAGCAACGGCACTACGGGAACTTCAACCGCCCAATAGTGATGGTCCACCAACACCATCGGCGCCACGGCGCCTTCGGCGGCGTAGTAGTTTTCGCAGGCGTCTTGGAACACTTCTTGCACAGTCCCCGCAGCGCCGGGCAGGAACACGATCCCGCCACGGGAGCGGTCCAGCAAGATAGCTTCACGCAGCGCGTTTGTAAAATATTTTGCGATGGCGCTGGCAAACACATTGGGCGGTTCGTGGCCGTAAAACCAGGTCGGAATCCCTAGGCTCGGGGCCCCGTCCGGATACCGTTTCACCACCGCCATCGCCACCCGCGCCCATTCGGTGACCGAGGGGCGGAAACCGGGGACGGCCGTCAAGGTGAGTAGGGCACTTTCTAAGGTCCCGGCGTCGTACGTGGAAAGATAGGCACCCAAGTTTGCAGCCTCCATGGCGCCGGGCCCGCCGCCGGTCGCGACGAGAAATCCGGCCTGCGCCAGGGCCCGACCCAACTGGGCCGCCTGCGCATACTCCCGGCTCCCCCGTGCCGCCGCGTGCCCGCCCATCACACCAACCACCGGTGCCGACTGCTGGGCAAGGAAATCATCGAGTGCGTCGGCGATGGCGTGGTCGTGCATGGCGGTGGCGAGTGTGGAATGCAGCGCGGGGCCCGGCTGCAGGCTCCACTGGTAAATGCGCGCGTCCGGTACCTGCTCATATTTGGCAGCGGAAATCCCGGCGAATAGCTCGGCGCCCGTGTACAGGTGGCCGCGGTAAGCGTTGAAAGGCAGGTCCGGCAGCGCTGGAAAAATCAGGGCACCGCGCCCACGCAGCAGATCTGCCACACCCGTATCAAAACTGCAGCCCATGAAAACAGCACCAGAAGCATGCAACGCCACCAGCGCCGCCGACCTCTCGCGCAGATCGACCGATTGGAAATGCCAGCCGTGCATGGACTTCGCACCGCCGGCAATCAGCGCATCAAAATGATCCAGCTCTTCAATCTCAACGGTGCGGGCTTGGGGCGCGAGGGGTGCATTCACGCACCCAGCCTAGCCGCGCCGCCCACCAAATCCCGTCTAGGCTGGGGGTACTTCATTCGTGCGCGGCGCCAGCAGCTACGTCAGCACCGCGTCCACCCATCATTCAGGAGACCCCATGCAAGAAATCACCCCCGCCGATATCTTGGCCGCCGATCCCGATGTGCAGATCATCGACGTCCGCGAAACTGCCGAACTGGCCACGGGCATGATCGAGGACGCTGTCCATATTCCTTCGGGCTCTGTGGTTGAGCGTGCGGGTGAGCTGGATAAGAATCGCCGCGTCATTGCCGTGTGCCACGGCGGCGGGCGCAGCGGTCGGGTTGCTGCAGCCCTAACCGAGCTCGGATTCAACGCCGACACGCTGACCGGCGGCATGAGCGGATGGGAAGCCGAGGGCCTGCCGATGGTGCCCCCGGACGCTTAAGCTCCGCCGCGGCACGCGCCCTCACACACCCCCCGGCTGATGCCCGCACTCGCCGCACCGGCTCATGCGCACTCATGCGCCGCACGCACGCACGCGCCGGGATCTTAGCCGTTGAAGTCAGCCGGATTCAGACCCGTGCGGCCCTCTCGCTCCAACGCGTCAATGGCAGCAACGTCAGCCGAGGTGAGTTCGAAGTCCAGAATGTGCAGGTTCTCGGCGATGCGGGCCGGGGTGACCGATTTCGGAATGATGATGCGCCCCTGCTGCAGGTGCCAGCGCAGCACTACCTGAGCGGGTGTGCGTCCGTGTGCCCCAGCAATGGTCAGCACTGCGGGATCGTTCAGCACGGCGCCTTGAGCCAGCGGACTCCATGCCTCGGTGGCGATCCCGTTAGCTGCATTAAAATCAGTGATTGAGCGCTGCTGCAGGGCCGGGTGGAGCTCCACCTGGTTCACAGCCGGAATAGTTCCACCGAGAGCAATGACCTTCTCCAGGTGTTCAGGCAGGAAGTTGGAGACGCCGATCGCCCGCACCCGCCCAGCCGCCAGCAACTCCTGCAGCGCCTTCCATGATTCCAGGAACGCATCCGTTGCCGGGGCTGGCCAGTGAATCAAGTACAGGTCTAGGTATTCGAGGCCAAGCTTGGCCAGGCTCGCATCGTAGGCGGCCAAGGTCGCTTCATATCCGAGATCGGAAATCCACACCTTTGAGGTGATGAACAGCTCCTCGCGGGCCAGTTCAGATGTGGCCAATGCGCGGCCCACACCTTCCTCGTTGCCATAGATCGCGGCCGTGTCGATGCTCCGGTAGCCAGCAGCAAGCGCCGCCGTCACTGCCTTCTCGGTTTCATCGTTGGGGACCTGGAAGACGCCGAAGCCGATCTGCGGCATGGCCACGCCATTGTTCAAAGTGATGGTGGGGATGGAAATCATGATGTGTTCTACTTTCGTGAGTGGTGAGAAATCAGTGCGAACTAGAGTGTCGCGTGAGCGCTGGCCTCATGCTGCGAAGCATGGTCGACGGCGGCCGAGCGGTTGAATGCTTTGGCCTCGCTTTTGCGGCCGTCGACTGCCGCGAAGGCCATGACGCCGACGGCCAGCAGGGTCAGTCCTGCACCGGCCCAGATGGGTGAGGTGTAGCCGAGTCCAGCCGTGATGGTGACCCCGCCCAACCAGGCGCCCAAGGCATTGCCCAAGTTGAACGCGCCAATGTTGGCGCCGGATGCGAGGGTGGGTGCCGCCGTCGCCCATTTCATGACACGCATCTGCAAGCCGGGAACGGTGGCAAAACCAATGCCACCCATCAGGAACAAGGACGCAATAGTCATGGGCTGGTTGCTGGCAGTCAGGGCGAACACGGCGAGGATAACCACGAGGACCGGCAGGATCACCATGAGCGTCGCATCGACGTTCTTATCAGCTGCCTTACCGCCGAGCGTGTTGCCAATGAACAGACCTACGCCGAGGAGGATCAGCAGCCACGGCACGGAGGTCGCGGCGAATCCGGAGACATTGGTCAGGGTGAAGGCGATGTAGGTGAAGGCGCCGAACACGCCGCCATAGCCGAGCACGGTCACGGCAATGGACAGCCAGACCTGGCGCGATTTGAAGGCCTGCAATTCACCGCGGAGGCCAGCGCTGCGTTCGTGGGTAATCTTGGGCACGAGGAGCAAAATGCCGATCAGCGCAACCACGCCAACAGCCGTGATGGCCCAGAAGGTGGAGCGCCACCCGGCCTGCTGGCCGAGCAAGGTACCCAACGGCACGCCCAAAACGTTGGCAGCGGTGAGGCCCGTGAACATGATGGCGATGGCGCCAGCCTTCTTGTTGGGTGCCACCATGTCGGCGGCCACCACGGCACCAATACCGAAGAACGCTCCGTGACAGAGGGCGGCGATGACGCGGCCGATCATCATGGTGCTGTAGTCGGGGGCGAGGGCGCACAACAGGTTCCCGGCAATGAAGAGGACCATGAGTGCGGCAAGCACGGGCTTGCGCGGAAGGTGGGTAACGGCGGCGGTGAGGAACAGTGCGCCAATGACAACGCTGAGCGCGTAGCCGGAGATGAGCCAGCCAGCGGTGGCTTCGCTAACTTGGAAGTCGGCGGAGACTTCGGGCAATAGGCCCATGATGACAAACTCGGTGAGTCCGATGCCGAACCCTCCCAAGGCCAGTGCAATGAGGCCAAGAGGCATGATTTTCCTTTGAGAGACTTGGGTACTGCTTGCAATGCGCGTAAACTATTAGTTGCAGACGCGTTATAAATTGTTGCACACGCAACTATCCCGCGCAAGCAACTAAATACTTTTGTGCTGCACAGCACGTAATCTCGGGAGGGGAAGGTCCATGGGCATCAAGGACGACGCCGTTGAAGTTCGCGCCCAGGGCTGGCGAACACTGGCGGCTCTGCACGGACTGATTGAGTCCAGCATGGAGAAGTCGCTGCAGAATGCAGCCCAACTCTCTGTTGTTGAATTCACAGTTTTGGATGCTTTGGCACGGCAGGATGGCTGGCATATGCGCATGCAGCAACTGGGCCGGGCTACGGCGCTGAGCCCTAGTGCCACCACGCGCTTGGTCAACCGGCTGGAGGATCGCGGGCTACTCACGCGGATCCTGTGCGCCGATGACCGCCGCGGCATCTACACCGAACTCACGCCTGCAGGATCGGAACTACTGACCTTGGCGCGGCCTGTTCACGACGAGGCTCTCGAGTGCGCCCTCGCCGAAGCTGCTCTGCTGCCCGAGCTGGCACCGCTGGTTACCGCCCTCCCCCAGCTCCACGCCGCGGTTCCTGCCGTCTAGGGCGGAACCGGGCCCCGCTCGTCGAGTCAGACGGAGCGCCGTCGAGTCAGACGTAGCGCTGCGTCGGTCTCGACGGGGCTCCGTCGGACTCGAGCACCAGGCCTAGCCGGGCGTCAGTGGTAGCCCCTGATCCGTGGGCGCCTACCAGCCGATGGGCCAGCGACATTAACGGTCGCTGCCCAGAACGGAGCTCCCTAATCGGGAGTGCCCCACGTGCGGTCTCCAAATATGTCCGTGCATCGATCGCGGACCAGCTGACAACACCTGCCGAAGCCAATGCTCGATTGCGGAGACCGTGGATGGCGCATCCAGCTATGGAGAAACTTTCGGGGTGCAATGCCGCCCGGGCACCGTCTCCCGTTCCTGTGCCTTTCCGGGATCCTTCCTGTGTCTCGGGCTGTTGCAGAAATACTCCGGAATCCATTGTTCAGCCACCACCCCGGTGCTTTGATTAGTCCATGACGCGTGTAGTGCAGGCAGACTACCTCGTGGTCGGGGCAGGCGCCGCGGGCATGGCATTTACGGATGCACTGATTGACCACTCCAACGCCCGCGTGGCTCTGGTGGACCGGCGCCACGGGGTTGGCGGTCACTGGTTGGATGCCTACCCCTTCGTCCGCCTGCATCAGGCATCCGCCTTCTACGGCGTCGCGTCAACGCTTCTTGGCCGCGGCCAACTTCAGCATCGGGGTCCAGAATCCGGGCTGCACGAACGTGCCGACTCCGCAGAAATCTGTTCCTACTACAGCCACATCCTGACGGACCGGATGCTGGAGTCAGATCGGGTGGAGTTCCTTCCCAACTGCAGCTACCTGCCCACCCACCAGATTCTCTCGCGCGTCTCCGGCCAGCTACTGCAGGTCCCCCCGGATTGCCGCGTTGTGGATGCACGCTACCTCTCCCCCGACATTCCAGCGAACAACTCTGCTCCGTTCGAGGTGGCCGACGGCACCCGGGTCATTCCCGTCGGCGATTTGGCCCGGATAGATCTGGCGCCAAGCCAGTACGTCATCGTTGGCTCGGGCAAGACGGCGAGCGATGCCTGCGTCTGGCTGCTCAGCCATGGCGTGGAGGCCGTAAACATCTGCTGGATCAGGCCGCGTGAGCCCTGGCTGCTCAACCGGGCAGTGGTTCAGCCGGATCCGGCGGTGTTCCTTGGCATGGCCGCCGATATCATGGAGGCGGCCGCGGCCGCGCCGTCACTCGAGGAGTTGTTCCTGCGGATGGAAGACGCTGGCATCATGGTGCGGATCGACCGCTCCCTCACACCAACCATGGCAAAAACGCCCACCCTGGCCAAGTGGGAACTGGAGCAGCTGCGCACCATTGAACACGTGGTGCGGCTGGGGCACGTCCGCCAAGCTGAGACTGGGCGCATCACGCTCGAGCAAGGTTCAGTTCCAACGGCGAAGGACGCCGTCATTGTGCACTGCGCTGCGTCCGGTCTGAAATACCCGCCCGTGATCCCCATCTGGAGCCGCACAGCGATCACGCTGCAGCCCATCCGGGCCGGATTCCCCTGTTTCGGGGCGGCACTTGCGGGCTACGTGGAGGCCACCCGCGACGACGACGCGGAGAAGAACCGGCTGTGCCCGGCAACACCGTACCCGAACTCGCTGGCGGACTGGGCACTCATGAACCTTCTGGGGACCCGCGCCTCGATGTCCTTCAACTCCGAACCAGACATCAAGGCCTGGGCCGACGGAGTCGCCATTAATCCTGCGCGACTGCCACCAGAGCGGGACCGGACTTCGGAGTTGCAGGACGTCCTGACGCGGCTGAAAGTCCAGGTGCCTCGGGGGTTAGCAGGCCTGGCCCGGCTCAGCTGAGCTCTGGCGGCGCACCGGCGGCGGCAACGCACTAGCGGCGGCGCATCGAGGCACCCAGCCAGCCGCCGTCGTCGTACATGAAAATCCGTGGTCGCCGGGCAGAAATGAAAAATGCCGCCGTTTGACGTAAATGCCATAGTTCAAACCATGGCATTTACGTCAAACAGCGGCATTATTCACAAGTGGCGCCAGTTTGGCGGCACCCGGGAGTAAAGAAGACTTACAGAGCTGCGTAAACTTCGCGCAGCAGGGTTGCGGTCTCGGAAGGCGTCTTGCCAACCTTGACACCAGCAGCCTCGAGGGCTTCCTTCTTGGCCTGGGCCGTTCCTGCGGAGCCAGAAACGATGGCGCCGGCGTGGCCCATGGTCTTGCCCTCAGGAGCGGTGAAGCCTGCAACGTAGCCAACAACGGGCTTGGTGACGTGGGCCTTGATGTACTCGGCTGCGCGCTCTTCAGCGTCGCCACCAATTTCACCAATCATGACGATGGCCTTGGTCTCCGGGTCAGCCTCGAACGCAGCAAGTGCGTCGATGTGCGTGGTGCCGATGACGGGGTCGCCACCGATGCCGATTGCGGTGGAGAAGCCCAGGTCGCGCAGTTCGAACATCATCTGGTAGGTCAAGGTACCGGACTTGGAGACCAAGCCGATCGGGCCCTTCTGGGTGATGTTGTTCGGGGTGATGCCAACGAGTGCTTCACCGGGGGTGATGATGCCGGGGCAGTTCGGGCCGATGATGCGGGTGATCTGCTCACCATTTGCGTCAACCTTGGACTGGGCCAGTGCCCAGAACTCGGCAGCGTCCTGAACGGGCACGCCTTCGGTGATGACAACAACCAGCGGAACGCCGGCTTCGATGGCTTCAACGACGGCGTCCTTGGTGAATGCCGGGGGGACGAACACGATGGAGACGTCTGCGCCGGTAGCGGCAACAGCTTCTGCAACAGCGCCGTAAACGGGGAGTTCAACGTCGCCGTGAACAACAGTGGTGCCGGCCTTGCGTGCGTTCACGCCGCCAACAACCTGGGTGCCGGCCTTGAGCATCAGGGCGGTGTGCTTGGTGCCTTCGCCGCCGGTGATGCCCTGGACGATGACCTTGGAGTCTTTAGTCAAGAAGATAGACATAAGTTTTCTAAACCTCTACTTTGCTGCGTGGGCGAGTTCGGCAGCCTTGTCGGCGCCCTCGTCCATGGTTGCGGCCAGGGTGACCAACGGGTGGTTGGCTTCGTTGAGAATGCGACGGCCTTCTTCAACGTTGTTGCCGTCCAGGCGGACAACCAGCGGCTTGTTGGCAGCTGAGCCGAGCTCGGCGAGTGCGCCGACAATGCCCTTGGCAACAGCGTCACAAGCAGTGATGCCACCGAAGACGTTGACGAAAACGCTCTTGACCTGAGGGTCATTGAGGATGACGTCCAGACCAGCGGCCATGACCTCTGCGGATGCTCCACCGCCAATGTCCAAGAAGTTGGCGGGCTTGACGCCGCCGTGGTTTTCGCCAGCGTAAGCAACAACATCCAGCGTGGACATAACCAGGCCGGCACCGTTACCAATAACGCCAACTTCGCCGTCGAGCTTGACGTAGTTCAAATCCGCAGCCTTGGCCTTGGCCTCCAACGGGTCAGCTGCAGCAGCGTCTTCGAGTTCCAGGTGGTGCGGGTGACGGAAGTCGGCGTTCTCATCGAGTGAGACCTTGCCGTCCAGAGCCACGATGTCACCGGCGCCGGTGAGAACCAGCGGGTTAACCTCAACCAGGGTTGCATCTTCCTTGATGAAGACGTCCCACAACTTGATGATGGTGGCGGCCACCTTCGGAGCCAGCTCGGCGTTGAAGCCTGCGGTGGCGACGATCTCGTCGGCCTTGGCCGCATCGATACCGACGGCCGGGTCAACAGCAACGCGGGCCAGAGCTTCGGGGCGCTCAACGGCGAGTTCCTCGATCTCCATGCCGCCTTCTACCGAGCACATGGCCAGGTAGTTGCGGTTTGCGCGGTCCAGCAGTACGGAGAAGTAGAACTCCTGCGCAATGTCTGCACCCTGTGCGATCATGACCGTGTTAACGGTGTGACCCTTGATGTCCATGCCGAGAATGTCAGAGGCATAACCGAACGCCTCTTCAGCGTTCTTGGCTACCTTGACGCCGCCAGCCTTACCGCGGCCACCGACCTTCACCTGTGCCTTGACGACGGTGACGCCGCCAATCTTCTCGGCTGCTGCCTTTGCTTCTTCAGGGGTGTGCGCCACGATGCCGGCCAACACGGGAACGCCGTGAGCCTCAAACATGTCGCGCGCCTGGTATTCAAACAGGTCCACGGATTAGTGTCCTTCTGCGTCGAAGTAGTGATCTTGAGGGTGTTAGCCCCTTTCACACATTACCGTCTCACACCACAAGCACATATTTGACTAATTCACCACTGTTTTAAAGCGATTAACGGGTAATTCGGCTCACACTGACCCTCTATTGACGCACGGAACGTACGACGGCGTGACCTTCCTTGCGCGCGCACCAACCGTGCGCGCTCCCTCGGCTAGGGCGTGGGTGCGCCCCCTTCCACAAGGAGCGGGCACTTTCCCGCACTTATGAAGTGGGTGCGGCCGAAGTGGGTGCAGCAGATGCCTTGACGTCGGGGGCGTCGGGGACGTCGGGCCCGAAGATTTCATATTTCTTGGCCGCAATGAAGAATCCGGTCTCGTCGGCCAGGTTGGCACAGGCCACCCCGTCGTCCAGGGGTGCGCAGCGATACCCTTGGGCCTCCATGGCATTGCCGGGTGGCAGCACGGCAATGCTGTTCATGTCTTGGCCACCCGAGTTTTGCTTGGCCGCTCCGCTGAAACCAAATACAGCTTCAACAGCGGTGACCCCTGCCCGGCAGCCACCATATTCGGCATGATCTGGGTAAAGCAGGGCTGTGCCTCCGAGGTAGCCGATATTGGTGCCGGCGCAGTTATCAACGATGTCGTTCTGGGCAGGCGTCGGATAGTTCGCCATCTGACAGTGCGCCACGGGGATGATCGGTGCGGCCTCGTTGGCACTATTGCCGTAGTTGTTGGGTTCCCACGGCAGGTTCAAGTTTCCAGCCTGTGAGGTGGTGAAAATGCAGGCGATATTGCGTGAATCCGTCACAAACTGCGGCAGTTCAGTGCTGGCGAGACCATCCGTGGGCTTCACCACCGGAGTAGCTTTCAGCCGCTCCACATAAGTGAGCGGATCCGTGGGCCCTTGGCTGGTGGCAGTTGCCGGCGCTGGATCCGGAACGGTGATGCAGCCGGAAAGAGAAACACAAAAAAACAGCATGGCCGCGAGCAAAGCCGCAGTTCTGCGCAGAGCCATTCCCATCCGTTACCCTTCTTCTTTCACCAGCGGTGCATAGCGCAACAGCAGACGCTTTTCGCCAATCTCAAAACGCACCTTGGCCACTGTCTTGTCCCCTGCACCACTGATTTCCAGAACCACGCCGTTGCCAAAGCTGGTGTGGTTGACCTTGTCGCCCACGCTGACGGAGATGACTTCTTTCTGCGGTTCCACACGCCCAGCAGCGGTGCGGGCGGAGATGCTGGGCGGCAATGCACCAGAATCGCGGCCGCCCACGGCCGATCCTGCACCCCAGGAGGAACCGGAGTAGCGGCTGGTGCCAAAGTTTCCCGCCACCGGCGCCACCCGGGCCGTGCCTTCGCGCTTCCATTCAATCAATTCGGCAGGAATCTCATCGATAAACTGGCTGGCCGGGTTGTACTGACTCTGTCCCCAGAGGCTGCGCATTTCCGAGCGGGTAATGTACAGCCGCTTGCGGGCACGGGTGAGCCCCACATAGGCCAGCCGGCGTTCTTCGGCCAGCTCCTTGGGGTCAGTGGCGGAGCGCGAATGCGGGAACAATCCGTGTTCCAACCCGGTCAAAAACACCACCGGGAATTCCAGTCCCTTGGCCGTGTGCAAGGTCATCAATGTGACCACACCCAACCGTTTGGCTTCGGCAACGGCTGCGGCAGCTTCAGCTTCGGAGCCGCCGGGGGCATCGGGAATCTGGTCGGCATCTGCCACGAGTGAGACCTGCTCCAAGAACTCCCCCAGTGTCCCCTCCGGGTTTTCCTGCCCAAATTCACGCACGACGGCGACCAACTCGGCTAAGTTTTCCACCCGCGATTCGTCCTGCGGATCGGTACTGGTGCGCAGCGCTTCAAGGTAGCCGCTCTGCTCCAACACAGCTTCCAGCGCTGTGGCCGGTGAGGAGGTTGCCGCAATTTCGGCAAGGTCGGCCATCATCTTCGCGAAGGTGTTGACGGCGTTCAGCGAACGGGAGGCAATGCCAGGAGCTTCCTCTGCCCGGGCCATGGCCGCCGAGAAAGAAATCCGCTCGCGTTCTGCCAGCGCTGCCACGGCACCCTCGGCGCGATCGCCAATCCCACGCTTGGGTTCGTTGAGAATCCTGCGCAAGTTGACGTCGTCGTCCGGGTTGACCAGGGCACGCAGGTAGGCGAGGGCGTCCTTGATTTCCTTGCGCTCGTAGAAACGGGTGCCACCCACCACGCGGTAGGGCAGGCCCACGCGGACCAGGATGTCCTCAATGGCGCGCGATTGGGCGTTGGTGCGGTAGAAAATAGCCACGTCGCCGGGGCGGAGTTCGGACTCGTCCTGAAGCCGATCAATCTCCTTGGCGATGAACCGCGCTTCCTCGTGCTCGGACTCGGCAACGTAGCCCACGATCTTTTCGCCGTCGCCCTCGGCAGTCCACAGCCGCTTCTCCCGGCGATTCGGGTTGCGTGAAATCACGGCGTTGGCGGCGCTGAGGATGTTCTGCGTGGAGCGGTAGTTTTGCTCCAACTTAATGGTGGCCGCGTTGGCGTAGTCCTGCTCGAACTCCACAATATTGCGGATGTCAGCGCCACGGAACGCGTAAATGGACTGATCGGAGTCGCCCACAACTGTCAGCTCGGCGGGAGCCACAGCGGCGCCGGCTTCGGTCCCCACAATTTCTTTTACCAGCGCGTATTGGGCGTGGTTGGTGTCCTGGTACTCGTCCACCAAGACGTGGCGGAAACGGCGCCGGTAGTACTCGGCAACGCCGGGGAAGGCGCGGAACATGTACACGGTTTGGGCGATCAGGTCATCGAAGTCCATGGCGTTGGCCTGGCGCAGACGCTGGGCATAGCCCTTGTAGACTTCGGCAACGGCTGCCGCGAAGGGGTCGCTGAAGTTGGTGTTCATGGAGTTTTCATCGTCGTCGATGAGCTCATTTTTCAGCGCTGAAATCTTGTGCATGATCGATTTCGGTGTGAACTTCTTCGGGTCCAGATCCAGCCCCTTGGCCACCAAGGTGATCAGGCGCAGCGAATCGGCAGAATCATAAATGGAGAAGTTGGAATTGAGCCCGATCGTCTTGGCTTCGCGGCGCAGGATCCTTACGCACGAGGAGTGGAACGTGGAAATCCACATGCTCTTCGCCGCGTCCCCAATGAGCGCCTCGATACGTTCGCGCATTTCCGCGGCGGCCTTGTTGGTGAAGGTGATGGCCAGAATCTGCCCCGGATGAGCCTGTCCCGTGGCCAGCAAATACGCGATGCGGTGGCTGAGCACTCGGGTTTTGCCCGAGCCTGCACCGGCCACAATGAGCAGCGGTGAGCCCGTGTGGATCACGGCGGCTTCCTGCTGCGGATTCATGCCCTCGAGCAGGCTGTCCCGATCGGGCCAGCGACGCTGCGAAGGCTCCTCCGGCTGGGCGTGCTGCTCCCAAGCAGGGGCCGCTCCGGCGAACTCCGGCATATCGGCGCCGGGATCTTCCTGCTCAAAAGGCTGCCACGCGGGCAGTCCGGCACCTGCGCTCAGCGTTGGCTTGGGCTTCTGGGGGTAAGGGTCAAACAACATATCCATGGTGCAATCTAGTGTAGTTCGCCCCACTGACATTCCCGTGCCTACCCGCTACTCGCGCGCAGCTACCCCGGCAGAGCTCCTGTCCGCAGCGCTGCGGCAAGCTCGGCCACAGCAGCTTGAGGACCAGCCACACACCAATCCAAGCCATTGACGCGCACGACGGCGGTGTCCCCGCCTGCCGCTTCAACGATCCCTTTGCCCGGGAGCCAGTCCCAGGACGGGACGCTGTGCTGGAACCATACTCCCAACTCGCCTTGGCCGACCCGGGCAAGATCGCACGAACCGGATCCCATCATGCGCAGCGTGGCCGGTAACTCGGCTGCCCGCTGCCACGGCACGGCGGCCCGGGGCTGGGCTAGCCAACCGGGGTGGATGTACGTTCCGGCAGACAGCGACCCCACCAACGCCGGCGCAAGGGTGCGGATCGGCTGCCCATTCAACGTGGCAGGCACGTCGGCGCCCCCCAACCACAGTTTGTCTTCTTCAGGCTGGAACACTGCGCCCAGCAGCACCTCAGCGTTGGTGAGCGGGTCCGGCGTCGAACTTTCAGGGGCGCCTTCATCGGTGGAGAGTGGCGAAGATCGGACCAGGGCCAGCGCCGAGCACCAATAGGAGGAGCCGCTGGTGAAGTTGTAGGTGCCATCCACCGGGTCGATGATCCAGCTGCGCCCCGAGGTGCCCACATATCCGGCGCCTTCCTCACCCAGAATGGAGTCCTCCGGGCGGGCGGCGCGCAGGGCCTTAAAGATGTGGGCCTCGGCGGCGAGGTCGGCGGCGGTGGCGAAATCGGCGACGTTCGCCTTGATCTGGCGGCCGGAGTGCAGGGCGTCGAGGCCTTCGGCTCGGATGGATAGGGCCAGGGCTCCGGCTTCGCGCAGGAGTTTCGCCGCCAAATCGCTGTCACTGGGCGCTGAATTTACAAGGTATGCCATGGGGTAAGCCTAATCTGGGCGATAATGGCTGCATGGCAAAAACTCCCGCCCAGCGTGCAGCCCTGCATGGCAAGGCTGCAACACCGCCCAGTACACCTATCGTTAACACGAGCACGACGCGGACGCCGCAGAAGGCTCAGGGCAACGCAAATCTGATCCTGATCGCCGGCTCCGTGGCCAGCCTATTCTTGTTTGCGTACCTTCATCTGCTGACACTGAACCAGATGAGGGACCTAGCCGACGGTTTGGCCATGCCGCAGTCGTTCGTTTTTGGTTTTAGTTCGGCCCATGTGGAGGCGCTGCGCCTGGCCATGGATGCCGATGCGCTGGGCCAGCTGAACTATGTGGGCAAGACCGCCGGGACCCTCTTCGCCCTGATTTTCGCCATCACGGCGTTGACCTTGATCGCCTCTAATGTGGCCAAAAAGTCGCTGCGCTGGACGCTGTGGGTGCTGCCGCTTGCCTTTGCCGCGATTTCCCTGTGGTCCAATGCGGCCGTGGATTCCATGCTTGGGGCCGAAACCCTTGACTCGGGAGCGGTGTCGCTGGCTTCGGGACTCGTCACGGCCTCATGGATGTTGCTGATCGCCTCACTGCTGGCTATCGGTGTTGCCCTGTTCCTCGGCGGCAAGAAGAAAGCCGCTTCGCTGCGAGCCTGAACCAGTTTTTTGCTTGCCTGCCTGTTCCGCTAGGCTAGGTGACGCGCCTCTGTAGTCCAATGGATAAGACAGCCCTCTCCTAAAGGGCAGATCCGGGTTCGATCCCCGGCGGGGGCACTTTTCATGCCCGCATTCAGCGCTGCCGTCCCGGCGTTTTTTGGCGCTTTGGAGAAAGTGAGAACGGTCATGGCTTCCGGGCTTATTTCCTCAGCGCCTTCCCGTGCCGGCCGTGGTGTGGCCACATCCATCGTTGCCTCGGTCCTGTTCGCCGTCATTTTCCTGATTGCCGGGCTCCTTCCGGGGTGGGGTGCTCAGGAGATCTTTGGCTGGCGCGTGGTCCTGACGTTGGCAACTCTGGGCGCAATGATGCCGTTCCTGCCCGGGGCTCGTACTGAATTAAAATCTCTTGCAAGACGAGTTCGACGCCGGCCAGCCCTCCTTCTGCCCGGGGTATTCGCGGCCGGGATCGTCGGCGTGCAGCTGTGGCTTTTCATGTGGGCGCCGCTGAATAATATGGCACTCTCGGTATCCTTTGGCTATTTCCTGCTGCCGCTGACCATGGTTTTGGCGGGGCGGATTTTCTTCGCCGATAGACTCAGCCGATTGCGGAAATTTGCGGTTGCCGCAGCGGCGGTGGGCGTGGCTCATGAGGCGTTCTCCGCGGGCGGTCTGGCCTGGCCAACTCTGGTGGTGTGTTTGGGCTACCCCATCTACTTTGTGCTGCGGCGCAAATTTGGATTCGACAACCTGCCAGCCTTTGCTGCCGAGCTACTGCTGTTGCTTCCGGTGGGCCTTTTTTTCATTCTGACCGGTCCACACGGCGTGGGTTCTGATGCCGGAACCACCGGCCTCTTCGCAGCCATCTCGATCGGCGTGCTCGGTGGTGTCGCCATGGCCCTGTATTTGCTGGCGAGCAAGTGGCTACCCCTCTCACTGTTTGGACTGCTCAGTTATGTGGAACCGGTCCTCTTGGTGGGCGTTTCCGTGTATTTGGGCGAAACGCTGGGCTGGAGTTCCATATTCACCTACGGTCCCATCTTGTTGTCGCTGCTATTCCTAGCGGTGGATGGCCGGCGCCGGACCCCTCGCCTCCGCTGACCGGCGCCGTCCACCTGCCACACCCAACGCTCCCTCTCTGCGTGCAAAACACTGGCCGCGCTAGACTCAACGCCATGAACCAGCCCCTGGCGTTTAACGGATCTTTCCCTCTTGACGAAGACGGTTTTCTGGCCTTGGTTTCCCCGGCACACTACAGCGGGTTCGTTGGCGAGGACTGGACTCTGGCTCAACTCCTGGACCGGTTCGTGGAGCAAATGAACCTGGGGAACGCCTTCATCGCCTATCCAGGAGACGACGCTGCCGATGAACCATTCCAGCTTGTGAACCGGCATGTTGCTGGCAGGGTGGTGCGGGAGGCGTCTGGCACACTCCGGGTGGGCGACGCCGGTCTGTGGCTGACGAGCTATACGCAGCTGACCATGGCAGCACAATTTCAGGACGAGGACGCTGCCGATCCTCAAAATAGCCTGCGCCTGCCCTGCGCCCCTGGCGTTCACCGGGTGTCGCTGCGTGAACTGGCAGACGCCGACTCCTCGTTTGAACTTGAGCTCCAACCGGCGGACAACGCCGTACCAGTGCAGCACAAGTCTGTCCCCTGGTTTGGGTAATGAGATTGCGTGGGCGGCGCCTCCCACTCGGCGGGCCAGGTCCCAGCGGGGGATGATGGAGCCATGAGCATTGCAAAAACCGTCATCTTGTTCGTCCTGGCCGCCGTGGCTGAAATCGGCGGCGCCTGGCTCATTTGGCAGGCGGTGCGCGAGGACAAGGCCTGGTGGTGGGCCGGACTGGGAATCGTGGCGCTCGGGGCGTACGGCTTCATCGCAGCAATGCAGGCCGACGCCAACTTTGGCCGCGTCCTGGCCGCGTACGGCGGGGTGTTCATTGCAGGTTCCCTGGTCTGGGGCATGGTGTTCGACAAGTTTTCACCCGACCGCTGGGACGTGATCGGCGCCCTTATTGCACTGCTTGGCGTCAGCGTAATCATGTTCGCCCCGAGGGCAGCCTAGCCAGTCTCCACCATTGCACCCCGTTCTCGGCGCCGTCAGTACTTTGGAATTTCGACGGCTAGGATCAACACGTGAAAAAAATCCTCAGAGTCTCAGCCGTCTGCATTTACGATCCAGCCGGGCGCCTGCTGACAGTCCGCAAACAGGGCACCAACAAGTTCATGCACCCTGGAGGCAAACCGGAGCCCGGCGAATCCGCCGCTGAGGCCGGTGTCCGGGAACTGTCCGAGGAAGTCGGACTGAAGATAACCGCCGTCGACCTTGAACTCATCGGGGTGTGGACGGGCACCGCCGCGAATGAGTCCAATACCGACATCGAAGCCACGGTCTTCACGGCTCCCGGCACGTGGGACCCTGCTGAAATACACCCGGCAGCCGAGATCGCAGAACTGCGTTGGATGCATCTGGATGCGGCCGCGGACTTCGACGATCTCGCCCCGCTCCTCACCGAGTACGTCCTCCCCCACCTCACCAACCTAAACAACTAGCCCTCCTGCGGGCCGAGGTGACTGTAGGCAAGCTGGGCCAGTGCCGCTGCCTGGCCGCCAAGGACGGCGTCGTCGAAAAGCACGCGGGGTGAGTGGTTGAATTCGGCGGTGGCCAGGTCCACCCCATCCGGCGAACAGCTCAGGAAAACAAACGTCCCGGGGACTTCCGCCAGCACGAGTGAGAAATCCTCGGACCCCATCAAGGCCGTGTCCATCAAGGCCACCCGGTTCTCACCAAACTGCGCGCGCAGCACCTTGATGGTGGCGGCGGCACTGTCGGGATCGTTGTTGGTCACCGGGTAGGTGGTCAGGAATTTCACGTCAGCGGTGCAGCCGTGGGCGGCGGCAATACCGTCGGCCAGCTGTTTGGATTCCGCGGCGAGCTTGTCGGTGGAGGCCTTGGACAGGGTGCGCACGGTGGCTCCCAAGGACGCCGATTCGGGGATGACATTGAGCCCCTCGCCGGCGGACAGCTGGGTGACCGAGATGATGACCGGGTCAAAGGCGTCGAACTTCCGGGTTGCCATGGTCTGCAGGGCCGTGCCGATCTCCAGGAGTGCCGGTACGGGATCCGTGGCGGTGTGCGGCTGCGAACCGTGCCCGCCAACCCCGTTGACGGTGATGTGCAGTTCGTTGGCGCCAGCCAAGATGGGTCCCGGCTTCGTCATGAAGACACCGTTGGGCCCCGGCCCCACGTGGATCGCGTAGGCGGCAACCGGCTTGTCCCCGGTCGCTTCAAGGAGACCCTCGCCGAGCATGACCCCGGCACCGTTGTACCCTTCCTCGCCGGGCTGGAACATGAAGATGACATTGCCGGCAAGCTCATCGCGGCGGGCAGTCAGCAGGCGGGCGGCACCCACAAGTCCAGCAGTGTGGAGGTCGTGTCCGCAGGCGTGCATGTAGTCGTTGGTTGAGGCGTAATCGAGGCCAGTCAGCTCCTTGACGGGCAGGGCATCCATGTCGCCGCGCAGCAGCACCGTGGGCCCGGGCGCGGCCCCGCGCAGGACGGCAACAACAGAGGTGGCTTCGGCACCGAGCGTAATTTCCAGGCCCAATCCGCCAAGGGCGGCAAGGACCTTGGCCTGAGTGCGGGGCAGGTCCAGACCAATCTCCGGGTTTAGGTGGAGGTCGCGGCGAATGGCCACGAGGTCATCGAGAATCTCGGCTCCGGCTGCGATGAACGACATTTAGTACCTTTCACATGGTGCAGGTTTCACCGCGCAGGAAACACGCCTGTCACCCAGAAGATACAACTTAAAGTCCCGCTTGGCCACAGCTTGGCCACAGCCGGGGCGCCGCTAGTTGCCGTCCGGCACCTCGGCGTCCGCAACAGCGGCCACAGCCTGGGCGAACTGGGTGTCGTGCAGTTCGGCGTAACGGCCACCGGCACCAATGAGCTCCTCGTGCGTGCCACGCTCAACAATGCGTCCAGCTTCCAGCACCAAAATCACGTCGGCAGAGCGGATGGTGGAGAGCCGGTGCGCAATGACCAGCGCGGTCCGGCCTTCCAAAGCCTCACCCAAGGCGGCCTGCACGGCGGCCTCATTGGTGGAGTCCAGAGCGGCCGTTGCCTCATCCAAAATCACCACGGCCGGCTGCACCAACAACAGTCGCGCAATGGTCAGGCGCTGACGCTCGCCACCGGAAAGCCGGTAACCGCGCTCCCCCACCACAGTGTCCAGACCATCGGGCAGCGCCTTCGCGAAATCCTCCAACCGGGCACGGTGCAGCACATCCCAAATCTCCGCATCCGTGGCCGTGGGCTTGGCCAGGCGCAGGTTGGAACGAATGGATTCGTGGAACAGGTGCCCGTCCTGGGTGACCATGCCAACGCCGGCACGGAGGCCATCGAAGGACAGATCCCGCACGTCCACGCCACCCAAGCGCACGGTGCCGGAATCGACGTCGTACAGGCGGGACAAAAGCTGGGCAATGGTTGATTTGCCGGCACCGGAGGACCCCACCAGCGCAATGGTCTGGCCGGGCTCTGCACGGAAGGAAATCCCATGCAACACTTCCTCGCCGCCGCGCGTATCCAGCACCGCAACGTCCTCCAGCGAGGCGAGCGAGACCTTGTCGGCGGACGGGTAGGCGAAGCGGACATCGCTGAACTCCACGGCGAGCGGCCCCGAAGGAAGCAACATCGGAACCGGCTTCTGCGCAATCAGCGGCTTCAAATCGAGGATCTCAAACACGCGGTCAAAGGAAACCAGCGCGCTCATGATGTCCACGCGCGCGTTCGCCAGGGCGGTGAGCGGGGCGTAGAGGCGGGTCAACAGCAGGGCCAGTACGACGACGTCGCCCGCGTTGAGCGTGCCACCGATGGCTAGGGCGCCACCCAAGCCATACACGAGCGCCAGGGCCAGGGAGGAGACCAGCATGAGCGCGGTGAAGAACACGAACTGCAAGATGGCCGTGCGCACGCCAATGTCACGGACACGGTTGGCGCGGGAGGCGAACTCGCGGGATTCCTCGGCGGGGCGGCCAAACAGCTTGACCAAGGTGGCGCCGGGAGCCGAGAAACGCTCGGTCATCTGGGTGCTCATATCCGCGTTCAGGTCGGCGGCCTCGCGGCGCAGCCCGGCCAGTCGGCGACCAAAACGGCGGGCCGGCATGAGGAAGATCGGCAACAAAATCAGGGCCAAAACCGTCACCAGCCACGAGGTATTCAGCATGACAATGAGCGTCAACACCAGCTGAACGGAGTTGGACACAATGCCCGAAAGCGTGCCGGAAAATGCCTGTTGCGCGCCAATGACATCGTTGTTGAGGCGGCTGACGAGCGCACCCGTGCGGGTTCGGGTGAAGAAGGCGATGGGCATGCGCTGCACGTGGTCGAACACGGAGGTGCGCAAATCCAAGATGACCCCCTCACCCAGATTCGCCGAAATCCAGCGGATCACCAGGGAGAGCCCAGCGTCCAAAACAGCTACGAGAGCAATCAGACCTGCAAGGCGGATCACCACATCCACGGCAGATTTCGCCACAATGGCATCCACCACCTGGCCTGCCAGCACCGGAGTGGCCACCGCCAGCGCCGCCGAGATGACCGACAGCACCACAAAGATCAGCAGTTTGCGGCTGTAGGGCTTGGCGAACAGGATGGTGCGGCGCAGGGTGTCCTTCGAGATTCCGCCGTTGGACTTATCCGAGCGCATGGTGCTCCAAAGTGAGCTCCAGGCAGCGCCTTCCATACTCATGCGTGTGTTCCTAATCATTAAGAGGGCAAGCTACAAGCCTAAACGCCCGGCCCCGCCTTGGGAATTCCCGGGTTCCGATTCCGCTGCCGGCCTGCGCCTCCGGAATCCGCCTCCGGCATCCTTGAGACCGAGATTCACATCACCAACGTCTCCATTGCTACGCCGGAGGAAATATTGCCGCCCGTTTTGTGGTTTCACAGTGGTAGCGTCCAATCATGGGCTCGCCGTGACCCAACAATTTCGCGGCATACGGCATTACAAAAACGTGCACAACAAACGCGCACGGCAATCGTTCACAGTAAAGGAACACATCAACATGAATCGTCGCAGTTTCGGAGTCGTCGGATTACTGGCAGCAGCATCGCTTGTCCTGGCGGCATGCGGCGGCACCTCGGATACGGGAACCACCGCTGGCGGGGACACGTCCTTGAGTAGCGTGAAGGATGCCGGTGAGATTGTGTTCGCTACCGAGGGCACCTACAAGCCGTTCAGTTACCACGAAGGTGGTGCTGGCGAGCTGACCGGTTACGACGTTGAGGTCGCCAAGGCTGTGGCCGAGAAGCTCGGTGTGAAGGCCAAGTTTGAAGAAACCCAGTGGGATTCCATCTTTGCCGGGCTGGAAGCCAAGCGCTTTGACGCCATTGCCAACCAGGTGACAGTCAGCCCGGAACGTCAGGAAAAGTATGAGCTGTCCACGCCGTACACGGTTTCCCGTGGCGTCATCGTGACTCTGGAAAGCAACACTGACATCAAGTCCTTTGCCGATCTCAAGGACAAGACCACAGCTCAGTCGCTGACCAGTAACTGGTACACGCTGGCAACTAAAAACGGCGCCAAGGTGGAGGCCGTTGAGGGTTGGGCCCAGGCTGCCTCGCTGCTGAAGGACGGCCGCGTTGATGCCAGCGTCAATGACAAGCTCACCGTGGAGGACTACATGAAGAACACGCCTAACTCGGGCCTGAAGATCGCCGCAACCACCGATGAATCCTCCGACTCCTCCATCGCCTTCCACAAGGGCTCTACTGCTCTCAAGGACGCCGTTGATGTGGCGTTGAAGGATCTCGCCGCAGATGGCTCGTTGACCAAACTGAGCGAAAAGTACTTTGGCGAAGACTTCAGCAAGTAAGCGCCGGTCACGAACCCGTTAGAGTTCAGCCATGGACTTTAATCTTTTCTGGAGTTCCTTAGGCCCCATGCTGCTGGGCGCCATCAAGGGCACCATTCCACTGACACTGGCCTCGTTTGTTCTGGGCTTGCTGATCGCGCTGGTCATTGCGGTCATGCGCATTAGCTCGAACAAACTGGCCAGTGGCGTGGGCCGGGTCTACGTCTCGATCATCCGTGGCACACCCCTGCTGGTGCAGTTATTCGTGATCTTCTACGGGCTGCCCACCATCGGGGTGAAGCTCGATCCCTGGCCCAGTGCCATCATCGCCTTCTCCCTGAACGTGGGTGGTTACGCGGCCGAGATCATTCGCGCAGCTATCCTCTCGGTGCCCCGCGGCCAATGGGAAGCCGGGCACATGATCGGGATGTCGCGCAACCAGACGCTGCTGCGCATCATCTTGCCGCAGGCCGCTCGGGTGTCCGTCCCACCGCTGTCCAACACCTTCATTTCGCTCGTCAAGGACACCTCCCTGGCGTCGCTGATTCTGGTCACCGAGATGTTCCGTGTGGCCCAGCAGGTGGCGGCATTCAGCCAGGAATTCATGCTGCTTTACCTTGAAGCAGCCCTGATTTATTGGGTCATTTGCCTCATCTTGTCGACTGCCCAGACCCGCGTGGAAAAGAGGTTGGACCGCTATGTTGCCCACTAATACTGCTTCAGTTCTTCAGGTCCGTGGCCTGACTAAGGCTTTTGGTGCCAACACCGTGCTGCGCGGCATCGATCTCGATGTCCCGCGCGGCAAGGTGGTGGCGCTCATTGGCCCCTCTGGGTCCGGCAAGACCACTGTGCTGCGTTCCCTTAACGGCCTTGAAACGCCCGACGCCGGATCCGTCACCATGGGTGCCCGGGACGCTGCGGGGGGTGAAGACCTGACGGTTGATTTCAGTGCCACAGCGGGATCGAAGAAGGCCCGTGCTGCTGAGATTGACGCGTTACGTGACCGCAGTGCCATGGTCTTCCAGCACTACAATCTGTTCCCCCACAAAACGGTGTTGCAGAACGTCATAGAAGGCCCGGTTCAGGTGCAAAAGCGCCCCCGTGCCGAAGTTGTCGCCGAGGCGGAAAAGCTGCTGGCGCGCGTGGGCTTGGCCGATAAACGCGACGCCTACCCCTTTGAACTTTCCGGCGGACAGCAGCAGCGCGTGGGCATTGTGCGTGCCCTGGCTTTGAAGCCGCAACTACTCCTTTTCGACGAGCCCACCTCTGCGCTAGACCCTGAACTGGTGGACGACGTTCTGGCCGTTATCAAGGAGTTGGCCGAAGAAGGCTGGACCATGGTGATCGTGACCCACGAACTCGCCTTTGCCCGGCAAACGGCGGACGAGGTGGTCTTCATGGACGGCGGCGTGGTGGTGGAGCGGGGTCCGGCCAGTCAGGTGCTACGCAACCCCCAACAAGAACGCACCCAAGCTTTCGTACGGCGCCTGCTCCACGAAATCTAACGCCGGGCGCTACTTCTAGGTAGCCCCGCTGTCAGGTGGTGCCGCTCCCAACAGATGGGGAGTGCGCCCCATCGCCAACTGCATTCTCGGTGACATAGCTTGATACAAAGCTATTCCACGCTACTGGATTGATTTTTCATCCGGCGTATTCCGATCTTGCACAGGGGAAACACATGAGCGAACCATCCACTGCCGGCCCTATTATTTTGCGGCGCGTGCAAATGAGCACCACGGCCTGGACACTGCTGTGCGAATCAACCAGCGCAACCCTGGGACTACCGGCAGAACCCACCAACGGGGCCGCATCCATAGCTAAGGAAGCCACAGCTGCGGGCTGGGCGGAACTCAACGAACTCCAGATGTCCCCGCTGCCAGGTGAGGTAACGCGGCAGTGGACGGGCGCCGTCGCACTTCTTTTGACGGCTCCCATCACGGTGACGGCGCGGGGCACGTACAACGGTGTCAGCACTACTAGTGCTGTGGGGCTGCGGGCCGGGCGCGGGCTGGCTGTCCACCAGCGGCACGTGTCGGAGCAAGGCCCTGCTGGGACCACCATCACCGGCAGCGAAGACAGCATGGAGATCACGCTGTTCAACGAGGAAAACGTGTGGGGTGCGGTGTCCCGGCTACTCCCACCACTGGATGTGGTGCGTGCACCGGCCAAGGCTGGACCCAGCAACGCCGAACCTGCGGTGGTCCTCGGCGCGGGGACCGATCCGGCGTCGCTCCCTCCCGAGGACGCGAACGTCACTCTCAGCGTCACCACGGTATCCCCCGGACTTCCACCGCGGGTCTGGTCAGGCATGTGGTCGGTCCAGGGCGAGACGTTGTATTCGGTGACCACCCGCAACACGGCATCGCGCCCCGAGAATAACAGCGAAAACAGCGCGGTGGCTAACACCTCGGCCAATGGGGCAGCCCCTGAATTGCGGATGACCGAGGTGCCTGCGGGGCACATTGCCCACGAACTGCTCTTCGCCGTGGTTGGCGCCCACGACGCCTTAGCGGCTGCCGAAGCCGCCGCTGCAACCGCGCCGAGTGCGGCCGGCGCTGCAACTGCGCCGAGTGCGGCCGGTGCGGCCGAGGATGGCGCCAAATGAGTACGGGGATGCAGGGGCTTGATCCCGCGGACTGCCGTGATCTAGTCAAGATCTTGCAGAATTCCGCGCGTCAGCTGGACCAGGCAGGTGCGTTCCTGAGCCAGACTGTTGCCCACACGGGATGGCAGGGGCCGGATAGCCAGCGGTTCCGCACGCAGTGGCCGGCGAACCGGAAACGCCTGAGCAGCACTGCCCGAGATTTGGACGATGCCGCAACGCAGCTGCTGCGCGAAATTGCTGAGCAGGAACGGGCCAGCTCCGTGGATGATGGCGGAGGTTTCTGGGACAGCATTATCGAGGCTGGACAGAACCTCTGGGAGGACGTCACCGAAGGCGTCGGCGATGTTGTGGATGGTATCGGCGATGCTGTTGACGGCGCCCTTGACACGGTCAGAGACGGGCTGAGTTGGCTTGGCGGGGAAATCATCCGGCTCCCTGCCATTAGACCGGTGTGGAACTTCGCCAACCAGTTGGGCCACTTGAGCGTCATGGGCTTCAATATGCTCACCGGCAATCCACCCTCCGTGTCTGCCCTGGCCGCCCAGGTGGGCTTGACCATAGGGGCTGGCATCAATTTCGGGGCGAACGTGTTTACCCGGGGCCAAGTGGATCTCCATATTTTTGACGACGGACGTCCCTACGCTGGGGACCCCATCCCTGTAGCGTTCAACACTTCACGACCAGAACTGACGCTACCCAGCTCCGCCAGCGCCATGATTCAAAGCGTCTCAGACGCGTACGTTGCCGGAGATGTGCCGGGCACCGAGAACGGTGATATCCGCATCCTGAAGATTGAACAGCCCGACGGTAGCTTCGCGTACATAGTCAACATCCCGGGAACAGAGAATTGGGGCGTCACTGGCGGTGGACAGAGCCGGGATCTGACCAGCAACCTGATGGTCATGGCGGGCCAATCCAGTTCAGCCCAGCAAGCCGTAATCCTGGCCATGCAGCGCGCCGGCATCCCTCCGGGAGCGCCCGTCATGATCAATGGGCACAGCCAGGGCGGCATGCTGGCGATCGCCCTCGTATCGGATCCTGCCTTCATGGCACAGTACAACATTACAAACGTCATGACTGTCGGTTCACCTGTGGACGGCGCCAATGTGGACCCCCGCGTCAATATCTTGGAAGTTGCACACGCGGGCGATCTAGTCCCCCAGCTGGACCTCGGCGGCCTCCGCGCTGATGACTCAGTCCCCAGCCAACCCTCCAATGTCACCACCGTGACCATGGACAACCCACCTGCCAACGAGCAACAGGACGCTCAGTTTAGTCAGACGGGTCGGGGCATCGGAGCTGGGGTTGGTGAGGCCATAGGAAACCTTCCGGGCGGAGCTACCCCAGATCAGGCCAGCAGGGTTGTCGGCGCTGCCGGGGCGGCTACTGGCACGGCTGCCAGTGACGCCATCACAAATCATGACTTCAATAATTACGTCGATTCCATGGCCAACACCGATCAGTACACACAAATCGCGGACTATGAGAACGATCCGTCCATGAATCCGTTCCTCACCAATGATGCGTCCCGGGTGACAGCCGTGGATGTCCCCACCGGCCGGTATTAGATTTGGGACAGGATTAGGTTAAGGTAGCCAGATGCTCAACAAAGCAAAAACTGTCGCCCTCGTGGGGCTGCTGGCACTGCTGCTCAGCGCCTGCAACGTCGGCGGAAGTGCCAATAAAACCGGCGACGACGGCTCCGTGGCACAAAACCTCAACGCAGCCATCGCGGCTGTTCCCGGTGTGGAGTCGGTAGATTCGCGGTACACCGTGAAATCCGGCATGGGTTCCTCCGTCACAGTGAGGATTACGGCCGAGGCCGGAACCCCTTCATTGGAAACAGTCATGGAGGAGTCCTTGAGAGCGTTTGCGGGCGCCTCCGACGGCATCAACACAACGTCAAAGGTGTCCTTCCAAGTAACCGAAGCTGGGCAGGAAAACACCATCACCCCCACCGCGCTCGGACTTCCTCAAAAGCCCAGCGTCACGCAGATCATCGCCTACGCCAACGGTGCTCAATAAACGGTACTCAATAAACGCACTACCGATAATGTTCGCCGTAAGTTCCATGATCACCGTGGCCCCTAGCCCGTTGCAGCTGGCCCGTTGCTAGTTGATCGCCGCCCGTTCTAAGGATCAACTCTGGATTGGCGAATCGCGGCGATCCCCGCTCGCAAAGATTCAACCGCAAGAGCGAGCTCCCGGCGTCCGGTCTGGCCAACGCCAATAACATTGACAAAGGCGTGGATGTGTCCGGTAGCGATCTGCCGAGTGACAGGGACCCCTGCAGCCTCAAGCTTGTCGGCGTAGGCCAGCCCCTCATCGCGCAGCACATCAAAACCGGCAACGGCCACGTGAGCAGGCGGGTGGCCGGCAACCTCCCCTAGGAGAGGTGAGACCAGCGGATCGGTGGCTTGTCCGGGATCGCTAAGATAGCGCTCCCGGTACCAATCCATCTTGGTGCCGGTCAGGAAGAACCCTTCGCCGAACAGTTCGTAGGAGCGGTGTTTCGTGGACAAATCAGTCGCTGGGTAAAACAACAACTGGTAATCCGGTGCACCCTCTTCAAGCGTCTGGGCACACACCGCTGCGCTGAAGGTGGCGCCTGCACTATCTCCGGCCACCACAACAACATCGCCCCATTGCGGCTGCGCCCGCACCCACCGGTACGCATCCACAGCGTCTTGAAGCCCGGCCGGAAAGCGATGTTCAGGCGCCAGCCGGTAGTCCACCGAAATCACGGCCACATTCGCATGGGCGGCAATGTAGCGGCACACTGAATCCGTGGAATCGAGCCCACCCACCACCCAGCCGCCACCATGAAAGTAGACCACGGCCGCTTCCACCGGGCTGGCCGGATCATTGATATAAACGCGGGCTCCCACCGAGGCTGCACGGGTTGGAATAGCAATGCTGCGCACCTCCCCCACCGGCGTACTCAACCCCAGGAGCAAGGCCGCATCGACGGTCTGTTCCCGCGCCTGAGCCAAGGAGGGGTCGTGGGGCTCTGGGAGCGCGTTGAGCAGCCGCAACGCCATCTGCACTTCGGTGAACAACCGCTGGCCGTCAATTTCCACAGGCTTTCCGGCGATCAGCCGCTGAACGGGTTCCGGCAGCGCAGCAACAGCACGAATCAGTCCACGCGCTACGCGCATTGAAACCGCACCGACCGAAATTGCCCGGGCTGAAACTGAACTTGTCGGCATGTTTCTCTCCTCATCAGGCGCCAGAAACGCCACATCCGCACAACACCGCGCCCGGATATGTGACGCGCCCGGATATGTGAGCCGTGGCGTCAGCCCACGCGCCCAGGATGTGTGTAGACGTTTAACGTGCTGCCGCGGCTAAAGCCCACCAGCGTGATCCCTGCGGTTTGGGCCAGTTCAACAGCCAAGGACGACGGCGCACTCACGGCCGCGAGCATCGGCACCCCTGCCATCGCTGCTTTTTGGACGAGCTCAAATGAGGCTCTTCCCGACACCTGCAAGATGGTGTTATTCAAGGGGAGCTGTTTTTCCCTGAACGCTGCACCCACCACTTTGTCTACGGCGTTGTGCCGGCCCACATCTTCGCGCAGCGAGAGTAGCTCGCCATCCGGGGCAAACAGCCCTGCCGCGTGAACACCACCGGTCTTTTCAAACAATTTCTGCTGTTCCCGCAGCGTGTCAGGCAATGCAGCCAGCACGGAAGCTGAAAGTAGTACCTCATCCAAGGGCGCCGCGACCCTAAAGTGTGATGACTTGTGGACCGCATCAATGGAAGCAGTCCCGCAAATTCCGCAGGCACTGGAGGTAGTGACGTGGCGTTGGGCTGCCGGCAACGGCATGGCCACATCGGGGCGCAACTGAGCTTCGACCACATTGAAGGTTTGCTGCCCGTTTTCATCCTCACCGGCACAGAACCGCAGCGAAATCAGCTGTTCCGGTTCAAAGATGATCCCTTCCGAGACCAGAAAACCTGCCACCAGATCGAAATCATCGCCCGGGGTGCGCATCGTGACAGTGAAGGACTCGTCCCCTAAACGAATTTCAAGGGGCTCCTCAACGGCCAGAGCTTCCTCGCGTATAACTCGGCGGCCATCGGTGATGCTGACCTTGGTGGCCTTGAGCCTGCGAATGAGCCGTCCCATAACATTCCTCCAATAAAACTAAAGCGTCTAAGATCAACAGTAGATGCTCCGCGATGAAGGGAACCATCATGGCTGGCAAGGCGCCGCAGGAAAACATTGACGAACAGCAACTCTCGGTGGGTAGCGTGCAGAAAAAAGCTGTAGGAATTCCAGGGATCGTGCACGCCTTGGAAATCTCCCTCAAGCAAATGGGGCCGCTGCGGTCGGTCCAAACCTTGGTGCAGATCAACCAAAAGGACGGCTTTGACTGCATGGGCTGTGCCTGGCCCGAATCCGACAAGCGGCACAAGGCAGAGTTCTGCGAAAACGGGGCCAAGGCTGTCGCCGAGGAAGCAACGAAAAGGCGCGTGCCGCCGTCGTTCTTCGCAGAGCACAGCGTCAGCGAGCTGCGCACGTGGGATGATTTCCGGCTGGGACAGCAGGGCCGCCTGACCGATCCCATGTATCTCGCCGAGGGCAGCGATCACTATGTCCCGGTCTCGTGGGAACGGGCGCTGGGGATTCTGGCCGATGAGCTCAAGGCGCTCAAAGACCCCAACGAGGCCATCTTCTACACCTCCGGGCGCACCTCCAACGAGGCAGCGTTCCTGTACCAGCTGATGGTGCGCGGGATGGGCACGAACAATCTGCCGGACTGCTCCAATATGTGCCACGAGTCCAGCGGTTCTGCCCTGACGGAGACCATCGGCATTGGCAAGGGCTCGGTGTCGCTGGAGGACATTTACGAGTCGGAGCTGATCCTGATTGCGGGCCAGAACCCGGGCACCAACCACCCCCGCATGCTCACGGCGCTGGAGAAGGCCAAGAAAAACGGGGCCATCATCGTCGCCATCAACCCGCTGCCCGAGGCCGGGCTCATGCGCTTTGAGAACCCGCAGACCATCCGTGGTTTGGTGGGTGGAGGCACCGCGCTGGCAGATGATTTCTTGCAGATCAAGCTCGGCGGTGACCAGGCGCTGTTCCAGGGGCTGGGTAAATTCCTGCTCGAGGAGCAGCGCCGCCCGGGGTCCGCGCATGCCGGCCGGGTCTTCGACACCGCGTTCATCGATTCCCACACCACGGGCCTGGGCGAGTATCTGGAACAGTTGGAGCAGGTCAGCTGGGCCGAGATTGTCAAGGCCACCGGACTCACCGAGGCGCAAATCCGGACCACCGGCGAACGCCTCTTGGCGTCCAAGGCAACGGTGGTCTGCTGGGCCATGGGCTTGACCCAGCACAAACACTCGGTGGCCATGCTGCGTGATATCGTCAACGTGCTGTTGCTCCAGGGCAACATCGGCAAGCCCGGCGCCGGTGTGTGCCCGGTCCGTGGCCACTCCAACGTCCAGGGCGATCGCACCATGGGCATCTTTGAGCGCATGCCGGAAGCCTTCCACGACGCTCTCGATGCCGAGTTCTCCTTCGCCTCCCCGCGCCCCGACGGCTTCGACACCGTCGCCGCTATCGAGGCCATGCGCGACGGTTTGGCCGGAGTTTTCCTGGGCATGGGTGGCAACTTTGTCCGCGCCACCCCGGACTCCGATGTCACCGAGGCCGCCCTTGGCCGCTTGTCGTTGACGGCGCAAATCTCGACGAAACTGAACAAATCGCACCTGATTACGGGCCGCTCTGCCCTGATCCTGCCCACGCTGGGCCGCACCGAGCGTGACACTCAGGCCGGCGGCGACCAACGCGTCACGGTTGAGGATTCCATGAGCGCCGTGCACGCCTCGCGCGGGCGGCTCGCTCCGGCGTCGGATAATTTGCTCTCCGAGGTTGCCATTGTGTGCCGGCTGGCCAAGCTGCTGTTTTCCTCGGACGACGGCGGCACCCGCCCAGGTGCCCCCGACGCCGACTGGGATGCCATGATGGGCGACTACAGCCTCATCCGCTCCCACATTGCGGCAGTGGTCCCCGGCTTTGAGGACTTCGAAGCGAAGATCGACGTGCCCGGCGGCTTCATCCTGCCGCACGGTCCCCGCGATTCCCGCACGTTCACCACCGACTCCGGATTGGCACACTTCACCGCCAATGAACTGGAGTATCCGAAGGTGCCGGAGGGGCGGCTGCTGTTGCAGACCCTGCGCTCGCACGATCAGTACAACACCACCATCTACGGCAAGGACGATAGGTACCGCGGCATCAAGAACGGGCGCCGCGTAGTGTTCGTCAACCAGAAGGATCTGGACTCCTTCGGCATTGCCGATGGCACCATGGTGGATCTGGTCTCAGAATGGAAGGACGGCGTGGACCGCCGCGCCCCCAACTTCCGCGTGGTGGCCTATTCCACCCCCGTGGGTTGCGCCGCCGCGTACTACCCGGAAACGAATGTCTTGGTTCCCCTCGATTCCAAGGCTGACGTCAGCGGAACGCCCACCTCGAAGTCGGTAGTCATCCGATTGGAGCCCGTGGCCTGACCCCCGTGGTCTTGCCCGGCCCCGCCCCGGTGGTCGGCTCCTGCCCCGGTGGTCTGGCCCCTCGAAATCGCTGCACCTCCAGCCGCTTCGTCCATCCGTGAGAAATGGTCGCTTTGATCCGTCAAAGCGACCATTTCTCACGGATCAATTTTGCAAAGCGACCATTTCTCACGGATCGCCGCAATAGCCCCCACCTAAGTGCCTAGTTGTTTCCTCCACTTGGGCGCCACATGCTGTCCCGCCCACAAAAGCACAACACAGGGTGGAGTTCATCTCGGACCTGGCCGTCAATGGAGACATGAGAACTCCGAAGCCACTTCCATTGCACCTCCTCGGGAGACCATTTACGTTCGATCAAGCCCGACAGGCTGGTGTGAGTCGTGGCAGAACCCGGGCAACCGACCTATGGACACCATGCCGCGATGTCCGTTTGCCGAAGAACGTGGCAGTCAGTCTGATTGACAGCTGCAGAGCAATCACTGCCGTGACCCCGGGAGGTCTCATCAGCCACATCACAGCAGCCAAGCTCCATGGGTTTCGGCTCCCACTTCGGTTCATCAACACACAAGATATTCATTTGTCCAAAAACCTGGGCCAAGGCAGACCTCAGCGCACCCGAGTCGAGGGCCACGAATTATCTCTGGCGGCAACGGACTACGACATAGTTCAAGGAATTCCAGTCACATCCGTTCAACGAACGCTCTTGGATATTGCGCAGGAGCTCTCAATTGATGAACTCGTTGCTGTTGCCGACCAGATTGTTTGCGCCCACAACCGTAGCTTTGGCCCGAAAAAGCTTCCAATAGTGGACATCAGTGAGCTGCACTCATACATTGCCCAGCACCGAGGACTTCGCGGAATACGAAAGTTGCAGGCGGCGATGAAGCTGGTCAGGGTCGGCGCCGATTCAGCACCGGAAACCCAGCTGCGGCTGTGCATCAACCACTGGGCCCTGCCTGAATTCATATGCAACTTTGAAATCAAGGACGCCGCGGGGAACCCCAAAGTTGCTCCGGACTTGTCCTGCCCTCGTTACCGCACCTGTGCGGAGTACGATGGCGGCCATCATTTAACTCCAGAACAACAAGCCAAGGACCACGACCGGAACTTCTTGACCACTTCGCTGGGATGGCACCAAAGCGTGATCAACAAGAACGACATGGGGAACGACGGTCTAGTAGCCATCACCAAAATAGCGCGAATGCTGGTTCTCGGAGGGTGGAACGATCCAAAAAATCTAGCCCGAAACTCGCTTGAAGGGCAGCTGTATGTCCGCAAGGACATCACGTGAATGCATCTCCGCCACGTCGACACCTCAACCTTCGTCGATCCGTGAGAAATGGTCGCTTTGATCCGTCAAAGCGACCATTTCTCACGGATCAATTTCGCGGTGAAGCGGTGAAGCAGTGAAGCGGTGCAGAGATCGGTTACCCGATCCAGCTGCCACTGCACAACCAATGCAGTGACTGCTCCCAGAATGTGTCCTTGTGGCGGCTGTGAAACAGGGCGAAGTGGCCCAGCTTGCTCTCCCCGTAATCCGCCGGCAGCAGGTGGATCACTCTGGAAGCACTGTTGGGTGTATAGGAAACGGCCCGCTTCATGGCGGGGATCGTGGCATAGGGATCGTCGTTCGGTGCCAGCGCCAGGATCGGCGCCGTCACGGCAGCTTGATGGGCGCGGAGAGATTCACGTTCTGAACCGGTAGCTGCGGTAGTAAAGTCTTTGCGGGAACGAGCCCAGTCCAGGGCAACACCGGCGGGCAGGTCTTCCATGAGCCGCAGCCTCTTAGCCGGAAAATAGCCCATCACGGCAACCAGCGGCAGCATGACGGCGGCACGTCCGAGGTGACCGATCTGGTGCCGCGGCGTGAGGTCACGCCAATATGCGTGCTGGGCGCCGACTGTCAGGATGCGGGAAAGCCCGGCCGCATGTTCGGCCATCCCCACGCCGAAACCGCCGAAGCTGTGTCCCACGAAATTCACCGGTAGCCCGTCCGAATGCTCCAAGGCCCAGGCCAGGACCGAGTCAATATCCAGCGATCCCCAGTTGTACCAGCGGACTTTCTGCCCGCGCAACGATCCGTCGCGGGATTCACCAATTCCCCGGTAGTCGAAGGTGACGGCGGTGAAACCGTTGGTGGCCAGGAATGCGGCGTAGCGGTGGTAGTAATTTGCTTTCACTGCCGTGGCGCAGCCAATGACAACCGTCCCGAGCCGCCGGGTCCCAGGGGCCACGTCAAATACCGTGCCGTGCAGTTCCCGACCGTCGGCACACTTGAACACCGTAGCCGAAGAAGTGCTCATTTCCAGGGCAGAATCATGGAGGGTAGCAGCTCCCCCATTTTGGCGCCGTGCGGCGGAACTGCCATGACGCCGTCGGCCGCTGCGAGTCCTCGCATCATGGCCGAATCGGTGTGGGCGACGGGTGAAGCCAACCCGTAGACCAAGCGGTAAGGCATGATGCGGGTGGGTCCCTGATATTCCTTGATGGGTGAGCCGCATGGCACCTCGCTCAGCGTCGGCATCGGCAGGCTTCCGAGGCGAGCTAGCAACGGTGCACCCAAGGTCATGAGTCCCACCATGGCGGCCAGCGGGTTGCCGGGCAAGCCCACGATGAACCGTCCGTCGGGCAGCTCGGCCAGCAAGGTGGGGTGGCCCGGGCGCATGGCAATGTGCGGAATGTGGAAGGTGCCACCCATGGATTCGATGGCGGCACGGAGGAAGTCAGCGCTGGAATGTCCCGTTGCGCCGGTGGTAATAACGACGTCGGCCGGGTCGTCTTCGTCGTCGGCCAGGGCGTCCAGCATGGAGGCAAGGTTGTCGGCTGCGCGTTGCAAGCCAACCACCGTCCCACCGAGCATCTCAACCACGGAACCGAGCTGAGGCGAGAAAGCGTCGCGCACAAATCCGGGTTCTGGCAGACCCGAGGGCACCACCTCGTCACCGGTCAGGACAATCTTGACGGCAGGGCGGCCTAACACCGAGAGTTCATCGAGGCCACCGAGTGCCGCGAGTGAAACATGGGCCGGGTTCAGGGTAGCGCCTGCGGCGATCAGCAGTTCCCCTTCCGCAGCCTCCTGCCCGGCGGGGCGGATATGCTGCGCATTCTTCGGCTCACCGGGACGAGCGTCACCTCCGCGTACTAGGATCGGCAGTCCGTCGTCGTCCTTGGCAAGTTCGCCCGCTTCGCTGCGCAGCACAGCTTTAGCACCAGTAGGAATCAGGCCCCCTGTGACAATGGGGACGGCCTGTCCTGGTGCCAGCCGCCGGCCAGGCTCTGCCAGAATCCACGGAGGGCTACCCGCAATGGCCCAGCCGTCCATGGCCGAAGAGGCGTAATGCGGCATAGCAAGACTTGCGAACACGTCTGCGGCAAGTATCCGGCCCACAGCCATGCTCAGCGGAACTGTATGTGCAACCAGCGGTTCTGCCGCATGCCATGCAGCCTCCCGCGCTTCCTGCCAGGTATGTGGCAAAACTTTGCCGGGCACGGCCTCGGGTAGGACAACCTCGGCCTGTGCCCTCGAACCTCCTGCTGAATCAGCGGGCACAGTGCCAGCAGTTGGTTCCCCAGTTGCAGCGGTCGGCTCGGTAGCAGCGGTGGCAGCGGCGGCCGCGTCATCCATCATGCCGGTACTAGTTTCCCTGGGACTTTTCGCCAGCATCCACGGCAGGCGCTTCCACAGCCGGGGCCTCTACAGCTGGAGCCTGTGCCGCAGCCAGCTTCTTGGCCAGCCCCAGCGCAGCCTTCATGGCCACTGGTTCAGGTGCTTGGCCCGATCCCGCCGCCAAACCTGCCGCCAGCCCCGCCACAAAAGTAGTCAGAGGCGCCGCTGGACGAACGATCGAATGCGCAGCGACACCAGCAACATTCAGGACCGCGTGAATGTCCACGTCGAGGTCGCCAATTTCAAAGGCCTCCAGAAGCTTCTGGGTCCACTCTTGCAACAACTCGTCATGATTTTCCAACAGTCATCCTTCCGCACCGGCTGCTCCCGCAGCGATCCCCTGCGCACGAGCATCCGCCCAAGTGTCAATGTCCGCCGTCAGCTCTGCTGGCACGACGAGTTCCTTCATGTTCACATTAGCAACCAGCGCGAAAACCGAGGCATTCTCCAGACGGTGCGCCGCCCGCGCCGTGTCAGCCGCGGCCCGCAACTCACGCAGCGGATAGACGGCGGCCAAGGGCTGCTTCTTCCCGTCAGCCACCGCCATCACGCCCTGCCCAGGAGAACAGTCACCAGATGCATCCAGCAAAAGTCGCGCCACCGCACCGGCCCACGGCATATCGCACGCCAGAACTAGCACGTGTCCGCGATCGGCTGCCAGAGCCTCAATCCCGGCCGCAATCCCGGCCGCAGGACCGGAATACGGCGGATCTTCCTGCACTGTCATCGCCTGGCTTGCGTGTTCGGCCGTCTCCAGCCAGCCTGCGATCTTTTCTACGGGACCTACGACGGCGATGCCGCCTTCCACTTTCCCTACACCATCCGTTTGGGCTGGGATGGGCGCCGTTTGGGCTGGGGTGGGCGCGGAAGTCAGCTGCCTAGCGGCGTTCCGGCCTGCGAGTAACCCCACGACGGCATCAAGGGTGCGTGCCAAGAGTGTTTGGCCTTCCATTATGAGCCCCGCTTTGGGTACGCCGTCCAGTCTGCGCGAGAGCCCACCGGCGAGAATCAGTGCTTGCAGAGGTCTGTCTTGATCGCCAGTCATATGGCCATCGTATCGGTCGCGCCAGCGGTGGCACTCACCGGAGAATAATTGTGCACTCACTAAAAATTTGCAGGAACTACAAATAGAATTGAAGCTGTGCTCAACGGAATCACGTGGCACTGTGCACACCTTCACAGGAATCAGCATGAGCGTGAAAACAACGCAGTCGTCGTCCGAGGACGAATCGCTCCCCAACGCTCAACACGCTCAACATGCTCAAAACGCTCAACATGCTCAGGACACCCGGGACACGCTGCGCAATAGAAAGCGGGCCGCCACACGGCTGTCCATTCGCCGCGCGGCCATTGAGCTTGGCCTTCGTCACGGCCATGAGAACGTCACCGTCGAGATGATCTGTACGGCTAGTTCCGTCTCCCAACGAACGTTTTTCAACTATTTCGGCAACAAAGAGGGCGCCTACGTCAGCCCACGGAGGCCGCTGCCGACCGCAAAGCAGCACCGAGATTTTATCGAAGGTGGCGGGACCAGTGTTTTTGGTGGGTTGTTCGGGCTGATCTCAACAACCTTTATCGAGGCCGAGACCGATCTGGAACTGTTTCAAGCCAGGCATCGGCTCATCCACCAGACTCCCGGGCTGCTGGAGCGAGAAAAAGCCAAGATCAGCGAGACGGAAGAGATCTTTGTGGGCTACATACTGGAGCGGTTCCGCCATGACGGGCGCAGCACCACAGAAACCCCGGATCTTGAGGACGAGGCACACATCGTTGTCGCCCTCGTCTCAGGTGCCCTCCGTTTTGCCCTGCAAAAATGGGCCGCAGGAAATTTCACTGCCAACCGTGAGTCCTTGATGCAGACCACCGCTGAGCTCATCCAGCACATCACCGCCAACGAACACTGGCCGTGAGCAGCCACTAACAGTCAGCAGCGCAGTACTCAACCACTGCCGCACCATCTCCTCACCCGGCGAGCCACCGCACAAGCCAGAACTCCTGAACAACAGCTGAGAAACGCCGTCGCACATTCAGCCGTACATTCATTAGAGTCATCAACCACAGCCGCCCGCACCTCACACGGCCGCTAGGAAAACATCATGACGTCAACTACTAACACTGTGGATCAAATCTCAACGTCCGACCGCCGCAGCATCCTCCTGGTTTTCGCAGGGCTGATCCTGACCATGCTGCTGGCGTCGCTGGACCAGACCATTTTCAGCACCGCACTTCCCACGATTGTTGGTGAGCTCCATGGCGTCAATCTCATGCTGTGGGTCATCACCATTTACATTCTCGCCTCCACCATCATGCTCCCCATTTACGGGAAGCTGGGTGATCTCCTAGGACGCAAAGGCCTGTTCATCGGCGCGATCTCCGTCTTCATCCTCGGTTCAATCGTGGGTGGTTTTGCGCAGGACATGACGTGGCTGATCATTGGCCGCGGCATTCAGGGGTTGGGAGGTGGCGGTTTGATGTTGCTGTCCCAGGCCATCATTGCCGACGTGGTCCCTGCCCGTGATCGCGGACGGTACATGGGCATCATGGGCGGCGTGTTTGCGGTGTCCTCGGTGGCTGGTCCGCTGCTAGGCGGCTGGTTCACTGACGGTATCGGTTGGCGGTGGGGCCTATGGATGAACATCCCCTTGGGCCTGCTGGCCATTGTTTCCGCCGTGTTCTTCCTGCGGCTGCCCGCCCATCCCAAGGTTAAGGCCCGTGTTGATGTGGCTGGCATGGCATTGTTGGGTATCGCATCAACGCTCTTGGTTCTAGTGAGCACCTGGGGAGGAACAAAATATGCGTGGGGTTCGGTGCAAATCATCGGCATGGGTGCCGGCACTATTGCTGCCGCTGTGCTATTTGTCTGGGTAGAGAGCAAAGCCGATCATCCCATCATGTCTTTGCATTTGTTCAAGGACCGCAATTTCAATCTGACGACGGCGGCCGGCCTCATCACCGGGATTGCCATGTTTGGAACACTGGCCTATATGCCCACATTCCTGCAGATGGTGACCGGCGCCAATGCCACGCAGGCAGGTTTCTTGATGATTCCCATGATGATGGGGCTGCTGGTCACTTCGATAGCTTCGGGACAACTGGTCAGCAGAACCGGACGGTACAAGTGGCTGCCCATCACGGGGATGTTCATTGTGGCCAGCGCTCTGGTCCTGCTCTCAACCATGACCGCTACCCTGCCCGTTTGGATCATCTGCTGCTACCTGGCCATCATGGGCATCGGGCTGGGCACCTCGATGCAGATTCTGGTGCTGATTGTGCAAAACCAGTTCCCGAACTCCCAGGTGGGCATGGCGACTGCGTCCCAGGTGGGCATGGCGACTGCGTCCAGCAACTACTTCCGTCAGATTGGCGCGTCGCTGGGATCAGCCGTGGTGGGCAGTCTCTTTGCGCACCGGTTGGCAACGCTGCTCACGGAGCGGATTCCTGCGGGTAGCTCTGGTGCGCAGGGTTCCGGCAGCATTAACTCGCTCACGCCAGCCATTGTTCGGGGGCTTCCGGAACAGTTGCGCCACATTGTGATTGGGTCCTATAGCGATGCCCTGACACCAATTTTTGTCTACATGGTGCCGTTGCTGCTGTTAGCCGGGCTCTTGTTACTGTTCGTCAAGGAGATCCCGCTGGCCACAAGCATCAACCGGGGCGGGCCGCTGGAAGGTGTTGAGGCTTCAGAAGGATCCTAAGTGGACGGTTCCGCAGCCCGGGAAGCCACTGACCTTTTGGACAGCATGTACGGCGCGACGTCGCCATTGATACGGAAGGTGCAGTCATAGTGCCCCAGTCCGGGGTTGGCGGCTCCGGGGATCCGGACCGGACGGGGACGGTCGGCCGCCCCGCCAAGGTGCAACGAGCTAGAACTCAAGCAGGCGAGTAGATGCACCGTTAAATGCCAAAGCCCCGTCAAAAGACGGGGCTTTGGGCACAAAAGCTGGTATTACTTAGTGACCCACAGCAATGAAGACGGGAGCGGAAGCTCCATAAATAGAAGCTCCTGCGATCTTAGTGGTTCCCTGGTAACCGCCGTGAACTGCCTGGCCGTTGCCAATGTAAACGGCGATGTGGGCCAGACCCACGCCGCCGTCTGCATAGTAGATCAAGTCGCCGGGCTGTGCTTCGCCCTGAGAAACTAGACGGCCCTTGTTCAGGTAGTCACCGGGCCAGCCAACCCAGGAAATCCCCGCGGCAGACAGAGCGTTGCGAACCAGCGCGGTGCAGTCCTGGCCAATTCCGAGCTGACCCAAGGCAGCACTGGCAATGATCGCGCCAACGCCACTCGGGGCTACAGACTGGGTTGCAGCCGGCTCAGGCGTTGAGACCGTTACGGCCGGCGCTGCAGCCGGTGCTGCTGCGGGTGCTGCTTCAGCAACCGGAGCTGCAACTGCAACTTCACTGGACTGCGCCTCTACAACTACCGGCTCTTCAATGACAGGAGCCGGGGTGGAGGTGATGGTGGGTGTAGCGAAGGAAATCTTCACCGTGGAAGCTGCCGTGATGGCGGAAGCGAGTTCCGTGTTCAGGTTCAGCGTTGTGGCACCGTCCGAAGCGCGCTCCACTGTGGGAGTTGCGGCGTTTGCGGCGATACCGGAAGTCAGTACAAGCCCTGAAGCTGCTGCGATGACAGCAGCCTGACGACCAACCCCGCCGACATTGAAACTGACGGCTTTCGTGAGGGTGGAGATCGGACTGGTCTTAACAACCTCGGCGCGGTGGCGCCCGAGGGCAGTGTTTGAAGCCAAGAAGGATTCCTCTCCCAAAGCCTGCGAGGTAAGCTGTCGGATTCGGATGGGAGTCACCCGGCCGCTCCACGTTGTCCCACCCAAGGAATTTCTTCCCTGCCAGTGACTGAACGCTTCGCGGCTTCACCCCTAGGGTTTCGCAAAACCGCTGCGAATCCCGATTATTGGTTCCCCCGCCCCTGCCAGACGATTGATACGAACGGACCATGAGTAGTGGCAGAGCTAGGCAATCGACTCATGGGCGCCGACTTGATTCGAAGTTGGCGCGATTACGACGGTACAACAGTTTTTTCTCAATGTCACGTTCAGGTCACGGTCGTGTGACTAAGTCGTAACTATGGAGGCCCTGTGGAGGACTTACAGCCAACCCTTAGGATCGACAACTTCGTCGTCGATGATGACCTCGAAATGCAGATGGGGGCCGGTAGAGGCGCCTGTGGAGCCACTGAGGCCCACAACATCTCCGCGTTCAACCTTCTGGCCAACCTGCACCAGATTGGCGCTCATGTGGTTGTACGAGGTTGAGAGGCCGTTGCCGTGGTCGATAACCACGCGATTGCCACCACCGAAGTCATGCCAGCCCGAGAAGGTAACGGTTCCACCAGCGGCGGAAAGTACTTCTGTGCCGCTTGCGACGGCGTAGTCCTGGCCGGTGTGACGCTCATCGATCTGGCCGGTGATGGGGCTGATGCGGTTACCAAAGGGTGAACTCTCAACCAATGTCAGCAGGGGTGCCGAGAGGGTCCCTTTGGAAGCCTGGGGCGTCACGTTGGAGGCGTTGACCTTGAGGGTTTCTTTGAGCTGACCATCAGGGTTCAAGGCACTGCCGATTTCCGGAGTGGCGAAGGTGATGGGGATCTGCGCGCCTGCTGTGACCAGTGTTTCCGCGGAAACAGCTGCTGCAGTATCGAGGTGAAGGTCTTCGGAAACCTGCGTGGAAGGAAGCGTGACAGCCAGGACTAGACCCGTGGCCGCCATGGCTACGCCCATTTTTTGGCCGGCGCCGCTGGCGACTCCGGCACGCAGCAACTGGGCTACTGCACTACTTGTTGGGGCACTTGCACGCTCTGCGGCAATTGCTTCCCGGCGACTACCGGGTACTGACAACAGCTCATGAGTTGCCAACGAAGACGCACGACGGCGTCCCCGCACTTTGACCTCTGACACTAAAAACCTCTCTAGATAAAGCACCTGCGAAGTTAGCTGTCGGATTCGGATCAGAGAGTGTAACTTTTGATCCGGCCCACGCTCTTTTGACACAGGCATAGCCAAGGCGCAGTCAGCGTTGGAGCTGCGTCATAGGTGTTGCGAGTGTTGCATTTCGAGTGTGGGCTTCACCCCAAGACGGACCCATGGTCCGTCAAAAGTGGTTCCCCCGCCCTTGCCTAAATGATTACTGTCCGTGCTGCGAAGGCAAGGTTAGGTGTCGCAGTACGGTAACGCTTTGGTTACAGCGTCAGATGTTTACTATACGGTACAAGCGGTAAACGTAATAATTCCGTTACCTTATTCATCAATAGTGCAGTGTCAAAAAACGCCGTTAGCCCAAGGACACGAAAACGTGCGATGCGACCTCTGGCGGAAGCTCCAATGCGCCCTCAATTCCTGGCACCCGCACGGAGATGTACTCCCCCACTTGTCCCAAGGAGATCCGGGCCCCAGGGCGTAATCCACCCTCATCCAATTGGAGCAGGAGTTCAGGGTCCACCTGTATCCGTTCGGACAGCCTGTGAATGATCACTTCTTGGCCGACTGTGTAGCCACTCATGGCCTCCACCAATGTGACCAAGCCCGCAGCAAAAACGGGAGCTACCTCACCTCCCAGCTCTTCCAGACCCGGGATGGGGTTTCCGTACGGAGATTCATTTGGACGTCCCAGCAAGTCAAACAGACGCTGTTCAACCCGCTCACTCATGACATGTTCCCAGCGGCAGGCTTCTTCGTGCACAAAGGCCCAGTCCAGCCCGATCACATCTGAGAGCAAACGCTCCGCAAGGCGGTGCTTGCGCATGACCCTCGTTGCCTTGTCGCGACCCTCGGCTGTCAGCTCCAAGTGCCGATCACCGGAGACGATGACCAGGCCATCGCGTTCCATGCGTCCAATGGTCTGGGAAACGGTAGGACCCGAGTGGTGCAGGCGCTCGGCAATACGCGCCCTCAAGGCGACAATGTTCTCTTCTTCCAACTCCAGGATGGTACGCAAGTACATCTCAGTTGTGTCGATCAGATCAGCCACGGCAATGACCTCCTGTTATTGGGCGAGTTTTATGGCAGTAAGCATCGTCTCTACGTTAGCCTGCTTGCGCCCTTGCGGGGAAACCCGACAGGACTAGAAGGGGTCCACATGTAGATTGAAAGAAGAGCTGAACTGGCGCAGTTGTATTAAAACCCCATATTGCGGGACTGATGTCTTGCATTTTCTTCTGCGCGCTCTTCTACGGCAGAATTGGCAACAGCCCTTGGCTCAAAACACAACTTCCATCGCTTAATTTTGGAGCAACTCGTGAGCGAATCCACGCCCCTCACCATCCCTGCCAACCTGCGCCCGGTCGACGGCCGCTTCGGCGCTGGTCCCTCCAAGGTTCGCCCCGAGCAGGTCGCGGCGCTCTCCGAGGCCGGAGCAGCCCTACTCGGCACCTCCCACCGTCAGGCACCGGTCAAGAACCTCGTGGGCGATGTCCGCAGCGGTTTGAAGCAGTTTTTCAACGCACCCGATGATTATGAAGTGATCCTCGGCGTTGGCGGCTCCACCGCGTTCTGGGATGTAGCTACCTTTGGTCTCGTAGAGAACAAGGCCCAGCACCTTTCCTTCGGCGAGTTCGGCTCAAAGTTTGCAGCCGCCACCGATAAGGCCCCGTTCCTGGCTGCTTCCTCCATCATCAAGGCTGAGCCCGGCACCCGCCCGGTGTCCATTGCTGAAGCAGGCGTCGATGTCTACGCGTGGCCCCAGAACGAAACCTCCACCGGCGTTGCTGCCCCGGTGAAGCGCGTTGCAGGCGCCGACGATGGCGCACTGGTTCTGATCGATGCGACCTCCGCAGCCGGCGGCCTGGCTGTTGATGTGAGTGAGAGCGATGTCTACTACTTCGCACCCCAGAAGAACTTCGCCTCCGACGGCGGCCTGTGGCTCGGCTTGTTCTCACCCGCAGCCCTTGAGCGTGCAGCACGCATTGCCGCCTCCGACCGCTGGGTTCCGGACTTCCTGAACCTCAAGACAGCCATTGACAACTCCCTGTTGAACCAGACGTACAACACGCCTGCGCTCTCCACGCTGGTTACCTTGAACAACCAGGTCCAGTGGCTCAACGACAACGGTGGCCTTGACTTCGCCTCGGCACGCACGGCTGATTCCGCTGGCCGCTTGTACACCTGGGCCGAAGAATCGGCTGTCGCTGCCCCGTACGTGGTGAACCCCGAAGACCGCTCCAACGTCATCGTCACCATCGACTTCGACGAATCGGTCGACGCCGCCGCGGTTGCCAAGGTGCTGCGTGCCAACGGCATCGTGGACACCGAGCCTTACCGCAAGCTGGGCCGCAATCAGCTTCGCATCGCCACCTTCGTGGCGATCGATCCCGAAGACGTCACCGCACTGATCAAGTGCATCGACTACGTCATTGAGAACATCTGATTCCTAAGCACCACAAGATAAGGCCGCTACCCGTTCAGGGAAGCGGCCTTATCTTTTGCCTAGAACCTTGTGGCTGGCACCTTCTAGCACCTTGTGGCTGCCCGAGTTTGTCCCCTTATGTGAGGACCGAGCCCAGATGTGTTTTAGTTGTTCCCGACTTCGCCGTCAGCCTCGTCCGGCTCGCCGTCTGCGTCGTCAGTCTCGTCGTCAGCATCGCCATCGAAACTAGCCGCGTCGTCATCAGTAGCCTCGGCATCGTCTCCGGATTCACCAGTGGTGGCGTCAGCTTCGGCGTCGTCCGCTTCCGTTGAGGCCACCTCGGCGGCGGCGTGCTCCTCGTCCTGCTGGTCCTCGGGACGAACCCGCTCGGCCCACGGCACCCATGCCGGCGCCAGCACGGAGTCCTCGGTGGGCAGCATGCCGACCTCGTTGACCGTGGATTCCTTGCTGCGCGAAACACGGCTCAGCGAGGCGAACCAGACCCAGCCCGAATAGCCGGGCTGAAGGGACTCGAACAAGTGGGTCACGCACCGGACGCCTTCGCTGCGCGCGCCAAGGTGCTTACCGATGGCCCAGTCACTGGCAATACTCGCCACGGCGTCCCGTGCAGCGTCCACGTCGGCTGCCAAGAAAGCATCAGGCTTGCCCACCCGCCACATCGGAACGCCGGGAAGTGGCGCGGGAACGGTTGCTGATTGGGCTTCTGTGGGACTGGAAATTTCGGTCATGATGGGCACCGTTACGCGTCGAAGTTGTCGGCAACCTTGCGCAGCGCAGCAGCAATCTTGCTTGCGTCACCGTCAGGATATTTGCCGTTATTGAGGGAACCAATCGAGTGCTCAAGCAGCGAGACCAGGTCCTGGACAATCGGTGCCAGGTCGCGGGCAGGCATGCGCTTAGCCTTGGCCACGGAGGCGCTGCGCTCAAGAATCTTTGCCGCCATGGCCTGGGCACCCTTGCGTCCGTCAGCCACACCAAATTCCATGCGCATGCCGGGCTTGATATCGCCGGCGTCGGCGGGCAGGGCGTTGGCTCGCAGGAAAACCTCACGGCCGTCGTCGGCCGCAATGATGCCGAAGCCCTTTTCGTTGTCGTACCACTTCACTTTGCCGATAGGCACTTGCTTACCCCTTATAAGTTGAAAGTCGCGAACTGCTTTCCATGCCTGTGCGGTTGCTCTACGCCGTTCCCGGTCCCGGGAATCTGGCGGGCGGTGCCTGCAGCAGCAGGTTGCGCAGTTCTACTGGGTACTAGGTTACCGTGTCGGCGAAACCCGTGCGGCTTTGTGCCTCACCTGTCCGCTGTTAGCGTTATGTTCATGAGCCCCCATTTTTCCGCCCCACAACGCCTCAACCGCGGTTGGCAGCTGTTCAATTACACCGCCATGGCGCTGGCCCTTGCCGCCCTGATCGCCTTGATCGTGGTTTTGGTCAGCAAATGGGTTGGCGGCACCCCATGGCCCGGCTTCAACTGGATCGCCATGATCGCCCTCCCCGCAGCATTTCTGATGATGGGCACCAGCGTCTTGTACGCCGTGGCCGCCCGCCGCCGACTCTGAGCCGCCCGCCCCACCGTTCCTTGGGCACTTTGCAGGAGTTTGCCACCAGTCTCGCAGTCCGCAGCGACGCGGACTTGCTCCGGCTTTTCGCCCGGCGTCCCGACGCGATCACTCCCCCGGTAGCCACCTTCGCGGATCTCGCTAGCCGGCTCTCCACCGCGGCCAGCATCAATGCAGCGCTCGATCAGCTCGGCCTCCCGGCGCTGCGTGTCCTAGCCGAGCTGCCTGTTGGCGGTTTGCTTTCCGAGGGTTTGCCGGAGCTCAGTCAACTCCACGAGCTCGGCCTCCTTCTCCGGGCGGATCCCGCCGCTCGTCCTGCTCTGGTTCCTGCCCACCTTCCTGCCCTGACGCACGACGCCGGCACGCACCTCATCCAGCCCCTCACCGCTGTGACACTTGCCTTGGGCAGCGAGGACTCGCCTCCCGTCAGTGCTCTTCACGTTCTCCCCGGATTTCCCGATTTTCCCGGTTTTTCCGAGGTACCTCAACCACGCCTGTCTCCTGTTTCCTCCTCAATGCGCGACAACGCTGTTGGCAGCGCGGTCGAGACGTTAGTGCGCACCATGAGCGAATTGTTGGAGGTGGCCGGCGGCGCCGGCAGCAGCCTCGCCGGGCTGCGGGCCCCTGGACTGACCGTTTTGCGAGATGGCACCCTCGGTGTCCGCACGCTGCGTGAGCTCTCGAAAGCCTTGGGGCTCGACGCACCAACCGTGGACTTCTATCTAGAACTAGCCGCAGCCGCCGACCTCTTATCCTTTGACGGCTCTGGTCGCTGCTGGCGCGCTGATACCCTGCACGGCCCTGCCGCGAAGTGGAGCTCGTTGGAGAGAGCCGAGCAGTGGTTTGTCCTCGTTCGCTCATGGCTGGACAACGCCCGGCCACCCTCAGCGCTTCTCAATGCGCTGGAACCCTACGATCCTCCCCGGCAGGCGCGGCAATGGCGCCGTCAGCTAGTAACAGTTATGGCCGCTCTTACGGCTGGCTCTGCGGCATCAAGCTCACCAGCGCCTGACGTGCACTCGGTCCTCGATGCCTTGAGCTGGCACCATCCGCGGCAGACTGCAGCCCTGAGCCACGAACTTCCGGATCTTTTGTGCGAACTGGAATGGCTCGGAATCACAGGCGCTGGCGCCCTCAGTGCCCCGGGCCGGGCAGCCGCCAGCGGTGAGGCTGCGTTGGCTGACGATGCCGCTCTGGCTGAAGCAGCTCTGGCGATCGCCGCCATGCATGCCTTGCTGCCCGCTCCCGTGGACCACTTCGTGCTGCAGGGTGATCTCACGGCCATCGCACCGGGTTTTCTGGTCCCGGGCATCACCTCGAAACTCAAGCTCATGGCACTCCCCGAGGGTCGCGGTGCTGCCGGAATCTTCAGATTCAGCCAGCAATCGCTGGAGTTCGCCGCAGCCTCTGGCCTGAGCCGTACCGCTGTGCTCGATTTCCTCCAACAGCATTCAAGCACAGCTGTGCCACAATCTTTGGCGTTCCTCATTGCCGAGGTCTTCCGCAGCAATCATGACGCAAGCTCATCAACCCCACCGTCCCCGGCAGCAGCCCGGCGACAGGTGGCGAAACAAATTCAGCCGGGCTACGGCGTCGTCCATGAAGACCCAGAGGCCTTAGCGCTGGCACAGTTAGAGCGTCTGCGCAGTCAGCCTGTCTGGGCGAACGATGGGGTGGGCGAATCCGGGCCAGCACTGGTCATGGAAGAACTACGGCGGGCGCTGGGGCTCGGCGATCTCCTCAGGGTACGGGTTGTGGACGGCACCGGGGAGATTGAGGAACTGCTGCTGCGGCCGGTGTCGTTGGTGGCGGGGACGCTGCGAGCGAGACTGTCGGGCGCAAATCGAGAGCGGCGGCTCAGCATTCACCGGATCATCTCGGCGGCCCCGGCACGGCAGGACGCTGAACCCCAACTCAAAGAACCTCAGCTCACAGAACCTCAGATCGCAGACCCGGACCACGCAAATACACCTGCCACCAGCACATCTACCACCAGCAAGGAGCGTCATGGCTGACGGACCGTTGATCGTTCAGAGCGATAAGACCATCCTCCTGGAAGTGGCGCATGCGGAGGCCGAGGATGCCCGGCATGCCATTGCGTCGTTCGCTGATTTGGAACGCGCGCCCGAGCACATGCACAGCTACCGGATTACACCGTTGGGGCTGTGGAATGCGCGGGCGGCAGGGCACGACGCCGAACATGTGGTCGATACACTGCTGCGTTATTCCCGCTACCCCGTGCCGCATCCGTTGCTGCTGGACATTGTGGAGATCATGGCGCGGTATGGCCGGCTCCGGTTGGAGAATGACCCCACTCACGGTTTGGTACTGCGCAGCGATGACGAGTTGATTCTGACGGAAGTGGCGCACGGCAAGAAGGTGGCGGCGTTGCTCGGCGCCCGCATTGATCCGCTGACGGCGGTGGTCCATGGTTCGGCGCGAGGTGAGCTCAAGGCCTTGCTGTTGCAGGCGGGCTGGCCCGCGGAGGATCTGGCTGGATACGTCGATGGCACCGCGCACCTGATTGCGCTGACGGATGACGGCGATAGCGCTACCAACGCTGAGCTGCCCGCCGAGACCGCCGATGCTGTGTCCGCCAGTGACGCAGCCGCCGGTGACACCGCCAAACCCAAAACCCCGTGGACGTTGCGGCCGTACCAGCGCCAGGCTGTGGAGAATTTTTGGGCTGGCGGTTCGGGCGTCGTGGTTCTACCGTGTGGTGCGGGCAAGACGATTGTGGGTGCTGCCGCCATGGCCGCCTCGGGGACCACCGTCCTGATTCTGGTCACCAACACCCTTTCCGCGCGGCAGTGGAAGGCCGAACTTCTCAAGCGCACCACCCTGTCCGAGCACGAAATCGGCGAATACTCCGGGGCTGTCAAGGAACTGCGTCCGGTCACAATTGCCACCTATCAGGTGCTCACCACACGCCGCAACGGCATGTACACGCACCTGGATCTGCTTAACGATCACGATTGGGGCCTGCTCATTTACGATGAGGTACACCTGCTGCCGGCCCCTATTTTCCGGATGACCGCGGACCTTCAGGCCCGTCGGCGGCTGGGACTGACCGCCACCTTGGTGCGCGAGGACGGCCGCGAAGGCGAGGTTTTCGCCCTGATCGGCCCCAAACGCTATGACGCTCCGTGGAAAGATATTGAGGCTCAGGGCCATATTGCGCCAGCCGATTGCGTTGAGGTTCGTGTGGATCTGAGCCGTGCCGAGCGGCTCGCTTACGCAATCACAGACGACGGCGGGAGGTACCGACTGTGCGCTACCTCCCCTGCCAAGTCTGTGGTTGCGCAAGCCCTTGTAGCGTCCCATCCGGATGAGCAAATCTTGGTGATTGGGCAGTATCTGGATCAGTTGGACGAATTGGCTGCGGCACTGCGGGCTCCGCTGATCACCGGCAGCACGAGCGTCAAGGAACGCCAACGTCTATTCGAGGAGTTCCGGCAGGGCCAGATTTCCGTGCTGGTGGTCTCCAAGGTGGCAAACTTTTCGCTGGACCTGCCGGAGGCTTCCGTGGCCATTCAAGTCTCCGGGGCTTTCGGTTCCCGGCAAGAAGAGGCGCAGCGATTGGGTCGGCTCATGCGTCCCAAGGCCGACGGCCGGACGGCTCGTTTCTACACCGTCGTTGCCCGCGATACCGTGGACGCCGACTTTGCCGCCAAGCGTCAGCGCTTCCTCGCCGAACAAGGCTACGCCTACAGAATTGTGGACGCTGCAGACATCGCCGAGCCTCTCGACTGACTGACCGACGCTATCTCACCAATGGCGGCTTTTCCGGCGACGCTATCGCAGCAATGGCGCGTTTTTCGCCGACGCTATCTCACTGGGATCCAATAAATGTGTCCGGCAACCAAGAGCGCATTCGCTCCCGCCCAACTCCGTCGGCGCAGACCCCTCTCGCTAGCACCCTCGCAGGAGTAGGATCAAAAAATGCGGGATTCTCCGCAGTTCGCGTGGACCGCTTGGAGACGCCATGAACACCGAGGAGACAGTTGCCGCCCACTACGGACGCAGCAACGTAGAAGACCAATTATTGGGAATCATCAAGGCTGCCGGCGGGAACCCGGAGAGTTTCGCCCCGGCTGATCTACACGGCGCGGACCAACTCCATATCGGCGGTGCAGCGGCCACAACCCGCGTTGCCCACCGTGCCGGCATCAATGCTGGCAGCCATGTGGTGGATCTAGGCTCAGGCACGGGCGGGGTGGCCCGCCATGTGGCGCACGACTTCGGCGCCACAGTCCACGGTGTGGACCTGACACCAGGATTCGTGGACACCGCCCGCTCACTCACCAAGCGCACCGGACTGTCCGGCCAAGTCGACTTCAGCCAAGGCAGCATTCTCGCCCTGCCTTTCGGCGACGATTCCTTCGACATCGCACTCATGATCCATGTGGGCATGAACATCCAAGACAAGGACAAGGTCTTCGCCGAGGCCGCCCGCGTCCTTCGCCCCGGCGGCGTTTTTGCCGTGTACGACATCATGCTCCTCGGCGGCGACATCGAACCCTATCCCCTGCCCTGGGCGCTCACCCCGGAGACCTCCTTTGTGCAACCGCCCCTGGCCTACAGCGACGCGCTGGCCCAAGCTGGTTTCGACGTCGACCAGGAAGCCAAAGCGCTGGCAGAAGGAATTGCATTCTTGGAGAAGGCGCTAGCCTCCGGAGGCCCCGTTGGCGTTGAGGCCGGAGCCATGTCCAACCTCCTCACAGCTTTCAAATCTGGGCTTCTTGCTCCGGTGGAGATTTACTCCCACCTCGCCTGAAAATCCTCCTAGTCCGATAGAACGGCCCCCTCTTACGCCAGCCCCGTTAGAACAGAACTCGCAGCCCGCCCAGCGTGTGCGCAAGCTGCGGATTCCCCGAAACTGTGCTGATACCCTTGGTCGGAATCCGCCCGGACAGGCTGCGGCACAGCTCCAGGCCGTCGGTGCGCAGCCGCGCTTCCGGCACGCCTTGGCCCAGCTGCCATTCCCCGGACTGCTCCCCCGTCAGTTCAAGTTCGACGGCGGATCCCGCACCCCACGCAGTGGCTGCGTCCCGCACAATTTGGGCCATCACCACGGCATCCTTGTCAGTGGCGAAGCGCTGCATCTCGGTGGCCCTCGCCAGATCGAAGCCATGCATCCAGGCGTCGCGCAGATAGATCACATTGAAGAGATAGCCCAAACGCAGCGGCACAGCTCCGCAGTAGACAAGCCTGCGTGGTCCGCAATTTGTACTTCGTTGGCGGCGTCCAAGAGCGAAAGGTGAGGATGCCGGCGTCGTCCGCGTTCCCGGCGCCAGAGAACAGTGGGCACGCTGAGCACATCCTCCTGGGCACCCAAAAAATGCGCGGCCAGGTGGCGGACAGTCCACCCCGTGCATTCGGTGTCCAGCCGCCATTGCTCGGGAGTGAGCGCCTCGAAGGCATCAGCCACAGCTCGCATGACGGCTGGGTAGGCGGCGGCCGCATCGGCCTTGGTTGAGGTGGCAACGGTGGCGGCATTGACGGTGGAATTCATGGCGGTCTCCCTCAGGGAGTGTAGTGGGCCAGCCACATGGCCAGCGCGGGGTCCAGCAGCCGGGCGTACCGGCCATCCTCGGGCCCGGCCTGGGGCTCATTGGCTAATTGTTGAGAGACGACGCCGGCAACCACCGAGGTGAACAGCAGCACGGCCTCCTCGGTGGCGGCTTCCGGGATGAGCCGGCCCCGCTCGACGGCGAGCACCAGTAGGGCTCGCAATGAGGCAATTATGGCGATGCTTGGCGCGAAGGCCTGCGCCGAGGGTTCGAAGCCCGGCACTGGCCGCCGGTGCAGCAACTGGGCACTGACGGGATTCCGCAGCGACCAGTCCACATAGGCGCGGGCCCCGGCAAAGAGTGCAGCCACGGGATCATCGTGGACTCGGGGGTGGTCCTGCCCACGGCGCGGGCCACGGCGGAGAGCGACATGCCTGCCACTCCGTCGCGAGCCATCAGCTCGACGGCGGCGGCGGGAGTTGGGCGGTTCCGGGTCAGCCGCTCCACCGGATGCATACGGGATCAGGCGCCCAAGATAATACTGACAGCACCACCGGACGGCGGGTTGCCCGAGACCGCTGGGCCCGGCGTGTAGCCGCGGGGGCAGTCGGTGGTGGTGGAGGTGTCGATCGATGGATCTTGTGCTTGGTCAGGTCAGGTCAGGTCAGGTCAGGTCTGGTCTGGTCTGGTCTGGTCCATCATGCCGCCAGCCAGCACCGGAGTCCCCACAACGGCGCCGATGCGAGAGAGTCCATTGACAAGTACATTCCTTCGACCGACCGTTTTTGCGACAGGCTTTGGGCGACCTTAGCAGCGGATTCCAGGAGTGTTACTTGGCAGTGGATCAGGGTCCATGGCGGGGGTTGTTAGGAAACGCTTGCAGATTCGACACCGGCACTCCCCACGTCCGCCACCCAGGCCGCATGCAGGGCGGCGAGCTCGGCGGCAACTGTTGCCTCGGCGTCGTACAGGTTGGTGGTCTCGGCAGGATCCTGCGCCAGGTTGGACAGGAAGTAGCCGCTGCCGGGCTCGGCATGCTCCACGTCGCGAATGGCCTCCGCCACGGGCGAGCCGGGTTCCACCCAGTGCAACTTCCAGTCGCCGCGGCGCACCGACCACTGCCAGCCGCAATCCCAGTGCAGGGCCTCGTGTCCGTCGGTGGCGAGCAGGTCCCGGCCGTCGCTGTGGGCGTAGGCGGCAGGGTTGGCACCGGCGGCAGCCAAGGCCGTCGGGAGGATGTCCATGGAACTCGTGAGTCCCTCGCGGACGACGCCGGCGGGCACCCGGTCCGGCCAGCGCAGCAGGAACGGCACTCGCACGCCGCCCTCCCAGAGCGTGTACTTGGTGCCACGCAGGGGCAGGTTGACCCCGTAGTTGCAAGTGGAACCGCCGTTGTCCGTCAGATAGACCACGATGGTGTCTTTGGCCAGGCCAAGCGCGTCGAGTTGGTCCAGGATGAGTCCGATCTGCGCGTCCATGAGCTCCAGCTGTGCCAGGTAGTAGGCCCGGCCGTTTTCCAGGTGTGGGCTGATGGCGCCGTCATACCAGTCAAGGTATTCGCCGGCGCCCGGGTTCCAGTCCTCGTAGGAGGGGAGGCCGCGCTTGGCGAGCTCCTCGGCGGGAAGCTGCCAGCAAAAGTTGTGGACGGCGTTGAACGCCACCGTGGCAAGGAAGGGCTTGTCCGCGTGCTCGGCCACGAAGGCCCGGGTCCGCTCGCCAATGGCGTCGGTCAGGAAGCCCTCCAGCGCCTGCGGCTCTTCCCCGTTCCACAGCGGCTGAACGGCCATGGGGACTGCCGCCTCGCCATACTCTTCCACCGACTCTTCAGAGTGGTGGAGGTAGTTGAGCCGGCCCATGGACTCCCCCGCCAGCCCGTAGAACGATTCGTCGTAGCCGTGCTGCGGCGGAGTGCCTCGGTCCCCGTGGTGTTCGGTGCCGTAGTGGACCTTGCCGAAGTAGCCGGTGGTGTAGCCCTCGTTGCGGAGCAGCTCGGCGATGGTAGGAACCTTCTCCGGACAGATTTCCGAGTCGGTGAACCAGCGTGCACCCCACCGCTGCTGGTAACTGCCGGCCGCCAGTCCCGCCCGGGACGGCGAACAAATCGGCGCCGTCACGTACGCGTTGGAATACGACGCCCCCTCCCGGGCCAGCCGGTCCAGTGCGGGTGTGTCAACATCGTCCTGGACACCCAGGATGGAACGGTCAGCATAGCCGTGGTCGTCGGAAATGATGACCATGATGTTCGGGCTGTTGGGCTTGCGCTTCGTTGCGGCGGTGGGCATGACTGCTCCTATACAAAACGGGGGACGTACATGGGGATGCGGTTTTAAGCGCCCGGGCGTTCAAGCGCCCAAGACCTGCTTGAGCGATTCCAGTGCTTCGGCAACGGGCGGCAGCTGCGGATGCCAGGCGCGTTCCCATTCCAGTGAGACCCACGGGTCGGCGATGCCGTGCGCCGCGGAAATGCCAGCCACCAGCTGCCTCATGTCCAGCAGCGGCAGCTCGCCGTCGCCGGGCAGTGTGAGTGTCACGGTGTTGGTGCCCGGATTCCGCACGCCGTCCTTGTACTGGGCATAGGCCAGCGAGTCCGCTAGCAGCTCGGCCGTGCGCGCGGGCGTCTCGTCATGACGCCACGGATGCATCAAGTCCCAAATCACCTTGACCGGCGCATCCTGCTCAACATGGGCCAGAATGCGCACAATGTCGGCGGCACGCGGGTGTGAATCGTGCGTTTCCAGCAGCATGGTGACCCCCCGCTGCCTGGCCCGCTGCGCCGCGGCATTGAGCCGGCGCGCGCCCAAAAGGTCCGCCGCCAGCAGTTCCGCCGACGGATCCTCCCCCGGCCCGCACGGCTTCAGCCCCGCCCCGGGAAACACACGCACCTGCGCCCCGGTACCGGCATTGCCTGCCGACAAGTCAGCGGCAAGGTCGACGGCGGCCAGCAAGTCCGCGAGCACCGGATCGTTTGCGCCGGGGCCTCCTTGGGCAGCGGCACCCGGGCCGCGGGATCCGCCGTCGTGCCTGTCCTGCTCAAGCGGGGCACACACCTGGACGTAGCTGGCCAGGGCCAGGACGGTGAGGCCGGCGCCGGCCAGCTCCCGGGCGACGCCCGCACGTTCCGCCGCAGTCATGCCGGGGAACACAAACTGGCCCTCGGCCGCCCTTATCTCAATGCCGGTCGCCCCGGTGGCGCGGGCGGTGTGAATGACCTGGGCCAGAGAGTCCCCCGGACACCCCAATGTGGAAAACGCCAAAGGCATGGTGGCCCTCTCTGCAGCAATCGTCAATGTCCTCCAAGACTAGTCCGGAATGCGCTTTCCAACAATGTTTGGCCACCGAAAAGCACTCCTTGATTCCTCTCGTGGAACACTGGTATCTGTGGTGGTTACCCCACATCCAAGGAGAAGCAATGACCGGCCCTGCCCACAACACCCCCACCACAAAAACCGCAGGTGCCAGAGCACATCAGCCAAGTCTGCCCAACATTGTGTTCATCCTCAGCGATGACCAGGGTCCGTGGGCGCTGGGCTGCGCCGGCAACGACGACATCCACACCCCCGTGCTGGATGGGCTGGCGGCCGAAGGAACACGGCTGGAAAATTTCTTCTGCGTCTCCCCCGTCTGCTCCCCCGCCCGGGCCAGCCTGATGACGGGGCAAATCCCCTCACGCCACGGCATCCACGACTACCTGACAGGCGTTGAGGTGGGAGCCGGGGCCCCGGACTACCTGGCCGGGCAGCAGATTTTCACGGACGTGCTGGCGGACAACGGCTACCGGATGGGGCTTTCCGGAAAGTGGCACATGGGCGCCAACGACGCCCCGCGCAGGGGCTTCGTGCACTGGTACGGGCTCGAAGGCGGCGGCAGTCCGTACACGGGGGCCACCATGTACCGCAACGGCGAGCGCGAGGAAACCACCACCTACCTGACCGACGCCATCACCGAAGATGCCCACGCCTTCCTGGACAGGGAGTCGGCTCGGCAGGTCTCGGTGTCACAGGCAACCGGGATCGGCGCGGCGCCTGGCGCTGCGACGGCGCCTGGCGCTGCGACGGCGCCGGAGCCGTTCTTTCTGGCCGTCAACTACACCGCTCCGCACAAGCCCTGGAAGGGCCAGCACCCCAAGGAATTCGAGGACCTTTACGCCGACTGCGCCTTTGAGAGCTGCCCACAGGAGGAGCCGCACCCCTGGCAGCCAACCGTTGACGGGGTCGCGATTGGCGGCGAGCCGGACGTACGGGCAGCACTGGTGGGCTACTTTGCGGCTGTCAGCGCCATGGATGCCGCGATCGGGCGCATCATGGAGCAACTTGAACGCCTGGGCCTGCGGGAGAACACGCTGGTCATCTTCAGCAGCGACAACGGCTTCAACGCCGGCCACCACGGCGTGTGGGGCAAGGGCAACGGCACGTTCCCGCAGAACATGTATGACTCCTCCGTCAAGGTCCCCGCCATCTTCCACTGGCCAGGGCGAATCACCGGCGGCCAGGTCCGCCACGAGCTGCTCTCCGCCTACGACATCGCCGCCACCATCCTGGACCTCACCGGCCTGGACCCCGCCCCGTTCGAGACCGGCCCCGGAACCTCCTTTGCCCCGCTGCTGCGCCCGGACGCCACCACAGCTGACGGCGGGGCTGCACAGGAAAGGGCGGGAGGCGCCGTCGTGGTTTATGACGAATACGGGCCCGTACGCATGATCCGCACGCAGGAGCTCAAATACGTCCACCGGCACCCGCACGGCCCGCACGAACTCTACGACCTGGCGGCGGATCCCGGTGAGCGCATGAATTTGATGCACGACGCCGCCCCGCACCCCGCGTTGCCGGGTCTCCGTGCGCAGCTGGCCGGCTGGTTCGCGCAACACGGCGTGCCGGAATTTGACGGTGCCGCGCTCCCTGTTGCGGGGGCCGGGCAGCACCGGCCGCTGTATGCGGCCGGGCCCGGGCCGTCGGGGGAAACCGGCAGCATCCCCGACCCGCTGAGAGCGTTTACGGGGCCGAACTGGGACGGTGCGTAGGCGGGGCAACCGGGCGCCCGGAGGCCGGCGCCGCAGCTCCTGCTCCGTCGCCGTTCTAGAGCCGCGTCAGCCGCAATTCATTCGTCAGGCCGTCCGCGCAGGACACCAGGATCTTTGTGGTTCGGCGCCCGGCAAGCACTGAGGCTCCCGGCGAGCTGGATGCCCACCGTCCTTCCATTTCCACTGTGATCAGGCTTGCTTGGCTGGGCAGTTGACGCCACGGCGCCGCATACGGGGATAGCAGCGGTTCGGACTTGGCCTTGCCATTGTAGAAGCGCAGGTCGGGGTCGGTCACCGAGAGGACCAGCTCCTCACCCTCTGGCTGGATTAACACCACTGAGGGGGTGTCAACTGCCTTCACCACACCGTCGCTGAGCTTCTTGGTGGCTTCGAACACGGCGTGCGCAGTGATACCGGTGGCCCGGTCCTGCACCACATGGGCCGTGTCGTCGTGCCGGAGCACCTTGTAGGGCGCCTTGTCCGGCCGGTTCATCTCGTCGGCGAAGGACGTCATGGATTCCGCCGTAGCTCCCACCACCATGGCGTACTCGTATTTCCCGCGCTTCGGTTTGGTCCCGTGATCAAGAACGGCGCTCGCATATGGCAGCGTCCCCTCAGTCTTGCCGCTCTGATCCGGGGCTGTTTGCACTGACCGGGACACCTCCAAGCGCTGGCCCCTAGGCACGTAGTAGCCCACATTTTGGGGGTCAAGGAGCCACGCCGGATCATGCAGCTGTCCGGCAAAGCTGTAGGGAAGTGCAGTGATCGCGCCTTGCCGCGAATCCTGCGTCGGCACGGACGTATCGGCAAGGTGACATTGGAATAGCGTTGTTTGTGTGCTGTTGGTGCGGTCACGGTTCTCGATCCCGCTCCCCAGAGCCACCACCCTGTTATCAAAAAGGAACACTGACTTGCGGGCATAAAACGTACCGTCATAAACAGCACTTTCATGCAGGCTCATCAGGAACGCGCCATTCTTGCCACCAATCACGCCGCCACCGCCCAAACGTTGGTCGGTCAGCAGCATCTCCTCACCCAAGGGGTGGATGTCAGCTGCCAACTGCTCAAAGGGCAGCTGGATCGCGGTGGTCCCTGGGAACCTGTTCCAATTCCAGCCGGGCTGGACAAAGCCCGAGCCGGCATTACTCACCGGGTCCCCACCACTGAGCACCTGCACCTGGCCATAGGTGAGGTAGCGACCGTACTCGTTGGAACCACCATAGATCTCCGTGGACCACAGGTGTCGGTTGTGCCCTCGCACGGAGACCAGCCAGCCATCCCGCCGCTGTGAAACCAGCGCGGCATGGTTCATCACCTGGCACCCACTCGGGGCCGGTTCCGCGACCACACCTGCACCCGCCAGCTGCTCCGCCAATTCACGTTGCGCCGAAGAAGGCTTTACCGGCAGCAGCCGCAGGAACGCCGCACCCATAACCGGGTCTAGCGCCTGCTTGCCATCCGGACTACCGGCCAATGTCATCACCCGGTAGCCCTCCAGACTTAGCGATTCGCTACCCTTGGGATGCCTGTTGGACAGACTGATCGGAAAGTTGTTCTTGTTGGAATAGAAGCGCATCGCCAACAGGGCCTGGTTCCAGCGCTCGTGCGATTCCGGGGAGATCGCAAAGCTGGTACCCGAGAGCACAGCCAACGCCGGCGCCCCATTACTGAGCCCATCTCGGGCGTATGCCGGATAGTGGCCCATGTGGTGAAAGGTTGCGGAATCGGGCTTAAAGCCGGTTTGGGTCCCCGCCGAAGGACTGATGGCGCGGTTGAGCCACTGCTGCAACAACCCCAGATGCGCCACCTGGGCTGATTCACCGTCGGCCATTAAGGCACCACCCAGCAAGCCCAGCAGCGTGGTGTTGAGGATGTCGAAAATACCGTTGTAGAAAACATCGGCATGCCCGGTCCCCATCCGGAGCCTGCCCATACCCACCATCCAGTGCAGGGTTCCGCGAACATTCTCGAGCCTGTCACGTGAGGCCAGCAGCTCCCGCATCAGCCACACCGAGTCGTAGAACCCCCGGTTCTGGTAGCCGAGGTGGTGAATGGTCCCTTGGACGCTGCCTTCACTCCATCCTTGATCATCGAAGTAGTCGAGCAACCGGATATACAGATCCGCCAGCCTGCCCCTCAGCTCCGAATCCTTCGTCGAGTCGTAGGCCGAGGCCACCTCAAACATGTGGTTGGTGAAGGCCTTCAACCCAATGGTCGGAGCGAGTCGCTTGAGGTCAGCGGCAATGACCGGCGGGTAGATGGCGACCTGATACCCGTTGATTGCACGTCCGCCACCAAGGACACCTGCCTGAGGCACACCCAGCTCGTCGATCTTCGCCACCATGGCATCGACAGAAGCCGCCGTGACTTTCACTTGTTTGCGGACCGTCTGATAGTAGGCTTCCTTGACAGCGTCGAGGTCTGCCAGTTGCCCGGCAGTGGGAGCCGGGGTTGGCAGTGGTTCCCCGGCCAGCTGGGAGAACCAGAGCAGGTCCTGCCAGTGCTGGTTCGCATTCGCGTGGATCTCGGGGTTGACGAACGGCGCCTGCCGGTCAGGGCTCGGGAAGTTCGAGCGCAGCGGCCGGTTGACGATCAACTCGTCGAGATGGACGGTGCCGGCATCGGCTGGGGCAATGAAACGCAGCGTGTCCATGTCTGCCTTGGCCTCCCCCTCCATGTCCTGGTACCGGATCCACGCAGTCCGCCACCCGGTGAAATTCAGGTTCATCTCACACCATGCATCCGTTCGCTGACCGCGTCCGGCCTCAATGCGCAGCTTCCCGGATGACGCCGTCGACTGGTACACCCAGAAGGCCAGCGTGTTGACGTCCAAACCAATATCAACGCCGTTACCTCCCGAGGCAGCCGAGGGAGCGACAATTCCCAAGGGTGCCTGCACAGTGAGTATGGAGTGGGACTCATAGTCCCAGCGCAGGCTGGAATTGCCGGTGTGGTGTACCTCGGAGACAATGCTCAACAGTGATTTGTCGGAGGTGCTGAACTGTGCCGGAACTACGGTTTCCAACAGGAACACCGGTGGCCTAAGTGCCATCGCAGTGGCTTCCAGCTCGGCCAGCGTTGCTGGTGGCACGGCTGCGACTAGAGGGGTTTGGACCGCCGTAGGGGTATCGGCGCTGGCTGGAGACAACGGCACAGCGGCCACTGTGGCCGCACCGGCGGCTGCAACAACAAGCAGGCCGCGACGGCTGATATTCGTGATTGGACCGGGCATTAGGATCGTCCTCCTGAGGAACACTGCGGAAAAACAAATGTGACCCACAGTACATATGCCTCTAGAGCAACGAATCAAGAAGGACTTCACTGCCACACGAACAATGACCTTGGCCGCATCGAAATTCCCAGCATTCTGTGGCTCCTGCGGACTATATGCCTGTCCAAAAAGTCATAAAGCAAAGTAGTCCTTTATTCCTACCCCTCGATCACCCTTGACTGCTTGGTACCGCAGGGTCCCGGCGCCAAGTGCCGGAACCCGTGAAGCAAGGGAATTATGCAATGATGCATGGACTGACTCGCCGGCACATCCTCAAGGGCGCCGGTGCACTGACATTCGCCGGGCTGCTCTCGGCCGGCTTTGCCCCGCTGGCCCAGGCTGCGGAGACCGCCACGGACGCGGACCTTGATGCCTTGCGCGAACGCTGGGCCGACCAGGTCACCGGCCGGAAACTGATTACGGCAGGGGACGCGGACTTCGCAGCCTCCCTGGCCAAGCTCGACGCCGCCGTGAGCGATTCGACGGCCAGGCTGCTGCCGGAGGGAAACCGGGCACAGGTGTTCGCGGATGCCCCGTTCACCTCCGATGTACAGGTGGTCACCACCTACAAGCGGCTGGCCCAAATGGCCGCGGCGTGGACCACGCCCGGCTCCATCCATGAAGGCAGTGCCACCTTGCTGGCCCACATGCTGGCTGCCTTGGATGACGGCAGCCGCCTCATTTACAACAAGGACCAGAAGGAGTTCGGCAACTGGTGGAACTGGGAAATTGGGGTTCCCCGGCCGCTGGGCGAAACCCTGGCCATCCTCGGCAGCCATGTGCCGGCGGAGCTGCGCGGACGGTACATGGCCGCCGTCGACCATTTCATCCCGGACCCCACCATGCAGTTCCCCGCTGAGCGCGGCCCGATCCTCTCCGAGGGTGCGAACCGGGTGGACATCTGCCAGGGCATCATCATCCGGTCAATAATTGGCAATGATCCCGTCCGGCTTGCTGCAGCCATCAATGCCCTGAGCCCCGTGTGGCAGTACGTCACCAGCGGTAACGGCTTCTTCTCCGACGGCTCGTTCGTCCAGCACTCCACCATCGCCTACACGGGAACATACGGGCTCGTGCTGCTCTCGGGCCTGGCCAAGCTGTTCTCCCTGCTCGGCGAGTCGGAACACGCCGTTGCCGACCCCAGCCGCAAGATCCTGTTCAAGACTGTGGAGGATTCCTTTGCACCGTTCCTGCACAACGGCCAGATGATGGATGCCGTGCGCGGCCGCGCCATTTCCCGCGCCAACGAGCGCAGCTACTACAACGGAAACATGGCGATTGAGGCGATCCTGCTGCTGGCCAGGGCGGCGGACCCGGCCACGGCGACACGCTGGCGCGGCCTGTGCCAGGGCTGGATCTCACGGAACAGCTTTGAGAGCCCGATGGCGGGAGCCTCAATCCCTCGCACCGCCTTGTTGAAGGAACTGGCAGCCTCCGGCACCGCACCCATCGCCGAAACACCTGGCCACAGCTTCTTCGCCGGAATGGACCGTTCCGTGTACCGCGGCAACGGCTGGACCATGGCCCTTGGCCTGTGCAGCAACCGCATTGCCTGGTACGAATGCGGCAACGGCGAAAATGACCTCGGTGCCCAGACGGGCTCTGGCATGACCTACTTGTACACGGGCAAGGCCGACCACTTTGACGATGAGTTCTGGCCCACCGCCAACCTCGCCAAGCTGCCGGGCACCACCGTGGACACCACGCCCCTGCCGCGCCGCGTCGAAGGGCAATGGGGCGCCATCACCCCCAAGAACGAGTGGACAGGCGGGGCCACCCTGGGCCGGAACGGCGCTGTAGGCATGCACCTGATTGCACCCGGCGGCACCGGCATGCGTGCGCGCAAGTCCTGGTTCCACACCCCCGACATGGTGGTGGCACTGGGTGCGGACATCCACACCGACAGCGGCGCATCCGTGGAAACCATCGTCGAGCACAGGAACCTCGGTGCCGCCGGTGGCCACACCATGACGGTCGACGGCGCAACCCACACCGCGGCCATCGGCACCCCTGCAGTGCACAGCAATGCGACGTGGGCTCATGTGGAAGGGACCGGCGGCTATCTCATGCTTGGCATGGAACCGCTGACGGTGCTCCGGGAACAGCGCGGGGGAAGTTGGAAAAACATCCACACCAGCGGCCCGGCCGCGGCCATCCAGCGCGAATACGCCACGCTGCTCATTGACCACGGAACCAGCCCGGACGCGGCCGGCTACGCATACGCGCTGCTGCCCGGGGCCACACCGAAGGACACGGAAAAAGCTGCCCGCAAGGCGCCCCGGGTGCTGCGCAACGACGCCGTGGCCCAAGGGGTTTCCTTCGGCGTCAAGCAGGAAGCCGCCATTTTCTGGCAGCCCGGGACGGTGGGATCCATCTCCGCCACTGGCCCCGCCTGCGTGCTCTACGAGGGCAACCCGGGCCAGGGGCAGCTGGCCGTGTCCGACCCGACACAGGCTGCCGAGTCGGTTTCAGTGACCATCGCCGGCACAAAGTACCGGCGCATCACCTCCGGCAGCGGGGCCACACTGTCCCTGGACGCAGCCGGCAACACAGTCGTCACGGTGCACACCGCCGGACTCATGGGCGCCACGGCGGCAATCGGGCTGCACCGCTAATCACCCCTCCCGGAGCACCCTGAACCGAAAAGGGGCGGATCGTAAGATCCGCCCCTCACGTTGCCGCCCCAGTTTGCTCAGCGGGCCAGCACCGGGGAAAGCTCCACCGGGGCCCCTCGCTCGGCGGATTCATAGGCTGCCAGAACAAGTTCCACCACATGCTTTGCGTGTTCGCCGCTGACGGCTGGCACTGCCCCGCCCTCCAGCACGGCAAGGAAGTCGGCCAGCTGCGCCGTGAACGCGTCTTGGATGTCGTGCTCCGAGCGGGTGTGCAGCATGGTGCGGACTCCGTCGATCTTCATGAAGGTGCCGCGGCGCGGATCCACCGTGACGGTGCCGCGTTCACACACCACGAGCATTTCATCAATGTGGTCCGGGGTGTCCGAGGCGATCGTGATGCGCAGCTGAACACCGTTGGCCAGCAGCAGCTCCATGGTCCCGTCGGTCTCCACGGGCGCCCCGAAGCGGTTCAGGGTGCTCGAGGAGATCCGCACGGCGGGCGCCCCGCCAATCCACAGGCTCCGGTCCAGGCAGTGCGCACCAATGTTAATGAACGCGCCGCCGCCAGACACCGCCTTGTCAAAGAACCAGTCGGGGCGGGAGCCGGGGCGGTAATCGGTGCTGCGGTAGTCGTGGATCATGAGCACCCGGCCCAGCCCCCCGCTCGCCAATGCGGACTTGAGTGCCAGTTTTTCGGCCATGAAGTGCTGGATCATCCCCACCACCATGACCACCCCGGCCGCCTCGCAGGCTTCCTCCATGATCCTGGCGTCCTCAAGCGTGGTGGCCATGGGCTTTTCCACCAGCACGTGCACGCCGTGCGAGGCGGCAGCCACCACCATTTCCTTGTGCAGGCTGTGCGGGGTGTTGATGACGACGGCGTCCACCACTCCCGCTTCCAGCATCTGCACGTAGTCGGTGAAGACTGCGGCTCCCCAAGGCGCGGCAACCCGCTGCGCTGTCTCGGCATTCAGGTCGCACACCGCTCCCAGTGCAATCCCGGCAAGGTCCGCGGCCCCCTGTGCATGAAGTCCGGCGACAGCCCCTGCCCCAATGATTCCCAAGCGCATGTTTAGCTCATTTCCCTAATGGTTGTTGTAGTTTTCGTGCACCGTCGCCGGCGTTGTTCTTTGCCCCGCAGGAGTCACGGACCACCAACCGCGGCCGCAGCCGGACCTGGTGGACAGGGCAGTCATCGCCCTCCACGAGGCGGCGCAGCAGGATTTCTGCCGCCATCTTTCCCATGCGGTGCTTGGCCGGGGACACCGCTGTCAGCGGCACTTCCGCCAGGTCGGCCAGCTCGTCGTCATAGGAAACCAGTGCCAGGTCCGCGGGAATGTTCACCCCGGCCCGCCGGGCTGCGGCTTCCAGAAGGGCAGCCTCCCTGTCGCCAAACACCAGGGCGGCGCTCGCCCCGGCAGCCAGGACGTCCTGCAGCAGTCGTTCGGCAGCCCCGGCCTCCCACTCGACCTTCAGCGCCCTCAGCACCAGTGGTGCGAAACCAAGATCGGCGGCGGCCCGCTCATACCCGGCCACAATCGCTGGTTCAGTGGGGGTGTTGGATCGTGTGAGGAGGGCGACGTTGCGGTGGCCCAGCCCGCGCAGGTGGGAGACGGCGTCGTACGCGCCACCCTGGTGGTCCGAACACACGTGCTCCGTCCGGTCCCCCGGCCCCAGATCCATGAGGCTGCGTTCCAGCAATACCACCGGAACGTTCAGCGAGGTCAGCTCCCGCACCCGCTGCTGCGGATCGGCGATCCCGGAGAGCGTGGGCACCAGGATCAACCCGTCCACACCGGCATCGATGAGAAACTGGATGCTTGAATCCTCACGCTCCGGGATGTAGTTGTAGGTCGCCAGGCGCAGGCTGACGCCCTGCGCCGAAAGGGTTTCCTCGATGCCCTGCAGCACGCGCGGGTAGTAGAGCTGGGTGTCGGGCAGCAGCACCCCAACAGTGAACCGGGAACGCCGACGGGCAGGCTGGCGCTCAGCCACGAAGCTGCCGGCGCCCTGGCGGCGCACCACCAGCTCAGTCTGCTCCAACTCTTCATAGGCGCGGCGCACCGTGGTCAGGGACAACCCGGTCTCGGCGGCCAACTGTGCCTCGGTGGGCAGCTTGGCGCCCACAGCCCAGGTGCCGGCCAGGATGCCGCGGCGCAATTCCCCGGCCAGGGCCTGGAATTTCAGCTCCCTGGAGTCTGCGTCACGGATCTTCCCCGCCAGCGGCTTTCCCGCCTGTGTTGTTCCCGCTTGCGTTGTTCCTGCCTGCGTCTTTTCCGCCAGTGGTTTCTTCTTCAAGGCTCCCTTTCATGCTGTCGCATGGCTTGAGTGTGCCAAATGACTAAGAGAGGAATCCACAAGGACTTGGAAAATTCATCTTTTAACCTAGGCAGCATTCTGCGCATTCACTCGGACTCAACGGGCTTGAACGCCAGTTTTGTTGAGGGTAGCCGAAAGCGCCTCACAAAGATACTCCCAAATACTCCTTGAATCATCTCTTTCCTCGCTGCTTGAGTGTTCTCACTGACCGTGACACACAGCACAACTATTTGAAACTAGGAGTATTCCATGACAACGAAATTCCGTTTGGCCCGGACACTCGCCGTGATGGCCGGTGCAGCATTGGCGCTGTCCGCCTGTGGCGGCGGAACCGGCAACTCTTCAGGCAGCGACACAGAGGGCGGTACGGTGTCGTACTGGTCCATGTGGAAAGAGGGCGAGCAGCAGCAACTTATCATTGCTGGGGCCATCAAGGACTTCGAAGCTGAAACGGGCGCAACTGTCAACGTCCAATGGCAGGGCCGGTCCAACGTCCAAAAGCTCGTCCCGGCACTGAACACCAACAATGTCCCTGACATTGTTGACGGCTCCTATGCCAAGCTGGCCCCCGTTCTGGGCGACACCGGACAGGCCCTTCCCCTGACGGATGCTTACGACACTGAGGTTGAGGGCACCAAAGTTTCGGAACTGATTCCAAAAAAGTACCTGAACGCGAACAACATTCTGGATGCGGACGGAACGCCCTGGATGCTGCCCTACAGCCTCACATCGGATGGCTTCTGGTTTGACGCCACCGCCAACCCCGAGCTGGAAACCGCTCCGCCAGCCTCCTGGGATGACTTCATCGCACTGCTGGACAAGTACAAGGCGGAGGGCAAAGTGCCTCTCGCTGCGGATGGCGACATTGGCGGCTACAACTCCATGTGGTTCACCACCGCACTGGTGCGCACCGACGGAGCAGGCTCCTTCGCGAAGGTGGTCCAGGACAAAACAGGCGCCGCCTGGGATGCCCCGAGCGTCCTTGCAGCCGCAAAGAAGGTTGAGCAGATCGTCCAGGGTGACTACCTGATCAAGGGCTACAACGCCAGCAAGTGGCCTGCCCAGCAGCAGGTTTGGGCGACAGGCGGCGCCGAGCTCATGCTCAACGGTTCCTGGATCCCGACGGAAACAGGAACCTACGCCTCCGAAGACTTCAAGTTCTCCTCCTTTCCGTTCCCTGCCGTCGCTGGACAGCCAGCATCTGTACGCGCAGACTTTGGCGGTTGGGCCATCCCCAAAAAGGCGAAGAACCCGCAGCTGGCACAGGAACTTGCCACCTTCCTGCTGAGGAAGGAGTACCAGGACGCCTACGGTGTTGAGGCCAAGGTGTTGCCCATTCGCCAGGATGCAGCCACTTCCCCGGAGATGGCGTCCGTGAAGAAGTCCATTGACAGCGCCGAGGAGATCTACCTCCAAAATGATGGCGTCACATACCCCGGCTACGTTGAGAAGGTCTTCTGGCCCATCAATGATGAGCTGTTCCTGGGCAAGATCAACGCTGCCGAATTCGTCCAAAAGATGAAAACCTCAACGGTTAAGTACTGGAAGGACAACAGCTGATGTCGGCCACAACAGCCCGTCGTCCCCGCGCCTCGGCAGCAGCCGCCGCGCGGGGGCAGGGCGGCAGCAGCATTGACCGCCAGCGGCGCAAGCTCCTTGTACCCTTCGTCGGCCCCGCCTTTATCGTCTACACGCTTCTGTTCATTATTCCCGCCATCGGTGCGGCCTGGATCAGCTTGCACGAATGGGCCGGCGCAGGTCCCATGAAATTTGTAGGCGTCAAGAACTACATCAGAGTGTTCCAAGACGATCTGTTTATGAAATCTTTCGGCAACACTCTCCTGCTGTTGTTCGTGGTTGGTGCAGCCATCTTCATCCTGGCCTTCGCCATGACCCTGGTGCTGCGCGACATGGCAGGCAAGAAGATTGTCCGCAACGTCATCTTCTTCCCGCACCTGATCAACGCCCTGGTCTTCGGTGTGCTGGCCGGGTTCATCTTCAACCCCGGCGGCATGGTCAACACCCTGCTCAAGCCCTTTGGTGTCACCGAACCACCAGCCTGGCTGGCCCAGGAAAACATCTTCCCGCTGATCATGGCAACACTGGTGGCCACCACCACCGGTTACTTCACCACCATCTTGATGGCCGGCGTCGACCGCATTCCCCCCTACTACTACGAGGACTGCGCCTTGGCCGGTGCCAACGCATGGCAGCGCCTGCGCTACGTGATCCTGCCCCTGACCTGGGACGTGTTCGGCACCTGCGCGGTACTGTGGACCATCTCCTCCGTCAAGATCTTTGAGATCATCTGGGTCTTCGGCGGCAGCAGCGGTGCCGGCATTCCGCCCACACAGAGCTGGACCACCGCCGTGTACACCTACGTCACGGCCTTCTCCGGCCAGTCCACACCTGCCTACGGCGCGGCTACCGCCTCCGCCATCATCTCACTGGCCCTGGTATCCGTCCTCGTGGTGTTCCTGCGCCGCGCCATGCGCCGTGACGCCGTTGAATTCTAAGGATCTGTCCATGTCTATTCTCACCGCCCCCGAAGAGACTTCCGCGGGCACTCCACAGGGCCCCGGCTCCAGCGGCCCCGGCAAGAACAGCACCAAGCGCAGCAAGAACCACCGCGGCGTCAGCCCTGCCCTCCGCGCGGAAAGCAACATCATCCGCAGCATTGGCGTGGTCCTGCTGTGGGCTGTTGTCGCCATCAGCGTCGGCATGCTGTTGTGGATGGTGTTGCAGGCGTTCCGCGACACCCGCTCCATCCTCGCCAGCCCCTGGGGCATGCCGGAAACCCTTGACTTCTCCAACTTTGTCAACGCCTGGACCGTCAGCGACTTTGCCACGGCAACCTGGAACTCGGTCATCACCACGGGCGTTTCATCGTTCCTGACAGTGGCCTTCGCCGCACCAGCTGCGTACTATCTCGCCCGGGTGGAAAGCCGTTTCACCAACGGGCTGAGCCTGTACTTCATCCTGGGCCTGGGCATCCCGGCACAGGTCATCTTGATCCCGTTGTTCGTCATGTTGAACAAGGTGTATTTGACGGACAGCCTTGTCGGTTTGAACCTTGTCTACATTGCCAGTTCCATGCCGTTCACGGTGTTCTTGCTGACCGCGTTCTTCCGCAGCCTGCCCATGGAGATGGAGGAGGCCGCCGCGCTCGACGGCGCCTCCGCCTTGCGCACCTTCGTCCGGATCACACTGCCACTGGCCAAGGGCGGCATCCTGACCGCGTTTGTGCTGCAGGTCGTGGCGCACTGGAACGAGACGCTGCTGGCACTGACCCTGATCCAGTCCACCGAAAAGTACACCCTGCCTGTTGCCTTGATTTCCTTTGTGCAGCAGCAGACCTACTCCGGCGCCGATTGGGGCGGCCTGTTCGCGGGCCTCTGCATCGTGGTCCTGCCCATGCTGATCATCTATATCTGGCTGGGCCGGCGCCTCACCGAGGGCCTGACCCTGGGCATGGGCAAATAGTGTCCTCACCCAACCTGCTTTTCATTGTCGCCGACCAGTTCCGGGCCATGTGCCTGGAGCCGGGCGGCGACCCTGTTTCCACCCCGTTTTTGGATGCCATGAAGCACGACGGCGTATCCCTCACCCACGCGGTCAGCAGCTACCCGGTGTGCAGCCCGCACCGGGCCATGATGATGTCCGGGCAGTATCCGGAGGCCAACGGCGTCACCCACAACGTCAACTCCGAGACTGCCATCTGGGGCGTTGGCCTCCGCCCGGACGCACCGTCCTGGGCTGCTGTGTTGCGCGACGCCGGGTACAACACCGGTTACATTGGCAAGTGGCATTTGGAAGCGCCCGTGCCCGAGGACGCCGTCCACGGCACCGGTCCGCTCGAAGACGGCCGCTACTGGGATGCCTGGTCCCCGCCGGATCGCCGCCATGGCTTTGATTTTTGGTATTCCTACGGCTGTTGCGATGAGCATCTCACCCCGCACTATTGGACGTCCGACGCCGGCCGGCACCAGCGCGTCAACGTCACCGGGTGGTCGGCCGCCCATGAGAGCGACGTGGCGATTGAGTTTCTGCAACGGGCCGCCACGGATCCCCCGGGCGGTGCCACCGGCGTGCCGGGCCCCTCCACCGGGGGCCGCCCGTTTGCGCTGGCCGTGTCATGGAACCCGCCGCACCAGCCCTTCGACCAACTGCCAGCAGACCACGACACCAGCTACACGTCCCGCACACCCGCCGAGCTGCTGAACCGGCCCAATGTGGAGCTGGATTCCCTCATCGGTGGGGAGGCAGCGGCCATCGCACCGCTCTACTACGCCGCCGTCAGCGCCATCGATGCCCAGGTGGGCCGGCTGCTGGGCTCCCTTGACTCGTTGGGACTGGCGGATGACACCCTTGTCATCTTCACCTCGGACCACGGCCAGCAGATGGGCAGCCACGGCCTGCTCTACAAAAACGTCCCCTTTGAGGAATCCATGCGGATCCCTTGGGTCATGCGCTGGCCCGGACGCCTGGAGAGCACCGCCGCAGACCGGGTGGGTATCTCCAGCATCGACATGGCACCGACACTGCTGGGGCTGCTGGGCCACAGCGCCGCGGTGCCGGCAGCCATGCACGGCAAGGACATCTCCGCCGTGCTGCTCGCCCAAGGCGAGGGCGCCGCGGAGGAGGGATGCGCTGGGAGGCTGGGCACGCCGTCGTCCCTGTACTTCTACTACCCCCGCGATGAAAACGACGTTGCTATCCGGGGGCTGCGGACGGCGACCGGAAAAATAATTGCCCGTTTCCATGCGGGGCAAGGGCTCAGCATTTCTGTCTTCAACCTGCTGGATGACCCCTACGAACTAGAGAACATCACCGATCCAGCCGTGGTCCGGCGCTGGGCGGGGGACCTCTCCGACGCGCTGGTGGCGGCGGGCCAGTCCTGGCGCGGACAAGAAGCGTTGGAAGAATTGGCAAACACTACGTTGGGAGCACACCTGTGAACATTCTTCTGATCATGGCCGACCAGTTCGCGGCCCATGCGCTGACCCGGTCCCGCCCCGAAGATGCGCATTTCCATACGCCGAACCTCGACCGTCTGGCAGCCGTCTCCACGGTGTTCACGCAGGCCTATACTCCGTTCCCGTTGTGCGTGCCGGCACGCAGCGCCATGATCACGGGCAGGCACCCGCACCAGCTGGGCATCATGTCCAACAAGCCTGCGGGAGCAGACGGAGCCGGTGGTCCAGCCGAACCGGGCCACGGTCCAGATTCGCTGGGCCACTGGTTCACGGCCGCCGGCTGGGACTGCGCCTACGCCGGGAAGTGGCATGCCCTGCAGGCCAGTGCCACGGAACATGACGGCTTTGCGCCTATCCATCCGTTCGGCGATGAGGGTTTGGTGGAGGCCTGTCACGAGTGGCTGGGCAGGCGCAACGCCCGCTCCAGCAGCACGCCGGGCCAACCCGATGCGGACCGGCCCTTTTTTCTCGTCGCGTCCTTCGACGATCCCCACACCATCTGCGAATACGCCCGATCCCAGCCCATGCCCTATGGTCCGGTCGCGGGCATTCCCACCGCGGACGCCCCGCCCCTGCCGCCCAATTTCCTCAAGGCGCCGTACGCCCCCGAGGCCTTGGCCATGGAACAACATGCGGCGGCCCGCTTGTACGGCACCTCCGGGTTCAGCCCCGACGCCTGGCGGGACTACCGCGCCACCTACGCCGCTTTGGTGGCACGCGTTGACCAACGCGTGGGGCAGCTGCTGGACGGGATCGATTTGGCAAGCACCGCCGTCGTATTTGTCAGCGACCATGGCGACGGCGACGCCTCCCACGGCTGGAACCAGAAGACGGCGCTGTACCAGGAATGCATCAAGGTGCCATTTCTGGTTCATGTCCCTGGCCGGGCTGCAGCCGTGGTCGATGACCCCGTGGCGGCCGTATTAGGGCTGCTCCCCACGCTGTGCGAGGTGGCGGGAATTTCGGCTCCGGATGGACTCGCAGCACCATCGGCACTGCAGCGGGACCAGCAGCCGGTGGTAGTGCAAACCTCGTTCCAGGACGCTGCCGCACTACCCGGCGCAGGGACCTCGGGGAGGGCGCTCATCATGGGACAGTGGAAATACTCGGTGTACAGCTGGGGCGCGCACCGCGAGCAGCTGCACGATTTGGACGCGGACCCCGGCGAGCAGCGCAATCTTGCCGTGGAGGGCTCCCATGCGCCGGTGCTTGAACGGATGCGCACGGGATTGCTCCGCTGGGCACTGGCAACCGGAGACTCTGTGTTCTTGAAGAAGCTGGTCTTGCCCTTTGGCGCGGCATCCGGGACCCATGCAGAAATTTTTCGCCGCCCCTACTAGCAGCTGGGAACTCTCTGGGCGTAAGCTGACAGGACATACCCACGGAATATCCAGCGTATTCCCAGCGAATAGTCGGAGACTGAAATGGTGAAAAAGACTGGACCTGAAGCCAAACTGCTTGTTGTAGACGACGAGCCCAATATTCGTGAGCTCCTCTCAACCTCCCTGCGTTTCGCCGGGTTTGAGGTCATTGCCGCCGCCAACGGTCGTGACGCATTGGCCGCCGCCGAGGAGCACAACCCCGATCTTGCTGTCCTGGATGTCATGCTCCCCGACATGGACGGATTCACCGTGACCCGCCGCCTGCGTGCCGCCGGACGGCACTTCCCTGTGCTGTTCCTGACGGCTCGAGATGACACCGAAGACAAGGTCACCGGCCTGACCGTTGGCGGCGATGACTACGTCACCAAGCCGTTCAGCCTCGATGAGGTGGTGGCCCGTATCCGTGCCGTGCTGCGCCGCACTCAGCCCACCGAAGATGACGATGCCGTACTGCGCGTTGCCGATCTAGAGCTCGACGACGACGCCCACGAAGTGCGCCGCGCCGGCAAGACGGTGGAATTGTCCCCCACCGAGTTCAAGCTGCTGCGCTACTTGATGCTCAACCCGAATCGTGTGCTGTCCAAGGCTCAAATCCTTGACCATGTGTGGGAATACGATTTCAACGGGGATGCCTCGATCGTGGAGTCCTACATCTCCTACCTGCGCCGCAAAGTGGACATTGACGCTTCACTGCCTGCCCTCATCCAGACCAAGCGCGGCGTGGGCTACGTGCTGCGGACGGCTGATAAGCGCTAGCGCCGCACCAGTACATTGATTACGTTGTGGAAAAACGCCTCCCTGCGCTCACAGCTGGTGGCCATCATCAGCGCCCTGTTGAGCGTTTCCTTGCTGGCTCTGGGAGCCACAACGTTTCTTTTGCTGCACTCTTTTCTGGAAGATCAGATGGACACGCAGCTCACCACCTTCCAGCGCTCCATTGTGAACATCGGAACGGTGGATTCGCAGAACACCGGGCAAACTCCCTTTGCCTTTGACTACTACGTGGGGTTCCATTTTTCTGATGGTTCGTTAGCGGATCAGAACCGTTCGGGCCAAGACAAACCTGTCTATCCCAACTACTCCATGGATGAAGCACACGCGCTGAATGGCAAGACGTTCACCGTCCCCAGCAGCGACGGTGGCGCCCCTTGGCGAGTGACAATCGTCGCCCCGCAGAAGTTCAGCTTTGGAACGGGTGAACTGAACCCGGGTAGCACTTCCTATGTTGGTTATGTTGTCGTGGGGCTGCCCTATGAAAACCTAAACATGACCATGGAACGCCTTGCTGTGGTCATTGCCGGGGTCGCCATCTTGGCCGTCACCCTGGGCACCATGATTGCCTACTGGACCGTCACCCGCTCCTTCAGACCCTTGAGCCGTGTAGAGAAGACAGCAGCAGCCATTGCCGCCGGCGATCTCTCCCGCCGCGTGGACATTGAGAATCCTGCCACGGAAGTGGGCCGTTTGTCCGGCTCACTGAACGCCATGTTGGCCCATATTGAGCATGCCTTCGCCGCTAGGACGGCTTCTGAAAAGAAGATGCGACGCTTTGTCGCCGACGCCTCTCACGAACTGCGCACCCCGCTGGTGACCATCCGCGGCTTCTCAGAGCTGTACCGCCACGGGGCTCTGCAAACGCCTGAAGATGTGGGCACAGCCATGGGCCGGATCGAGAGCGAAGCCAAGCGCATGGGCGAGCTGGTCGAGGACTTGCTGGTCCTGGCCCGCATCGACGAGCAGCGCCCCTTGCAACTCAAACCCGTGGACCTGCTGATCTTGGGCCACGACGCCGTCCTGGACGCCAGAGCCACCGCCCGGGACCGGTCCTTTGCCGTTATAGGGCTCGACGGCGGACCCGGCACCCCCGCGCCGACCGTCGGAGACGAGGCGAAACTGCGCCAGGTCGTGGCAAATCTGATGGGCAACGCTCTGCGCTACACCCCCGAGGGATCCCCCATTGAAATCATGGTCGGCACCCGGCACGAGGGCATCTCACTCTACTCCGTGATCAAGATTCGTGACCATGGGCCGGGTATCTCAGCCGAGGAAGCGCCGCGTGTTTTCGAACGGTTCTACCGCGCGGACTCCTCCCGCGATAGGAACACCGGCGGCAGCGGTCTGGGACTCGCTATAGTGTCAGCCATTGTCGCCTCCCACGAAGGAACTGTCAGGCTGGAAGACACCCCCGGCGGCGGGGCAACCATGGTCATAGAGCTGCCTTACAAAGCCGAACAAGCCGAGTCCGATGAACTTGGAGCCGAAGATCTTGGGGCCGAAGAACCCGGCGGCGAACCCGGGATTGATTCCTCCACAGACTGACCAGCGAGCCCTGCTTCCCACGGTTCCATCGTCAGGGGTTTCACTGCCTCAGGGCCACTTCTAGGCTGGATTTATCAGTGACATTCACTGGACACCAGCAACGAAGGCAAGGTAATTCCCATGGCACAGTTCAACGTCAACAGTGACGATCTCGCCCTGAAGAGCACAGCCGTCAAGGGATCTGTAGAAAGGATCCGGGCCGAGGTGGACGCCATGAAGCGCAACCTGTTGGATCTGCAATCCTCGTGGACGGGAACCGCGGCCACCAACTTTCAGTCCCTCATGGTGGAGTGGCATTCCACGGAGCTCAAAGTGGAAGCATCTCTGGAGAGCATCAACTCCGCCTTGTCCATGGCCGCAACGCAATACGCACAGGCCGAGGCTGCCAACACCCGCATGTTTACGGCCCGCTAACCGTGGCCATTCCCGGCCGGCTTTGGTGACTGATTCCGGCCGTCGCCCGCTTTTAGTGGCGGCGCTGGCCGGAAAACTGGACTCGCTTTCACGGACAGTCAACTTTCAATTATTCAGATATTTGTTTGAGAAAACACTATTGTTTCTAAGTTTACTAGGATAAAATTGACTATGGGCACGTCGAAGTGGCCCGGATCTTCAGAGGAATCCAACCTTTCCGGACCGTCAGTTTCAGGATCTAATCCCGAGAAACCACTCGAGAGTAACTCGGCTGTGAACTTTGAGGCATCCCAGGAATCTCCAGCCGTCGCTCGTCCACAAAAGCCAAACAAGCTAAGCGCAGATCCTGCGTGGATTCACCGCAATGTCTTGCGCTTTGCCGAACCCCTGACCATGCCCCGGCCAAACATGGAGCCGGTTTACGGTGGGTCCAAGAGAGTTCAACGGCTTTTGCCTCCTATGACGGCCGAGGAACAGGCGAACTACATTGAATGGACACCTCAGCGTGGAACTGCTGCTCTGGCTGAGTTGGACCCTGCAGATCTCACCGATGAGGAACTGCTCAATTTCATTCAAGCCACTGAACGGCAGGCGGCTTGGTCTATGGCCCGGCAAGCAGCCGCGATCAATGAGTTTGCCACACGGCGTCCACCTGTTCTTGGCGAGGAACCCTCAGCCAAACACCCAGACCGCTCACGCTATGCAGCCGCGGAACTCATGGCCATGTTTGCCATTGGCAGCGGAGCCGCAGAACATCTCATCACCGACGCCGAGCTTCTGATCCAACACCTCCCCGATACCTTCGCCCAGTTCAACGATGGTTCCTTGGACATTCGCCGTGTACGGGCAGTGATTCGCGGATGCGAGAACACGCCCCCACAAATTCTGCACGAACTCGAGACCGAGTTCCTCAATTACGCCATGAGTTGCAATCCGAATGCGCTGACACGGAAAGTTCGCGGTATCGCCGAACGGCACAATCCCGAACCCATTGAGCAGCGCCACCGCAGGGCCCGGACCAGCCGCGACGTCTGGATCAGCCCTCTGCCGGACGGCATGGCTTACTTGGGAGCCCGCCTACCAGCAACCGAAGCCGCGCTTCTTTTCAATTCATTGGAAGACTGGGCCAAGGCAGCCAAGAGCAACGGAGATGACAGCCACGGGTTCACGCCCACAGGGCGGCCGTCGCGCTCACTTGGAGAGTATCGTGCCGATGTCCTGATGGATTTGCTCCATCAAGTGCTGCTGCACAACTCATCCGGTTCCCATCCTGAGCAATCCAGTGCAGAGCAATCCGATCAAGCGCACTCCAATCGTGCTCAGCAATGCGGCCCCTACTTCAAGAACCGTATACCGGCAGTTCTGAACATCACCGTTTCGGCTGACAGACTCCTCGGCACATCCGCTGACCCAGCCACACTCGAAGGCTTCGGGCCCATTCCAATCGATGACGAAAAGGAATTGGCCGCCACCGCAAAATTCTGGCGAAGATTCCTCACCGACCCCGATTCGGGGCGCATTGTGAGCGTTGGTAGAAAAACGCGAAAACCACCCAAGGCGATGGCCCGGGAAGTACGTTTTCGGGACCCTGTCTGTACCGGCATTGGTTGCGACCGACCTGCCAGATCTTGCGAACTAGACCACACCACGCCCTACCACAAGTTTGCCTATACCGACGATGGCGTAATTCTGCCACTGGGCGAGACCAGCATCGAGAACTTACGCCCCCGATGCCCGTACTGCCACCACGTCAAGGATGATCCGCACACCGGCTGGACTGTCGAAAGTGTCAGCCCGGGAGTCACCCGGACCGTGACACCCACCGGCCGGGTCTATCTTCAAACGCAAGGTGACATGGCGCCGCCGTTTTGAGCACGACGAAGCATTCCTGCCGAGTGCGGCTACGCTTCAGCCAGAGTTCGGCTGACGGTGCGGCAAGAGTTCGGCTGACGGTCCGGTTGCTGGAGCTGGGGCCCCAACGCTGACCAACTTTCGTGGTTCTATGCTTCGAGTGTCCCTTGGTGGAAGCGCAGTCGCCATTGGTCGTTGTCGAAGTTCCACAAGGAGCTTCGCAGAACGGAACGTCCCGGTGCACTACTCCGATACGTCAGCAAAGCGGTGGAGGTATCAAGCTGAGCGAGCCCCATAACCTCCATATCGACGGTCACTGATTCTTCCTCACTCAGCATCTGAATGGTTTCGGCCCTGGTCCACACTCGACCGCTGCTGCCGATCTCTTCGAAATCAGGGTGCAGCAGCTCTGCAACCCGGAATGGATCGGCGCGGACAGCAGGGTCCAGTAGTTCCCTCTCCTGCTCGATGACTGCATCAATTCCCTTTGTACGGCCCGGGGTAAACGAAGGATCCGGCTCATCGTCCATGACCGAGAAGAGGTCCGGCTGATCTTGATCACCAAAGAGTGCTTGTTCACCAAAAGCTGGGGGTACTAGGTTCCGAACCGGAGCTGTTGCGCTCTGAAGCGGGCTCGACGGCCCGGCGGCGTTGTTCTTGGAAGCACTATCGGCCTGCACGACGCCAGTAGCGTGAGTGTCCCTAGAGGACGGGGAATCGCCTGAAGTCTGGTTCGCGGCAGCGGTCTGGGCGCCAGGGAATCCGGGACCCGAGTTCGGCTGGCGCTTGGCCTGGTAAGCGGTGGCAGCATCGCGGGCGCGGTCGTCGGCGGCTTCGTTGAGATCGTGACCGGCGTGGCCCTTGACCCATTCAAAGGTGTATTTGCGGCCCACAAGCGCCGCATCAATCTCCTTGAGCAGTTCAAGGTTCAGCACGGGCTTGCCATCGGACTTCCGCCAGCCCTTCCGCTTCCAGCCCGGCATCCACTTGGTGACACTGTTGATCACGTACTGGCTGTCGCACAAGATGTGCAGCGGCTCCTCCGGTAGGTGGGCCGTGGACTTGAACAGATCCAGCACGGCCATGAGCTCGCCCATGTTATTGGTGCCGTGTGGCCAACCGCCAGCCCGCCAGCAGCTGTCGTCGACGTACCAAGCCCAGCCAGCAGGACCAGGATTTCCCAAAGCCGAACCATCGGCGGCAGCAATAATTGTCATAAGTTACATACTTTCAGACTCCGCTGACACTCACGCACACAAGGGGGCGCCAACAACCAACCGCCAGGGCAAGCAAAAGGCTCCCTTACAGCAATGGCAAGGGAGCCTTTCAATTTTGTAACCAACCCACTCAGGGCGCGAACCCACATATGGGCCCACGCACCCGAGGGGCCCCAATTGAATACGCGCCAGCGGATTCAATTGGGGAGGGGGTGGGGATTAGAAGCCGCCCATGCCGCCCATGTCGTCGCCGCCACCGGCCGGAGCAGCCTTTTCAGGCTTATCGGCGATGACTGCTTCTGTGGTGAGGAACAATGCAGCAATGGAGGCCGCGTTCTGCAGTGCAGAGCGGGTCACCTTTACCGGGTCGTTGACGCCGGCAGCCAGCAGGTCTTCGTACTCGCCGGTTGCAGCGTTCAGGCCGTGGCCGTTGGGCAGTGAGCGGACCTTGTCCACAACAACGCCGGGCTCCATGCCGGCGTTGAGAGCAATCTGCTTCAACGGGGCGTCAATGGCAACACGAACAATGTTGGCGCCTGTTGCTTCGTCGCCGGTCAGGTTCAGGGAATCGAAGGCCTTGACACCGGCCTGGATCAGAGCAACGCCACCGCCGGGGACGATGCCTTCTTCGACAGCAGCCTTGGCGTTACGCACTGCATCTTCAATGCGGTGCTTGCGTTCCTTGAGCTCAACTTCGGTTGCCGCACCAGCCTTGATGACTGCAACGCCGCCGGCCAGCTTGGCCAGGCGTTCCTGCAGCTTCTCGCGGTCGTAGTCGGAATCGGAGTTTTCGATTTCGGCACGGATCTGAGCAACGCGACCTGCGATGGCCTCGGCGTCGCCGGCTCCATCAACAATGGTGGTCTCGTCCTTGGTCACAACAACCTTGCGAGCCTTACCCAGCAGGTCAAGTGTGGTGTTTTCCAGCTTGAGGCCTACTTCTTCAGCGATGACCTGGCCACCGGTGAGGATGGCGATGTCGGAGAGCTGAGCCTTGCGGCGGTCGCCGAAGCCCGGTGCCTTGACGGCGACGGACTTGAACAGGCCACGGATCTTGTTCACGATCAGTGTTGCCAGTGCTTCGCCTTCGATGTCTTCGGCGATGATCAGCAGCGGCTTGTTTGAAGCCATGACCTTTTCCAGAACTGCAACAAGGTCCTTGACGCTGGAGATCTTGGAGTTCACGATCAGGATGTACGGGTCTTCGAGGACCGTTTCCTGACGCTCGGTGTCGGTTACGAAGTAAGCGGAGATGTAACCCTTGTCGAAGCGCATGCCTTCGGTGAGTTCAAGCTCCAAGCCGAAGGTGTTGGACTCCTCGACGGTGATGACGCCTTCCTTGCCGACCTTATCCAAGGCTTCAGCAATGAGGGCACCGATCTCGGGATCGCCGGCGGAGATGGACGCGGTAGCGGCGATCTCTTCCTTGGTCTCGATTTCCTTGGCGGAAGCGAGCAGCTGCTCGATGACGGCTGCAACAGCCTTCTCGATGCCGCGCTTGAGGGACAGCGGGTCGGCTCCGGCAGCTACGTTGCGCAGGCCTTCCTTGACCAGAGCCTGAGCCAGAACGGTGGCTGTGGTGGTGCCGTCGCCAGCGATGTCGTCAGTCTTCTTGGCGACTTCCTTGACCAGCTCAGCGCCGATCTTCTCATAGGGATCGTCAAGTTCAATTTCCTTGGCGATGGATACACCATCGTTGGTGATCGTGGGGGCGCCCCACTTCTTTTCGAGAACAACGTTGCGACCGCGCGGGCCCAAGGTTACCTTGACAGCGTCGGCGAGGATGTTCAACCCACGCTCAAGACCGCGGCGTGCCTCTTCATCAAATGCAATGAGCTTGGCCATGGAGGCTTCAGTCCTTTCGGGACAGTCATTTTTACGATTCTTATCTCCTCGCAAGGCGCCCGCGACGGACGGATCAGTCTCTGTTGATCTAGTTACAACAGCGGCAAACCCTCGCCCAGTGAGGAAAGTTCAATACCCTGACAGCGACAAAACAGCTAGAAACTAGCAGTCACCACCTCAGAGTGCTAACTCAATAATTAGCACTCGACACCCCAGAGTGCAAGCGGGAGCGTCACTATGAGCTTGCGGCGAACGTCTAAGCAGCAACTTCGAACCCCACACTGCCAGCACTGCGTGCGACGTTTAGGCGCCCGGACCCAAAATTATGGCGAGGGGCACGCCAAACTCCGGCGCCTCCGCCAGGGCAGGGATGCCCAGCAATGCACTGAGCGCCTCTGCGTTTGCCTTCTGCTCAATGCCGCTATACATGATGACCGAAGCAGCCTGAGCCTGACCATTCCAGTTGGCGGCTGTCGATACCGTCCAACCGTCCACCTGAACCCGCCCTGCATAACTTGCGGCCAGACCCGGTATACCGGTGGCGTTGTAGATAGCCACAGGAATGCTCTTGTCCACGACGGAGTCGGGGCTCGGCGACGGGGAAGGGGTCGGCGTCGGAGTCTCCACAGGAGTCGTGGAGGGTGCTGGCGTCGTGGGAGGAGCTGAGGTGGTGCTCGGCGGCGCGGTAGCGGTCTCACTCACGGTGGCCGGCGGCTGCGTGATGTTGTTATTGAGCATCTTCGGCATGATGAAAAAGGCCAGCAGCCCTACACACAGTGCAACGATGCCCACAACCATCAACGGCATCAGTGAGCGCCGCTGGGGTGCAATCGAAGCACGGTGGACGCCGTGGCGCGCCGAGTTCTCCTCGATAGCGTCGAATTCATCCCGCGGGTAATTACTCATTGTGCAGTGTCATCCTTGTGGGTACGGTCCTGTTGGTACGGCGGTAGTAGGCGCGGCGGCGAATGGCTACGTTGGCGAAACCGTGGATCAATTCCCGAGCCGGCGTGCGGACCGGGCCTGTTGCCGCGACGTACGTAGTCTACGCAACCGCTTGACCAGCATGGGGTCATAGGCCAGCGCGGCTTCCGTGTCGATCAACGCGTTCAAAACTTGGTAATAGTGGGTTGCTGAGAGGTCGAACAGCTCCCGGATGGCTTGTTCCTTGGCGCCGGCATACTTCCACCATTGGCGCTCCAGGTCGAGCATCTGCTGCTCACGCGCACTGAGTCCCGCCAGCGCTTCGGGTACTGCCGAAGATTCCGGCGTTGCGGCAGGGTCCACTGGACTGTGCTCCGTTCGGACTGCTTCGGCCACAACAGCCCTCCATTCCTCATCCTCAGCAGGGCAGCAATCATCAGCCCGCATTGTCAATGATAAGGGTGAATCACATCCCTGTCATTTGGGTTTCTGTGAACAAGACACGCATCACACCTACCTGTGGAGGAATCAAGCCACGCCTGGCCCGCTCTCACAACGGCTCAGCATGGCTCACAATGGACACTATGGACAGCTCACCCAGCCTCTTCGACCTCCCGCCACCACCCCCGTGGGACACAACTCAATTGCAGGCCCTTGCCGCCCTGAAATCCGATCCCCTCTCGCACATGGCGCCCGATTGGGCCGCGGCACTAGCCCCGCAGGAATCCGCGCTGCGAGAACTAGGTGCCATGCTTCAAGACGAGTACGACGCCGGCACTCGCTTCCTGCCCCACCCCACCCAGGTGTTGCGCGCCTTGGGCACCCCACTGGCGGATGTCAAGGTCTTGATTGTGGGGCAAGATCCCTACCCCACCCCTGGGCATTCGGTGGGTCTGGCATTTTCCGTGGATAGAGCTACGCGCCCACTCCCCCGCAGCCTGAACAACATTTACAAGGAACTCGCCACTGATTTGGGCATCCCGCCAGCCACCCATGGTGACCTTAGCGCCTGGTCGCGGCAGGGCGTCCTCCTTCTGAACAGGGTGCTCACGGTGGCGCCGGGGGCGGCAGGATCGCACCGGCGTCGTGGGTGGGAAGGGGTCACCGAAGCAGTCATCCGCACCCTAATCACCCGGCAGAAACCACTCGTGAGCGTGTTGTGGGGCAAAGACGCCCAAAACTTGGCCCCATTATTGGAAGGCACGGCCGTGATTGAATCGGCACACCCGAGTCCGTTGTCAGCGTCGCGCGGCTTCTTTGGCTCCAAACCCTTCAGCCGCGTCAATGATCAGCTAGTAGCGCAAGGAGCCTCCCCCATCGATTGGGCACTACCTCAATGACCTAGACTGATTAGGACAAGCTAACTTTGCGTAATTATTTCGCTCACCATGCCGGCCAGTGCCCGGCACCTAGGAGCTCATCGTGACAACAACTCATACCGCTGCCACACGCCCGGCTGGACGAGGCGGAAAGCCCCGCATTCAGCACACCCTGCAGGTGCTGCGCAAGGAAACTCTGAGCCCGCACATGGTGCGCATCGTGGCCGGCGGCCCCGGGATGGCAAAATTTGAGCCCAGTTACGCCACGGATATGTACGTGAAGATCCTGTTCCTGCACCCCGGCGTTGAGTACACCGCGCCCGTGGATGTGGCAGCGCTGCGCGAGTCGCTGCCGCGAGAGCAATGGCCCGTGACGCGCACCTACACCGTCCGTTGGGTTGACCTGGCCGCGCAGGAACTTGCCATTGACTTTGTGCTGCACGGCGAATCCGGTCTGGCCGGTCCGTGGGCAGCCGCAGCGGTCCCTGGCGACACGATTATTTTCTCCGGCCCAGGCGGCGCCTACACGCCCAACCCCGACGCCGATTGGCACCTTTTCGCTGGCGACGAAGCCGCCCTGCCGGCCATCGCTGCGGCCATCGAATCGCTGCCGGCCGGAGCTAAGGGGCACGCCTACGTTGAGGTCGATTCGGCCGCTGATATCCAGCCCATCAACAAGCCCGACGGCGTTGAGCTCTCCTGGGTGTTCCGCGAAGGAGCCAGCCCGGCCGAGTCCACGGTCCTGCTGGATGCAGTAGCCAACGGCCCCTGGCCCGAAGGCACCGTCCACGCCTTTGTTCACGGAGAACGCGAATACATGAAGGCGCTCCGTGACCTCCTCTTCAAGCAGCGCGGTCTGGAACGCTCACAGGTTTCCCTCTCGGGTTACTGGGCCTATGGTCGCACGGAAGATAACTTCCAGGCCGAAAAGCGCGAGCCGATCGGTCAAATTCTGTAGCTGGAAGTGACAGCTGGGCTCGGCGACACAGGCGAGAGTCCCTCGCGAGCAGTAAGATTTTCCCGCTCGTACCTCGCGTGCAAAATCCATCCTCGCTCCGGGACGCCCGCCTGTGTCGCTGGGCCTCCCCGCTAACCGCCAGTTACCGGCGACGGTTGCGGCGGCGGTCTTTTTGGCCGTTGCTGCGAGTGAAGGGTCGGGCGGCGTTATCGCCGAGCACCACACCCGCGGCTACTGCCAGGATGACAATCAAGGCGTTGAAGATTCCCACGGCGCCGGAGACTGAATCATCCGGTGTGAGTGTCATGACGAACATGGCTCGGAAGATGGAGAGTCCCACGAGCAAGAAGATGATCGAGGGGACGGCCACGACCAGCTGCGGGGCCCCGAGCCGCAGCGAGATGATGCGGGCCAGCATGCCGATCACCACGGCAGCGACTGCTGGGGCAAACCGTCCGCCCAGCCCCAACTCCATGCCGGCGTAGTAGACCAGATAACCAATCAAGGCCACCACCACCGTGGGTAGTAGCAGCCGTATGGCAGTCTGTTCAGCGATACAAATGGCCACAGTAGCCACCGCGACCAAGGCCAGCACCCAAAACAGGGGCAGGGAACCGGTGATGGTTTCGGCCACATTGAGCCGTTCTGCCCCAAACACGGCACCTGTCACCAGAGCCACTGAAATACCAGCCACTATGGCACCAAAGGTCAAGAACGCTGAAAGAAAACGGCCAGCGGCCGTCACAGGGAAGCCATTGATAGCATCTTGAACGGCCGAGACCAAGCGCCCCGAGGGCAGCATCAATAGAATTCCGCCAGCCACCACTACGGATGGACTCAACGGCACCTCCGCCATGAAGCACAGTACGGCGACGATGGTGACGAGGAAGGAGCTGATGGCGGTGACAAAGAAGTCTGGGACCCGCCACTTACTCAACACACGGGCGGTCTGGCTCGCCACCAAGATGGTGAGAAAGGCAACGCCCATGCCAAAGCCAGTGCCACCGATGACGCCCACCACAGCGGCCGCAAAGACGGCTTCCGCAAAAGAGACCATCCACCGAGGGAAGGGCTTGGGCTTCTTGATGATGACATCCAGACGCCGGTAGGCCTCATCCCTGCTGACTCCCCCGCCAGCAATGTCGGTGACGAGTTCGTGTACTTCCACGAGGCCGGCGTAGTTATTGGTCCAGGAACGTACCACGCGCAGCAGCGTGATCGGTACAGCATCGCGCGGGGCATAGTTGATGATGACTGACTGGTTGGTGATGTCGACTTCGATGTTGCGCAGTCCTAGAGCAGCGGTGACAGCGATGATGCTGGTCTCCACTTCAAGGGCACCGGCGCCGTAGCGGAACATGGTTTCGGCCAGTCGTAGCGCGAAGTCAATGGTTTTCCGTGCCGATTCCTCAGCCTTGCCGACCTGAATGGTGAAGTTGGCGTAGGGGCTCCCGGCCAGCCTGTCAACGATCTGCATGGGCGCCGTGGGCGGAGTCTCCCCTTGCACCAGTCTGCGCAGCATGCGTTTGGCAGAGGCGTTGGCCCGTGCCTGCGCCGGGGTCACCACCTCGTTTTTTGGCATGTCCCTCGAGACCGGACTCCGGCGCTCAACTCCCACAAGTCACCTTTCCAACATGTTGATTCTTGCTATAACGGTTGCGATGGCGATAGCCGCGATGGCGACCATCGCGCTGCCGTCGAAGCTAGTAATTTCTAGTAAAACTTTTGTCCCGTGCGGCGCACGTACAGCTGGCGGGCTACCCGCTCACCCACCGTGGTCCAGATCTTGTACTTCAAGGGCGAGAAGGGCAGGTCCCAACAGCCGATGAAATCCGTCACCGTCTTCGTGAAGCTGGTTTTGAACAGTCCCAGGCCATGGTGCGGGTGGGTGGGGTCTTTGAGCCGGTCCGACGGCGGTGTGCCACAGAAATCGTATTCCACCGCGCCTAGCCCCTTCATATCCAAAATGGCTTCCCACTGGATCAGGTGCGAATCGCCATACTGGGAACGCTTCTGCAGTGAGCCGCCATCCTTATACGTGGCCTTGGCTCCATAGTTGATGACAAAGGCGCCGACCGAGGGCACGTCGTTTTCGTAGACAAAGAAGAACTGTCCCTGCCCGCGGTTGCAGAACTCCGTCCAGAACTGCTGGAAGTAGGCAAACTCACGTGCCTTGCCAGCATTTTTCGCTTCGAAGGTCCCTTCCATGAGCCCGTACAGGGTCCTCATGGTCTCCTCGGTGGGTTCGGCTCGTTTGACTTCGACCCCTTCACGGATGGCACGGCGCACAGCGTTCCGGCCCCGAGAATGGAGTTTGCGCAGCAGTTCGTTGGGCTCAGGAGTGATGTCCAAAATGGCTGTGTGGTCATTGGGCTGCAGGTCATCCACCTTGAGCAGACCAGCGGCGTTGAACACGGCACGGACTTCTTCCGAGTCGATGATGTCCGGCTCAATTTTCGCGGCGAAGACGTTCAGTCTGGCCCTTTTCACAAAGGCTCGTAGAGCCTCCAACATGGCCGGAACATGGGCAGCATCAGCTGTATCGGGGCCCTTCATGAGGTACCAGAGCTTGCCCAACACCGGGAAGGATTTCTCCAAAACTAGGTTGTAGCTGGTGTATCCGGCACCTTCGAACGCCAAAAATTGGGTATCCCAGCCATAGTTTTTCTTCACCGCGGCAAAGGCAGCAGACTGCAATAGATTGCCGCCATTGGGGTTGGCTGTGACGTGCGCATCCCAGTCGGCGATCTCGGCGGCGGTGGCAAATCGGGCAGTAAATTCTGGCAAGAGACCCTCAATTACGTCGGCATTTATTCACTACATGCAGTCTACCGGCCCGGTTTCTCACAGCCCATTCAGCATGTTTTGCAATGCAGTGCGCCGGGCCCCGCGGTGGTGGTTCTGGCGGTGACCAGCTGATTTTCCTCCTAACCAAACGGAGGAACCAAACGGAGAAACCAAACCGAGTAACCAACCGAGTAACCAAACGGAGAAGCCAACGGCACGAAATCTTGTGAATTCATGCCCTTGGCTTCTCAACGGTGGCTTCTGCGGTTGGCGTGGCGTCCCTTACTTGGGAGAGCTGGAAGCCGCCGTCTCAAACTCGTCGTCGCGTCCGGCGTCGTGAGTCATGGGGCCACCTTTCGCATCGGCTTCGATGACATCCGCCTCGAACTCGGCCATTTCAGAGGTGAGTTCCACGGGGGCTTCGCGGTCCAGCTTGGTGGACAGCGGCACCTCCTTGACGAAGCAAAGGATGATCGCGGCAATGACGGCTAGGGGCACCATGAAGAGGAACAACGGGATCAGGGCCTCATTGTAGGACTCGATCACAAGCTTCTTGATGGGATCCGGCAGGGCGTTGACCAGGTGCGGGGTGAAGGAGCTGGCACCGCCGCCGCCTGTGCCTCCGGGGATCTTCTCGGCGACGAGCTCATGCAGGCGGGTGGCGAACATGGCACCCACAACGGCGGAACCAAGCGTGGCACCGACCTGGCGGAAGTAGTTCTGCCCGGCGGTGGCCGTGCCAACAAACTTCAACGGGAAGGAGTTTTGCGCCACCAGCGTCATGATTTGCATGCTGGCCCCGAGCCCAATGCCCATGATGCCCATGTAGACGCAGATGAGGTAGACGGGCGAATCGGCATGGAGTGTGGCCATCAGAGCCAATGACACAGCCAAAATAAAGGAGCCAACGATCGGGGCAACCTTGTACCGGCCCGTGGTTGAGACGCGACGGCCCACAACAACCGAGACGATCAGCATGCAGCCCATCATGGGAATCATGAGCAGGCCCGCCTGAGCTGCCGAGAAGCCTGTGGCCATCTGAATGTACGTTGGCATGTAGCCAAGCACGCCGAACATGGCGATGCCCGTGAGCAGGCCGGCAATGGTTGTCAGGTTGAAGTTACGGCTCTTGAACAGCATCATGGGCATGACCGGTTCGCTGGCACGCAGCTCCACGAAGACAAACAGCACACCAAAGACGATGGCGGCGGCAGCGAGACCCAGAATTTCAGGCGAATTCCAGTCATACTGTGAACCGCCCCAGGTGCCCACCAGAACCAGTGCGGTGGTGGCGAGGGCAATGAGCATCATGCCCAAGTAGTCGATCTTGGGTCGTGTTGCGTGCACAATCTTCGGCACATGCAGCAAGAAGATGGTGGCGAAGATGGCTAGAACTGCCAGCGGCACGTTCATCCAGAACGCCCAGCGCCAGCCCGGCCCCTCAGTCAACCCGCCGCCAATCAGCGGACCTGCCACCGACGAGAAGGCGAAGACGCCGCCCATGATACCCATGTACTTGCCGCGTTCGCGGGCAGGAACGACGTCGGCAATGGTTGCCTGGGAAAGAATCATCAAGCCACCACCACCAAGACCCTGAATGACGCGGGCCACGATCAGTGTGCTCATGTCCGGAGCCAGCGCACCAATGACGGAACCAATGGTAAAGATGGAGATGGCGAACAGCAGCATGGGCTTGCGGCCCAAGAGGTCACCCAGCTTGCCGTAAACCGGCATCATGATGGTGGACGCCAGAATGAACGCGGTGATGGCCCACGCCATATGCTCGACGCCGTTCAACTCGCCCACCATGGTGGGCAGCGCTGTCGAGAGGACAGTCTGGTTCAGAGACGCCAGCAACATGGTGACCATGAGGCCTGCGAACAAGAGAACTATTTTACGTTTCTCGCCGGGATCGACCAGCGTTTCAACTTTGGTTTGAGCACTCATAAAGTTGCTTTGATTGCCTCTCGGAAAATTTCAATGGACTCATCCACAGCTTTGGTCTCGCCGGCGGAGACGGCACTTGGGTTGCGGCTGAATGCGAAGCGCATAGCGGTTCCGGCAAGCATCAATAGGGCTTTCGCTCCGTCACGACCGCTAGGTACTCCGGCACGGGCAAATTCAGGATCGGCGTCGTCATAGCGGTCCATCAGGATTGATTCGACCAAGAGCTCGGAGGCGGAGACGTGCAGGAAGACGGTGCGCGCGAGCTCAGGGTATTTGTTCTTGAGTTCCTTGCGGCGCGCCTGTTGCGATGCTTCCGGGAACATAGAGCGGATCACCGCAACCATCAGACGGACGGTGCGGCCAAAGAGATCATCTTGGCTGTCCGCATGGAACGCGGCCACGGCCTCATCGGGCAGCGTGGGCGGCTGGGTGCCCATGATGGCGTCTTCCTTCGTGGCGAAGTAGTTGAAGAACGTCCGCTTGGAGATGCCGGCAGCTTCGGCAATGGCCTCCACTGTGGTTTTAGTCAGGCCCTCTTCAAGAGCTAAAGCCGAGGCCTTGTCATGAATCAGCGCCCAAGTGTCTAGCCGGTTCCGCTCACGCAGCGGCACTGTGGGGGTTTTTTGCATGACTACAGTTTATGCACTGGCGCAAACATTGCACAAGTGCAAAGTTTGCATTGGGGCATGTTTTGCGTCACTGCAGGTCCTCTATTGGCGAGAATTGCGGCACTTCGTCAACAGCTGCGCCCCGGAACCAGGATGGGATTGGTTCCGGGGCGCAGTTATTGCTGGGGTGGTCATTGCCGGGACGTTATTGCCGCGCAGCCCACCGCCGCTAGTCCTCGCGCGGGCGCAGCCACGTGAATTTCGGAGTTTCCTTGGCTAGAAACGCAGCGACCCCGATCGCGGCGTCGTCGCTAATGGCCATCTGCCCCTGCCAATAAGCGCTGAGCTGTTCCACTTCAGCCTCGCTGGCACCTGAACTCAGCGCATTGATGAGGGCCTTGTGACCCTGCGCCGAGAACTGCGAGCGCGCTGCCAGATGCAGAGCATAGGAATGCACTTCATCCCACAGAGTGTCCACGGCCAACACCTTCGTGGCCATCCCCAGCCGCAACGCTTCCTGGGCATCCACCAAGTCGCCGCTGAGTAGCAAGTACTTGGCTGCGGCCGGGCCCGCCAGTTCCACGAGCCGCTTGATCCCGGAGAGCGGATACACAATGCCGATCTTGCCCGGGGTGATCCCGTACTGGGCACGGCTGGAGGCGAGCCGGATGTCGCAGGCACCGGCGATCTGCCAGCCGCCGCCCACGCAATAGCCGTCGATCGCGGCAATGACCGGTTTGCGAAACGCTGCGAGTGCGTTTTCGGCGGCGCTAACGTCCCCACCGTCCCGGTGTCCAGTGGCGGGGTTGTGCAAAATCTTTTGCACGGAGGCAATGTCGGCCCCGGCGGAAAAGTGTTCGCCAGCCCCGCGCACCACCACAACCTTCACGGCTTCCTCGGCTTCCAGTTCTTCCAGCAACGGCGGAAACTGTTGCCACATCGCCGCCGTGATGGCGTTGCGCATGCTCGAGTTGTCCATGATGAGCCACGCCACAGGCCCTTGCCGTTCAACCCGGAGCGTTCCGTTTCCCCTCTCAACCACGGGGCACCTCACCGGTGGGCACTGAGGAGGGTGCTCCGTCGTACACCACGCCAGCCTCCATCAACCCGGTAATTTGCTCCGCGGACAACCCCAGCCCCTCCAATATGGCTAGGGTGTCCTGCCCAAGCGCCGGCGGCGCCTTCGCCACAACGGGCGCGCGGCCATTGACCGAGACCGGGCCGCGCAGCAGCGGCAGGGCCGTCCCATCGCTGCGCTGCACCGTTTGCACCATCTGCAGATGCTGTACCTGGGGGTCGGCAAACGCCTGCTCGTAGTTGTAAATGGGGCCGGCGGGGATGCCCTCGGCGCGTAGATCGGCCAGCCATTGCGCCGCGGTCTGACGTGCCAGCAAGCCATCGATCAACTCGCGCAGCGCCTCCCGATGCACGGTGCGCAACCGGCTCGTGGCGTAATCGGGGTGCTCCGCCAGCTCCGGGGCACCCAGCAGCGCGCACAGTTGTACCCACTGTTTCTCGCTGCCCACGGCGATGATCAGCGGAATATCGGCACTCTTGAACACCCCGTACGGCGAGAGCACCGGGTGGTTGTTCCCGCGCGGCACCGGCACCTCCCCCGTGCTCAGATATTGCTGGCCCTGGAAGGCTGACAGCGAGAGCCCCGTTTCCAACAACGACGCCGAGACAGCACTCCCGGCCCCGCCCTCCTTGCGCCCGGCCAGGGCCGAGGCAACGCCGAAGGCCGTGTAGATGCCGGTGACCAGGTCCACGATGGGCACACCCACCCGGTACATGTTTTCGGCGTCCAGACCCGTGACCGACATCAGACCGCTCATCCCCTGTGCCACCTGATCCAGCCCGGCCGCTTGGCTCAGCGGCCCAGTGGGTCCGAACCCCGTGACCGAGGCAATGATCAGGGACGGGTTTGCTGCGCGCAGCAGCTCCGGGTCAAGACCGGTGGAGTTCAGGACGCCGGGCCGGAAATTCTCAATCAGGACATCGCTGGCAACGGCCAGGTCCCAGAGGATCTTCTTACCTGCGGGGGTGTAAAAGTCCACGGCGATGGAGCTCTTGCCGCGGTTGGCGGAGTCAAAGTAGAGGGAGTGATCACCGTCGAACGGGGCCCAGCTGCGAGCCGAATCCCCACCCTTAATGCTCTCCACCTTGATGATGGTCGCACCCATATCGGACAACAACGACGCCGCATAGGGCCCTGCCAGCGCGCGGGACAGATCCATGACCTTGACGCCGGCGAGCGGCAAAGCGGGTGGGTTCACAGACACTTGCGCCTCAGGCACCTGTGCCCCGCAGCTTCACGTTGATCTGCTTGGTTTGGGTGAAGCCAGCGAGCATCCCTTCAAGCGAGACTTCCCGGCCAATGCCGCTTTGCTTGTAGCCGCCGTACGACTGTCCCGGCACCTGCCCACCACCCTGGTTGATCTGCACCCAGCCAGCTTCGAGGCGGTGCGCGGTGTTGAGAGCGTCGTCGAGGTTGTGGCTCCAGACGTAGGCGGCCAAGCCGTAGTTAGTGTCGTTCGCCATCTCCACGACCTCATCCACGGTGCGCCACGGGATGGCAACCAGGACGGGGCCGAAGATTTCCTCGCGGGCAATCCTGAAGTCGTTTCGAGCCCCGGTAAACAGGGTGGGCAGGTGGTAGTAGCCCTCAGTCAAGGGACCTTCCGCTGGTTCAGAGCCGCCGATCACGGCCTTCATGCCGGGCGTGTTGCGACCCTCGTCGAGGAAGTTGCTGATGGCACTGTGCTGTTTTGCGTTGATGACGGCACCCATATCGGTGGCCTCATCCAGAGGGTCGCCCACCGTCAAGGCGTCGAGCCCTGAGCTGAGGGTTCCCACCACCTCGTCGAAAATCTCTTCATGCACGTACAGTCGTGAACCGGCCGTGCAGCTTTGCCCCTGGCGAGTGAAGCGCGAGGCGAGCAGCAGGCCTGAGTACAGTTCGTCGTCGTCCGTGGCAGAGGAGGCGGAGGTGGCTGCAGCGGAGGACAGCGCGTCGGGGAACACGATGGAGGGGTTCTTCCCGCCCAGTTCCAGCGACTGGTGAGCCAACCGGGCGCCAGCCTGTCCGCCCACGCGCCGGCCCACCGCGGTGGAGCCGGTGAAGGAAACCTTGTCCACGCCGGGATGCAGGGCCAACGCCTCGCCGATGATCGAACCGCTGCCGGTCAGAGCGTTGAGCACCCCGGCAGGCAGGTGCTTACTGCAGACTTCAGCCAGCAACAAGATGGTCAGCGGGGCATCCTCGGCGGCCTTGAGGATCACGGTGTTGCCGGCGGCGAGCGCGGCGGGCACCTTGAACGCGGCGATCATGAGCGGGGAGTTCCACGGCAGGATAGCCGCGACCACGCCGAGAGGTTCCAGCCGGGTGTATTGCAACTGGTTCTCGCCCGCGGGCAGGGTGTGTCCCTTGACTTCCCCGGCCACTCCGGCGAAATAGCGGAACATGGCCACGAGGTTGGTGGCTTCTGGCCGGGCCTGGGTGCGCAACGCGTTGCCGGTGTCCAGTGCGGTGAGCCGGGCGAATTCTTCGATGCGGGATTCGAGCTCGTCGGCGATGGCCAGCAGGGCTTGGGCGCGGCCGGTGAAATGCAGTGCGCGCCAAGCCGGGAAGGCTTTTCGGGCGGCAACGACGGCCCTGTCCACGTCCTCGACGGTGCCTGCAGGTACGCGCGCAATCACTGATTCGCGGCGCGCCGGGTTGTGGACCTGGTGCCATTGCTCCCGCAACGAGGTGACGGGTTCCCCGCCTACCCACATGGGATGGTCTTCGACGGCGTGCTCGGGTGAGGACGTGGTGGGTGTGTGCGTTGTCATGACGAAAGCCCCTTTGCTTTATCAAGTGCCGCGGCCATGGGTGTGGGCCGCCAAGTCCACGCTCACACACGCACGCCCTGCTTGCAACTGCGGCGCGGCCGTGACTGTCCAAATCATGTACGCCTCAGCGCCCATTCACCCCGAATTTCCCACGAAAACGTACGTGATCTGGACACTGGACCAGTAGCTATTGACGGTCCGGATGGTATGAAAACGCATCTTTGTCTCGAAAGCGCCACCATCCATCGCAGTCCCGGAGGATTCACCATGCGAAAAATTGCCCCACTGCTGTGCGCCGTTGCGGCGTCGGCCGTCCTTGCGGCCTCGGGTTTTTCCCCTGCCTTGGCACAATCTCCGACGGCTCCTTCAAGCCCATCACCGGCCGCTTCCGCCGCACCCTTTTCAACCCCGCGTACGACGGCGGATCCCTCACCGGCCGCTTCTGCCCTCCCCGCCACAAGCACGGGTGCCGTACCGACTCCGGCTGACGGAACAGCCCCGGCTGATGGAACGGCGGCAGCCATTGCCTCCTCGTCGCCCATCATGACGGCAGACCCCGCCGCAACTACACCGGCCAAGAGTCCTGGAGCTCGAGTGCTGGCCGGTATCTATGTCCCCGATGCCAAAGTTGTTTTTATCGCGAAGGTCTTGGCTAGGGCCAATAGCTACCGCGCCCAAAACGGCGCAGCCCCGCTGGTCCTGAACACGGCTATTAGCGCTGGCTCGCAAGCTCGCAAGAGTGGGTCCTGAAGTTGAACGGGCACATCAACACTGACACACTGGACATGGCCAAGCTGCATCGTCCGGATTACGGTACCTCTCTCCTCCCTGCCGGTTTTGACACGTACTCGAAAATTATCGGTATCAACAACACGGCCGAACAGATTGTTGACTGGTGGATGAACTCCCCCGGCCACCGCGCAGCGCTGATGGATAAACGATTCACTGACTTTGGGCTGGGCTACATCAAAACCAGCAAGGCTGGCTGGAGCGGTATGACTGTGGTCGCGGGCAACTTGGCCAGGTACCCGGCAAAAACGCCTACGCCTGCGCCGACAACACCGGTCGCTCCCGCACCGACCCCCACGCCCGCCCCGACCACCCCGGCACCAAGCTCTGGACCTGTCCTTGCAGCAGGCGACGTCGCTGCCGTGAACTCCGCCAGTGACCTGTACGCCTACCCCTCCGCCAAAGGCGGTGATTTGTGGAAGAGCAAGTTCATCTCCGCAGGCTGGTCCGGAGTTCAGCAGTTGACAGTGGTGGACTACAACAACGATGGCCGCCAAGACTTGGTCGCGGTATGGGCCGATGGCCGGCTCACGGCCAGCTTCGGCCAGGCCAACGGCACCTTGAAGGCTGCGCAAAAGATCGGTTCAGGATGGGGACCGTTTGAGGTTGTCATCACGAAGTGGAAGTCAGGCTCGGTGTATCCGTCCATCGTCGCAAAAAGTCGCACGACCGGGCAGCTCTTCCTCTACCCAAACCTTGACGGTATTCGGTTCGGTGCACGCCAGCAGATTGGCAATGGCTGGGGATCGTTAACCATCATTGCCGCCGACTTTGACGGTGATAAGAAGCAAGACCTACTGGCTCGCACCTCGGCTGGAAAGTTGCTGCTCTACCGCGGCAATGGCTCCGGTGGATTCATCAGTGAAGCCCGCCGGGTGGTGGGGACCGGGTGGGGCTCGATGACCCACCTTTCCGGCATCGCCAATCACGTGGGCGCGGGCAGTTACGGCGTCCTTGCCCGCTCCAATAACGGCAACCTCTTGTACTACCCGATCCTGCGCAACTCCTGGGGTTCTAAGTTGCAGATCGGTACTGGTGGCTGGTCTGCGCTGAAGCTGGGCAGCTAGCTATACAGCCCGTTCAACCACGCACCCCAGGCCGCGCCGGCGGACTCAGCGTCCGCACCCTCTGCAAACAAATGCACGGTCATGCCCACCACGGCACCAAAGGCGTTGCGGCCAAAGAACCGAATCATGGCATCCTCGGTGCGCAACCCCACGAAGTTCGGGTGCAGGTAGTCCACCACGGCGTCCACGGTGCCGAGCCCCGCAATGGCGACGCAGACGTGTCCCCCGGCTCCGGCGTCGTGAATTCCCAGCGCGGCCTTGACCGCGTCAAAGGCCTCCGGCGCAGAGGAAACGGCCGGCCCTTGCACGTCCGCGAACGCCGCCTGACGACCCGCAAAATACTGCACGTACTGGCCCAGGGTGTGCAGGTAGAAGGCGGTGTGTTTGGCGGCGCCGTCGTACTGGTTATCCCAATCTTCAAAGAACACCCCGCTGTGGACGTACCGCAGCCACGACTTTCCGTCCGGTAGCTCGGAAATATCAAACTCGAGCTGGTTGAAGAAGCCGCCCTCACCGTCCATCCGGTTGGCGTAGCGGCGCGGCGGGTCCCACACGGTGACGGTGCTGCCAAAAGGCCCCGCGCCGCCAAGTTTCGGCTCAATCTCCATGGGCCACATCCACCCGGATGTGCCACCGTGAGCGGCCTCAAACACCTGCTCCGGCGTCCCCTCGATCTCCGTCTCGTGCACAATCGTGAACTCTTTGCTATTCATAGCTCCAGTCTTACACCGAGAATTTGCTTTGCCCAGAACCTCTTTCCAGCCCTATCCAGCAATAACTGCAGCTTGAGCTTCACGCGGCGCTCCCGCCCTAAAGGCCGTCCCACGCATCGAGTTCTGGGCCCGCATCCCACGGTGCCAGGTGAGGAATCCGCCGTCGAGGTTGCTGACGGTGAAGCCCAGATGCGTCAGAATCCGTGCCGCCGTATTGCCGCGCTGACCAACGGCGCAGTGGACCACCAAGGGTCCGGCGGGCAGCTCACCGTGCCGTTCACGAAGCTCGTCCACCGGGATATTCACGGCTCCAGCAATGGCTCCGGCGGCAAATTCACCGGCCGTGCGCACGTCAATCAGGTGCGCGCCGGCAGCCACGGCGTCGGAGAGTTCGTGCCATTGCACGGTGCTCACTACGCCCGCGGCCAGGTTGTCGGCGATCATTCCGAGCATGTTCACGGGATCCTTGGCCGAGCCAAATTGCGGCGCATAAGCCAACTCAAGGTCAGCAAGTTCACTAGCACTCATGCCGGCGCGCATGGCCGTCGCTATGACGTCGATGCGCTTATCTACACCGTCGCCGCCCACGCCCTGCACGCCGAGTATGGCGTCCGTGACCGGATCCACCAGCAGTTTCAGTGACATTTGCGTGGCGCCCGGGTAGTAGCGGGCGTGGTTGGCAGGGTGCGAATGAATGGCGCGGTACACCCGCCCGGCAGCCCGCAGGCGCTTCTCATTCCAGCCGCTCATGGCTGCGGTCATGCCAAAGACACCGACGACGGCGGTGCCCAGGACCGCGGCCGATCGCACGGCCCGGCCTGTGATGACGTCCGCCACGAGGCGCCCGTGCCGGTTCGCCGTTTGTGCCAGAGGCACCAGCGTGGGTTCACCGGAAACGGCGTCGCGCTTTTCAGCTGCGTCACCGACTGCGTAAATAAATGGGTCGCTGGTCCGCTGGGATTCGTCCACAACCACTCCCCCGTGAGCGCCCACCGCCAGACCGGCAGCTTTCGCCAGCCAGCTTTCCGGACGCACGCCAGTGGCGGTGATCACCAGATCCGCGGCGATACGCGTTCCGTCGGTGAGGATGATGTCGTACTTCTCCACCGTCTCGGTGAGCACATTCGTGCGTACCTTGACGCCATTGGCCATCAGCCGTTCCACCACAGGGATCACCATTTCGGGATCCAACGGGGCCAGGATCTGCGGACCCGACTGCAGCAGGGTCACTTCCACGCCACGAAGGGCAAGGTTTTCAGCCAGCTCCAGACCAATGAAACCACCACCAAGAATCGCGGCATGCAAGGGCACGCTGGAACCGGCTTCCATGGCCGTAAGTTCTGCCATGATGGCATCTACATCGGCCACGTCGCGTAGGGTGTGGGCACGTTCAATACCGGGCAGCTCGGGCCGGACTGGCTTGGCGCCGGTGGACAACACGAGGGCGTCATAGGCCTGCTCAAAACTCTCACCTGTGAGAAGGTTCCGGACAGTCACGGTCTTCTGTGCCGCATTCACGGCGGTGACCTCATGGCGAGTATGCACATCGATGTTGAAGCGGGACTTCAGTGATTGCGGGCTTTGCAGCAGCAAAGCATCGCGCTCGGCAATGACTCCGCCCACGTGATATGGCAGGCCGCAGTTGGCGAAGGAGACATGCTCGCCGCGTTCAAAGACAGTGATGACGGCAAATTCGTCGTTACGACGCAGGCGGGTGGCAGCAGACATGCCACCGGCAACACCGCCCACGATGACAACGCGCAATTGATTCGAGGTCATGGTGTGTTTACTTTCCGCCGAAGATCTTGGCGAACCAGCCGGACACTTCTTTGGCCTTCTTGGGTGCATTCGGGTCGCAGGAGCAGCGCTCAGCCTTCGGGATGTGGCGCATGACGTCATCCACGTGACTGCCACACCCCGCCCAAGTGGTCTTGTTGCAGGAACGGCATTTCACGGCACGGCACATGGTTTTCTCCTCATTTGCGATACCCCCATGGGTATCTGATGTTTCCAGAATACATACCCCCTGGGGTATGCTGTCAAAACGACATAGAACCACAAAGGGGCATCATGCAACTGTCTGAGGAAGCTTCAAAACCCATCATTAACCGGCTCCGCCGCGCCAATGGACAATTGGCCGGCATCATTCGCATGCTTGAAGAGGGCCGCGATTGCGAGGACATCGTCATGCAGATGGCCGCCGTCGGAAAGGCGCTAGACCGTGCTGGCTTTGGTTTAGTAGCAGGCAGTTTGAAGGAGTGCCTAGCCTCTGGCCAAGGCGAAGACTTGGACAGCGGAAAGCTGGAAAAGCTGTTCCTGTCCTTGGCGTAGCGAACGGGCACGTGGACCAGAGCAACTGACGGGCGCATGGACCAAACTGGAGGTACCCGGTCATCCCGCATTCATCTGACGCAGGTAGACTCCGTGATCATGAACGCCAACATTCTCGCCACTGCACACACCACCCGCGCCATTTTTCTTGATGTTGACGGCACCTACGCAGATTTTGGGGTCGTCCCGGAAGGCCATGTGAGCGCCGTCCGGCAGGCTCGAGCGGCAGGTCACAAGGTCTTTATTTGCACCGGCCGCCCGCTTCCCATGCTGCCGGATAGTATCCTGGGTGCCGGTTTTGACGGCGTGGTGGCAAGTGCCGGTGCATACGCCCAAGTAGGCGATGAGGCGCTCATCAACTCCACGTTCTCGGCGGATCTGACCTCCCGAGCACTGGATGTTCTTGACGCCCACGACGCAGTTTATATCCTGGAAGCACAGGATTCCGTCCGTGTCCCGGCAGCCGCCGAAGACCGGCTCCGGGCTCATATTGCCGCACACTTTGCCAGCGCTCCTGCGGATCAGCCCACTGCATCCTCATCCATCGTTGGCTCGCTGACCAGCTTCACGAATCGCAGCGGGCTGAGCTTTGCGAAAATCTCCGTCTTCGAATCACCCGTCCCCATGGCGGATCTGGTCAACGCGATCGGTGAGGACATTGACGTCGTGGCAAACTCCATCGCTGCCGAGGGCCCGCACGCCGGTGAGCTTTTTCAGCGCGGCATCAGCAAGGCCGACGGCGTTGCTGCCGTCATTGCCCACTTCGACATCCCCAAATCAGATTCTATTGCCTTTGGCGATGGCCAGAACGACCTTGAAATGTTGGCCTTCGCAGGCCTTGGTGTGGCCATTGAAGGCTCCTCCCCCGAGTTGCTCGCCATCGCCGACCGTACGGCACCGCGGCCCAGCGAATTGGGCATCGCCACCGCGTTTTCCGAGCTTGGCCTGATCTAAGTGGCTCGTCGGCTGATCTCAGTATCGATATAGGCGGCGAGCGCCGACCTCCGAATCCTGCCCCTGCCCTGCGCTGCGCTGCCCTGCGACTTTGCGTATGCGCAACCCAGGGCGCCGCAGCTGCGGCACACTCACAGCACCGCAACCCCACCCCGCGTTGCGTGCGCATAAACTATCCCGGACCGGTAGCTCTAACCGGCAGGCTCTGTCCCGGCAAGCCATACCCTGCTACCTTTGGTATAAAAATATCCATAAGTTATTAGCAGTGGCAGATTCCGGTCAGCCAGCAGAAAAGGAACAGGAACTCATGCAGCACGCATTCGCCACTGGCTCCGGAGTTGCTTTGAGCCTCATTCGTTCCGGTCAGGCCACCTCGCGCCGCAGCCTAATCAACCAGCTTGGCTGGTCGAGAATCACCTTAGCCAAGCGCTTGGACGAACTCCTAGAAGCTAAGATCATCATCAGCGTGGGTCAATCAGATTCCCAAGGCGGGCGACCTGCGGAAGAGTTTGCCGTCAATCCCGACGCCGGCCTCCTCCTAGCCGTCGATATCGGCGGGTCCCATACCCGATTGGCCATCACCGATCTGGTCTCCAATGTCCTCATCGAAGACGAAGCCGACATTGCCCCGAGCGAAGGCCCCACAGAGATCTTTGACTGGGCAGGTCAAGTCTTTGACCACATGCTAGGCCGCCTCAATAAGAGCCACCAGGACGTGGTAGGAATTGGCGTGGGCGTCCCCGGCCCTGTGGACTTTGAGAGCGGTCGACTGGGTAGCCCTCAACTAGACCCGCAATGGGAAAACGTTTTGGTTCGGGAGTTTTTCGCGGAGCGATACGGTCACGCGGTCTTCGCGGTCGATAGGGACGTCAACGTCTTAGCACTCGCTGAAGCCCGGCGAGGGTGGCGCGAGTACCGAGATGTTGTAGTTCTCAAGGCAGGTATCGGACTTGGTTCTGCGTTTGTGCTCGACGGCTCCATTTATCAAGGATCCCGGGGTGGAGCCGGCGATCTAAGCTGGCCCACCGCCAATGGCGGACGCCTCCAGCGCCTTGAGCTCGTAGCCAGTGGCGGCGTCATTCGAAAGGAACTACGCGCTCTGGGCTACAAGGTACGCACCAGCCAGGACATCGTCGATCTTGCACGGGTTGGAGACGGAGAAGTCTTGCGGCTGCTATCCAAACATGGCACCTACATCGGCCAGACATTGGCCGGCGTGGTGGGTCTGCTCAATCCTCAGGCAGTGATCGTTGGCGGAAACCTGGCTCAGGCAGGCGAGGCCTTTGTGGCAACCATCCGGGAAGCCATTTTTGCAGGCGCCAGAGAGTACTCACTGAAGGGACTCGTGGTGGAACCCTCTCGACTGGGCTCAATTGCTGGAGTCACAGGCGCCTCCCTCATTGCTCAGGATGCACTTTTTGCCCCTGACCGAATCAGCAGACTTACCCGCACTGCCACCAAGGCCCAATAGTCACTGCCCAGCGCAACGCGCTGCAACGCACCGATCGACCTCAGCACCACCCTCGAGTGACTTTGGTCTATTTATAGACAAAAGACCTAAATGCATGTAGCGTGATTTCAAGCACAAGTCCTCCGGGAATGGCGCTTCCACTTTTTCACTGACGAAAGAATCACCGTGGCAATTAATTTGGCTGAAGCCCTCTGTTCAATCACCACCAAAGCGAGTGCTCAGGATTGGCGCGATGCAATTCGAATCTCAGGCGCAGGCCTCGTTGCTGGAGGCGCCACAACAGATGCCTACACGGACCAAATGATTGCAGTGGTCGAAGAGCACGGCCCGTACATCGTGATCGCCCCGGGTATTGCCTTGGCCCACGGCCGGCCCTCCGAAGCTGTTTTGACGGGCGGGCTCAGCTGGGTCAGCCTCAAGGATCCGGTGGAGTTCGGCCACCCGAAAAACGATCCAGTCTCCCTTGTCATCGGTCTGGCCGCCCTTGACCACACCACCCACATGGATGTCTTGAAGGCTTTGGCTGGAATCCTCTCCCAAAAAGGCAAGTTGGAGCAGCTGGTGGCTGCCGAATCAGAAGATGAGTTGCACGCACTTCTGACAAACGCAGCATCCGCAGCCTAAATCATTTCCCCAGTTTTCGAATCAAATCAATGAATCAAACTCAATGAAAGGCACCACCATGAAGATTGTTGCAGTGTGCGGCATGGGTATCGGCACCTCAGTACTACTCAAAATGAACGCAGAAAAGGTACTTGAGAAGCTCGGCATCGACGCAGACGTTGAAGCCGCAGACATTGGCGTTGCCAAGGGTGCCGCCCAGACAGCAGAGATCGTGCTTACCTCTGACGAACTGGCAGGCGAGCTCGGAGATGTGCCCGCAAAGGTCATCATCATCGACAACTTCTTTGACCTAGAAGAGATCACCGCCAAAATCACCGAAGCCCTCCAGTAACCTGGCCCACCCGCATCGAAAGGAGCATCCGTTATGGAGTGGCTCGTAGTAATACTCAATTTCATTGGGCAACAAATCCTCAATGTCCCCGCGTATCTCATCGGCATCATCACCGCCTTGGGCCTGATGGCGCTTCGCAAGAACGCCGGTCAGGTCATCGGCGGCGGTTTGAAGGCAGCCATTGGCTTCCTGATCTTAGGTGCGGGTGCCAACGTAGTGGTCGGATCGCTGGATCCCTTGGGTCAGCTCATTCTCAAAGTCACTGGCGCACAGGGCGTCATCCCCACCAATGAAGTCATCACAGCCATGGCCCAAGACGAGTTTGGCGCCCAAAGCGCCTACGTGCTCACCCTTGGCTTCGTTGTCATGCTCTTGTTGGCCCGTTTTACCCCGTTGAAGTACGTGTTCTTGACGGGTCACCACATGGTCTTCATGGCCACCATGCTCACTGTGGTGCTATCGGTGGGTCTGGGAGCTGACCTGGGCTGGCTAGTCGTGTTGATCGGAGCACTTTTGCTCGGTGTCATCATGGTGGTCATGCCGGCGTTCCTTCACCCGTGGACCAAGAAGATCACCGGAAACGACTCCATCGCCATCGGTCACTTCGGTTCTCTGGGCTACTTGGCTGCCGGTGCGGCCGGCCAGGTTGCAGGCAAGCGCAGCAAGTCAACGGAAGACATCAAATTCCCGCAGAGCTTGAAGTTCCTGCGTGATTCCATGGTTGCAACTTCCCTGTCCATGATCGCCATCTATATGGTCTTCACCATCTGGGGCCTGATCGCCCTGCCCATGGACGAAGCCTTAGCGATCTTTGGTGCTGCTGATGGAGGAGCCTTCATCATGGCCGGTCTGGCCCAGGCGCTGCAGTTCGGTGTCGGTGTGGCTGTGATTCTCTACGGTGTACGCACCGTCCTTGGCGAATTGGTCCCCGCTTTCCAGGGCATCGCCGAAAAGGTTGTCCCCGGCGCCAAGCCGGCTCTGGATATCCCCATCGTGTTCCCCTTCGGTGCCAACGCAGTTCTCATTGGCTTCCTGAGCTCCTTCGCTGGCGGTCTGCTGGCTCTTGGCCTGCTGGCCATCTGGTTGAACCCGGCCTTTGGCTTGGCTTTGATCCTGCCCGGTATGGTCCCCCACTTCTTCACCGGTGGTGGTGCCGGCGTATACGGCAATGCAACTGGTGGACGCCGAGGCGCCGTAGTAGGCGGTTTCGTCAACGGCATCATCATCACCATCTTGCCTGCCATTCTGCTGCTGGTACTGGGTGACTTTGGCTTTGCCAACAGCACCTTTGGTGATGCTGACTTTGGCTGGTTCGGCACGCTGGTCGGTGTGAGCTTGCTCGGTAGCAGCGCCCTTGGCGCCGTTTTGACCGTCCTGATCGCCGTTGTTTTGGTGACGGCCGGAATCATCTTCCAGGTCAAGGTCGTCAACCGTGGCTGGGTCCCGGGCGCCAAACGTGATGCTTGGCTGGCTGAGGAGAAGGCCGCAGAGGCTGCCATTGCTGCAAAGGCAAAGGCTGAGCTTGCCGCCCAGAAGGTAGCCGCAGAAACCGCCGCTTCCTAGCTATCACCACGTCTGGCCTCCCTGAAATCCGAAAGTTTTTCAGGGATGCCAGACCACTGATCAACACCCCGTGAGCCTGCCCGGAGCACACCGCTCCCGGCAGGCTCACCCCTTGAAACGTCCAGGAGAATTACATGTCTTCCACACCAACCGGCCAGTTGTCAGACGCAGGAGTATCCATCTGGCTCGACGATCTCTCCCGCTCACGGCTATCCACCGGCAGCCTGCAAGAACTCGTGAGCGAGAAGAATGTGGTCGGCGTGACCACAAATCCCAGTATTTTCCATGCCGCCATCACCTCCAGCAGCGATTATGACGCCACCATTGCCGCTCTCGCGGCACAGGGTGCCACTGCTGAACAGGCCGTTTGGGAAATTACGACGGCGGATGTCACCGACGCCTGCGATCTCCTCTTCCCCGTGGCTACTTCGAGCAACGGGGTTGACGGCAGGGTGTCCATCGAAGTGGACCCGCGTCTGGCTTGGGACACCGAAGCCACTGTTGCCGAGGCCCGAACACTCCATGCCAAAGTCGGCAAGAGCAACGCCCTGGTCAAGATTCCGGCAACCACCGAGGGCCTTGCCGCCATCACCACCGTGCTGGGCGATGGCATCAGTGTCAATGTCACCCTCATCTTCTCCCTCACTCGCTATGCCGAGGTCGTGGACGCCTTCCAGAGTGGCTTGGAATTGGCCGTCACGAACGGTCATGACCTCTCCACTATCCACTCCGTGGCGTCTTTCTTCGTTTCCCGGGTGGATGCTGAGATTGATGCGCGGCTGGAGGCCATGAGCACCCCGGAAGCCTTGGCATTGACCGGCAAGGCGGCCGTGGCCAACGCCGTCCTGGCCCACCAAATTTTCCGTGCCAGCGTGGCCACTGCGCGCTGGCACGCATTGGCTGAGCTCGGGGCCGTGCCGCAGCGTTTGCTGTGGGCCTCCACCGGCTCCAAGAACCCTTCCTATTCCGACACCAAGTACGTCAGTGGACTGGTCACAGATGGCGTCGTTAACACCATGCCGGAAGCCACCCTGCAAGCCACCTTTGACCACGGCATCATTACCGGGGACACGATCACCGGCAACACCCAAGCCGCCGCCGACACCATGGTGGCATTGGATAAGCTCGGTGTTTCCTACGATGAGGTCACTGCACTTTTGGAAGCCGAAGGCCTGAAGAAGTTCGTAGCCAGCTGGAATGAACTGCTCACCGATGTGGATTTTGCTTTGCAACGTGCACGCGAAGCCCGTCCAGCTGCCATGGTATTTCAGGGAGTAGGCGTCAACGCTGGACGTGTCTTGGGACCAGTGCTGCAAATGCCCGAGCCAATCTCAGAACCCGCGGCAGATGCTCCCCACGATGCGGCAGCTTCTTTGGAGACGAATAAGGCTGCCATCAAGACCGCGTCCGAGGCTGTGCAGGCAGAACTGCGCAACCGAGCCGAATCTGCAGTAGCAGAAAGCAAGGAAATCTTGCAGGCCACAGCCCTGATGGCCGGCGATCCCATGCTCATCAAGGCCGCCATCAAATTACTCTCGCCGGATGCCCTCGGCGGCCCCCGCTCCCCGGAACGAGCCATCTGGGAGGCCGGTCAGACCGTGGCAAATACGCTCACTGCATTGGGCGGCTACATGGCCGACCGAGCCACGGATGTGCTGGATGTGCGTTCACGTATTGTGGCAGCGCTCCAAGGACTTCCGGCACCGGGCATCCCGGTCTCCGATGTCCCCTATATTCTGGCAGCTACCGATTTGGCGCCAGCAGACACCGCCACACTAGATCCGGCAAGGGTCCTGGCTTTGATTACCTCCGACGGAGGGCCGCAATCACACACGGCTATTCTCGCTCGTATGCTGGGACTGCCAGCCGTCGTTGCCGCCCCTGACGTGAACGGCATTGCCGATGGCACCGAGGTCTACGTTGATGGCGCAGCCGGAAGTGTCATAACCAACCCGGACGATGCTCTGTGCGCAACGGCCGCCACGTGGGCGGCCCAAGCCTCCCAAATACCTGCTTTCAGTGGCAAAAATATCTTGGCCGACGGGCTGCATATTCCACTGCTGGCCAATGTTGGTACCGGAGCGGACGCACTCAAGGCTGCCGCAGCGGGAGCTGAAGGCGTTGGGCTGCTGCGTACAGAGTTCTGTTTTCTGGACCGCGAGACCGAGCCCACGGTCGAGGAACAAATTACCGCCTACGGTGGCGTACTGGCAGCGTTCCCCGGCAAAAAGATTGTCATCCGGACGCTCGACGCCGGTGCCGACAAACCTTTGCCGTTCCTGACTGTCGCTGATGAGCCCAACCCGGCACTCGGTGTTCGCGGATACCGGACAGACACCACCTCTCCTGGCGTTCTGGAACGCCAGCTACAAGCCATTGCCACGGCAATGTCCGACCATAACGCTGATGTTTGGGTCATGGCCCCGATGATTTCCACCGCAGAGGAAGCCGCCAACTTCACCGCGATGGCCAAGGCTGCTGGACTGGCAACGGCCGGTGTCATGGTGGAGGTTCCTTCTGCAGCGTTGACTGCCTCGGCCATTCTGGGCGAAGCCGACTTCGCCTCCTTGGGCACCAATGACTTGACCCAATACGCCATGGCCGCTGACCGTCAACTGGGTCCCTTGGCAACACTCAATGACCCCTGGCAACCGGCCGTGCTCCAGCTCATCAAGCTGACGGCCGACGGCGCCTCCCAAGCACAGGTCTCCACGGGCTTACCCAAGCCAGTGGGCGTCTGCGGCGAGGCCGCCGCGGACCCGGCTCTCGCCGTCGTACTTGTGGGACTGGGCGTCTCAACCCTGTCCATGAGCGCACGCGCACTGGCTCCGGTGGCTGCGGTTCTGGCCACAGTCACCCTGGCCGATGCCCAACGACTGGCTGCCGTGGCACTGCATGCCACAAGCGCCTCCGCGGCCCGAAAGGCTGTTCGTGAGCAGCTGCCGATCCTTGAACAACTCGGCCTCTAGGCCCCTCCCCCACCAACCGAAGGAAGACTCATGATTGAACGTACCGCCACTGTTGCAACCCGCGTGGGACTGCATGCCCGCCCCGCAGCAATTTTTTCCGAAGCCGCCGCGGATTTCGACTTGGACATCACCATTGCCCGCCAGGGTGAGCCTGCCGAGGACGCCATGGACGCTGCCAGCATGCTTGGACTCATGAGCTTGGGCGTTGAATTTGGTGAAGTTGTGGTGCTGCGCACCGAGGGCGCCGGAGCTGAAGAAGCGCTCGAGCAGCTTGTCAAAGTCTTGGAAACAGACCACGACGCCTAATTTCTGCGGCTTGGATCGAGACGGCTGGACTACCCTGCGGGGTGGTCCCGCCGTCTTTTTTTGATTCCTTCGAGCCCAATCAACCAACCCTCCATCACTTATTGCTTATTTCGTCATTACTCTATAAAATTTCATCATAAGATGTTTTTGGCCGTAGATTCTTCCCTATAAATTCTGCAAGGAGCGCCCCATGACCTATGCCCTCACCCTCGAATCCACCGCCGATGCTATTCGGCATGCGCGAGTATTGCCGCTGGACGTGGTTCAGGCTAAGGGATCAGGACATGCCGGGACGGCCGTGGGCTTGACCCCTTTCCTATCCACGCTGTTCCAGGAATACCTTCGTCATGACCCGAAAGACCCCTCGTGGCTGGGCCGCGACCGCTTTGTCCTCTCTTGCGGACACACCAGCTTGTCCCTCTACGTGCAGTTATTCATGCAGGGATACGGACTGGAAATGGTCGACCTTCAAGCCGCCCGCACACTGGATTCCTTAACCCCCGGACACCCCGAGTTTGGCCACACTGCCGGCGTTGAAACCACCACGGGTCCCTTGGGCCAGGGTATTGGAAACGCTGTTGGTATGGCATTGGCAGCCCGCAGGGTTCGCGGCATAATGGACCCCGAAGCCGCAAAGGGAAGCAGTGTCTTTGACTACAAGATCTTCTGCCTAGCCTCCGACGGCGACATGCAAGAAGGCATCAGCCACGAAGCCGCATCACTAGCTGGACATTGGAAGCTCGATAACCTCGTCCTGATCTGGGATGACAACGAGATCTCGATCGAGGGTTCCACAGCCATTGCCACCAGCGACGACGTCTGCGCACGCATGGCATCCTACGGCTGGAGGGTCCTAGAAATCGCGGACGCCGAATCACTGGCCGCTATCCGCACAGGCTTGGACTCGTCATTGGACACAGGAGCTGCTCCTGTTTTCATCCGACTCAAGTCCCGGATCGGCTTCCCGATGCCTACTCTTGGCGGCACTGCCAAGGCTCACGCCGGCGCTCCCGGTGCCGACGAAGTGGCCGCCACCAAGTCCGCCCTAGGCCTGGATCCCACCAAGAGCTTTGTCATGCCCGATGAGCTATTGACCTCGACGCGTGCAGCCGCCGCTGACCGCGCCCTGGAACTCAAGGGGCCGTGGACCGATAACTTCGCCGCGTGGGAAGAGTCCCACCCCGAGCAAGCTACGCTCTTGACCCGCCTTCTCAAGGGCGAACTTCCTGAAGGCTGGAACGCCAACTTCCCCACCTTTGAACCGGGAAGCAGCCTGGCCACCCGTATCGCCAGTTCCAAGGTGCTCGCCGCTGCGGGCCACAGCATTGAAGAACTCTGGGGCGGATCCGCCGACTTGGCCGAGACCAACGGAACCTGGTCCAACGAATTCCCGTCCATGTTGCCGCCGGGAGTTGTCAGCGCCGAGTGGCCGGGCAATGAGTATGGCCGGGTCCTGCACTTTGGCATCCGCGAACACGCCATGGGATCCATTCTGAACGGCATCGCGCTCAATGGCCTGACCCGCATCTTTGGAGCAACGTTCTTTGTCTTCTCCGACTACATGCGCCCCTCAGTACGCCTCGCCGCGTTGATGCAATTGCCAATTACCTACATCTGGACCCATGACTCTGTTGCCGTTGGCGAGGACGGCCCCACCCACGAGCCTGTGGAACACTTGTGGGCGCACCGAGCCATCCCCGGCTTGTCGGTTGTCCGCCCAGGGGATGCAAATGAAACCGTGGCGGCCTACGAGCGGGTATTCCAAGAAAAATCCGGCCCCACGGCCATGGTCTTGAGCCGGCAGAATATTCCAACCCTCGAGCAGGTGGATGCTGTCCGCGACGGTACCAAGAAGGGCGGCTACATTCTGCTAGACACCGAAGAAACACCTGAGCTGATCATCATCGCCACCGGTTCTGAAGTTCATCTGGCCGTGCAGGCAGCCACCGCACTCACCGATCAGGGCATCGGCACACGCGTTGTGTCCATGCCTTGCATTGAATGGTTCGATGCCCAGCCCGAGGAATACAAGCAGTCTGTACTTCCGCGCTCGGTCAACGCTCGCGTCAGCGTTGAAGCCGGCTCCGCGCAGGGCTGGTACCGATTCCTTGGCACCTACGGTGAGGCAGTTTCCGTTGAAGGCTTTGGCCTCTCGGGCAATGGTGCCGAAGTATTGCGCCGCAAGGGGATCAGCTTGGAGACCGTATTGGAGGCCGCGCAGAAAACTTTGCGCAGCAGCGCTTCCGTAACCATGACTGCCAGCAACTAACGTAGAAGGACTTTACCCATGACGAACACTCATTCCAGCACCACGATTTCCTCAGCAGATCTGGCCCAGTTCATTGATCACACGCTGCTCAAGCCGGAGGCTACGGCCGCCGATGTCCAAGCCACTGTGAACGAGGCACTGGAGTTGGGCACGTATTCCGTTTGTGTCTCCCCCAATATGCTCCCACTTCAGCTGCCAGATTCCGCGTCACTAAAGATCGCAGCAGTGTGTGGCTTCCCCAGTGGCAAGCACGCCTCGAGCATCAAGGCTGCTGAGGCCGCATTGGCGGTAACGCAGGGTGCCCATGAAATTGACATGGTCATTGATGTTGGGGCTGCAGTGGAGGGTGACTTTGGCAAGGTTGAGGCGGATATCGCGGCAGTGCGCCAGGCTGTCCCGGCTCCGACAGTTTTGAAGGTCATCATCGAGTCTGCTGCGCTAAACGATAAACAAATCGTTGCTGTTTGCCGAGCAGCGGCGGCAGCCGGTGCTGACTTCGTCAAGACGTCCACGGGCTTCCACCCGGCCGGTGGCGCCAGCGTGGAAGCAGTCCGGCTCATGTCAGAAACAGTTGCCGGCAAGCTGGGCGTGAAGGCATCCGGCGGCATCCGTAGCCGTGAAGTTGCGCTGGCGATGATTGCTGCTGGCGCCACGCGACTTGGAGTCTCCGGTTCCCGCACAGTCCTCTCTGAGGATGCACCCGCCGCCGAATCGACGGGATACTAATTCAGGAACCCGGCGACTTTTAGTCCCTCGCCGGCATTTCCCCTACATTGGAGGGACACGGCAAGCGAAAGACTGAAAGTCAATGGGTAAAGAAGGAAAAGCAGGCCAGTCCTGGGGATCAACAGGACCTGGCGTGCTGTTGCGGCTGATTCGGACTGCGGACCGGTGGACCAAGAGCGAGCTGGTCCGCGAATCCGGGTTGGCGCGTACAACACTCATTGAACGGCTTGACCACCTCCAAAGCGCTGGATATGTCTCCTCCAATAAGCAGCCGAGCAAAACTGGCGGCCGTCCTGCCGAAACGTATTCGTTCAACCATCTCGCCGGGTACTTGCTGGTGGCAGATATTGGCGGAAGCCATGTGCGTGTAGGTGTCACCGACTTGGCCGGCACACTGCTGGCCACGTCGGAGAACGACTTGGATCCTGAAGACAGCCCAGAGACCGTGCTCAGTGGTGTGATCACTGATCTTCAGGGTCTGTGCCACCAGGAGGAGCTGGATATCTCGCGTATTCGGGCCATCGGAGTGGGCGTGCCCAACTCTGTCCAGCAGGGGCCACTGACCCACCCAGAAATCCCCGGTTGGGAAAACACCTCGGTGTCCGATGCCTTTGCGCAAGTCTTTCCACAGGTCCCAGTGCTGGTGGATAAAGATGCCAACATCATGGCCCGAGGTGAGCAGCGTCAAAGCCCGGAGAAATACCAAAACATGATTGTTCTCAAAGTGGGAATGGGTGTGGGCTGCGGCATTGTGATCGACGGCCGCATTCTGCAGGGTGCTGCCGGCGAAGCTGGCAGCATTGGGCATATCCCTCGCGGTGGCACGGTTCAGTGTAGTTGCGGACAGTGGGGTTGTTTGGAGGCTGTGGCCAGTGGCCGCTCCATTGCCAAGACTTTGATGGACAGCGGTCAAATAGTCCATAGCAGCCGAGACATCGTCAATCTGGTGCGTAAACGTGATGGGCAGGCCGTGGAACTTGTCCGGCAGGCAGGCCGCGAGCTAGGCGAAATGCTGGGGATCTTGGCGGCTGTCATGAACCCATCCATCATCATTGTGGGTGGAAACTTGGCTGAATCACCCGAACCATTGCTGGCTGGCATCCGCGAATCCGTCTATGGGAATTTCCTTCCCTCATTGACCAGTGGTTTGGAGATCCGCCCCTCCGTGGTGGGCTCAGCAGCAGGGCTTACTGGCGCAGCAGAATTGGCACTGGAGTCATTGCTCGAGCCTGCCCGTGTCGATGATGCAATTGCCCACGGGCAGGCTTGGCGGTAGCGCAGCTACTTCCCGGCGTGCAGCGCCGTCTCATGCTCGGCAGCCTTCGCAGCAGCTACGTCCTCGGCGAGGTTCGATGCAGCGTCGGCTTTGGCTACCTCTTCATCGGTCATGCGGCTCAGCTTGGACGGCCACCAGATCTTCTGCCCAATGTCGTAGGTGAGGGCCGGAACCAGCACCGAGCGCACCACGAAGGTATCGAGCAAGACGCCGAAGGCCACGATGAAGGCAATCTGCGCCAAGAACAGAATGGGGATGACGGCCAGGGCCGAGAACGTGGCCGCAAGCACCAGACCGGCCGATGTAATGACCCCGCCGGTGATCACCAGCCCCCGCATAATGCCTTCGCGGGTCCCGTGTTTGAGCGATTCTTCGCGCACGCGGGTCATCAGGAAAATGTTGTAATCGATACCCAACGCCACCAGGAAAATGAAGCCGAACAAGGGAACCGCAGGATCGGCACCTGGGAACTTGAACACGCCGTTGAAGACCAGCGCCGCAACACCTAGCGCGGTTCCGAAGGACAGTACCGTGGTCAGGATCAAGATGACCGGAGCCAGCACGGAGCGCAGCAGCAACATCAGGATCAGCAGAATCACCACGAGCACCACGGGAATGATCAAATTGCGATCGTGAATGGAGGCATCGTTCGTATCAATGGCCGTCGCCGTGACACCACCCACCAGCGCATCTGGCACAGTGTTGGCGAGGTTATCGCGCAAAGTACGGACGACGTCGGCCGCGGCGTCAGAATCTGCCGCTGACACCAGCGTTCCCTGAAGCATGATGTCTCCGTTGACCACCGTAGCTTCCGGAGCGGGGGTGCCCGGAGCGCCCATGGCTTGGATCCCGTCGGCAGTCACGGTCGCAGCGCCACTCGGCGAATCGGTCGCAACAACAGTTACACCATCCACACCGTCCATACCCAGCAACACGTTGGCGGTTTCCTGAAGTTCAGCCTTGGGTACAACAACCAACACCGGGCTGCCGGTACCACCGGGGAAGTGCTCGCCCAGAACCACTTGACCGTCGCGGGCTTCGGAGGCGCCCAACACTAAATCGGATTGGGGCACGCCACTGGCATTGAGCTGAGTGGCACCCATGGCGCCCACAATCAGGATCAAGGAGGTCACAATCCAGATGGTGCGCGGACGCTTCTTGATGCCACGAGCAAGCTTGACCCAGATCCCCTTGCTTGCCATGCCATGCTCGGCGGCAACGACCTCCGGCTCATACTTCGGGCGGCGCGGCCAGAAAGCAGCACGACCAAACGCGAACAGCAACGCAGGCAACAGGGTGAGTGCCGAGAGCATGGCGAAGACAATGCCGACGGCGGCCACCGGACCCAGCGAACTATTTGACTTCAAGTCGCTGAACAGCAAGCAGAGCAGGCCAACAATCACCGTTCCACCGGAGGCTGCGATGGGCTCAGCGGACTTCTTAATGGCCTGGATACTGGCAGACCATTTGTCCTTGGTCATACGGAGCTCTTCACGGTAGCGAGAGACATAGAGGAGGGAATAGTCCGTTGCCGCACCAATCACCAGAATGAACAAAATGCCTTGCGTCTGGCCACTCAGCATGAAAATGCCAGCCTTCGCCATCCACCAGACGCTCAAGAGGGCAACACACAAGGCAAACATGCTGGTCGCCAACACCGCTACGGGGAGCAAGAGGGAACGGTAAACACAGATCAGAATGATAAAAACGGCCAGCAGCGCCACACCCAAGAGAATGCCGTCAATTCCGGCGAAACCGGCAACGAGATCGGCTGTGAGTCCGGCAGGCCCGGTGACGTGAACACTCACGCCGTCGGGCGCGGTGGAACGCAGAGTGTCCCCAATCTCGGCCACCACGTCCCCAATTTCGGAGTCCGCCTGGATGGGAACGAATGCCTGCAGAGCCTTGCCATCCTCGGAAGGAATGGCCGGGGAGATGTCCTTTGACACCCCGGCAATCTCCGTCAGTGCCTTGACTTCGGTTGAGACGCTGGCAATTTGCTCGGGGGTGAGCTTGTCATTTGCCGCGAAGACCACAATCGCCGGAATTTCATCCGAAGCGCGGAATTCGCTCAAAATCTTCTGCACTTGAGTGGCATCAGCGGAGGACGGCAAGTATGTGGTCTGGTCGTTGGAGGAAACCTCACTGACCCGTCCAAAGTACGGCCCACCAACAGCAGCCCCTGCCAGCCAGCCCACGATCAGGAGTGTGGGCAAAAGAATGCGCACCCATTTGGCGATTTTGCGCGGCGCTTTGTGCTCGCCTTTGTGCTCGCCCCGCTTGGCAGTTTTCTCCGCAGTGCTCATATCCGTACTCTCCGTGGTTGTCCCGCAATTTAATCTCGCTTAGCTAGCAAATATCCTAGCATGATAGAAGCTGAGGCGGTTATACCTCAATCAGGATAGAATCCAACTATGGAAAGTACCCAGGCAGCAAACACAGCGTTGCCGCCGAGCATTTACGACGTCGATGCCAGCGACCCCGCGAGCAAGCTTGTGGATCGCTCCGAAATGGACCCCGAGGATGTGCGTCAGATCGGTTCGGTAATGGCCGCACTGGGCCGGTTGCGTGAAGCCGAGCAGCAACTTTCTGACGCGTCGCTGAAGTACATGAAGTTGAATCAGACGGACATGCGAGCGCTGCATTACCTCATTGTGTCAGCCAACACCGGGACCATCGCAACCCCCGGAGCCATTGCCGCGCACCTGAAAATTTCGACGGCGTCCACCACCAAATTGCTGGACCGGCTGGAACGCGCGGAGCACATCACCCGCTCACCGCATCCCAGTGATCGGCGGGCTTTGGCCATTGCCATCACCGAAGTAACGCGCGAATCCGCCATGAACACGGTGGGGCGCCAGCAATCCAAACGCTTTTATTCGGCTGCCCGGCTCAACTCCGCCGAGCGTGAAGTGGTGATCCGTTTCCTCGATGACATGGCGGAGCAACTCTCCATCAAGAACCTGCAGTGGGCCCAGCCGGAAGCAACTGCGGGCTAGCTCGCCCGGAGCGCCGAAACTAAGAAGCCACGTTAGCCGCGAGCGGCACGTCCATTCTGTTCCGCGATATGAGGCGCGGAGGCAAACACGTTCAGGCCCAGGCCGCGGGATAGGAACGCGCCGGCTCGTTGGCCGCGGACGCTGTTGCCGGCGGAGTCCAGTGGCGGCGAGAACATGGCGAGCGCACCTTTGCCGGGCGAGAACGCTCCGTCACCGCACTCACCAAAGTCCTCGCCGACTGGCCAGCAGCCGACGTCAACCAATTCGCGGACCTCTTGCACCGCTTCCACACCTCGATCGAGGACTACAGCCGAGCACAAGTACCGGCGCCGATTCCCAGCCCCCACCGTAATTTCCGCATGAAGCACGACGGCGGGAGCCCACCTTCAGCGCGAAGGTAGGCTCCGGTCCTCACCCAACAACCATGGGGAAGCTATGAAAATCGATGAATTTTGCGCCGCTCTCGTTGAAGCGTTCGGCAACGCACTGCCTAAGAATGTGCCCACCTCGGAGGCGGGCACAGAAGGCTCGTTATCTGGTATCAAAAGATCTTTTTCCGTACGGGCGGCGCACATAGCGTCTACGTCGATCATTGCTGGGTATCCCTGGCTCTGAAATCACCCATCGGTGCCATTGAGGCCATCAATGTCATGCCACATAGATTCAACATTGTTCCTTCGTCGGGAAACTTTCACTACTTCCCCGAAGAAATCCAGTTTGTTGCATGTGCTCATGGAGTCAGTCCTCGCGGCCCCGGCACTGGATCAGCTCCAAGGGCAGGCATTTTGCTTCGTCCGAAGCGGTACCACCCGGCGCTCACTCTGATGCCGAAACCCGAGCACCGCAATCTCAAGAAGGAACCTGTTGCGCTCGATCAAATGGAGAATGCTGAGGACCTGACTCTCACCATGGCCACCAGTCTCGACGAATCCGGGAATCTGTCCAAAGCTTTCGTGAAAGAACTCCAATCCTTCCTCGAAGACCTCAAGGTGACCGAGCTGAGCTAACCGAGCCAGCGACCGGCGCCAGTGTCATCATCACAGTTTCCGGCCCGTCACTCCCCAGAGACGGAGGAGTGACGGGCCAGGCTGTTATTTCCGTAGCAACCAGACTGCGTTATCCGGCTGCAACCAGCCAGCCTCTTCCAGCGGTGCCGCACTCAGGACTACGGAACCGGCTGGCAGCTGAACGGGCTCGTCTCCCATGGCGATCGCAACCAAGAATTCTGAGCTCCGTTCGCAGATCAAAAGGTTCCCTGACTCAACACGCCAGCTGCCACCGTCATTCGCAGTGAAAATACCTTCTTGCCACAGCGTCCGGCGCAGCGCCAGCGCCGTTGCGACAAGTGTCAGTGAAGATGCCGAGTCCTGCTGCTGCTTCTCAATGGCGAGTCCTCCCCATCCCGGAGGGGTTGGCAGCCATGGTTCGGCCGTCGCCCCGGTATTAGGTACAGCGAATCCATAGTTTAGTGCAGGATTCTCTGTCCAAGGCAGGGGAATGCGGGCGCCGTCCCTGCAGACACCGCCGCGATCCCACATCGGATCGACGCGGGCCTCGACCGGGACGTCAACCTCAGGCAAGCCGAGCTCTTGCCCCTGATAGAGGTAGGCCGGCCCTGGGAGGCCAAGCAGTGCCACGAGAGCTGCGCGGGCACGGGTGCCGCCCAGTTCTCCGCCGCCAAACCTAGTGACTGACCGGACAATATCGTGGTTTTCCAGTGCCCATGTGGGTGTGGCGCCATGCTGTTGGCGGGCAGCTTCCAGATCATTTCCTACGGTTGCCCACTCCTGCGGTTTCCATCCGAGCTTGACGAACGCATACGCAAACGCCTGTTGCAGCTCATCTGCCCGCGTGTATCGGGCTGCCCGAGCCGGTTCAAGGTTGACTTCCCCTACGAGCAAGCGGTGCGGTTCATACTGATCTGCCAGGGTTCGCCAGCGTCGGTAAACGTCGTGAACTTCTTCTTGATCCGAGACCTCCGCGTTGGAACGCAGACCGTCTACTACGTCTCCAGAGTAGGCCGAGTCGGGCAGGCCTTCTGCCTTGAACAGCGCATGAGCCACGTCGATGCGGAGTCCGTCAACGCCCTTGTCGAACCAGAATCGCAGAACGGATTCAAAGTAGTCTCCCACTGCGGGATTGCGCCAATTCCAGTCGGGCTGGCCCGCCGAGAATAGGTGAAGATACCAATCATGATCCGTGCTGGAGTCAGCATTGGCGCGGCTCCAGGCCCGGCCACCGAATACACTCCGCCAGTTATTTGGAGGTGTGTCTCCCCCGCCATTCGGAGCACCGGCTGCCGATGCGGCCACTTGTCCAGTAACAAAGTGGAACATGTCTCGTTCCGGTGATCCCGGGCCTGCTAGGAGGGCCTGCTGAAAAAGAGGGTGCTCGGAAGAGCAGTGGTTGGGAACAACATCGAGCAGGATCCGCAGACCCAGCGAGTGGGCAAGTTCCAGTAGCTCGTCAAACTGTTGCATGGTTCCAAAGAGCGGGTCCACGCCGCAGTAGTCACTGACATCGTAGCCTTGGTCCACCTGCGGAGAAGGCTGGAATGGGGTGATCCAAATACCGTCCACACCAAGATCAGCAATGTAGGGCAGCCGGGCGATGAGTCCAGCTAAGTCACCCACACCGTCCCCATCGCCGTCTGCGAAGGATCGAGGGTAGACCTGGTAAATGACTGCGGATTCCCACCACTCCACAGTTGCTGAGGTGCCGTTATTTCCTGGAACGGTGAGAGTTTGTGCGCTCATTTGGTGGCTCCTGCGGTGAGTCCTTCAACGATTCGGCGCTGGAAGATCAGCACCATAACTACCAGCGGCACGGTGACAATCACGCCTGCCGCCATCTGTTCACCGAATGGAGCTTGGAATTCCGTCGCTCCGGTGAATTTGGAGATCGCCACGGTTGCAGTCTGGATCCGTGGATCGTTGATCATCGACAGCGCAATAATGAACTCGTTCCAACTATGGATGAACGTCAGGATCGCAGTGGTGAAAACACCGGGAGCCGCGAGCGGAAGAAGAACGCGCCTAAACGCCTGCCACTTGGTACAGCCATCGATCATGGCTGCTTCTTCAAGATCGAAAGGCAAAGCCTTCATAAACGTGGTCAGGTTCCAGACCGCCAGCGGGATCGCGAAGGAGAGATTAGGGACAATCATGGCCTGGTAGCTGTTGATCCAGCCCATGTCGGTGAAGAGCCGCAGCAACGGGACAACCACGGAGATGCCTGGAAACATTGAGGTCGCTATGATGACGCCGAGAATAGCCGACTTGAACGGGAAGTTCAGCCGGGAAATAGCATAAGCGGCAAAAACACCCAAGATCAGTGCCAGCACCGTGGTCGTGGTGGCTACGATCAGCGAGTTCAGCAGTGCCTGCCCAAACATGGTGGAGCCGTCAAACACTTTGGTGTAATTTTCCAGAGAGAAGGGTGCCGGCACGAGGGAATTGTCAAAGATGTCAGCGGTACGGCGCAGGCTGGACACCAGCATCCAGTAGAACGGCGCCAGACAGTAGACGAAGATCATGGCCAGACCAACATAAATACTGTATGAGCGCCACGTGCGCTTCTCTTTAGGCTTCTGGCGACCGGCAACGCCGCCGTTTGCAGAATCGGTGACGGCGCCGGATGAGGCTGCGGCGTCACGAAGATCGGTGATGGTCATCGGGTAGCCTCGGACTTCTTCTGTTCAGAATTCGTTTGGATTTGCTTTGCTTTGGCGCGGCTCTTCTTGGACAACATCTTCAGTTCTTTAGCGCCGGTCACATCGGCGCCGAGGACTTTCACAAAGACGATCGCCACAACAGCGACATAGAGGAAGAGGACGACGGCGAACGCGGACGCCGAGCCGTGGCGCAACTGATTGGATTCATCCCAGGCCAGCATCGATAGGGTCTCCACGGACTCCTTGCCCGGACCGATCAAGACGAACGGCAAATCGAACATCCGCAAAGCATCCAGCATGCGAAATAGCACAGCTACCAGCAGCGTGGGCTTAACCAGCGGGAGCGTGATGGAAACTAATTGCCTCCACCAGCCGGCACCGTCAATCTTGGCTGCCTCGTAGACTTCCCCGGGTATTACCTGCATCCCGGCCAGCACCAGCAGCCCAATAAACGGCGCAGTCTTCCACACCTCGGCGATGATGATGGCGAGTTTGGAAGCGTTCCCTTCAGCAACCCAGAGGACTTCGCTGCCGATCAATTCATTGGCAATGCCATCCGACTGAAAAATCCAGCGCCAGAGCAGACCTGAAACTGCAGTGGGAACAGCCCACGGGACCAAAATGCTGGCACGCAGAAACGAACGACCGCGAAAGGCTCGGTTCATGGCGATCGCCAAGGTGAGACCTAGAACTGTTTCAAGGAAAACCGTAGTGAGCGTGAAGAATGTTGTGTTGGCGAAGGCGTTGAGGAACCTGCGGCCTGACTCCCCGACGAACATATCAACGTAGTTGGCAAACCCAACGAAGGAGTTGACGTCGGAGACGTATCCATTCGCGTCGAGTCCCGACTCTGCACGGAACAAGGACTGATGCACGGCGGAAAGTAGGGGGTAAACAATGACAAGTGCAAGCACCAAGATAGTGGGAGAGAGTAGCATCGCCGCCATCCGGCTTTCGCCTGGTGAGCGTTGTCCTCTTTTTATGCGCTTGTGGGGCGGCTCTGCGCTGGGTGTGCCATTCTGCACGCCGGTGGGCGGGGCGGTCGAAGTCATGTCTGAAACCTCACTGAAATTGTATTGCTTGGGCGGCTAGTCGGGACAGCAGCCCAAGCAATACTGTTTATTCGTCTACTGAATGAACTGTTGGATTACTGCGTCCGAACTATTTGGACAACTCGGTGAGTTTGGCCTGCATATCCTTCAGTGCAGTGTCCGTGTCCTTTTTGCCGGTGATAGCCGCATAGGCTTCTTCTTGAATAGCCTTGGTCGTGGCACCGTACTGAACCACCTTGGGACGCGGTTGCGCGTTGTTCAGCGAGGTAAGCAACGTTGGGTAGAACGGTCGCTTGGCTACCACCTTCGGATCTTCAAACAGAGATGCGTAAACGGGGGCGCGGGATGAAAGTTCGAGACGTTTTTCGGACTGCTCCTCACTCGTGAAGAACTTCAAGAAATCCAACGCAGTGGCTTTGTTGCTGGCAAAGGGTGAGATCGCGAGGCTTCGACCACCTAGTGTAGAGACGCCGGGACCGTCAACACCGGGGATGGACGTGATATCAAACTTGCCAGCCACCTTGCTGGATCCGTCCGTGGCGCTTAGGGATGCGTGCAAGAAGGGCCAGTTGCGCAAGAAGACTAACTCGCCATCCTGGAACGCACGGCGTCCCTGCTCTTCCAAGTACGTAATGGCGTCTGAAGGGAACATCCCCTCCTTGAAACCGTCAACTAGCAGGTTCAGGCCGGCCTTGGCCTCCGGAGTATCTACGGTGGGCTTGCCTGCGGCGTCGACTACTGTTCCGCCTGCAGAGGCCACAGCCTCCGAGAAATTGACGGTGAGCGCTTCGTTCTTGTCGAACTGGCCGGCGTAGCAGGACATCTTTTTCGCTTCAGGCAGGGCCAATATCTGCTTGCAAGCAGCCTTCATCTCATCCCAGGTGCTTGGCGGAGTAGCGATTCCAGCGGCTTTGAGCAGGTCGGAGCGGAAGTACATCAAGGCACCGTCGGTGTAGTTAGGGGCGCCAAACAGGGTGTCGCGGTACGTCGCTGCATCGACAGTTGCCGGAATCATCTTCTCAGCGACGATGCTGTCCTCAGGGAGAGGCATGATCCATTTGTTTGCCGCGAACTCAGCCGTCCAAACCACATCAAGGTTGAGGACGCTGAAAGTGTCTGACTTAATCTGGGCGTTCTGGACGAGCTGCTGACGCTGTTGATCGGCGTTGTCCGGCAGCTCGACGAAAGTTACCTTTTCCTCAGGGTGAGCAGTGTTCCACTCGTCTATGCTCTTACCTGCAGCCCCAGAGGCGTCGCGGTTGGAAACATAGTTGATAGGTCCCCTGCCCTCAAATGAATTGGTGGAGATCTCCTCGGCACCCTTCGGTGCCGTGGTGGCGCCCCCGCAACCGGTGAGGGCGAGGGCGACTACGGTCAGAGATGCGCTAGCGACGAGAAGAGTTTGCCAGTTGTGGCGGCGTTGCCTCATGTGATGCTCCTTGTTTTCCTAGTGGATAAGACTGTTTTTTGGGTGAAGAATACGAAGCGACGGCTTTTGGGCGCACTGAAGCGTCAGAAATCGCTGCGGATTTGAAGAGGAACTTAGTGAGTTGGCTTCTGCATCAGGGACGATGGAGCCGGGCGATCTGGAGGCAATGAACCCCGAGCTATTGGGTTCGCCAGCGCAGTGGAGCCTCGCTCGATCAGCCGGTGTGACATGATCTTGGGCCCGAGGTCACGGGCACGAAGCAGCTTTTTCACGGCCATCCTCCCCATTTCTTCGAGCGGCTGCCCCATGGTGCTCAGCGGTGGATTCACGTGCAATGCGGTTGAGGTGTTGTCGAAGCCCAGAACAGAGACATCCTCAGGAACCCGGAGTCCACGCCGATGCAAGTCGTTGACTACGGCGGCCCCCATCTCATCGCTCATCGCGAAAATGGCGGTGAGCTCTGGATCCTGTTGGAGGAGCTGCTCCACGCCAGCAGCACCACTTTCGTAAAAGGAGTTGCCACTAGCTGTTACGGGTATGCATCCTGCGTCTCTCATCGCCCGGAGGTAGCCACGTTGCCGAGGCCTGGCAACATAAAGCGAGGTCAGATCGCCGTTGAGTAGACCGATCCGACGGTGGCCCAACTTCAGCAAATAACGGGTCGCGTCATAGGCTGCTAGTTCATCGTCAATGGCGACGCTGGGAGATCCAGATTTGTCACTGATGGCGACAGAGATCAACGGAACTTTAGGGCCCAGCAGCAGCCTGGTCTCCGGTGTAATCACTGCAGAAATGAGAATAACTCCAGCTGCCCGATACGTCCGCAGAGTCCGCAGGTAGCCGGCAATATAGGCGGACTGGGCACCCGTACGGCCCAACATCACAGCGTAGCCGCGTTCTCGCGCCTCCTCCTCAACTCCTAGCATGACCTGAGAAGCTAAAGCATCAGAGACCAGGGGTGCCAGCAAGCCAATCACATCTGTCTGCCGAGTCTTTAGACCGCGGGCTAAGGAATCAGGCTCATAGCTGAGGCTCTTGACAGCTTCCTCGACCCGCTCCCGAGTCTCGTCAGAGTAACCGACAAGGCCATTGACTACCCTCGAAACGGTGGCCGGAGACACGCCCGCATGCTTGGCGACATCACGGATAGTGACCACTGTTTGCTCTCCTTCAGGGTGTGAATACTCCACCGCTCGCTTTGCCTCACACTGCTGTGCAAGGAATCACGCAAACGGTTTACGTAAACGGTTTCGTAAGCTGCATACACAACAATAATTGAAGGATTTCAGATCACCATACGTTTCGTAAACGGGCAACGATACCAAATAATGTCGAAGCCAAATTCGCCCAAAGATGCGGTCGACGTAATCGAATCCTTGTTGGGCCAGACCGGAACGCGGCAGACCAGCGTCACCTTGAAAGTAGCCTGTCGGTGAGCTGAAGCCCGTTCAACGAACTTCGCCCAACCAAGTCACGACTCGTGTGGCCACGTTCGAGGCCCTCTTATGCTGTTACACAGCCCAGCACAGCCCAGCACAGCCCCCATAATGAAACCATGGAGAACTCACCAATAATCATCAGCTTTCCCATCGCGGATCGCCGCACATCGTTCGACTTCTACACAACAGGACTGGGGCTGAGCCCCCTGGGTGAAGTTGCCGACGACGGCATCCCGGAACCATTGCAGTTCCAGATCAATGACGGGGTGCAGCTCATGCTCATTCCTAGTGGCGGGTTTGGCTGGGTTGTGGGAAACCGCGAGGTAGCATCCAGTAGCCAGAGCGAGACTTTTATCAGCATCACAGCAGACGGCGAATCCGGCGTCGACGATCTGATTAAGAAGGCCCAAGACGCCGGAGCCACGCTAGTCACTGCGCCTGCGCAACAGCCTTGGGGTTATGTTGGCGCTTTTACCGATCCCGATGGGCACGTATGGCAAGTGACCGCTGCTGCGCCGCCCAAATAGGACGCCAATTGTGACGCCGGCCTAAGAACTCGCCGGCTCGCCCGACTGGCGCGCCCCGCCCTACTCAGGCAAGCGTGCCGAAACGGAAATCTGCTGCAGGGCCCATGAGTTGCCGTCAGGATCGCTGAAGTACGCATAGCGGACACCGCCACCCATATCGCTAATGTCGGAAACGTCCACCCCCTTGCCTCGCAGTGTCTGGCGGACAGCATCAAGATCATCCACCACCAGATGAAGTCCGTGGACGGGCGCTGCGGTGGGGTCGCTGATGCCCACGCCAATAACAATGGAGCATGCGGACCCCGGCGGAGTCAGCTGGACAACTCGCATACCGTTGCCCGGCTCCACATCGTGATCGAGGGTGAATCCCACGTGGTCAACGTAGAAGGCTTTGCTCCGATCAACATCAGTGGTGGGTAGCGGGACTAATTCCAAGCGCATATCCATAAGGACTCCAATTTTCGGCTCGGTTTGCTGCATCGCGGCAGGCCTGCAGCCTGCCTTTGAAACATATTACTTGTGAGCCTGTCAGCCGAGGCGTCCGAACGCCATCAGTCTCCGCGCGCTCGCACCACCGACCGTATTTGTGGGACAGTGAACCATGCCTACGTCTTCGCGAAAATCACTCTTCCGCACCACCGCTAAGCAGCAATCCGGCATGCCAAGCACGCCCAGCACGCCACGCACGCCCAGAGAGCCAATCACAGCAGCAACAACAGCCGCAGCCACCACGGCAACACCCCCTCGGGCCCGGGCGCTCCTCAAGCAGGTCATCCACGTGGCCGACGCCATCCACACCATCCGTGGACGCATCGCCACCTCAACCGGCGCCGTCCCCACCGTGGTGGCCTACCCCGGCTACGGCAGTACCACCTGGGTGCGCGTTCTGGCCCGGGTGGTCCTGATGCGCACCTCCGGGACCAACACCACAGGCACGGTGCGCGGCTGGCGGGCCTTCATGAGCGTGCCCGTTCGCAGCAGCCGTGTTGAGGTAGAGGTCGACGGCGTGACTCACCTCGTGCAGGCCGATGCCGGCGGGCTGGTGGATGTGGTTCTGGAATGCTCCTTGACGCCGGGCTGGCACACCATCACGCTGCGCAGCGCAGACGCCAAACCGGCGCAGACTCGCGTTCAGATCGTCGATCCGGATGCCAGCTTCGGCATCGTCTCCGATATTGATGACACCGTCATGGTCACCGCCTTGCCACGGCCCCTGTTGGCACTGTGGAACACGCTGGTTCTGAGCGAGCGCGCACGGACACCGACTCCGGGCATGGCCGTCATGCTGGATCGGGTCGTGGCTCAAAACTCCGGCGCACCCGTCCTGTATTTATCCACCGGCGCCTGGAATGTGGCACCGGCACTGGCCCGCTTCCTGGCCCGGAACTTGTATCCCGACGGCGTCCTTCTGCTCACCGATTGGGGCCCCACCCGACAGCACTGGTTCCGCAGTGGGCCCCAACACAAACTCCAGAACCTGGCCCGACTTGCCCAGGAATTCCCTGGTGTCAAGTGGCTCCTGATTGGCGACGACGGCCAGCACGATCCCGCCATTTACGCCGAGTTTTCCCGGGCCCATCCGCAGCAGACGGCAGCCATTGCCATCCGCCAACTGTCCCCCAGCGAGGCGCTGCTGGCCGGTGGCCATGCGCATGCTGTCGGCCACGCCCATGCTGGTTCCCACGCCCCTGACGACCCTGCCTTCAACCACGGCGAAGCACCCTGGGTTTCTGCGCCGGATGGGGCCGGCCTCGCGGAACAACTCGCAGCGCTCGGACTGCTCTAGAAGCTGCTGCCCTGCCGAACCACAGGCTACTATTCTGTTCAGTTCCACATTCCTTCACTCAGGAGACGTCATGACCGAGAACAACTCACAGCAGAACCAACGCGCCGCCGTTGTTATTAACCCGGTCAAGGCCCCTGACGAATCGTTCAAAGCGGACTTCTTCCAGCTGTGCGCCGACGCGGGTTGGGCCGAGCCACTGTGGCTGGAAACCACGGAGGAAGACCCAGGAGCTGGTCAGGCGCGGCAGGCGCTTGAGGCAGGGGTCGACGTCGTTATTGCAGCAGGCGGCGACGGCACCGTCCGCACGGTGGCCTCCGTCTTGGCCGGCACGGACATGGCCATGGGTTTGCTGCCCCTGGGCACCGGCAATTTGCTGGCCCGCAACTTGGGGATGGACGTCACCAATCCGCTCAACGCAGCTCAGAGCGTGCTGTCCGGTTCCGAAACGAAGATCGATGTGGTCAAGGCCGTGCTCGATCACAGCAAGCAGGAACAAATCTTCCTGGTCGCCGCCGGAGTTGGCTACGACGCCGCCATCATGGGCGATACCAACGATGAACTCAAGGATCGGGTGGGCTGGCTGGCCTACGTCGAAGCCGGGATTCGCAAGCTGCAGGGCAAGCCTGTCGGTGCCACCATCACCATCGACGGCCAGCACCCCATCCACCGAAAAATGCGCAGCGTCATGGTGGGCAACTGCGGGAAACTGATGGGAGACGTCCAGATTTTCCCCGACGCCCTGTTCACCGACGGCATCCTGGACCTGCTGGTGCTGGCACCGCGCGGCCGCTTTGGCTGGTTGAGCGTCGTGGCCGGTGTCTTTGGCAAGGGCACTAAGAGCAATAAGTCGGTGCAGAGCTACTCGGGCAAGAGTGCTGTCATTGAATTGGATAGTCCGCAGGAATTCGAGCTCGACGGCGATCATCTCGGCGAGGTGCGCCACCTCAAAGTCAGCGTGGAGCCACAGGCGCTGACCATCAGAATGAGCGCCCCGGCCAAGTAAACCGAGCAGAGTAAACCGACCAAGTAAGCCGAGCAAAGTAAGCAGACGTAAGCCGACGTCGGCCGACGGAAGGGAGCGAAGCGATGAGTTGGCGGCAAAAGTTCATTGTGGAGGAAAGGTTCGTTGCTGCCTCCACCAGGCGCGGGCTGTACCGCACCGCATTAGTTCTCATGGTGGTGGGCCTGGCGCTGTTCGCGGTGCTGGTTGTCAGCGTCATGACCCACAGCGGGCTGCAGCGCTTCGATCAGCCCGTGGCAGATTGGTTTGTCTCGCTGCGCAACGACGGGCTGACGGCCATCATGTCCGTGTTGGCTGTGGTGTTCGGGCCGACGGCGCTGCCCATCATCGTCCTGGTGGTACTGGTGGGCTGGACGCTGCTGGCCAAACACGCCTGGCGGCCCATTTTGCTGGCTTGCGGAATGATCACCGGGGTGATCTTGGCCAAGGTCTTAGCGCCCTTAGTTCAGCATCCGCGGCCTCCGGTAGACCTCATGCTGATGAGCCCGGACAGTACATTCTCATTCCCGTCCGGCCACGTCCTGGGCACAGCAGACTTCCTGCTCATACTGGCTTTTTTGATTGCGAGCCGGCGCCAAAATCAGGCTCTGACGGTGCTGCTGTTCAGCATTGCCGCCGTGGTCATTCTGGCGCAGGTGGCCAGCCGGCTGTACCTTGGCTACCACTGGATCACTGACACAGCGGCATCCATTTCTCTATCCCTTGTCATCTTAGGAGCCATCATGGCCATCGATACACAGCGGACCGTCCGCATCCGTGGGGAACATGTCCACGGCGAAAAGTCTCAGCCTCAGGTGGATGGAACATGAATGCCGCCAACGAGGCTCATCAGGCTGTCAGCAAAACCGGAAACAGCCGGGCGCTGACCATCATGGCAAGGATCGGCTTCGCGGCCAGTGGCCTCATGCACCTGCTCATGGGCTACCTCGCCATCCAGATCGCGAACCATCAGGGCGGTGAATCGGATCAGTCCGGAGCTTTCGCGCAGATGGCGAAGTTGCCCGGCGGCATGATCCTGCTGTGGGTCGCCGTGGTGGGCCTGGCGGCACTGGCGTTGTGGCTTCTGGTCCAGGCCGCGCTGGGTATTGGTTCCTCGTCCAAAAAGCGGTGGGTGCGCAGTCTGGTTTCGCTCGGCAAGGGTGTGGCCTATGCCGCGCTGGCCTCGACAGCGCTCTCGCTGGCTCTGCGGAACCCGTCCAACTCCTCCGAAAGTGCGCAACAAACCAGCGGGACCATTCTGTCGCTGCCGGGTGGGCAGGCACTGCTCATTGTGGTGGGGCTGGTCACGGCCGGCATTGGCGGGTACTTCATTTACAAGGGCGCCACGAAGAAGTTCCACGAGGACATTGCGCTGCCATCCGGTCAGGCGAAGAAGGCCGTGGACGCGCTGGGAATGACAGGATACATTGCCAAGGGCATCGCCATTGTCACGCTCGGTGTGCTGTTCGTCATCGCCGCCGTGCAGGTGGATCCCAAGGATGCCGCGGGTCTGGACGGTGCGCTGAAGGCCCTTGCCGCGCTGCCGTTTGGGGAGGCCATCTTGATCATGATCGGCGTGGGGCTGATCGCCTATGGACTCTACAGTTTTGCCCGCGCACGCCTAGCCCGGCTCTAATCGGCAGGCTCTCCAGGGAAAAGATCCACGCCCTCGAGTGCGATGGGGGCGAACCCCCAAACGCCGTCCCCACAATGTCTGGCGCATTGCTGATCAATGTGTACAGGAACTCAATCGTCATGAGTCCATGATCGGCCACCAGGCACGTGGTACTCGTGCTTGTGGTGCCCGTCGTCAAACCACGTGCGACGCCGGGAGCCCACCTTTCGCGAGAAGGCGGGCTCCCGGCGTCGAACCTTATGAGCAAGACCTCACTCCTTGGGGAGCTGCAGATAGCTCGGGATACGTTGCTGGAAAACGTCGGGCGCCAGAGCCGCCGCGCCCGCTGGTAAGGCGCCCAGCAATGGCACGGGGAGGGAACCAAGATAGCTGCGGTTTCCCAGCTCAAGATCGGTGGGCAACTCCGGCCATGAACCAATGACCAAACCTGTCGCAGGAAGTCCGCGGTGCGCCAGGGCTTCAAGCGTCAATTGTGTGTGGTTCAAGGTCCCCAAACCGCAGCGGCAGACCAGCACTATGAGGACCTGGGCCACGTCTTTCACGCTCGCCGCCAGATCCGCGAGCGTGTGAGCTTGTTGGTCCATTTCCACCAGCAGCCCGCCGGCACCCTCAACGAGGACAACGTCATGGGAGCCTGCCAATGCGCTGATGGTGTTCACATGGTCAGTCAAGGACGGCAGACTTCGGTTTTCTCGTTCTGCTGCGGCAACTGGAGCCATGGGTGCGCTCAACCGGATGCCCTCCGCCACGGTGGAGATGCCGCCGAGCCGGCGCGCCTCGTCCATGTCGCCCGGTTCGGCGCCAGAGACGCCAGTTTGGGTGGGTTTGTATGCGGCCACGGTGGCGCCGGCTGCTGCAAAGGAAGCTGCCAGGGCCGCGGTCGTGATTGTTTTTCCAACGTCGGTATCGGTGCCGGTGATGAAAATGATGCTGGGCGAAATAGTGGTGGGCTGATTCATGGCTTCCTTACAGCGACGTTCACGGTGAGCGGTGCTTGAAAGGACAGCAAGCGCAGCCATTCAGGTTCGGGACCTGCAAGTTCCAGCCCCGGCAGGGCGCGTGCGGTTTCCTCCACTACCAACGCAGCCTCCATTTCAGCCAATTTGGCGCCCAGACAGCGGTGTAGGCCGTGCCCAAAGGCCAGCGAATACGCGGTAGGGCTGGCATCGGCAGGGTGATGGCCGCTGAGCTCGAGCAAAATCTCGGCACCGGCTGGCAGCTCAAGGCCGCCGAGCGTGGTGTTCTGCGCAACTGCCCGCCGCCACGTATGCACGGACGATTCGGTGGCCAGTACGTTACGGACGTGCGCTGCCGCAGCGGCGGGCTCCGCCAAGTCCGCCCACGCTGGGGCGTCCGGATACGAGCCCTTTTGGATTCCTCGATACAGTGCCGTGCTGATCAGCAAGGAGGTGGTCTCCTGGCCGGCAATGACCAGAAAATAGCCCAGAGAACAGATCTCGGCTTGGCTCAGACCAGCGGCGTGCAACACCCCGAAGAGGGAATCCGTCCCACGCGCAGCATCGGCTTCACCGCGAAGCCACCCGTAGAATTCTGCGGCACTGTGGGCCAGCTGCTGTTGCCGATCGGGATCGGGCCAGCCCCAAAACAGTTCCAGGGAGTCCTGACTCCAGCGTTTCAGCAGGGAAAGCTCGGGCATCGGCTGACCTGTCAGTTCTGCCATGATGACCGGCGGAATGTGCATGGCAATCGATTCAGCCATGTCCACCATGCGATGTCCCGGAACACCACGGCTTTCGGCACCGTACTTCAGTGCGGCAGGGGCCAGTGCCGCAGCCGTCACTGCCAGCCGCTCCGCGCTCAGTTCACGGACTCGCTCGCTGATGCCCATAACCTTGGCAGGCGTAAAAAACTTGCCCACCATGGTCCGGACAGCGCGATGCTTCTCCCCCGTCGCCGAGGCCAGCACCGGGGGCAAAGCGAAGCGCGCCTTGGCCAGAATGCGCAGTGTGCCAGGCGCCATATCGACCACCGAGGTTAGGGCGTTGCTGGGGATGAAATCCTCCGTGCGCCGCATGACCTCCTTAACCAGCTGCGGGCTGCTAATGCTTGTCAAGGTCAAAACCGTGCTCCTCGTGCTGCTGGACGTCAGTTAATTTTCTGGGCGCGGGACTAACCCGGGAATTCGGTACCAGCAGTGCCAGCTTGTCCGTGGCACGCTGCAGTTGTTCCGGAGTGAGGCTGGCCCGGGCGGTGAGCCTGAGCCGGGACACACCGTCGGGCACGCTGGGCGGGCGGAAGCAGCCCACCTGGATGCCCGCCGTCCGCAATTGCTCAGCTACGTGGACGGCGTGGGCGGCCGATTTCATCGGGACAGATTGCACGGCGCCCGCCGCCACAGGCACTCCACAACTGCGGGCCAGGGCGGCTGCGTTGGCTCGGACGCGGTTGCTCAGCTCAGGCTCGGCCAGCACAATCCGTGCCGCTTCACCAGCCCCGGCAGCCGCAGCCGGCGCCAAAGCAGTATCGAAAATAAACGTCCGGGCCGAGTTCACCAGGTGCTCGCGCAGGGCGGGCGAACCCAGCACAGCACCGCCCTGGGATCCCAGTGACTTGGACAGTGTGGCGGTCACCGCCACGTGCGGGGTACCAGCCAAGCCCGCCGCATGAACGGCACCCCTCCCGCCACCGACCACGCCCAAGCTGTGGGCCTCATCCACGAGCAAGAGGGCGTCGGTCTCCGCACATAACTGCGCCAGCAACGGCAGATCGGCCGCGTCGCCCAGTACTGAATAGACGGATTCAACCACCACGATGGCGCGTGGTTGGGTTCGACTCTTCAGTGCCACCGAGATGGCATTGAGGTCATTGTGGGGCACGGCAATGGCCTGCGAGCGCGAGAGCCGGACGGCGTCGATGAGGGATGCGTGCACGTGGGCGTCGTGGATGATCAGGGTGCCCGGCCCGCCCAGTGCTGTCACCACACCAAGGTTTGCTGTGTACCCACTGGAGAATGCGAGCGCAGTTTGCTGCCCGGTGAGGGCGCAGAGCTGTTCTTCGAGTTTCACGTGGGCAGGGGTGGTGCCGCAAACAACGCGCGATGCTTTGGCTCCGGCGCCGAAATCCTGCAGCGCTGCCACCGAGGCGGCGATGACCCGCGGATCGCCGGAGAGTCCCAGATAGTCGTTGGAGGCTAGGTCAATGATCTCCCCAGAGGCGGCGCCGGTGGGGTTGTCAGGATCTAGCGGGTTTACCAGCCATCCTGACTCCTCCGGCCAGAGCCGCATCGAGGCCGTGCGCACCAGGCCACGTTGCCGCCGAACCTTAGCCCGTGCCGCAAGCCATGCCTCCATGGCCGTGCTTGCACTGGTGGTTTCAGCGGGGGCACCAGCACGTTCAGGAGTGCTGGCCATCAGCCGTGCGCCTGGGCAATGGCTGCGGTGATGCCCGCCCCAATCGTGGCCACATCCGCCGGGCTACTGATGTACGGCGGCATCGTATAAACCAGATTGCGGAAGGGCCGCACCCAGACACCGTGTTCCAAGGCAGCACGGGTCACCGCGGGAACATTCACCGCTTCGGCAAGCTCCACCACACCGATGGCGCCAAGGACCCGCACATCCCGCACGGATCCGAGGTTGGTGGCCGGAGCCAGAGCTACGGCAAGATTCTGTTCAATCCGCTGCACGTTGCTCTGCCAATCCGATGACAGCAGCAGGTCCATGGAGGCACAAGCCACGGCGCATGCCAGCGGATTGGCCATGAAGGTGGGCCCGTGCAGGAGGGCACGCAGCGGGGAATCTGTAATAGTGCGCGCCACGCGGGCAGAGCACAGCATGGCCGCCAAGGTCAGGTAGCCGCCGCTGAGTGCCTTGCCCACGCACATAATGTCCGGGACGATCCCGGCCCACTCCGAGGCAAAGAGCTTGCCGGTCCGGCCAAAACCTGTTGCAATTTCATCCACGATCAGCAGCAGTCCGTGATCGTCAGCTACGCGGCGGGCGGCGGCAAGGCACTGGGGTGCGTAAAAGTGCATGCCGCCGGCGCCTTGCACCACGGGTTCAACCATGATGGCGGCCAGCTCGTCACGGTGGCGGGCGACGGTTTCCTCCAGCGCAGTGATCCACCCAGCCACTTCGGCAGGGTCGGCAAGCAGTTCTCCATCTATGAGCCGGGCGGCAGGTGGCCGCGGCAGGAAATGGTGTTTAGCTACCAGCGAGGGGAAGGCTGCGTGCATGCCGTCGACGGGATCGCACACGCTCATGGCCGCGAACGTGTCGCCGTGGTAGCCGCCGCGCAGTGCCAGGAACTGTGTGCGTTGAGGGCGGCCGCGGCCCAATTGGTACTGGATGGCGAGTTTGAGCGCCACTTCCACGGAGACCGAGCCGGAGTCGGCAAAGAACACGTGGTCAAGACCATCCGGGGTCATTGCGATGAGCCGTTCGGCAAGTTCCACGGCGGGCTGGTGTGTGAGCCCGCCGAACATGACGTGGCTGAACTTCCCGGCTTGCTCCTGCAGTGCCTGATCCAAGACCGGGTTGCGGTAGCCATGGATCATGGACCACCACGAGCTCATGGCGTCGATGGCCTCAAATCCTCTGCCATCGGCAGCTCCAAGGCTCAGCCTTACCCCGTTGCCGGCATGGACGGCATAAGGTGCGTCCCCATCCAGCGGCGCATACGGGTGCCAGAGCAGTCCTCTGTCCCTGGCAATCAGCGATCGCATCCCGGGATCCGCACCAGGCACAACCTTCACAGCGGTTGCTGCGGCGATCGTGGCAGCCTCAAGCATTGGGCGCCACGGCCGTCCCGGCCCCGCGCCGGCGGATGGTGACGGGACTGACCACGGAGGTTCCGGCGTCGAACGCTTCTTGACGGTTCAGTTCAGGGCGGGCAACGTCAGGGAGGCCCGCAACTTGGAGAGCGGACGTCTTGGCACCCAGCACGACGAAGCCGTTGTCGGCGATCATGGCCAGATCGTCGGCCCCGGATTGGCCCTCACTGGTGAGATAGTCGCCGAGGAAGAGCGAGTTGGCCACATGGAGGGCCAGGGGTTGGAGCGTGCGCAGGTGCATTTCGCGCCCGCCGGCCATGCGTAATTCGGTGTCGGGGCAGGCGAAGCGAACCATGGCGAGGATGCGCAGGCAGTGGGCGGGGGAGAGCAGCCAGGTGCCTTCCAGCGGGGTGCCGTCGAAGGGCATGAGGAAGTTGACGGGGATGGATTCGCTGCCCAGGGCGCGGAGGGCGAAGACTGCGTCGATGAGGTCATTGTTGCTCTCTCCCATGCCCACGATCAGTCCCGAGCACGGCGAGAGGCCGGCGTCCTTGGCATGTTCCACGGTTTGCACGCGTTCGGCGAAGGTGTGGGTGGAGCAGATGTCGGCGTAGTTTTCTTCGCTGGTGTTCAGGTTGTGGTTGTAGGCGTCGGCCCCGGAGGCCTTCAGACGCTGGGCTTGGCCGTCTTTGAGGATGCCGAGGCAGGCGCATACCTCCACGGCGGGGTACTGCTCCTTGAGGTTGCCCACCATCCCGGCCACGCGGTCCACGTCGCGGTCGCTGGGGCCCTTGCCGCTGGCGACGAGGCAGACCCGGGAGGCACCGGCGCGGATGCCGGTGGCCGCCTGAGCGAGGGCATCTTCGGGTTTGAGCCAGGTGTATTTCAGGATTTGGGCAGCTGATCCAAGGCGTTGGGAGCAGTAGGTGCAGTCTTCAGGGCAGAGCCCGGATTTGAGGTTGACCAGGTAGTTCACTTTGACCGTGTTGGCGAAGTGGGCACGTCGCAGCCGGGCGGCGGCCGCGACCAGATCGAGCAGCTGATCATCGGTGGATTCCAGGATGGCGAGGGCTTGATCGCGGGTCAAGGTGGCGCCGTCGAGTTGGCGATCGGCGAGGTCTGTAAAGTAATTGAACACCGTTCAATAGTGGGGTGAGCTGTGGACATTGTCAATCACGGGCCCTGCTGATGGGGGAAGATGGAGGGGTGCTGCGGTGGCATGGGATTCTGGAAAGGGTGGGGCCAAGATGGCGTTGACGCGTGAGGCAATCGTGGAGACAGCCATGGAAATCCTGCGTGAGTATGGCCTAGCTGACTTGTCCATGCGCCGCTTGGCCCGTGATCTAGGGGTGCAGCCGGGCGCACTGTATTGGCATGTGAAAAACAAGCAGGAACTGCTCACCGTGCTCGCCGGACTGATCCTGGCACCCGTAGCAGCTCAGTCACCGGATAGCCTTCGCGAGCTGGCGGTGCGTGTTCGGGAAACGCTGCTGACGGTGCGGGACAGCGCCGAGGTGGTGGCACTGGCACACGCCCTGGATCCACGTTCCACGGCCCCGCTACAACAGTTTGGCGCACTGCTGGAAGGCGAAAAGCTCGCCGCGGATCAAGCCGAGTGGGCCGCCGAGGCGCTGCTTTCCTACGTTTTGGGTTCGGTGACCGATGAACAGACCCGGACCGGATTGACGGGCGCAGGATTGCTGGCTGATACGGAACGGGATGCTGGCAAAATATTCACCTTCGGACTGGATCTCATGCTGAGCGGGCTGGCAGCTAGCTGAACCACGCTGGGCCAATCCGAACCACTCAGAACCAATCCGCGGCTGGGCTTCGAGCGGGACGTGGTAGCTTTGCTCTTGGACACTGCACGGGGTGCCGCATCGCGGCTGAGAGCTAGACCCGTCGAACCTGATCTCGATAATCCGAGCGAAGGGATGCCGGTCCGGAATCAAGGACGAGAACGCCGTTTTTTGGTGTATATCTCGTAATTTTGTGCATCCTTTCGCGCTTCTGAAAGGTGCACACATGCTCATCAAAGACCAGATTGTTCTCATCACCGGCGCCGGTCGCGGGCTCGGCGTGGAGATTGCCCGCTCCTTTTCCCGTGAAGGCGCCCGGGTGGTGTTGAACTACCGCAACAGTGAAGCCGGGGCCCAGCAACTGGCCACCGAAATCGGCCCCGATCAAGCCATTGCGCTGCGTGCCGATGTCACCAAGAGCGATGACGTGGCAGCCATGGTCAGCGCCGCCGCCGAGCATTTCGGCGCACCCATCACCACCCTGATCAACAACGCCCTCCCGGACTTTTCCTTCAACGGAGACGCCAGGCCCAAGGCCAATGAGATTGGCTTTGCAGATTTCCAGGCCCAGTTCGCTGGAGTGGTGGGCGGGGCGCTGAACACCATCCAAGCCGTGCTGCCTGGGCTCAAGGAAGCCGGCTTCGGTGCCATTGTGAACATCGGCACCAACCTTTTTCAGAATCCGGTGGTCCCCTACCACGACTACACCGCGGCCAAGGCGGCTTTGCTGGCGTTGACCAGGACGTTCGCGGCCGATCTGGGACCGGCAAACATCCGCGTCAACATGGTCTCCGGAGGTCTGCTGCGCAGCACAGACGCTTCCTCGGCTACCCCCGAGCAGGTCTTTGACTTGATCGCCGGCGGGACACCGCTGCGCAAGGTCACCACCCCTGCCGAATTTGCTGACGCGGCCCTGTTCTTTGCTTCGCCGTGGGCACGGGCTATCACGGGACAAAATCTGGTGGTCGACGGCGGACTAGTGATGAATTAGGAGAGAGTGAAATTGGGGACGGACACCATGGAAAAGACACGAGAATTACACATCAACGCCTTCTTGTTTGGCACCGGACACCACACCATGGGCTGGCGGCATCCAGCATCCAGTGCCGATAGGGTCGGCAGCATTGCCTACTTCGAGGAGCTGGCCCAGCTGGCCGAAAGCGGCTTCCTTGACGCCGTGTTCTTTGCCGACGGGCACAGCGTGAACCGCCGGTATTCAGCAGGCGTTCCGGGGCTTCTTGAACCGATTACGGCGTTGAGCGCCATGGCCCGGGCCACCCACCACATCGGGCTGGTCACCACCGTGTCCGCCAGTTTTTACACGCCGTTCCACGCTGCGCGGATGCTGGCCTCGCTGGATCACATCAGTGGCGGCCGGGCGGGGGCCAATATCGTCACGTCCATGTTTGATGCTGAGGCCCAGAATCACTCAATGGCCGCACTTCCGCCCCATGCCGAGCGGTATGAGCGCGCCGACGAGTTTGTCCGGGTTCTCAAGCAGCTCTGGGATTCGTGGTCTGATGATGCACTCCCCCGGGACCGGGACAGCGGGACGTTCATCGATCCCGAGCACATTCGCCCCATCAATCATCAGGGCAAGCATTTCTCGGTGGCAGGTCCACTGAATGTTCCGCGCCCTCCCCAAGGCCGGCCGGTGCTGTTTCAGGCAGGATCTTCGGAATCCGGGCGGGACTTCGCCGCCCGCTGTGCCGAGGCCATTTATTCGGTGGCATGGGACAAGGAATCAGCGCTCGAGTTCGCTGCAGACATGAAAATGCGGCTGAATGAAGCAGGGCGCGGCGGCACGGGAGTTCCCATTTTGCCCGGCTTGGTCACCTATATCGGGGCAACTCAGACCCAGGCGCTGGAGAAGAAACGGGCCCTCGATGCGTACTTGGATATTGACGCAGCCATTGCGCAACTGGGCGTCTTCACGGGTCAGGATTACCGCACCCATGGACTTGATGAGCGGGTGGCGCCGCTACCGCCTGCTGAATTGTTCACAGGTCCGCAAGGGCGTTACCTGACGGTGCAGCGCATCATTGAGACGAAGCACCCAACGTTGCGGGAACTGCTGGGTTTCCTGGCTGCAGGCGGTGGCCATGCCACCATGATTGGCACGCCCACCGAGGTTGCGGATGAAATTCAGGAGTGGTTTGAGTCCGGCGCCTGCGACGGCTTCAACCTCATGTGCCCCGCCTATCCGCAATCGCTGACGGATTTCGTGGAGCTGGTGGTGCCCATCTTGCAGGAGCGCAGCCTCTTCCGGACCGCTTATCCAGGCAGCACCCTGCGTGAAACCTTGGGCCTTGCGCGCCCACCAGTCTGAGTAACCTCGCCTTTTTCACGTACGACGCCGGGAGCCCACCTTCCAGCGAAAGGTGGGCTCCCGGCGTCGAACCTTTTGAGAAAGAAGAGTCAGAGGGCAGCTGACTCCAATTCGGTGGTGTCCTTGCGGGGCCGCGATTTGGCGGCATTGGTCAGCAGGGACGCGAGAGCCACCACGACCAAAACCAGGATCATGGCGCCGCGCAGGCCGAACTCCTCGCCGAGGAAACCGAGCAAGGGCGGTCCTACCAAGAAGGCAGCGTAACCGGCGGTGGCCACGGCGGCCACGGCGGAGGTGGGGTCAGGGCTGTCGGCCGCGGCGGACAAGGTCACGGGGAAGCCCAAGGAGGCGCCCACACCCCAGAGCAACACTGCGGCGCCGGCGATGATCGGGTTGTCGGCGAAGACCACCAGCGCAATACCTGCGGCGGAGATCAGTGTGCTGGCGCGCAGGACGGTCGCGTTGCCGAACCGTTTCAGCAGCGGGGCGCCGAGGAACCGGCCAATGGTCATGGCGGCCGCGAAGCCGGCGAAAATTACGGAGCCGAGGGTGGGCGTGAGGCCGTGTCCGTCCACCATGAGCAGGGGTAGCCAGTCCATGGCGGATCCTTCGGCGAGCGCCAGGGCGAGGATGATCAGCCCGAGCATGAGGATGCGGGGTTCGCGCCAGGCATCGAGCCAGGATGTGCGGGGTTGCTGCATTTTTTCGTCGCGCGGGAGGCGGCTGACGCGGCCAGTTTCCGCCGAGATGAAGCGGGTCAAGGTAGCCAAGACGGCGGCACCGAGCAAGGCCACTAGGACCAATTGCCAGGTGACGGAGAAGTTGATGGCTGTCAGCAGGATGCCCACTACCGCACCAATCACGGTTCCCAGACTGAAGCAACCGTGGAGGGCGGGCATGACCGATTTCCCGGACAGTGTTTCCAGTGCCGCGCCTTCAATGTTGATGGCGATTTCCGAGACGCCAATGCCGAAGCCCACCAGTGCCAGTCCGGCGAAAACTCCGGCATGGTTGGACGCCCCCGCGAAGATGCCGATCATGGCGATGCCGATGATGAAGTTGGCTCCGCCCACCATTGCCGTGAATCGTACGCCGCGGCGGCGCACTACGGAGGCTGAGGAAAGCACACCGCTCATGGAACCTACGGAGAGGCCCAACAGCACCAGACCCATCTCGGCGGTGGAGGCGTCCAGAAGATCTCGCACGGCCGGAGTCCGGACCACCCACGATGACATGCCGTTACCGAACGTCAGCATGAAAGCGAAAATGGCAAGACGGCGCCGGGAGAAATCCGAGGGGGTTTTGGTCATGGTTACGATCCTATGCGGTCAGGGCATGCGGGGGCGGGGTTGCTTCGTGCCGGACTCCCCTGTCGAGCCACCTGGACCTACCCCGCCCTCACACTGCGTCGAGTATCACTGGTTCCCATACATGCAAAGTCCCCGAAGACTGAGAAGATTTAAGGGCAGCTTTTACCAATGGAGAACCCGTGAACACCTTGATCCAAAAATTCCTTGCCCTCTTTTCCGCTCCCAAGCCGTTGCCAGCAGAGGCGAGCGAAACTCGCATCGCGCTGAGCGGCATGCCTCTGGCCAGCCCCGAATACTTGCGAGAGTTTGCCCACCGCATCGGACTTGAAGTGGACGATCTCTCCCCTGCGGAGCAGACCGAGTTGAAGGCTCGTTTGGATCGTTCCATGGACTTCAGGGAGGAAAACTATGCCTTCCTTTATCACGAGGTTTACCAGCTGGGACATGGATATTCACTGGAGGACGCCAGCCGCGTCAGCGCCCAGATCAACAAGATCTCCTCGGAATCAGCCGCTAGGGCATTTCTGGATTACCGCGAAAACGCCGTTGCTGCCGAAGCCTTGATGGCAGCCGGTTCTCTCCTTAAGGAGGAGGGCGATACGGCCGCGGCAGAACGATTGTTCATGTTGGCTAACGCTCGCCGTCATCGCAGCTCACTGTTGGAGGTCAACCTGGCAGACACCTCAGCCACGGATTCTCCGGAAGAACCCGCAGAAGTGGTCGAGGCACCCAAAACGGCAGCCCTCGCCATTGTCGATAACACGTCCGACGACGAAGCCCACGGCACGGCCACCGACGCCACCGACGCTACCGACGCTACCGACGGCGAGGAACAAGCCACTGAGACGGAGAATTCAGGGCTTGAAGGGCTCATGCATGCTCCTGTTACAGAGAAGAAGAGCGCTAAATAGTCCACGGGTCATGGTATCCGGCCAAAGGTTTCAAAGGCATGTTGGACGATGAGCTCGCAGGCCGGCTGTTGTCCCGTTTTATGCTCCTGGTAGGCGACAGAGTCAGCCACCACACGGACACCGAGGATTCCGGCCTTGAGGGCTCCGGTTTCTCCCCCCTTCGTTTGTCCAACAGACATCGCTGCGTTCACACAACTCATCGAGCAGCTGCGCTCCAGAGGGGCAACCAGCGGAACCGTGGCGGGGTAGGTCCTCGATCCTTTTGATCGCCGGACTTGTGATATTTTCGCGTCCCGATGGACGGGAACCAAAAACGGTCGCAGTGAATCCTTGCCTCAACCCTCTCCCCCACCGAGCGAGGAGCCTGCAGACTTCTAGACAAACGAGAACTGGCTGCCGCACCATCTTCGGTGCGGCAGCCAGCTCCAGTGTGGGTTGCTGAGTCAGTGACCGGTATCGGTTGCGGCCTTCTTGGCCGCTTTCTCAGCGTCCTTCTGGGCACGGACTGCTTCCGCCTCGTCCTGCTCCTCAGCCTTCTCCTGGTGAATGACCTCCGCCAGCAGCTTCTCCATTTCCTTGGCTACGCCAGCAGCTGAGGCGGGGTTCTGACCTGTCACCAAACGGTCAGCCACCTCAACTTTCTCCTCGAAGACGTCAGCGAAGACGTGCGTGGCGCCCAGTTCCCCAAGTCTGTCAGCCAGGAAGAACGGGATGACTTTGTCCTTTCCTGCGGCAACTTCCTCATCGTTGGTGAAAGCTGCAACCTTACGGCCATTGACGAGGTGGATGCCGTTGGCCAATTTGACGTTCACCAGGCCGGCAGGACCGTGGCAGACAGCGCCCACCACGCCGCCGGCATTGTAGACACTGGCCACTAGGGTCTGCAGGCCTTCGCTGTCAGGGAAGTCCCACATGGTGCCATGGCCTCCCACGAGGTAGACGGCGTCGTACTGTTCGGGATCAACGACGTCGACAGAGGCCGTGTTGTACAAACCGGCACGCGTGGTCTCATCTTCCGTGAAAGCAACTTGGATGGGATCTGCCGAGTCCACCTCGTCACGAGGAGGTTGCCCGCCCTTGATGGACGCAAAATCAACGAAATGCCCGGAATCCTTGAAGACTTTCCAAGGATGCGCAGCCTCAGCCACATTGTAACCGGTCTTCTCGCCTGTATCGCCGATCTCGGAAACGCTGGTCAATACCATGAGGATTTTCTTCATGAAATGCTCCTTTCGTCCACTTTCCAGCCTAGTTGAGTCAGGCCAAGCTGTCCTGTTTGGATAAAAAGCTTCCGGAAGCTGCGCGCGCAAAATCGTTGCCGTCACAGCCAACGAGGGCCCTAATGGTCCTTGTCGCGAGATCGATTACATACCATCTTGATTCTCGCAACCCTGGCAAACGCAACAAGTCCACACCCTCCCCGCGAACGGTGCAACTCCGTCATCATCGACTCAATTTCGGGAGTTGAGCACATGGGACAGGATTTTTGCCCCAAAATTTGGCCTCGTGTCCCCTAATCAAGGGGTTGCATGCGTTCGGTGGGGCATGCGGCGAAGGGACTGGGCAGCTGAAACCAAAGATGCCGAGCCTTGCCGCCGTAGAACCTGCCAACGAGAGTTTCACAGGAGACTATTTCTGGGAGGTTTGCCTTGATCAAGAACCACGGCGGGGCGCCAGAATCTATCTGGACGTCCCGCCGTCGTTCTTCAGTCAGCCGTGGCTGGCAGGTGCCGAGCTAACCCGCTACACCGGCCAACAGGAAGATGACCACGGCAATGGCGAAGCCCATGACGCCGATCAGAGTTTCCATCACGGTCCAGGTCTTCAGAGTGGTCTTGACGTCCATGCCGAAGAAACGGCCCACCAGCCAGAAGCCGGAGTCGTTGACGTGGGAGACCACCACGGAGCCGGCTGCCACGGCGATTACCAGGGCGGCAACCTGCATGCCGTTCACACCGGCGATGGCCACGGCCGGGGCGATGAGGCCAGCGGTTGTGGTCAGGGCCACGGTGGCGGAACCCTGGGCGATGCGCAGGATGGCGGCGATCAGGAAGCCTGCCAGAATCAGTGGAATACCTAGGTCACCCAGAACATCGGCCAGTGCCGAGCCGATGCCAGAAGCGCGGAGCACACCACCGAACATGCCACCGGCGCCGGTGATCAGGATGACCGAACATACGGGGCCCAGCGAGGATTCGAGCAGCTTCTCTATGGCTCCGGCGTTCTGGCCGCGGCGGGTGCCCAGGACAAACACGGCCACCAGAACGGCGATCAGCAGGGCAACAGGGGTTTCACCGATGGTGCGCAGAACCTGGAACCACTGCTCGTTTTTGACCTCCTCGGACAGCACCCCGGAGGATGCCAGGGTGTTCAGGCCGGTGTTGATGAAGATCAGGACAAGCGGCAGGAGCAGCAGGCTGATAATGGTGCGGAAGCGCGGCGGGTTGGACTCGGCATCGGCGCTGGCCTGGCCCAGGATCGCCGGGACCGGAAGGACCAGCTTCTTGCCGGTCCACAGGCCGAACAGGTAGGCAGTGACGTACCAAGTGGGGATGGCGGTGATGAGGCCAGCGATCAGGACCAGGCCGATGTTGGCATCAAAGAAGGCAGCGGCGGAGACCGGGCCCGGGTGCGGCGGCAGGAAGATGTGCATCACGGAGAAGGCGCCGGCAGCCGGGAGGCCGTAACGCAGCACTCCCCCGCCCAGCCGGTGGGCCACGGCGAACACGACGGGCAACATGACCACCAGACCGGCGTCGAAGAAGATGGGAAAGCCGAAGATCAAAGAGGCGAGGCCCAGGGCTAACGGGGCACGCTTTTCGCCGAACACGCCGATCAGGTAGTCGGCCAGCACCTTGGCGCCACCGCTGGTCTCAACGATGCGGCCGAGCATGGCACCCAAGCCTACGAGGAGAGCCACGGTGCCGAGGGTTGTACCGAACCCATTGACCAACACGGGAACCACCTGGTTAGCGGGGATTCCGGTGGCGAATGCGGTGAGGAGACTGATCACGATCAGGGCGACGAGTGCATGCATCCGAAGCTTGATGATCAGGAACAGCAGTACGAAGATCGATGCCGCCGCGATGAGCAGCAGAGGTCCTGCGCCTAGCGTTTGGGTCCATCCTTCGATGACCATGGTTCTCCTTTGAACTGAACTACGTGGGGAGTGGGGAAATATTGGACAAGCTCGGTGGCCGAGCTCAGCGGGTACTGAGCTCGGTCTGAGCGGGAAGTGTGAGGCCAGCCAGCACAGCGGTGACGATCTCCGCCGGGGAATTGGAGATGTCCAGACGTAGGCTGCCGGCGGCAAGTTCGTTGGTGGTTAGCGGTTCAAGGGTGGCCAGCTGGCTGGGCAGGAGCGTGGGCGGCATAAAGTGGCCCTCGCGGCCCTGCATGCGCTGGCCAATCAGCGCGGCGCCGCCGTCGAGGTGGATGAACAGGACCCGGCCCTTTGCTTCGGAGAGCAGCTTGCGGTAGCTCTGCTTGAGCGCGGAGCAAGTGAGCACGGTGCTCCTCCCGGCCGCGGCATGGGCGGTCATCCAGGCCTGAATTTCCCGCAGCCAGGGCCATCGATCCTCGTCCTGTAGGGGAATGCCCCGGGTCATCTTCTCGATGTTGGACTTCGGGTGGAACTCGTCCGCTTCGGCACATGCCCAGCCAAGCTGCTGGGAAAGAGCTGCCGCAATGGTGGACTTGCCGGAACCGGCAACGCCCATCACCACCAGATGTGTGGCTGAATACTGCATGTATCAACTCCGAAGAAGACGCCGTTGGCCAATGAAGAACGTTCGTTGCGCAACTCACAAGAAAGTCCGCCGAAAAATAAGGTATCACCATTTCTGTCGATAGATACTATCTTTTGGTGTCACAAGTCATACCTTTGCAAATTTCTAGGTACGATCGAAGGGCGCGCAAGCGCAGAGGAAAGCAGGGAAGATGTCGACGGCGACAGTACCGAACGCGGATAACGCGCACGACGGCGGGGCCTCCCCCGCTATGCATGAACGCGTTCTCGAGGCGGTTGGCTCCGCCATCGCTGCAGGGACCCTTCCGCCGGGCAGCCGGCTGACCCTTGAGGGCCTTCAGCAGGAGTTCGGCGTTTCCCGTACCGTTTCGCGGGACACCATGAAGGTCCTGGAGTCCATGAACTTGGTGTATTCGCGTCGGCGGGTGGGCATCGTGGTCCAGGAGCGCAGGCTGTGGAATGTCTTTGATCCCGAGTTGGTGCGCTGGCGTCTGGGCTCTGCCCAGCGCGATATTCAGTACAGCAGCCTCACGGAGTTGCGCATCGCCATCGAGCCCATTGCGGCTGCCGGAGCTGCCCGCCGGGCGAGCGCGGCGGAACGGGCCAGGCTGGTTTTCTTGGCTGCAGAGTTGAGGCGGCTTGGCGAAGTCGGCGAGCTCGAGGCGTTCCTGGCGGTGGACATCGAGTTCCACAGCTTGCTGCTCGAAAGCTGCGGCAATGAGATGTTCACGGCACTCGAAGGCATGGTGGCCGAGGTGCTCACCAGCCGAACCAAGCAGGGCTTGATGCCTTTCAAGCCACGGAACGAAGCTTTGCAGGCCCACGAGGATGTTGCGGCGGCGGTGGCCCGCGGTGACGCTGTCATGGCGGAGACCGCCGTCCACCACATCCTGAACGAGGTTCGGAACGCGATGGGCCTGCGCTGACTCCGCTACTTTGCGGGACGATTTTTGAACCATCATCTTCATTCCGCTCGCCGCACGGCTCAGGCTGATTCTCTTGCGAAGGTGCCCCGTGGCGGAACATGCGCCCTCCGTGATGCCAGACTCTTGACGGTTTCAACCGCTGCGGCATTCGAACCGACGACCCCCGCTGTCGCCTCTATCGTCAATTTCGACTTGCCAAAAGTCATTCTTGGCCTTTGTCGGCGCGAAAGGCGCGCAACAATGGATGGTACTGAACAGGTGACAGTTGTCACCCAATTTAATGAGTTTCTAATGAGTCGGTTGTATCCGTGCCGCACTATGGATAAGGCTAAGGATAAGCGTCACGATCAATCCGCTCACCTCACCACTCGGGACGGTTTCTTCAGCGGGGCGCCCAGCGGCGAAATACCTAGAGCCTTGGCTACAACGTGGTATTCATTCACACGGCCAACATCAGTGAGACATTGATCGGCGAAGGAGATGATGTGGCCACCCGGCTGCACATATTTGGTTAGTACACGTTCGCGAGTAACTCCGTCCGTTCCGCGAATCGACACCCACCGTGGACGCCAATGGACGAACTCCGTTCCAGGTCCTGAACCAGTCCAGGTCGGGTATCTTCCTGGATCATGCATCACCGATAGTCACCTTCGACCGATTTCGCTCGGCACGTAGACGCCGTGACCTTCGGTCGGCATCTCACCGAACCGTTCATCCCGAGTTTATCGATTGCGAAAGGTGCTGGGAAGCGTTTCGGCCGGGGGATGGCTCGGCGTGATCCGAGCTAAGGTCACTGTGACGAATGGTGCTGGCGGGGCAACTCTACCGATCGCTGTGATCCACGGCAATGTTCCCTGAATCTTACGGAATTGGCAGATCCCGTTCTGCGAGGTAGCTGGTATCGAGGCCACGTCGACTTTGCACAGAGCGCGCCGGCAATTGTTTGCAGCTTGGCACCCCACCTATCCTGGGTTCACGTCGGAACCTCATCCAGGCGAGGGCGCAGACTCCCGCACCACCAAACGAGTGGGCAAAATGATAGGACTCGGGCTCTCGCCTTCAATCAGGCGCATTAACATCATTGCCATCTCAAGTCCGAGGGCCCTAATCGGTTGGCTTACCGTGGTCAGGGTCGGTTCTGTCTGCTGAGCAATAGCCAGGTCGTCGAATCCCACAACCATGACATCCTCTGGGATGGAACGTCCGTGAGCCTTCAAAACACGAATCGCGGCCGCCGCCATGTTGTCCGAACCGACAAAAACTGCGTCGAGGTCAGGGTGATCGTCCAAGAGTTTCGTCATGGCTTGGACACCGCCTTCACGGGTGAAGTCGGCCTCTGCGATCCAGTCGGAAGCAAGACCGACGACAGCCATGGCGTCTGCGAAGCCCCTGTATCTGGCGACAGAGGCTTCCAAATCCATGGGGCCGATGATGGTGGCAATACGTCTGCGCCCGGCGTTTAGAAGATGCTCTGTGGCAAGTCGTGCGCCGCCTCGGTTGTCCGCGTCGACGTACCAACGTGGCTCCATACCCAGTGTGCGGCCACAGAACACGATGGGGAGGTCAGTCGCCGCGAGTATCTGGTTCAGCGGGTCGTCTTTGCGCATGGCCAAGACCATCACTCCATCCGCACGGCGGGACCGTAACAGCCGTTCCAGACGTATCGGGCCATCATCCGGAGATGCGAGCATCAGCGTCAAATCAAGGTCAGTCTTCTCCAGGGCTGTGGCAATCCCCACGATGATCTGGGAGAAGAATGGGTCGGCAAAGAAGGCTGGGTCCTCATTTGAGACGACCAGAACCACGGAGCCTACTTTGCTTGTGGCGAGTGCGCGGGCCGTCGCGTTGGGAAAATAACCTAGTTCCTGAGCAGCTTTCATGACGGCGCCACGCTTGACCGGACTGACATGCGGCGCGTTGTTCATGGCCCGCGAAGCCGCGGAACGTGACACCCCGGCGCGGAGTGCTACCTCGTCAAGCGTTGGCCTCGTTTGTGGTTCATGGGACTGACGCTGAGGTGCGACCTTGGGGCGTGGCTCTGAAGGTTCGCTCGTGGATTCTTGCATGGCTTGAAGTCTACTGCCACGCTTCTGTCCCCTGCACGAGACACCTCGCCCCCGAGACCGTCGAGGTCTCAGGGGCGAGGTGTGGGATCAGTTCACGAAGAGACCGCCTGTCCTATTCATTTTTACTGACACGCCTTCCTACAAAGATGGCGCCAGCACCAATGATGAGCAAAACCAGGATGGCCAAGGTCGCCCGCTGCATGCCAAAGCCCGTAGCCGCCAGTTTTGACTCTTCGCCGTTTTCAGCCGCAGCTTCATGGGTCGGGTCGTCACCCGGTTCCGACGTCGGGCCCGGTGTGGGTTCGATGGTCGGTTCCGACGTCGGAACCGGCACAGCTACGTCTGGACTCTTATTCACTGTCAGCTTGGCATCGTCAGAGTAAAAACCGCCGAATTCATTGAAGAAGTAAGCTCTGTAGGACCGCCCGTCATCAGCCGTGGTGGCTGACAGCTTTAAGGTCGAGGCAATGGCACCTGAGACGTCCTTCCAATCACCGTCGATGAACTGTTGCCATTTCACGGCCGGAGTGGGTTTGCCTGTTGCCGAGGCCGTGAACTGGGCTGATTCCCCGTCTAGGACTGAGATATCTGCAGGGTGCTTGTCCACGTGCACAATGTCTCCTGCGCCCGACTGGTCGCCGGCCGCTTGGTCCGCGACAAAGGATGCCACCCAGGACAGTGCTGAGTTCCAGTTCACCGTGATTTCGTTGGTGGACCATGATTGGATGTCGTCCACGTAGCACAGCTGTGGTGCGCAGGTGTCGGTTTCGTTGTAGAACATCTGAATGACGGGGTCCCAGGTTTCCGTCATGGAGTTCGGGCCGCCAGATACCGACCCGCGAGGCGGGTTGGGCAGGCTCGGTTCAAGTGAATGGGAGAACCAACGGCTGTGCTGGTTCTTCGAGTATTCGTGGCCGTAGCCGGTGATGTAGGAATTGTTGAGGGCGTTGCGGCCCAGCAAGTAGTCCATCGCCTCCACCACGCCGTCAGCGAATCGTTGCTCACTGGTGAGGTCAAATGCAGTGCCCATGACGACTTGGTTGTTGAGAATCGAGCTGTTCGAGCCCCAGTCGTATTGTCCATTGACGCCAGGATATGCCGTGCCGAACGGTTGTCCCTGTTGCCACTCGAGGTATTTCTCAGCCGCTGTGACCACCGATAGGCGGATTTCCGCCCGGCCCGGGATGTCCGACTCAACCGTTGCCAGGTTCATGCGTCCCAGCGCGGCCGTTTCAAACCAGTTGAATCCCCCGGCAGACCAAATGTCGGCGGTGTTGTACTCGCTCGCGAGCACGTAGTCCTTGAATTCAGCCTCGCCCGAGGTCAAGAACAGTTCCGCGGCTGCCCAATAAAACTCATCAAGGACGTTGTCATCGTTGTACGGACCACTGCCAGGGCTGGGATCTGCATTTGGAGCTGGTGCGTACAGGTCCGGGGTCGCGACGGCTGCTGCCCAGGCGACCTTTCCGGCCGCAAGTAGCTCGGCGGCAAACTCTTGGTCGTACTGGCCCCACAAGCGTGCGCCCTGTGCCGCCACGGCAGCAAAGTTCAGTGTGGCGGCTGTCGAGGGACGGTGCAGATAACGCTCCTGCGGGCCATCTGAGGGTAGGAGCGGCAGCCCGGTCCAATCGGCGTCTGCAACTTTATGGTGGACCATGCCGGCGTACATATCTGCATCGCTGGGGACCTGCATTTTCATCATCCACTCGAGTTCCCAACGGGCCTCGTCCAGCGGGTCCGGGACACCGTTGCTGCTCTCATCCAGGGGAATGTTCAAAGATCCATCGCTAAGGTCGGCACTAGCGCCGGTGGGGCTGTAAAGCGTGCGCTCATATGTACTGAGGACCTGTGCCACGGCGATACCACCGTTGACCACATACTTTCCGTGGTCACCCGCGTCATACCAACCGCCCACGACGTCGGCTGTGTAGTTGCAAGACCAGTCGCCGTACATCCAGTACTCGCCCTCGGTCGCCGGGGTAAGGCAGGGTACGTCGTAATCTCCCTGATTGACGCTGCCTTCCGCCAGAGAGCTGTCGGGGTTCTCCACGTGCCCGGCGGGCCGTGTGTATTTGTCGGCATCCGGCTGGCCCACCATGACTGAACCATCGATCGCGATACCACTGCGCACAGGGTAAAAGTAGTTCATGGCGTCGTATCGGAGTTGCTGGTAGATGCCGGCGTCGATGGCAAATGGGTAGCTTTCCTCCCCATCTGCGGCCAAGGTGTATGTTCCGGTCTTGGTGAAATCGCTGAAGTCCAGCTCATGGACGTTCAGACCGGCTGTTTCATCGATTCCCGCGGGCACAGTCTTTCCGCCAACCGCTACGACGCCGGCAGCGTCCAGGAGTTTCCATTCCACCGGCCCGCTTTCATCTGTTACGAGGGTGGCCTGTTTTGGGCCGGCAGGAAGATACCCCACCTGATTCACTCGAACGCGAGGACCCGTTTCTGGAGTGAATTTCGGCGCTACGGTGCCACTCAGGAGAGAGACATTGTCCAGGCTGAACGTCCACGCCTCTGGCGCTCCGCCCATCTGGAAGGAGACTTCGCCACGGCCCGGACCGTCCCCTTCTATGGTTGGAAAGCCTGCCGAAGCGGTGAAGGTGTACTCGTAATGGGACATGCCTGTTGTGAGCGTGGGCGTTTGTTCAAAAAGTACACCGTGCGGCGGCTCGTCATCCCCGAGAACAACCCGGACGGGACGGCCGCTGGACGAGCTTGCGTCAAAGGACAATGTGTAAGTGACTCCCGGTTCAATGACCGCGCCATTGAACCCAACGATTTGGTCCCACTTATCGGCCGTGCCACCTTGGAGTTCCGCTTGCAGGACTCCAGCAACGACCCTGCTGGTCACACCGGTTCCCGACGCATAGAAAGGAGAAAGCTCGCCATCTTCAAAATCACCCCCAACGATCTGTTCCGCGGACCTGTTCAGCAGGGAAAAGTTGTCAAAGCACACGCTGTATGGCTGTTCCTGGTTGCCCAGCTGGAAGGAGATGTTGCCCGTCGCCGTGGTCCAGGCGTCCTCCACCGGTGATTCTGAATTCTCCGCAGCCGTGGGCCAGTCTTCGGGGGAGAAGGTGAACTCAAAATGCTGTGGCGTTTCAGTCCCGTCCAGGGCCACAGAGTAGGCGAACGCAGCAGGGTAGCCGGCACCTCCCTGCATCGGGATACTCAGGGCGGCGGATGCATGTGCGTCGAATGAAACCTCATAAGTGGACCCCCGCTCAAAAGTAATTCCATCGAGTTGAGCTGCGATGTCCCACGGGTTTTCGCCTCCTTCCACCACAGCACAAAACTCGCCGGTATCAACGGCTGAGGAGACCGCACCGGCATTGGCATAGGCATGCCATCCCGAGGTGTCGCCATCGGTGAAGTCATGCACAGCAGCCCCAGGGGCGCCGGGGCCGGCGATCGCCAAAGGCGCCGCCACCATGCTCAGCATCAGGACAGATGTTGTCAAAACAGAAATTCGAGCAGCACGCACATGGGGCGTCCGGTTACGAGGAACCACAGATTCTCCAAACTGTTTAGGAGCGCTCCCACACGGATCGTGTGCTGCGCGTCACTTTAATGGATGGCTAGAAGCTACCATCGAAACCAGTGTCCCGACAAGCCGGGACCGCTTCCAGAAATTTGTAGGTGAAGCCCTTTGGATTCGATGTCACCGATTCCACTTTGCTATTTACAACGGGTCAAAGTGCGGGACATGCTGGCTTAGTCACTCTGGAAATCAGACGGGATCGCTTCCAGTTATAACGGAAATTTGCCGGTTCTAACCCTCAACCAATCCGCACGATACCGCTGAATCCGCACCCCTTGATCCCGTACGACCATTCGCGATCCAGGGCAATGACGGCGCGGACCGGAAATAGTGACTCTCCTCAGGAAACCGGCCGATTTCGGCCGCCCAACCTCAACAGATCGGAGCAACAAATGCGCTTGTCATCACAACCTCGCATTCGCCTCGCAGCAACTGTCCTGGCCTTGGCGCTGGCCTCGCTCAGCACGGCACCCACAGCTTTTGCGGCAAGTCCGCCTGAACTCACGAACGGCTTCTATGTCGATCCGGACTCAACCGTCCTCCAGTGGGCTGACGCCAACCCCCAAGACGGCAGGTCGAGCGCCATCCGCACGTCAATCGGGCAGCAGCCCATGGCGCGATGGTTTGGCAGTTGGAGCGGAACCATCGGCACCGCCACCGGCGCGTACGTCGGCGCGGCCGATTATCACAACAAACTTCCCATCATGGTCGCCTACAACATTGCAGGTCGCGACGCCTGCGGAGGGCACTCCGGCGGCGGCGCGGGCTCTGTTGACGCATACAACACATGGATAGCAAGCTTTGCAGGTGGCATCGCCGACAGGCCCGCAATCGTCATCCTGGAACCCGACGCCCTTGGTGACTTCGACTGCATGAGTTCATCCCAGGTGGGCGACCGGCAGAACATGCTGATCAATGCCATTGCCCAGTTCAACGCACAGGCGCCTAACACTTGGACATATTTGGACGCCGGGAATCCCGGATGGGTTGACGCTGCAACGATGGCCCAACGGCTCAATGCGGCAGGACTGCAAAATGCCCATGGCTTCTCGCTGAATATTTCCAACTTTCACAACAACGCTGAGAACACCGCCTACGGCAATGCCGTCAATGCTGAACTGAACTCGCGCTTTGGCTACACCAAGCCCTATGTGATCGACTCAAATCGCAACGCCAATGGAAACTCAAGCACGCCGTGGTGCAACCCGGGCGGCCAAAAAATCGGCTCCTCGAGCCAGTATGGCGGAGGAGCCGAAATGCTCCTCTGGATCAAGACGCCCGGCGAATCCGACGGCGATTGCGGAGTCGGGCTCGGCTCCACAGCAGGAGCGTTCCTGCCCCAGGTTGCCTACGACATGATTTATGGGTACTAGCCCAGGACGCACACCCGGCAGTCAATCCACGAACAAGACAAAAATAACAATTCAGTAACGCGCGCCCATAAAATCCTGCAGCCCTGCACGAAACCGGGAGCGCTTCCGGTTGTGTTTCCAATGGGGCCCTTGACAGCGCTCCCACAGCCATAGCATTATTGGGTCAGCTTCATGGAAGCGCTCCCGTTTTCGAATCAGAACATTAGTTACGTCACACCTCAAGATTGTCGACGCGGTGCCCATGCTCGGCCGGGGTGTGAACGATTTAATCGAGACCGATAACAAAATCGGCTCTCGGACAAAGGAGTCAATATGCGTTTACCCATCCACAGGAAATGGGCAGCGATCGCTTCGCTGGCCTCCCTAACCCTGCTCGCTTCAGGATGTTCAAGCAGTACGCCGCCTTCCGACGGTGACGGCTCAGGTGTCACCCTCACCGTTGCCACGTTCAACAACTTTGGGTACACCGATGAACTCCTCAAGGAGTACACCGACGCCAACCCGAACGTCTCCATCAAGCACCAGCAGGCTGCAACCGCCCCGGATGCCCGCACCAACCTCACCACCCGGCTGGCAGCCGGAGGTGAGGGACTTGCCGACATCGAAGCCATCGAAATTGACTGGATGCCGGAACTCTCCCAGCTTCCGAACGCCTTCATGGACTTGTCCTCGGCTGATGTGGAAGGGCGATGGCTCCCCTGGAAGGAAGCCCAAGGACGTACCACTGACGGCACCCTGATTGGTTATGGAACCGACATTGGGCCACAGGCCGTCTGCTACCGCGAGGATCTTGTCAAGGCTGCCGGGCTGCCATCTGACCCGGCAGCCTTCGCCGAATTCCTCGGTGGGGAAAAGGCTACCTGGGACGACTACTTTGAAGCCGGCCACGAATTCGTAGCAAAATCCGACACTGCCTGGTTCGACTCGGCTAACGCCACATTCCACAGCATGGTCGGCCAGGTCGAGGCCGCATATGAGGACCCCGCAAGCGGTGAGCCGACCAAACTTGCGGACAACAAGACCGTCAAGGACATGTTCACCCAAGTCCTGAAAGAATCGACTGACCTTTCCGCAGGACTCACCCAGTGGGAAAGCGACTGGGATTCCGCGTTCCAGAACAACGGATTCGCGACCATGCTGTGCCCGGCTTGGATGACTGGTCCTATTGAAGAGCGTGCAGGCGGAGTCGAAGGATGGAACATCGCCGATGTTTACCCCGGCGGCGGCGGCAACTGGGGCGGGTCCTTCCTCACGGTCCCTGCTTCGGGTAAGAACACCGAGGAAGCGAGGAAACTTGCAGCTTGGCTGACCGCGCCCGAGCAGCAGGTCAAGGCCTTCGAGACTGCTGGCGCCTTCCCGAGCCAGATCGAGGCTCAGAGCTCGCAGGTGCTCCTGGATTCCACGAATGACTTCTTCAATGAAGCCCCGACCGGAAAAATCTTCTCATCTCGGGCGGTCGCGCTCAACGATGCAGCACCAGTATTCCGAGGAGCGAACTACTTCACGATCCACTCCGCCGTGCAAGACGGAATCACTCGTGTGGACGTAGACAAGTCTCAGGACGCTGAAGCGTCGTGGAAGGGCGTGTTAACCGAATTCTCAGAGCTCGGCTTCTGAGCTAGCGCTCTCGAGCTCACATAGAGGCGAGGCTCGCTGATCGTGTCGGGCGCCGTCGAGGAACCCACGGCGCCCGACAGGTCTCATAGAGACTCATACATCTTCCGAAGGAATCTTTCATGTCTGTCCAAACTGCTTCTAAGCCTGTGCTTGAGAAGGAGAAGTCTCCCCGCCGCATCGCATTCAGCCAAAAGCGCGGTAAGTGGGATGTCCAGCTTTCCCCGTATCTTTATATTTCGCCGTTCTTCATCCTTTTCGCAATCACGGGGCTCTTCCCGCTTGTTTACACGGCTTACGTCTCGGTTCATGAGTGGCATCTGCTGCTCGGGCAGGGAAAATTCGTTGGATTCCAGAACTATGTAGATGTTTTCAACCAGCCCACCTTCTGGAAGGCGCTGCGCAATACTTTCTCAATCTTCCTGCTCTCTTCAGTCCCGCAGGTCATCGTCGCGCTTTTGCTCGCGGCGGTACTCAATGCCAACATTCGCGCCAAGACGTTTTGGCGCATGGGCGTTCTCTTACCGTACGTTGTTGCTCCCGTTGCCGTTGGCCTGATCTTCTCCCGCCTTTTCGGCGACCAGTACGGCCTCATCAACGCCGTCTTGGAAATATTCCGTCTGGACCCGATCGCCTGGCATTCCGATGTCATTCCCAGTCACATCGCCATCGCCAGCATGGTGAACTTCCGCTGGACCGGCTACAACACCCTGATCTTCCTTGCCGCGATGCAGACCATCCCCAAGGAACTCTACGAAGCAGCCATCATTGACGGTGCTGGACGTGCCCGCCAATTCATCTCCATCACCGTGCCTCAACTGCGCGCCACCCTCATCTTTATCATCGTGACCGCCACCATCGGTGGCCTGCAAATCTTCGACGAGGCACGTGTATTTGATGCCGCTGGTACCGGCGGTGCGAGCAAACAGTGGATCACCGTGACCATGTACATCTACGACCTCGGCTGGGGCAACCAAAAGAACTTCGGCCGCGCCTCTGCAGTAGCGCTGATCCTGCTCTTCATCATCGTTGCGATCGGTGTCATCAACTTCGCGATCACCCGCCGCATCTCGGATTCGGGCAGCTCAAAGCTTGGCAAGAACAAGTCCAAGACCACCAATTCCACAGCAACGAGGACAAAATGACTTCTCTTCCCGTCATTGCCCAAACCTCCGGTAAAGGCGCTGCCCGTTCGCAGGCCCGCAAACGCCGCCGACAAGCCGGCGGTGCCGACCGTCGTCCAAGCTGGGTAACCTACGCAATCCTCGGCGTCGTTCTTCTCATCTCGATCTACCCGCTCTACTACACCTTCCTGCTGGCCTCCTCGGATCAGCTCACCATTTCCAAGACAGCGATTCCCAGCCTGATTCCTGGTGGGGAGCTGATCGCGAACTTCCAACGCATCTTGAACTCTGACATCCCTCTTCTGAAGGGTCTGTTGAACTCCACCATCGTCGCTGTTCTACAGTCCTTGTCGGTAGTCATCTTTTCGACGCTGGCCGGCTACTCCTTTGCGAAACTAAAATTCCGTGGCCGGGGACCGCTCTTGGTGTTCGTTATTGCCACCATGGCGGTACCCACCCAGCTCGGCGTGATCCCGCTGTTCGTGGTGATGTCCAACATTGGCTGGTCGGGCAAACTCGTGGCTGTGATCGTGCCCGGCATGGTCACCGCCTTCGGCGTGTTCTGGATGACGCAGTACCTCGAGAATGCACTCCCCTACGAACTAATCGAAGCGGCCAGGGTGGATGGTGCCTCTTTGATCAAGACGTTCTGGCACATCGCACTCCCCGCTGCGCGCCCAGCGGCCGCAATGCTCGCTTTGTTCACATTTATCGGCAGCTGGACCAACTTTTTCTGGCCATCGATTATCCTCACCAACCAAAACCCGACCCTGCCTATGGTTGTCCGTCAACTACAGGCAGGCTACTTCCAGGATTACTCGCTCATCATGGCGGGTGTCATCCTGTCGACGGTCCCCTTGATCGTCGTGTTTATTTTTGCGGGCAAACAGCTCGTCACCGGAATCATGGCAGGAGCAGTAAAAGGATGACCAACAACTTGAACCTCAACAGCACAGCACGGATCCAATTCCCCGACGGTTTCCTCTGGGGCGCTGCCACAGCAGCGTTTCAAGTCGAGGGCGCCAGCCAACAGGACGGGCGCAGGGACTCCGTGTGGGACACCTTCGCACGCGTGCCTGGTGCAGTCCTGGGCGGCGACACCGGGGAGGTGGCCTGCGATCAGTACAACCGTTACCAAGACGATGTTGCCTTGATGAAGTCACTTAATCTTGACGCTTACCGCTTCTCCATTTCTTGGGCCCGGGTCCGCCCCGACGCCGTTTCGGGACCGGCAGGTGTCAACCAGCTCGGTGTTGATTACTACTCCCGCCTCGTGGACGAACTGCTGGAGAATGACATCAAGCCGTGGGTGACCTTGTTCCACTGGGATCACCCGGCAGCATTGGAAGATAACGGCGGGTGGGCCAACCGTGATTCGGCATACCGCTTCACCGAGTACGCCCTGACCATGCACGAAGCCCTTGCCGACCGAGTCAATATTTGGACCACACTCAACGAGCCGTGGTGCTCATCGTTCCTCAGCTACGGCGCCGGCGTGCATGCTCCCGGCAAAACCTCCTACCCCGATGCACTCGCTGCCGCTCATCACCAAATGCTCGGACATGGTCTGGTCACCCAGGAGATCCGAAGCCGACAGCCGGAAGCAAACCTCGGGATCACCCTCAACTTCACAGTTGCGGACCCTGTGGATCCCAACGATCCGCAGGACGTGGACGCTGCCCGACGAATAGACTGCCAAATGAACCGCGTCTTTACCGATCCCATTCTTCTGGGCGAATATCCCCAAGACCTGTTCCCCGATTTGGCTGAAGCCGGGCTCGGCGGCGTTCTCGAATCGCACATCAAGGACGGCGATCTCGAAATTATTTCCACCCCAATCGACACCCTCGGGGTGAACTATTACCACGGCGAGGAAGTTTCCTACCGTGAATACCCCGACGCAGTCGACGGCAGCGCACCCGTCACACGAATCACCCAGTCTCCCTACCCAGCTGCTGAAGGCGTCAAGGTCCGCAACCGCGGTTTGCCCATGACAGATCAGAACTGGGAGATCCAGCCTGAAGGGTTGACTCGGCTGCTCACCCGCCTGCAGAAGGATTACACCGGGCCCAAGGGTATCGCCTTGTACGTCACCGAGAACGGCTGCGCCTTTGATGACGTGGCCGATGAGAACGGCTACGTCAACGATCAAAACAGGCTCAACTTCTACGACCTCCACCTGCGGGCGATTAAGGATGCCCTTGACGCAGGCGTTGACGTTAGGGGCTACTTTGCCTGGTCCCTTCTGGATAACTACGAATGGGCTTGGGGATACAGCAAGCGCTTCGGAATTGTGGGAGTTGACTTCGAAACCCAGCAACGCACGATAAAGGCCAGCGGCCACTGGTACGGTCAAGTCGCGAAGGACAATGCCATTCCCGCCGTGCTGGAAGCGGAACTCCAGCTTGCGGCAGCAGTGGAAAGCTAACTTTGTGGCCTTTCCATACCGCAATTCGCTGGTAGAGGCATCGCCGCCAACCTTGGATGAGGTTGCGGCCGCAGCCGGAGTCTCCCGTTCGACCGCGTCACGCGCGATCAACGGGGGCCTCCGGGTCTCACCGGCCGCCCAGACAGCCGTTGACGCGGCAGCCAAACTGCTCGGGTACAGTCCCAACCGCGCAGCGCGTTCCCTGGTCACCCGTCGCACCGACTCCATCGCGTTAGTGATTCCCGAGCCCGACGAGCGCGTGCTTTCGGACCCCTTCATCGGCGCCACCCTGCGCGGCATCAGTGCAGCACTCACCCCGTCCGACAAACAGTTGGTTCTCCTGATTGCCCGGCCAGACGAGTCCGGAGGACGAATCGCCAAGTATCTGCGCAGCGGGTACGTGGACGGCGCAGTCATCGTCTCACACCACCGCAAAGACGGACTCGAAGACGCCGTCCTTGGCTCCCGCATACCAGGAGTCTTTGTGGGACGACCCTTCCACGCTGAAGATCTCCTGCACTACATCGACGTCGACAGCGCCGCTGGCGGACGCCTGGCGACTGAGCACCTGATCGGTCTCGGGCGCCGCCGAATCGCGCACATCGCCGGCCCACAAGACATGACTGCGGGCATGGACCGTACCAGAGGTTGGCGTGAGGCCCTCCAAGCTGCAAAGCTGCCGTCTGATCTATTTGCCCAGGGCGACTTCACCACCGCGACCGCGTACGAGGCCATGAACAACATCCTCCATCGAGAACCTGGTGTTGATGCGGTGTTCGCAGCGTCAGATCTCATGGCGCTCGGCGCGCTGGCTGCGCTCCGAGAACATGGCAAAAACGTTCCCCATGACGTCGCCGTCATTGGTTTTGACGACCTGGGAGGTGCAGCGAACGCCAGCATCCCTCTGACCACCGTCCGCAACCCTGTTGTCGAGATGGCCTCATCCGCTGTCGAGCGACTTCTGCATCTTCTTGACAAAGGGGCCCCGTTCGATGAACAACCGAGCCCCATCGTGTTCTCCCCCGAACTCATCATCCGGGAAAGCACTCGCGGATACTGACACCACGCCGTTTCCAGGGCAACAGACGGTATTCGTAGTGAAAGTTTGGCCCCAATTACAAGGAATAAGTTCAATGACCAACCCGACACGGCTCCTGAATCTCCCGTCGGTGATCCAGCCTCCACGAACCATCATCCATCCCACCCACTCCATGGGGATCGACATCGGCGGGACCTCGATCAAAAGCGGAATAGTTAATACAGAAAATGGTCAACTGGCTGGATCTCTAACAACGATTCCTACGCCGCAGCCCGCTACTCCGATGGCTGTAACAGACGCCATCGGCCAGTTGCTCCAAGACCTGGAGCGTTCTCAGACAGCACCTCACAGCAACATGCCACTCGGTGTGGCGGCACCTGCCATCATGCAGCAGGGCATCGCACGGTCCGCAGCCAATATTTGCGACACCTGGATCGGACTCGACGTAAACAAGTTCATGGCCGAACAGCTCGGCCGTCGCGTCAGTGCAATAAATGACGCCGATGCCGCCGGCCTTGCCGAAGCCAACTTTGGTGCCGGAAGAAATAGCAAAGGACTCGTCGTCGTCATCACCTTGGGAACAGGCATAGGGTCTGCGCTCATACTGGACGGAACCCTCATACCCAACACCGAGTTCGGGCACCTGGAAATCGATGGGCAGGACGCAGAGATCACCACCTCTGCAGTCGCCAGGGAGCGCAACAACATGGGATGGCCAGAGTACGCCCGCCGCCTCAACCGGTATCTCTCACGCTTGGAATTCCTGCTCTCCCCCGACCTGATCATTGTCGGCGGCGGGATCTCCGCCAGATCAGACGACTTCCTCCCACTTCTCAAACTGAAAACAAAGGTCATCCCCGCACAACTGCGAAATACTGCAGGAACCATAGGGGCAGCCACCCATATGTTGCCTACCAACTAGCTTCGCTGGCAAACGCCCCGGACTATCAGGTGGTTGCTGGGGGCGAATCCCGGCAGCGGTCAGGATTCACCCCATGTTTGGGTTACATCCACTTTTTCGTTTTGAAGACAATGTACAACCCGACCGCCAGGGCGATCATCGCGCCCACAGCCAGGGGGTATCCGAGGGCCCAGTGCAGCTCGGGCATTACATCGAAGTTCATGCCGTAGATGGCCCCGATGAGGGTGGGCGCGAAGAGGATTGCGGCCCAGCCGGAGATCTTTTTCATGTCCTCGTTCTGCCGCTGGGCAACGAGGGTTGAGTTCACGCTGAGGATCTGTGAGAGTGCGTCACGGAGTTCGGAAACGCGCGTGCTGGCGTGGGTGAGGTGATCTGCAACGTCCTGCAAATACGCCTGCAGTGGTTCTGGAACTTCGTAGCGGTCAAAGCCCTGCCGAAGTCCGACCAAAACATCTGCCATCGATGTGGTTGTATGTTGCAGGTCAATGACTTCTTGGCTCAGCCGGTAGATGCGTTCGGCGACGGCGGCGTCTCCGCTGAATACCTGGCGTTCAATTTGTTCTTTGTCGATAGCCAACCCACGGAGTACTGGTGTGTATCCGTCAACGATCGCGTCCAGAAGCCGATAGGCGACTGCTTCGGGGCCCAGGTTCAGAAGGTATTCGTCGTCAAGGAGCGTGTGGCCGTCGCGGTCCGCAAGATCGGACGGATCCCCGGACAGGGTTGCCTCACTGGTCCCGTCGATCCACCTTTTGTCTTGGCAGAGGACAGCTATGGCGTGAGGGCGAACCAGAACGTGAAACTCCGAAAAATCGACATCCTCGGCGGCGTCGTCGTATCGCGCGGACCGCACAACCATGAAAAGGACATCTCCGTAGCGTTCCAGCTTCGGACGCTGGCCCGCGTGCAGCAGGTCTTCGACAAGCAGAGGGTGCAAGGCCCAAGCGTCGGCGAGCTCAGCAATGTCCTGCGGAGTTGGCGCGGGGAAAAGACTCAGGGCCATCCGGTGTGGGGCCGCTTCTGCAAAATGCAGGGCTTCAGCCACGGAAATGCGCTCGGGGGTGGGACGAAGGTGACCGTCGACAATGTACCGGGTTCTGCACGACGAGACCTCGGCTCGGGGCAGTTCAGTGGCAGACCGTCGCTGGAATCGTGCGCCCCGGCGCCGTGTGGACTCATCGCTATAACGCTGAAGCATATGTTTCCCTTGCTCGAGGTATCAGGTGTGGGCGAATCGCCCCGGTCTTGAGAGGACGGTGCGCGCTCCAAACGGTGTGGAGCGCGCATCGGTTTCTCGTGTCATTCAACCAGCTTAGTCCGGTACTTTAGCTGCCCTTGATGGGAAGCTGCAGATAGGACGCGTGGTCTCCACCGGTGTGAATGACGTGCGTTCCGCTATTCGCGGGTACATACTCCTGCGCCCCTGGCATCATCGGACCCAGAAGGCTGCGACTGCTGATAACAAAGCGGAGCTGCTCACCCGGATGGAAGACAAGCCCCATGGGAAGCAGGTCAATCTCGACGTCCACGATCTGCTCGGGTGCGAGCTTCTCGACTCGATCGAAACTATGCGCAGGGATATCTGGAGTCGACAGTTCCTCTTCCAGGTTCCTCAGGGAGACTCGAAGCCGGCCGTCCGAACCTTTGTAGCGCAGGATCGAGCCACCGCGCTCGGTGACGTCGTGAATCATCGCGTTTTGATTGGGAGCGGTGAACTGCTGCAACGGCGTTCCAAACTTATCCAGCTTCTGCACCAGGACGAACAGGTCCATGTCATCAGCGCCCCGAGCTTCGACCCACAGATGTGCTTTCGGGTAGCCCACCATCACCGTCTCTTGATCGAAACGGGTGATGAAGGAGACCAGATCCGTATTGGCTTCCACAACGTAGGTTGCTGTTGCATCCTGTTCGGGGCGGGTCGGGATCAATGCGCGGGTGCGGCCGTCGAGGAAGTACTTGGTTGAGGCGACATTCGAGGGAGGGAATGCTTCGGCGGCAACGGCGACCTGGTCCCCGCCGGCAAGGTCGAGCAAGGAGTAGCGGACCGGTGGTGTCTGCTCCCACCCATTGTCTGCACCCTTGAGGAAGTGGTCAAAGAAGCGGCGCAGGTCCTCAACGTTTGCCGGGTCGTAGTAGTCGGGCCATTCCTGGCTGTTGTGGATGCGAAGCCATTTCTGCTCCGATGCCATCCGGCGCCAGGCCCGGAACGTGCCAGCGGTGTGGAGGGTGTTTGAGTAGCTGGCCACGACATAGGCGGGAACGGTGATTCGGTCGAAGTCCGGAATTTTGTTTTCCCAGAGCTCGGTCATTAGCGGGAAGGCTTCTGCCTCCGCAAGGATGTCCTCCTTTTGGTTCTTTCCCCAGAAGCTCCCATTCTTCAAGACCGCAGCAAATCCCGTGTCCGGCATGCCGCCCCGCAACACCAAGTCGAATCACGACTCCGAAGTGTCGTCAACGGTCAAACCCAGGCTGCCGCAGAGTCGAAAGCCTACCTCCGGGCGCAGTACACGACCGACGCGGGTGAAATGTTCTGCCAGTCGTGCCACAAACCACTTCCATTCAGAGTCGAGGGAAATTGGTATTTCGAATCAGTCCGTTTTGTAAAACCGCTCGAACAGGTGCACACAGCCAACTCCCTATCGTTGTGCCCCCTCTGCGCGGCCCTATACAAACACGCACGAGAAACTCCAAATGAGGAACTCATCGCGGCCCTGGCGAACACCAAGGCCAAAGAGGGACAGGGTCTCGTCGAAATTTCCCTCGTCCTAGATGGTAAGCACAGCAGCCTTCGTTTCACTGGTCAACATGCGATTGATCTTCAGACAGTGCTCAATGTGGCCGGCAGTGAGAGGAAGTGAGCACATCGTTTAGATAAGAGCGAGATCCGACTATCATCATACGAGCGGTCGCAATTCGAACCTCACGACCTTCGAACCGATATTGCTCCATGAGATAGTCAGTCGAAATTATCGGACCCAATGCACGCAGGCAACTATCGCCGCAGGTCAGCGTCGCATTCAACGAGAGAAACCTATTAAGAGTTTTCAACGTTTGTCACCCCGCTGTCGCCTCTACCGTCAATTTCGACTTGCCAATGGTCGTTCCTGGCCCTTGTTGGTGCGAAAGGCGCGCAACAATGGATGGTACTGAAGAGTTGGCAATTGTCGCCCAATTTAATGAGTTTCTAATGAGTCGGTTACATTCATCCAGCGTTTCAGAGCAATGCATAACCATCCCAAAATATCCGAGAATGCAACTTACTTTCATGTGCGTGTTCGATGAGCTCAGATGCGGCAGGTGGGGTCGGATCTGATCCCATCATTTCCTGGAAAGCGTTGACACCTGTTGGGGATCTGGGTCCAATAGGCTTCGGTATGCCGAATTTTCTGCGGCCTCGGACGCTCAGACTGAATTGCCGTGCCAGCCCTATCAGCAAGGTCTCCCTATGTACCGAGGCATTCCTAACATTATGTACCGAGGCATTCCTAACATTTTTTGACCGACCCGAAGCGCATCTAGACCGGAGCGGCTACGAAGAGTTCCGCCGTTCTCTATGGGCTACCTCCGGCTTCGATGCCCTCATGCTTCTCGCGGAGAATGGTCTGACCCTAGCGGCCCACAGTCTCGAGCCCAAAACATCAACTGAGGCGCGGATGCGCCAACTTGCCGAGCTGCCGTCTGCCGCGACGACCTGAGAACTCCTCCAGACGTCGCGACAGACAATTTTTACTTGCCACTGTAGACGGGGAATGCGCTGTTCTCGCCGTATTCCAGTGCGCGCAGTTCTCGTAACGTGGCCATGTCCTCTGGTGCGATCTCGAAATCCACCTCAGCGTTGCTTCGCATGTGCTCGGAGTTGGCGGTCTTCGGCAACGACACGGCACCCAGCTGCAGGGTGTAGCGGATGCATAGCTGTGGAACCGTCACGCCGTACCTCTCGGCCATCGCTGCGACGTCCAGATTCTTCAGGATCTCGCCGTGGGCGATAGGCGAATAGGCTTCGACGAGGATCCCCTTTTGCTGGCAAAACGTGATGAGCTCGGTAGGGGTATTGCCTGCGTGGACCAGCAATTGGTTCACGTGCGGAACAACAACGCTGTGCTGAAGGATGTTCTCCAGATCCTGTTGCAGGAAGTTAGAGACACCGATGGAGCGTAGCTGGCCCGCTTCATAGGCCTCCTCAAGCGCACGCCAGGCCTCACGGTTCCCTTCGGCGTAGTCGCCTCCGCGGAAATCGGTCCACGGTTGCGGGGCGTGAATGAGCATCAAGTCGATGTACCCCAGCCCCATTGCATGGAGGGCCTCCTCGATCGCTGCCACTGCTTCGTCGTAGTTCTTGATCTCAGCGGCCAGTTTCGTGGAGACAAACAGTTCCTCACGGTCGACCCCACTGGTGCGGATGCCTTCGCCGACGCCGCGCTCGTTACTGTAGGCCTGGGCGGTGTCGATGTTCCGGTAGCCAATCTTGACAGCATCTCGAACGGGTCTGCCCAGGATTTAGTTGACAGGCTGGGTTGATATTTTAGGGACCGGTTTAGTGGTCTTGTTTATCTTCTCAAATTCTATGGTGTTAGCTTGCCGAGTCGTCGTTGGCGGCGTCAGCGGTGATAGGTTTTCTCGATCCAGAGAACGATAGTCAGGCGTAGTTCGTCCCGAGCTTCCCACCTTTTCTGGTTCAGCACATTCTTTTACAACAGCGAGAATAAACTTTCCATAGCGGCATTATCTGCCCCAAACCGACCCATAAAGCCCTGCAGGCCAGCGGAACCGATCAGGCGAACGTACGTGTTGGATCGGATTTGAGAGTCCCTGTCGCTATAGAGCAGCCTTCATCCGGGAGCTGATGGAGTGCCCAACGATCCTATTCGAGTAGATATATGTGATCAACTATCTGTAGGCCGTTTCAGCCAAAGAATTCAGCCAAGTTGGTGGCTCACAACCAGCTTGACGTAGAGGGTTTGACGTAGAGAGGATGGAGCGGTACTCGTGAGTTTAAGTGCACCTCGAACACGGGCAAACGCGGTCGATGGTTCCGCTCGTGATGACCAGAATGGTCAGGCCCGGCGTTGCCGTTCTGACAGGGGCCCCAGGCGTGCCGCCAGCTCTCGGAGCACGCGGTCCGCATAGTGCCCCCCGTACCAGGCCATGTACATGGCCAGCACCGGGCCTTGATTTTTGGGGTCATCAGCATCGTCAACAATGTCCAGTGCCCTGACACCAAAGTTGACCACCTCGGTGCTCACCCCAACCCCGCGCCCGGCCGACGCCAACGCCATCAAGATGGGGCCGTCGTCGCACTCGGCAACATTACCCAGTGTCGCACCCACCCGCTTGAGCGACTCCTCCAGGATGTGCCGGCTGACGCTGTGGTGGGAGGGCAGGATGAGGCTAGGCTGTGCACACAGCTCGCTGATCCCCACGGTGGTGCGCCCGTCTCCATGCCACGGATGACCTGGCCCCACGAGGGCGCGCAGCGAGACAACACCCAGGCTCACCGAGGTCAGCCCGCCGCTGGGGAGCATGGGGCTGATGATGAAATCGGCGCCCTTGGCCAGCTCGTCCTCAAGCTCAAAGTGGCCCACTGTTCTGGTGAGGATCATCGGTTCCGTGGCGGGCATGGAAGCGATGAAGTCGGCCAAAAATCCCCTGACACTTGCACTTGTTGCCGCTGCGGTCAGTCTCTGCACGGAGCCCGAGCGCAGCACCTCGACGGCGCTTTCCAGTTGGCGGGTTTGCACCAGCAGGCGCCGGGCCATGGGCACGAAGGCGCGACCGCTGGGTGTGAGCACGAGCCGGGTACCCTGCGCCTGGAACAGGCGCAGCTTCAGTTCCGCTTCGAGGGACTTGATCTGCCTGCTCAGTGCGGGCTGGGCAATATGGAGTTCAGCGGCGGCCCCGGTGATAGTGCCAACGTCGACAACGGAGAGAAAATAGAGCAGGCGCCGATAATTCATAAAGCCAACCATAACCTTTCGGCATGGAGAATGAACATATTTGGTCTTGGACAGGATGAATTCGAGCGCCCATGATTAGTTGAAATCAGATATGTCCCGCGTCACAGTCGATGCCAAACCTGGGAGCACCCCATGCCATCCACCTCAGTCCTCACCCCCACACAACGGCAAAAACGCGCGACCGCCGGCGCCTTCGTCGGCACAGCCATTGAATGGTACGACTTCTTTATCTTCGGCACCGCCGCCGCGTTGGTTTTCAGCAAGGTCTTCTACCCCGGCGTTGATGCCGGAGTGGGCCTACTGGCCTCGTTCGCCACATTCTGGGTGGGCTTTTTGGCCCGTCCGATCGGCGGCGTCCTCTTCGGCCACCTCGGCGATAGGTTCGGGCGCAAGAACGTCTTGGTTGCCACCTTGTTCCTGATGGGCACTGCCACCACTTTGATCGGTCTGCTTCCCGGCTACGCGACGATCGGAGTAGCAGCACCCATCCTCCTGGTCGTGTTCCGTGCCGCCCAGGGCCTGGCCGTCGGCGGCGAATGGGCCGGCGCCACCCTGATGGCCACCGAGAGTGCCAGCGAAAAGAAGAAGGGCGCAGCCGGAGCCTGGGTACAGCAGGGCTCTCCTGCCGGCTCCATCATGGCCACCGGCATGTTCCTCCTCGTTGGGCTACTCCCGGACGAAGCCTTCATCTCCTGGGGCTGGCGCATCCCGTTTCTATTCTCGGCAGTCCTGGTTATCGTGGGCCTGATCATCCGCGCCAAGGTGGAGGAATCACAGGACTTCCTGGAAACCAAGAAGCAGTCCCAGGTGGTTCAGCTTCCCATCGTTGAAGTCTTCCGCAAGGCCTCCGTTTACGTGTGGCTCGGTGTTGCCGCCTCTGTCCTGGGTATCGCCATCGCCTTCTTCAACAACACCTTCTTGCTATCCTGGACCACCACACCCGTTGCCGACGGCGGCTTCGGCATGGCGCGCCAGACCATCCTGAACATCCTGCTGCTCATGGCGGTCATCCAGTTCATCTGGCAGCCCATTGCCGCCCGAATTGCCGAAAAGGTCGGCACCACCAAGGTCATGATTGGCGGGCTGCTGCTGAACCTGGTCATCATTGTGCCGCTGTTCTTGGCCATTATGACGGCCAACCCGGTCCTCATTGCCGTGGTGCTGGGCATCTCCATCCTCGGCGGCACCGCCTACTACGCCATGCTGGCCAGCTTCATCTCTCGCGCCTTCCCCGTCAACGTCCGCTTCACCGGTGTGGCCTTGGCAAACGGCCTGTGCGCCTCTATCATCGGCGGCTCCACACCGCTGATCGCCCAGTCCATTCTGAACGGCTTCGGCCCGTGGGGCGTCGCCGCGTTCTACGGCGTGATTGCCATTGTCACCCTTCTGGGTGTCTGGGGGCTGCACACCAAGATGGCGGCCCGGGACTCGCTAGCCGCCTCGGAACCCACCACGGCCAACGCGTAGACAGTCCGTCGTACCCATGGCACTGGACCTTCCCACACAGAGACTGCTCGCTGACATGGCGAAGGGAGGGAGTGGCGTGCCGCTTATGGCACTGCCACTCCCCCAGGCCCGGGCCGCCGCGGCGTCCCGCAATGACACCTACACCCCCGGCACTCCCGCCGGACGTGTCGAGGACCACACGATTGCCGTCGACGACGGATCCATCCGCGTCCGGCTTGTCTTCCCGGGCCTCGTCCCCGGCACAACTGCCGGAGCCTCCCCCGACAGCCGGGCCGAATCCGCCATCTGCTATCTGCATGGCGGTGGCTGGGTTTTCCAGGACGTTGACGGCTTCACCCCCATGGCGCAGCGGCTGGCGCATGGCGCCCGCGCCATCGTGGCACTGGCCGACTACCGCCGGGCCCCGGAACACCCCTATCCCGTCCCCCTCGACGACTGCCGCGCGGCACTGCATTGGTTCGCGCGGCAGTCGTGCGCCAAGGACCTGTCCCTGTTCATCGCCGGCGACAGCGCCGGTGGCAACATGGCCGCAGCGCTTGCCCTGGAAAGCAATGCGGTGCCGGGAGGGCTGGCCGGGCAGTTGCTTATTTACCCTGCCGTCGACGCGGACTTTGCCCGGACCTCCTATGGCGAACCGGAAAACCAGACCTTCCTCACGGCGGAAACCATGGCCTGGTTTTGGGACCAGTACGTCCCCGACCGCGACGCCCGCACCCAATCGGCAGTTGCCCCGCTGCGCGCGGGCAGCCACGCCGGAGCACCGCCAGCCGTGGTCATCACCGCCGCCCATGACGTGCTCCGCGACGAGGGCGAGGACTACGCACACATCCTGGCCGCCGCCGGCGTTCCCGTCATCCACCGCCGCTGGCCCGGGCAAATGCACGGCTTCTTCCACATGGTCGGCATGCTGCCGGCCGCCTGGGCGGCAGTGGACTGGCTGGCCGGGCACGTTGTGGATTCTTCATGACGGCACACGGATCCCCATCAATAACTTTTAGGCATGATAAAAGCACAATTTATGTATTGGACAGCATGAATGCTTGAGCCAATACTGGGACGTAGAACACACCCCGCAGCAGAAAGGCACCTCATGTTGGATGTTTTGTACACCAATGCCGTGATCCACACCCAGGACCACGACCGTCCGTCAGCAACAGCCATGGGCATCCACAACTGCCGCGTGGTCAGCCTCGACGCCGATCTTTCTGCGAGCGCCTTTGCCAGGGTCGTCGATTTGGGCGGGGCCGTTGTGGTCCCCGGCTTCAACGACGCCCACTGCCATCTGTCCCACATTGGCCAGGCGACCCACGAGATCGACCTGCGCCCCGGCGTCGTCAATTCCCTCGATGAACTGCTGGCCGCTGTTGGGCGCCATGCCGCCGCAGCGGAAGAAGGCACCTGGGTTCTGGGCTCAGGCTACGACCAGAACTACCTCGGTGAACATCCGACGGCGGAGCAGCTGGACACCGTCAGCCACGGACATCCCGTCTACCTGGTGCACAACTCGCGCCACATGGGCGTGGCCAACACGGCAGCCTTTGAACTCTCCGGCTTCCTCGGCCGCCGCAACGTCCAGGCCCCCGAGGGCGGCGCCGCCCCCGCCGACAGCGAGGGCCGCGCGCTCGGGCTGCTGCAGGAAACCGCCCGCGCCCTGGTCATGGACCACATCCCCGCCCACACGGTGGAGGAAGTGGCGAACATCGTGGCTGCCGGCAGCGAGGCAGTGCTGAAGCTGGGCATCACCTCCATCACCGAACCCGGAATTGGCGCCCCGGACCACATCGGCATGTCGGTGCGGGACCTGGCCGGCTTCCAGCTCGCCAAGGACCGCGGACAGCTGGGCGTGCGCGCCACCGTCATGCCGTACCTGACCACGCTGCACCCGATCGGCGACGAGACCATTGACGGCCACCAGCTCTTCGGCCTGGACCTGGGCCTGCGCTCGGGACTGGGCGATGACTTCCTGCGGATCGGGCCCACCAAGGTCCTCTCCGACGGTTCCCTCATTGGCCGCAGCGCGTTCATGTGCTGCGATTACGACGCCGAGGCCGGCAACCGCGGGCTCCTCCAGTTCCCCGAAACCCAGCTGCGCGAACGCCTGATCGGCGCCCACCTGGCCGGTTGGCAGCTGGCCGTGCACGCGATTGGCGACGCCGCCCTGGACGTGGTCATGGACATCTTCGAGGAGGCGCAGCAGATCAGCCCGCGCCCCGACGCCCGCCACCGCGTGGAGCACGTCTCCGTTGCCAGCGACGCCCAGATCACCCGCATGGCCGCATTGGGACTGACCCCTGTCCCGCAGGGCCGCTTCGTGACGGAACTGGGCGACGGCGTTGCCCGCGCCATGGGCCCGGAACGCACCCGCATCTCCTACCGTGTGAAGGCGTTCCTGGACGTCGGCATTGAGATCCCCGCCAGCACCGACTCCCCCGTGGTGGATGCCAATCCCATCCTGAACATTGCTGCACTGGTCAACCGGGTGACGGCCTCCGGCGCGGACTTCGTCCCGGAAGAGCGCATCACGGTGGAGCAGGCCATCCGCTCCTACACGGTGGGCAGTGCCCGCGCCGTCCACGAGGACACCATCAAGGGCACGCTGGCGCCGGGCATGCTCGCCGACTTCGTCGTCCTCTCCGAGGACATCTACGCAGTCCCGGCCGCCGACATTGAAAACATCACCGTCATGGCCACCGTGGTGGGCGGGGCGCTGGCCGCCGGCGCCTTCCCCCAAGGCTGAGCTCCACCCACTCTTCCTCTTTTCTCCCTCTCTTTTCTCCCCACTTTCGAAGGACCCTCCCATGGCACATCCCACCCACGCCGGCCAGGCGATCGTCGACTCACTGGCCCTGCACGGCGTCAAGCGCGTCTTCGCCGTCCCCGGCGAAAGCTACCTCGCCGTCCTTGACGGCCTCCACGGCAGCGACATTGAAACCGTTGTGTGCCGCCACGAGGGCGGCGCCGCCTACATGGCCGAAGCCCACGGCAAGTTCACCGGCAACCCCGGCGTGGCCATGGTGACCCGCGGTCCCGGCGCCGCCAACGCCATGGTGGCCCTGCACTCGGCCTGGCAGGACGGCACCCCCATGGTGCTGTTCGTGGGCCTGATCCCCCTGGCCGACAGGATGCGCGAGTCGTTCCAGGAGTTCGACCCGCACGCCTGGTTCGGCACCCAGACCAAGCGCGTGTTTGTGCTGGATGAGGCCAGCCGCGCCTCCGAGGTGGTGGCCGAAGCGTTCTTCGCCGCCCGCTCCGGCCGCCCCGGCCCCGTGGTGGTGGGACTGCCCGAGGACGTCCTCGAACACGAGTTCACCGGCACCCTGCACCCGCAGATCAAGGTCACCGAAGGCGCCATCTCGGCTGCCGAAGTGGATCGACTGGCAACACTGCTGCGCGGCGCCGAACGCCCCCTGCTGTTCCTGGGCGGCCAGCGCTGGACCCCGGCCGCAGCACAGGGCCTGACAGAATTCGCCGAAGCCAACGGCATCCCGGTCATCCAGGACTGGCACGCGGCAGACCACATCCCGTCCTCCTCCCCCGTAAACGCAGGCTGGCTCGGCTATGGCCGCCACGACGTCACGGCCGCCATGTTTGAGCAGGCCGATGTGCTGGTGGCCGTGGGTGCCGTTCCCACGGACGTCCCCACCGACGGTTTCACCCTGCGCCAGGATTCGTCCGCCACCAACATCCTGGTCACGATCGATTCCTCCCTGCGCGGACGCTCCGGCGCCGTCACCGAACACCTGCTCGCCTCCCCCGTTGCCTTCGCCGAAGCCGTGTCCGGCCTGCAGCTGGGCCGCGCCGCCGCTTGGGCCGGCTGGCTCGAACCCGGCCGGGCCGCCCACGTGGCCCAGTCCACCATCCCGGCACTGGCCGAACTGCCCGCCACGTCAGAAGGCACAGCACACATGTCCGCCGTCATGGCCGAGCTCCTGGCGCACCTGCCCGCGAACATCGTCTCCACCTTCGGCGCCGGCAACCACTGCGCGTGGGCCCAGTACTACCTGCCCACGGATGTGTTCCCGTCCCAGCTGGGCACCCGCAACGGCTCCATGGGCTACAGCATCCCGGCCGCGATCGCAGCAGCCAAGGCCGATCCCGAACGCCTGGTGGTGGCCGTGTGCGGCGACGGCGAATTTCTCATGAACGGACAGGAACTGGCCACCTCGGCCCAATTCAACGCGCCGGTGCTGACCATCGTCATGGACAACGGCCAGTACGGCACCATCCGCTCACACCAGGAAGCCCACTTCCCGGGCCGCGTCAGCGGAACCCAGCTCGCCAACCCGGACTTCGCCGCCCTGGCCCGCGCCTATGGCGGGCACGGCGAAACGGTGACGGGCAACGAGCAGGTGGCCGGCGCCGTCGAACGCGCCCTGAAGGCCGTGACCGGGGACCGCATCCCGGCCCTGATCCATGTGGTGGCCGACCCCGCCATCGCCCTGCCGTAAAAGGTGCCGTAACGTGAACCCCAACCGAACCCACGAAGGAGCTCCCATGAGCAGCTATGCAGTCATCAACCCGGCCACCGGGACCCTCGAGGCGAGCTATGACGCCGCCACCGACGCGCAGATCACCGACGCCGTGGCTCTTGCCCACACAGCCTTCGGGCAGTGGAACGCCTCCGCCATCACCGAGCGCGAGGCCCTGCTGCACCGGGTCGCCGATCTCTACACCAAACGCCGCGACGAGCTGGCCGCCATCATCACCCGCGAAATGGGCAAGCCCGTTTTCCAGGCCGGCATCGAGGTGGACATCGTGGTCAGCATCTACCGCTACTACGCCGCCAACGGCGCCAAGTTCCTGGCGGACGAGGAGCTGGAGGTTGCCGCCGGCGGCCACGCGTTCATCCGCAAGGAAGGCCTGGGCGTGCTGCTGGGCATCATGCCGTGGAATTTCCCGTACTACCAGGTGGCCCGCTTTGCCGCGCCGAACCTGATGAACGGCAACACGATCCTGCTCAAGCACGCACCGCAGTGCCCCGAATCGTCACTGGCCATGGAGGCGATCTTCCGCGAAGCCGGTGCCCCCGAGGGTGCGTACGTGAACATTTTCGCCAGCAACGAGCAGGTGGCGGACATCATCGCCGACCCGCGCGTGCAGGGCGTGTCCCTGACCGGCTCCGAGCGTGCCGGCATGGCCGTGGCCGAGGTCGCCGGGCGGAATCTGAAGAAAGTTGTGCTGGAACTCGGCGGCTCCGACCCGTTCCTGGTCCTGGCCGACGCCAACGTGGAATCTGCCGCCAAGCACGCCGTTTTTGGCCGCTTCGGCAACACCGGCCAGGCCTGCAACGCGGCCAAGCGCATGATTGTTGACTCAAGCGTGTACGAGGACTTCGCGGCCGGCTTCACGGCCGCCGTCGCCGGCATCAAGGTGGGCGACCCCACCCTGGCGGACACGTTCATGGGCCCACTCTCCTCCCTCGCCGCCCGCGACGGACTGGCCGCCCAGGTGCAGGACGCCATTGACAAGGGCGCCACCGTCCTGACCGGCGGCCAGGTCCTTGAGGGCGAGGGCGCGTTCTACGCCCCCACCGTCCTGGCGGATGTCACCCCTGACATGCGCGCCTACTCCGAGGAGCTGTTCGGCCCGGTGGCTGTGCTGTACAAGGTCGACGGCGACGACGCTGCCGTTGAGCTGGCCAACTCCTCCGTCTACGGGCTCGGCGCCTCGGTCCACTCGGCCAACGTTGACCGGGCCGGCGCCATCGCGAACCGGCTGGAGGTCGGCATGGTTTCCATCAACGAAGCCGGCGGAACCGCCGCCGAGCTGCCCTTCGGCGGGGTCAAGCGCTCCGGCGTGGGCCGCGAACTGGGCAAGTACGGCATGGAGGAGTTCGTCAACCGCAAGCTCGTGAAGTTCTCCGTCTGATCCTTCGGACCCAATTCGCCTGATCTACTTGCGCACTAAAGGAGGCAGCTTCCGCCAGACGGCGGGAGCTGCCTCCTTTTTTAACTGTATTAACGCGTGCGCCGGGAAACCCCGGCACCTGCTCTACGCTTCTTCCACCCCGCACCAGTCGGCGATGAACAGGGCCATGGTCTTGGTGACCTCGCGCAGTGAGTCGAGGCTGACGCGTTCGTCGGAGCCGTGCAGCTTTTCCGCTACGGGGCCGAACACCATGGACGGCGTGCCCGTGTACAGCCCGTACACGCGGGAGTCGATGTAGCCGGGGACGATGAGTGTTTCCAGCTCCTTGCCGGTGGCCTGGGCGTGGGCGGCGGACAGGCCGTTTTCAGCGTCGCTGCCTTCCTCCAGCACGTAGCCGTCGGCGAAGAAGCCGCTCTTTGTGACGGTCGGTTCCATGCCGGCGACGGCCGGGTTTTCCCGTCCGGAGCGTTGGACGGTGTCGTTGATTTCCGCCCACGCATCCTCCACGGAGGTACCCGGCAGCACGGCCACACGCATCGTGAACTCGCACCAGTCCGGGACGCTGGAGGCCCAGTCCCCGCCCTCTATGAGGCCCACGTTGAAGTTCACGGGGTGCTCCGTCTCGGAGAAGTGCTCGTGGTCTTTGGCGCGCTCATTCCATTCGCTTTCAAGTTCACGCAGATCGGTGATGACGGCATAGGCGGCATCCACCGCGTTGCTGCCGGCGGCCATCTCAAAGGCATGGGCGGCACGTCCGGTCAACCGGACGGAGAACCAGATGACCCCCACATGCGAGCGCACGAGCTTCCCCTCGGTCGGCTCGGAAATGAGCACGGCGTCGGCCGTGTAACCGCGCTGCAGGGCGGCAAGCGTGCCGTTGCCCGTGCTCTCCTCTTCCGGAACCGACTGGATGTAAATCGAGGCCGTGGGCAGCAGACCTGCGTTGCGGACAGCGTCAAACGCGAACAGGTTCGCCGCAAGCCCGGCCTTCATGTCGCCTGCGCCGCGCCCGTGCAGCCAGCCGTCAATGATCGCCGGCTCCCACGGGCTGCGCGACCACAGTTCCTGCCGGCCCACGGGCACCACATCCACGTGACCGTTCAGGATCAGCGAGCGTCCGCCTGTCGTGCGCGGTGAATAGCTGCCCACCACGGCGGGCGTCTGGCTGTAATCGACGACGACGGCCCCGGCACCCGGGTGCGTGGCCAGGCTTTCCGGGTCAAGGGTCCAGCGGTCGGCTTTGAGCCCGCGCTCGACCATGGCCTGGTACATGATCTCCTGGGCGGCACTTTCGCATCCGCGCAGGGAGGGTTCGGCGATGAGCCGGGAGGTGAAGGCGACTTGCTCGTCGAAGGCTGTGTCAACGGCGTCCAGGATGCTTTGGCGTTGTTCTGTGGTGATCATGGTGGTTCCTTTCAAGCGGTGAGGTCAAACGATGTTTCTCAGGCGGCCTTTCCTAGTCGAGGATAGCGCCGTCGGTGTAGACGGTTTTCCCCCCAATAACTGTGGCGCCAACGGTCACATCTGCGATGCGCTCCGCTTCGATGGTGAAGAGGTCATCGGAGAGCACCGTGAAGTCGGCCAGCATTCCGCGGCTCAGCGTTCCCTTGTTGTGTTCCTCGTTGACGGCGTAGGCGGAGCCGTAGGTGTAGGCACGCACGGCTTCTTCGACGGTGAGCCGTTCGGCCGGGCCCATGATGGCTCCGGATTCGGTGCGGCGGTTGACCATGTCGTGAATGCTGCGCAGCGGGTTGCCGTTGGACACGGGTGAGTCCGTGGATCCCGGCAGCACGATTCCGGCGTCCAGCAGGGATTTCATGCGGTAGATGTTGTGCTGGTTTTCCGGTTCGACGGCGGCCATCATGCCGTCGCCGAAGTCCGAGATGAACGTGCCCTGCGGGACGGGGATGATGCCCAGCATGGCTGCCCGGGCAATTTGTGCGTCGCTGGCCAGGGCAAAATGCTCAATCCTGTGCCGCACCCCTGCCCGCGGCGCCACGCGCTGGGCTTGTTCGACGGCGTCCATGGCGTGGTCCATGGCCTGGTCGCCGATGGCATGGGTGGCCACAGTCCAGCCGGCACGGTGGGCGCCGATGATCATGGCGGCCAGTTCCTCCGGGTCAACCTGCATGAACCCCTTGTTGTGAGGTTCGCCGTGGTAGCAGTGATGCATGGCCGCCGAACGGCCAATGAAGGAGCCGTCCGAGACAATCTTCACCGGCCCCAGCTTCAGCCGATCTCCGCCGAAGCCGGTGCGGATGCCCAGATCCAAGCCAAACCAATCCCGCTCGAGAGAGCCGTCCTTGTACCCGTCAATGCCGTGCAGCGTGCTGATGAACGGCATAAGGGTCATGCGGGGCTTGAGCGTGCCGGTTTCCAGTGCGAGCTGGTAGCTGTGGAAGTCCACGGGGCTGTTGCCCACCGCTTCCATGGCGCCCAGCCCGGGTTCGGTGAGGCTGGTCAGGCCGAACTTCACGGCCTGCGCGGAGGCCAGTCCGATGTTGCGCTGGACGTCGTCGAGCGGGATGGGCCGGACGATGTTGTAGATCAGCCCGTTGGCTGTTTCCTGCAGCAGGCCTAAGGCCCGTCCGCCGGGAAGGCGTGCCACGTGGCCGCCGCTGACATCCGGCACGCCGACGGCGCCCGGATAGCCGGCGCGGTTGAACGCCTCGGTGTTGGCAACCACCATGTGGCCGGACACGTGTTCAATCAGGACGGGGCGTCCGCCGGCCACCCGGTCAAGCCCGGCTGCCGTGGGGTGTGCGCCGATGATGTTCTGGTCGTATCCGGAGCCGCGAACCCACTCCCCCGACGGCAACGCTTCGGCCCCGCGCCGGACTGCCTCGTACAGCTCGTCCAAGGTGTTGACGGTGCCGGGTCGCAGGTCAATGGAGGCCAGCCGCGCCCCGGTGAGGGACACGTGGTAGTGGGCGTCGTGAAAACCGGGCAGCACCGGAGCGCCGGCGAGGTCAATCACGCGGTCCGCAGTGACGCCGTCGAGCTCTTCATCAAAGCCGACAATCCTACCGTTGAGGACACCCAGCCGGCTGGCGCTGGGCCGGTCCGGGTCCATTGTGCGGAAGCGGCCGTTGTCGAAAATCGCATCAATGCGCATGAATGCGCTCCTTGTCTTCTGTTTCCTCTGCCTGCTGCTCACTGATCTTGCGCACCTTGCGGCCTAAACCCCAGACACCGAACAGTGTCACCAGGAGCATCGAGACGTAGAACGCCGCAACGCCCCAGGGGCTGCCGTTCGTGGAGGTCAGGATCCACTGGGCAATCAGCGGCGTGGATCCGCCAATGATGGTGGCACAGAGCTGGTAGGCGAGCGAAACACCCGTGTATCGGATATTGGCGGGGAATGATGATGAGAGCAGGGTTGCCAGCATGGCGTAGTAGGCGCTGCCGCCCAGGATTGTCAGGCACAACATGACGGTCAGGAAGACCAGGTTGCCGGACACGATCGACATGAAGAACGGGACGGTGAGGAGTATGTTCAGCAGCAGCCCGCCGATCATGACCTTGCCGGCGCCAATGCGTTCGGCAATCAAGGCCGCCAGCGGCTGCCAGATGAACTGGAGAACGGCGGTGCCCAGCAGGATGTTCAGCATGGTCTGGCGTGGAATGCCCAGCTCCGTGGTGGTCCAGGCGAGCAGGAACGTGTTGGTGAAGTAGGCCAGTGAAATGCCGATGACCGAGGCCGCAACACCCAGCCACAAGATGGTGGGCGCCTTCTTGAAGACCTCCACGATGGGAATTTTCACCACCTTGTTGGTGGCCTTGGATTCAACGAACGCCGCCGATTCCTCCACGCGCAGCCGGATGACCAGGGCAACGATCACCAGCAGTGCAGACATCAGGAACGGGATGCGCCAGCCCCAGCTCAGGAACTGTTCCGAGGGGAGACATCCAACAATGACAAACATGAGCGTTGCCAGAATGGAGCCAAAGGGCGAGCCCTGCTGGACCCAGGCGCCGGCCATGCCCTTCTTCTTGCCGACGGCGTTTTCCGTCGCCATGACGACGGCGCCGCCCCACTCGCCGCCGACTGCGATGCCTTGGAGGGCACGCAGGATGACGAGCAGGACGGGGGCTGCGACACCGATTTGGGCGTAGCCGGGAAGCAGGCCAATCAAGGTGGTGGCCACGCCCATCATGATCAAGGTGGTGACCAAGACGTTCTTGCGGCCGATCCTGTCGCCCAGGTGGCCGAAGATCACACCGCCAATGGGGCGGGCCAGGAAGCCCACCCAGAAGGTGGCGAAGGAGGCCATGAGCGCCGCACCAGGCGCTGCGCCCGGGTAGAAGACGTGGCCAAAGACCAAAGCAGCGGCGGTGCCGAAGATGTAGAAGTCGTACCATTCGAGGGCGGTGCCAACAAAGGCGCCGGTCGTTGAACGACGCTGTCGTTGCCGCGCGACGTGCTGGGCTGTAGTTAAGGAAGGCATTGGGTCTCCAGGAGGCGATTAAGTGGCATGGGCCACACCATGTGACAGGATTAATTTTCACAGCGGCAGGCCATTCCGTCCAATACCCATATTGATAGGTTGGTATAACCTGTAGTTATGATTGAATTGCGCGTCCTCGAATACTTCACTGCCGTGGCGGACACTGGCACCGTCACTGGGGCTGCGGCGCGCTGCTTCGTGAGCCAGCCCGCCATCTCCCGCCAACTTGCCGCACTGGAAACCCAATTGGGTGTCAAGCTTTTCCACCGTTCGCACGCCGGGCTGCAGCTCAATGCGGCAGGCAGGCGCTACTACCCCATTGCCACGGACATCCTGCAGCGCTCCAACCGCGCCGCCAAGCTCATGGGTTCACTGGGAACCGGGTCGCTGGAGCTGGTGGCGGCCTGTCCGTCAACCACCATGGAACACCTCCTGGCTCCTTTCGTGGCACGGGGCGGAACGCCGATTGCGGACATTCGCGCGTCCACGCCGGAGGACCTCTACCACCTGTTAGAAAATGACAGCGTTGACTTCTGCATCAGCACGGCACAACCGCCGTCACCCTACATTGGCCAACGCATTGCCCGGGTGGCCATTATGGTGCAGTTCCCCGCCAAAACAGCCCGGCTAATTAATGGCGGGACGGTTGAACTGGGCGATCTGGCGGACGAACGGCTCATCGTGCCGCGCGCCGGAAGCGCCATTGGCCGCGTGCTTGACGAAGCCCGTGACAAGGCGGATGTTCCCTTGGTCTATGACGCATCGGTCAGCTCCAGCACAGTGGCCCAAGCATTGGCGGCCGCGGGCAAGGGACTCGCCGTAGTGGTGGAACCGCCGCAATTCGGCTTGAACACCGTATTCCTGCAGTTTGAGGGCCGGCAGCTGGAGATCCAACTTTACGCGGCGTGGGATGCCGAGCACTACGCCGCTCCCGAGATTGTGGCACTGGTCGGGGAGCTGGCTGCATGGTCCGGACACCGATTGGCGGAAATCAGCCGGGCGGTTCCGTAACTCGAGCCCTTCCGCAGTTCGTCTGTGCAGGCGAAACTCGACGAGTTCAGGCTCGTGCTGGCAGTAGAGCCACGCCGTAAGCGTGAAGTCAGCGGCACGCACGTGATCAGCTGCCCGCCGCGGCAGCATATCCCGCGTCCCAGGATCTGAATTCAGCTTTCGCGCCCAACTATTGCACAATGGTGGTGTGAACGACGGCACTTCTAATGCGCCGGGGCAGTAATCACTGCCAGGCCTCACCGCTGATGAAACCACCGCACCTGCCGGCAGCGACCTGGCGGGAGACGCCCGAGCGAGTGCCGGGCAGGACCGCGACTTGGCCCGCGAACTCACCAAGGTCAAGATGGACAAATCCACAGCTTCACATTTTGAATCACTACAAGCACGGAACGTCCCTAGAGCAGGCTTCCCGCTCCATCGATTTCGATCGAGAGTTGCGACTGCTCGTTCTCGATGGCATCGAACGTATCGAAGTCTCACTTCGATTGCAGATCGGATACATACTTGGCCGCTCTTCACCATTTGCCCCTCAGCAGCCGTCGGCGTTCGTCTCCGCCTTCACCGGCGAGCACCTCGACCCACGAACTAATACGATGAGCCGTCGCCACGCTCAGTGGCTACAGCGAGCCGACGCACGGCGGACTGACTCAGATGAGGCGTTCGACACTCACTTCCGGACGAAGTATGACGATCAAATGCCAATCTGGGCATTGACCGAGATCCTGGAAATGGGACACCTCGAACGCCTGTACACAGGCCTCAAAAACTCCCTGACCACCGAGATCGCACAAGCCTACGGAGCGCCCACCAAAAAGTTGATGACTAGCTGGATCTCCAGCCTCAACTACATTCGCAACGTGTCCGGGCACCACGCGCGCCTCTTCAATCGAAAATCTGTCGCCGCTCCTGGCCGGCCCAAACCAGGACTCATCCGTACCCTAGACCACTTGCGTGACGAGACCAGCGCAAAAGCCGTGTTCGGGCTGTACAACGCACTCGACATCCTGGCCTACTTACTGCGATCCATCGACACGGAATCCCCCTGGTCGCAAAAAGTCGTCGACACTATCCAAAGCTTTCCTGAACAGCCCGGATTCACGACCAGCACAATGGGCGTCCCCCCGGGCTGGGCGACGCAGGAACTTTGGCACGCTTGAGCACTACCACGCACACAACATATCCGGCCAGCGACGGAGTTCCAGGGCAAGGCCAGCGAAACGCTGATCTGGCGGCAACCAAAAAGCCACCATCCGCGGAGTCAACCCAACGTCAAAAGCCCCATGGCAAGATTCGAACGCGATACGGACCGGGTTTCGATTTAATGAGTTTTTAATGAGTTCGATCCGAATAGCACACCGCGAAGCCACTCCTCCACAGCGAAACCGCAGGTCACCGGTACATGCCCCGCCCTATCGAACGATTCCAACCGACGACCGTTGCGTTCGAACACCAAAGCCATTTAGACGCGAAATAACGGGGCGGAAACCCACCCCGCCACTGCGAAAACCCTGTAAATCCGGGCTTTTTGGCCCCAAAAAAACTCGAGGGCCCCTATCAGATTTGAACCGACGACGGTTGCAATCTATGCGGTCAATATCCCTGAAAATGGCCCATTTCGCGGCAAAAACGCCCATCGTTGAGGGCCCTTGGCAACTACCGACCACCAATGGGCCTCCTATGGGATTCGAACCCATGACCCCCGCTGTCGCCCCTATCGACCAATTCGAGTTGTCAATAGCCATTCCTGACCTTTGACAGTGCGGGACAGGCATAACAATGGAGGGTACCGAAGAGGCAGCAGTTGTCGCCCAATTTAATGGGTTTCTAATGAGTAGGTTGAAATCCTTCCACGTTTTCAGTCAGCCATTCTCACCTCAGGAATTTGAGGCCTCTGAGCCTTCAAATAACGGCGGGCCGAATGATGTCCGCAAAGCCGGCCCTGGCGTCGAACGGCTAGTCGTCGTTCGGTAGGTACCAGCCATGCTCGCGATTTCTGGACTCTGGTGGGCCTGGGTGCTCGCGGTTGTAGGCCTCGTTGGCACGGCGCACCATCTCGTCGTTGTACCGGTGCAACTCATCGTATTGATCTTCTCCGGAGACGTAACGCAGTCGCAATGCCTCGTGATCTTCTGCAAGCTCCTCGTCGGATAGCGGATGAAGGCTGCCAAATGCGCGTGCAACGGAGAAAAAACCCATGTATGGATCCTCTCACGCTGAGTATTGAATGAGGCGGTCGAACACTGCCCATTTCCTTCGGCAACCTTGCCTCGTGCGGCAAAGAGCTGCGGTTGACTAGCTGCCGCACCAACCGCCTTATCGAGCAGGTACCATCCGGTGCTAATCAATTTATCGATCGCCAACATCCGCCCGGTGCCAATAAGAGAAAGTCGAGTCATGAATATGCTCGATTGAGTTTGTCAGGACGAGTTCACTGTTGTGGATGGATTCAGCTCGGTGGACTGCGTCAAGTACGACTAAGGGAGAGCGCGCACAGGAGATCGCGGACAGCAACGCAGGGTTCTCGCGCTTGCCCGAGGACGGTGGCGACCTCGCCGTCGTGCTGGACATGATCGTCAAGGGCCACCCGTCCTACGAACTGTCGACAATAGCGGGACCGCCTCGTTGGCCGACCCAGACGTAGTCGCCTAATCGGCCGATCGGAGGTAACGAGGGCATCTTGTCGGCGGTTGCCAGGACTCGAAATAGTACACCTCACTTCTTCCGGTCAAGCAGATTCGTCAAATTCAATGGCGGCCTTCGCACGTCCCAAAACTTCGTCATAGGTGAGAATTGTGATCCCAGCAATGCTTCTTCGGAATGACTCATAGGAACGGAAGCGGTACTCCTCAACGTCACCGTTTGGGGAAAGGAACTCATTCAGTCGGCCAGCGACTACATAGCCTCGAGGTGCATAGGAGTATAGTGTCTCGCTCAACGCACCGTTGCTATCTCGGATGTCCAACTTTGAACGCGCAATTGTCTCGAGCGCCTTGTGTATGGTCTGCTGGACTTGCACGACAGCGCCGCCGAGTTCGGTTGAAGGACCCCACGCCTCAGACCGATAAGAAGTAGGAGCGACGAGCTTCGTATTAGGCTTCTTGATTTCGGCGAACGCGATCGAGTTGATTACGCCTGCCGTTTTCAACAGGGCATCAATGCGCTTCCCAGCTCCGGTGACGCTGAACCCTGTGGTTGTTTGTTCGAGCTTGCCTTCATCGACACTCGTGAATAGATGGGCATCAATAGACAAGCCGATGAGCCATTTGTTCGCCTCAAAAAACTTCTGGTAGTCGCTTTCAGACGCGCTGTCGTTAGCTACAAGCACCTCAAACGTCGCTACAGCCTCTCGTCTTTCGTACAACTGGCGCAACCGCGAGAGTTCAGGGTCATCGGAAATCAACTTCGTTGTCATTTCGGGGTTCTCACGCAGAACCTCCAGAAGAGATGCCTCGCTCCTGGTGACCTCGAATCGAGTCTTGTCATCCAGATATTGAGTGTTACCCGGAGTTGCTTCGAGATCGATGGCATCCAAGTGTTTGAAGAAGCTTTGCAAGGCCGCGGCTTCGTCTCTATTGAACTCCAAAACGCGCTGGAGAACCGTTGTACCGTTTGACGTCTTCAGTCGTTGAAACTCAACGGACCGAATATTTCCGGCTTCTCGCGTGATCATCGCTTCAATTTGGACACGGGGTTTCTGCACGAGGATGACACACTCCTGATTGTCTTTCGGGGATTCACGTAGTTCGCCGGTTTCTTCGCGATAATTTGTGTCGTCAAAGACCTGTCTGGCCCGGTAGAAACATAGCCCCCTGTCTTGGGAGGCTACCAAATTGAGCGTCGAATTTCGGCTTTTGTAAAAGATCCCAGGACTACGTAGTTCGACGTAATCAGATTCAGTCGGCTCGTCCAGAGCATCGAACGGTACGGAAAAAGAAATAACGTCATGACTCTGCGCCATTTAGTGCCCCCAATTGGTTATTGCTCACACTCTAGCCTCGAAATTTCATGACACGAGGTTTCTGGTGAATCAGGGCTGACCGTCTGCCTGATGGTTCTTATTGTGGCATTTGGGTGTGACATTCTGGCCGCTGACCTGTGGGGCGGGTATCGGTGACGGTTCCACACCTGTCACGGTGGTGCTGGTTTTTGCTTTTCTTGGTGTGTGCGGATGGTCGGCTGGTTGCCTTTTATGGCGGGCTGAGCGCGGCGATCCTTTTCACTGCCTTGAGCAGCAATTGCACCTCTGGCGCTGTGGAGGCCAGGTGCAGGGTTGTTTGGCGGGCGTGTTTGGCGAGTTTCCCGCCGATTTCAAAGAGCCTGGCCCGGAGCTTCTTTGGCTCCCACCGGCGGGCTTTGGTGTCTTTGAAGCCGATCATCTGGGTCCAGGCCATGATTTCGGTGGCCATCATGACCACATGGCACCAGAGCTCGTTGGCGGTGAAGGATTTGAACGGCAAGTTCGCGAAACCGGTGTTTTTAGCGTTCCGGATCCGGTCCTCACAGCGGGCCCTGAGTCGGTGGCTGACGTCAAGGTCAGCGAGTTGGCCGTGTTCCTGATTCGTTGCCATGGCCGTGTACCGGTGCCCATCGATGTCGGTGATCCGCAACTGCGCGCCCACATGCGGGATCTCCTTACGGACGATGATCCGCATCCCCTTTGGCCACGAGGACAGATCGAGCATGCCGGTGATGTCGGCAACCCAGGCGCCGTCTCGTTCGGTGCCGTCACTGTCGTAGGCCCGGTTCCACCCCGTCTTCGGGATCAGCGGCAGCACCTTGGCGACGGACTCGCTGATCGTGAACCCGACGGAGTAGGAGAAGTTGCGGCGCTTATCGGTAAGCCAGTCCAGAAACCCATGCGTGCCACCAGCAGAGTCCGTGCGGATCATGATCTTCCGCCCGGACCGCCACCCCTTCGGCAACTGCTTGATGGAATCCTTCACGATCTGGATGTGGTCGGCGACCGTGTTCGAGCCAGCATTGCCGGGCCGCAACAACGTCACCAAGGGCTCCCCGGTACCTGCGGCGCCGTGGTCAACGTAGGAACACAGCGGGTGGAAGCCGAAGCCTTTCTTCCAGGTAGGCCGGGCGTCATCCTTCTCTGAGTGGGAATTCACCAAGGAAGCATCGAGGTCGATGACCAGGGGGTTCTTCCTGCTGGCATCGTGCAGGGGCGAGTCTTCACCTGCCTGTTTCCACACATGTGCCCTGGATGTGGCGCGGGCCTTGTTGATTGCCGCCAACACCTTCGCGGGCTGTGCGGTGGCCAGGACCTTGAACAAGCGGCTGATCGTGGGGTCCGAGGCGATCGGGCCGAAGACTTCGGGCTGGTTGCGGAGCCGGTCAATGTCGGAAACGAAGTCACCGCCGGTGGCCAGCGACAACGCCAGGTCTGTGAGGATCTTGCCCGGATTGTGTGTGGCGAACGGTTTGCGCCACGGCTCCAGTACCTCGGCCAACCCAATAGTCAGGCCGGATGCCTTCAGCATTTCCGTCAGGATAATCCCGCCACCCTGGGACACGACCCCGTCGCCGGTGGCGTCAACTCGAAGGGAAGGGTAAAAGCCGGTAATGTTGTTCACCTGATTGGTGCTCCTGAACATGTGCGGAAAATTTGGTGTGGTAACTACATTTTCCCATGTCAGAGGCACCTTTCAGGCTTTAATGACGCCGCGCAGTCATACGGTCATGAAATCTCGAGGTTAGTAACACTCTTCGTTGCTGGGTTCACTGGAATAATCCGTAAGAACTAATCTGGCTCTCTCGCCTACTACCGCAACTTCGCCGTCCCCCGCATCGCCGCAACACTGCAACGCAACGGCGAAATCACCCAGCGCCCCATGAAGCGATCCTACGACACTGCCATCGTGACCTACGAGCTCATCACCTGCGGCCTTAACAGCGCCCGCGGCCGCCAGATGATCCGCCTGCTCAACCACGCCCACCGCCACGTCCCCGGCAGCCAGGACGACTTCCGCTACGTCCTCCTCACCCTCCTCGTCGTCCCCATCCGCTGGGCCCGTGCACATGCCTGGCGGGCACCAACGCCAGCAGAGGAAAACGCAACCACCCGTTTCTATCAGGAGCTCGGCGCACGCATGAACATCGCCGGCATCCCGGCAACATTCCAAGCCGCCGAGCAGTTCTTTGACAGCTACGAGCGCGCGACCATCGCGTACTCCCCCGCTGGTGCCCATCTGATGGACCGCACACTCCAAGTCTTGAAGTACAGACTTCCCACTGTCGCCCGGCCGTTCACCAAACCAATGCTGTCCGCCATGTTCGACGACAGCCGCCTCGCCGACGCAGCGTCATCGCCCGGATGCCCACAGATTTCAGGCCGATGGTCCCGAGTGGATCCGCTTTACCTGCCTGTTACGTGATCTGTGGTGGAAATGGTGTCGGCGAGGATTTCCAGTACGTGTCGGTAGTCCTGTCCGGTGGCGCGTGTCATGCCGAGCTCGCAGGTCCTGTTGCAGGATGCGTGTTCGACGGCGTTCATCGCCGTTACATCCGCGGCTTGTGCCGCCGTGGCCGAGGCGGTGAGTTCCGGGTGCAGCATGCCCCGGTCCCCGGCGAAGCCGCAGCAGCCCCAGTTCTCGGGTACCTGGACCGTTTCCGCGGCGGCCTCGGCCACCGTCACCAGGGCCGGGTTCAGGCCCAGCCGGACCGAGGAGCAGGTGGGGTGCAGGGCCAGTGATTCCACTTTCTGCCAGTCCCCGCCAAGCAGTGGCAGCAGGGTCCGGGCCGTGAATTCCACGGCGTCGAGCACGCGCAGCGGTCTCTGTCCGGGCACCAGCCGCTCGCTTTCAATGGTGTGCAGCAGCCCCTCGGTGCAGCTGGAGGCATCACAAATGACGTCCAGCTCCCCGTCGCGGGTGGCTTCGCGCAGCAGTGCCAGTGTCCGTGCGTGCATGTCCGCCAGCCCGGCCGCCATGCCCTTGGAGGACCACGGCGTCCCGCAACACGCCTCCGAGATGCCCTCGGGCACCAGCAGTTCCACCCCGGCGGCCGCGCACAGCTGCTCGAAACTTGCCTGCACCCCGGCCGAACCTTCCCCGGCAGGACCGAACATGACGTTGACACAGGCGGGGAAATACACGGCCGCCGGTTCCCCGGCAGGTGCCGGCCGCCGTCGTGCTTTCCCTCCCGCGGGCAGCTCCGGGGAATACAGGGGCAGTGTGTCGGCGCCGAGGACCTTTCGTCCCAGCGTGTTCACCGGCTGCACGAGCACGGGCGGGACCTTCGCGGCCACGCCCAGTGCCAGCCCGGCGCCCCGGGTAACGGCGCCCCAGTGTTTGGCGGCAGTCCCCCACACGGCGTTTTCCACCGTTCCGGCATCCTTTTCGCGCAGGCGCTTGACCAGGGTGCCGGTGTTGATGTCCACGGGGCAGGCGGTTTGGCACATGCCGTCCACCGCGCAGGTGTCCACACCGGCGTAGTCGTAGTCTTTGGCGAGCGCATCGGCGAGTTCCGTGTTGCCTTCGCTGCGGGCTTGTTCCATGTCGCGCAGTGTGACGATGCGCTGGCGCGGGGTCAGGGTCAGGTTCCTGCTGGGGCACACCGGCTCGCAGTAGCCGCAGGACACGCAGCGGTCCACCTCCGGATCAACCTCCGGCGGCGCCGCCTTGATATGGCGCAGGTGTGCCATGGGGTCCTCGTCCAGGATGACGCCGGGGTTCAGCATGCCGGCCGGGTCGCACAGCGCCTTGATGCGGCGCATGACATCGTAGAGTTCGTCGCCGTATTGGCGGCGCACAAACGGCGCCATGACGCGCCCTGTGCCGTGCTCGGCCTTCAACGAGCCACCCTCACCAAGGACCACCTCCACCATGTCCTCGGTGAACGCGGCATAGCGGTCAAGCTCATCCTTACTGGCGAACCTGTCGGTCAGCATGAAGTGGATATTGCCGTCCTTGGCGTGCCCAAAAATGACCGAATTGGCATAACTGTACTTATTAAAGAGTTCACCCAGGGCAACACAGGTCCGGCCCAGCACGGGCACCGGCACCACCACATCCTCCAACAGCGCCGTGGTCCCCTGCGGGCGGGCCCCGGCCACCGCCGTGTACAGGCCCTTGCGCAGATGCCACAACCCCGCACGGACCGTGGCATCCGTGCTGAACTCCGCCGGCCCATCCAACCCCAACGACCCGGCCAATGCCACCGCCCTGGCGTTCAGTTCCGCAATCTCTTCCGCATCGCCGCTCTGGTACTCCACCAGCAGCGCCGCATGCTGAGCCACATCCAGGTCCCGCACCACCCCCGGAACCTGCACCAGCCCCTGCCCCACCTTCAGCGAGAGCGAATCCATCAGCTCAATCGTCGCAGCCCCGCTGTCCACCAGGGCCGGCAGGGCCATGTTGGCAGCCTCCAGGTTCTTGAACACCAGTAACCCGGAGGTGGCGTGGGCCAGCCGCGGCACCGTCCGGAACACGGCCTCGGCCACAAACCCCAGCGTGCCCTCACTGCCAATAACCAGATGGGCCAGGATCTCCACCGGATCATCAAAGTCCAGCAGCGAGTTCAGCCCGTAGCCCATGGTGTTTTTCATGGCGAACTGCGCCTCAATCGTGGCCCGTGATGCAGGGTTGCTGCGCACCCTTTCGGCCAGCTCACCCAGGCCCCTGAACAATTCCGGCTCCAACGCCTTCAACCGGGCCGAAGCATCCGCGGCGCCCGTGTCGATGACCGTGCCGCTGGGCAACACCAGGGTCATCGACTCCAACGTCCGATACGCGTTGTCCGTGGTGCCACAGGCCATGCCCGAAGAATTGTTCGCGACCACCCCGCCAATCGTGCACGCCGCCTCACTGGCCGGATCCGGACCAAACTTGCGGCCAAAGCGCAGCAGCCGCGCATTCAACTCCCGCACCGTAACCCCAGGCTGCACCCGAACCCGGGCCCCGCCATCGAGGACCTCAATGCCACGGAAATTCTTGCGCACATCCACCAGCAGGCCACCACTGACAGCCTGCCCACTCAGACTCGTCCCACCCGAACGCAGCGTCAACGGCAGCCCGCGCACGGCGCTGACACGCATCAACGCGGCGACCTCGGCGGCGTTTACGGGAACGGCCACGGCCTGGGGAATGAGGAGAAAGTGGGAGGCGTCGTGGGCATTCGCATGCCGATCCAGAGCCGCCGTACGAACCTGCCCCGGATCAGCCATGGCCGCACGAACATGGTCGATGTCCAGCGTAGTTTCTTCCACTGACCGTTGTCTCTGCGGAGCCATGTCAATTTCCCTTCATTGTGGCGAATGCCGGCAGGCTGAAGGCAGTCGTGACAGATGGCCCAGCCCCAAATATGTCATTGCTTGAGATCCGGGAGATTCCCTGGACGGCGTCGAATCATCAAATCGGGAAACGCCCGGTGAAGCGGCAACACGAGAACAACGGCCAGAACGCATTTAAGGAGGTCACCAGGCACGAACACCAGGTCGATCAGGGCAGCCGCTTCTATCGAGAGGTTGCCGTTAATCATCATGCCGATGATTCCCGCAACATGGATAACCACCGTTCCCGCCACTGCCGCCGTGAACAATGCTGCAATGGTTGGCAGTCTCCGACGAAGCAGAAATTGCGCAACGATTCCGGCCACCAGTGCCCCGCCGATGAACCCAACAATGTAGCCGGCACCTGCAGTGATCAAGATGCCCGGCCCGCCCCTGAACGAGGAGAAGATGGGTAGCCCGATGACGCCTAACAATACGTACAGGGCCAGCGCGGCACCGGCCCGCCAGGCTCCCAGAGCCAGGCCGGTAAGGATTACAAGCAAGGTCTGTATGGTGAGGGGGACGCCGAGGACATTGCCTGCAGGAATGGCAGGGACTGCTGCAGACACAGCAATCAGGGCCGCAAAGACCGCGATGTAGGCCAGGTCTTGCGACGACCACCGCAGCCTCCTGCCCTCCCGCAGACCTCGTCCGGACCTGCGCGGCGTCTGCTTCTTGGGCTTGGGCTGCGGCACCCTGATGCCTCCGGGCCCTTGGATTTCTTCCAATGCATTCGCCAGCCCGCCCGGCCTGCCCATCAGATATCGCGCCCATCCACGGTTTCCAGCAAAGTCAGCTCCAGGCTCGACGGGTCAAGGCTGATCCTGTCCCCGCTCTTGATCCTGGTCCAGCATTCGCTGTCCACGCCGCTGGCAATGGGAATCCCCGCGGTGACGGCACCCTGCACCATGACCGGGTTCGTGTCTCCAAAAACAAGCCCGGCAAATCCGACACCTCGTTGTTCCATTGCCAGAAGGGCCCAGCCGGCTGCCACGCCGCCTTGGACACCGGGTGAGATGAAGATCTTCCCCGTAATGGATTGGCCTTGCAGCGGATGTCCGATCCGGCTGATGATTCCTTCGTTTCGGTTGAGGTCGTAGCGGGCACTGAACGGCACCGGGCTGACCAGCGCTTCCCCTTCAATGGTCTTTCCGACGGCGCGCTTCAGGCTAAATTTCATCTCAGCTCTCCTAGGCTTGGGATTCTGCAGGGACCGTGGCCGCAAGAATGCAGTCCGCGGTTGTCATGATGGTCGGCACGTAGCCGTGGGCCTTGACGATGTTCGCCAACTTGGCCGAATTTGTCGCCAGGGTGTTCCAGCCAAAGTCCTTGCGCTGCTGTGCAGGATCCATGAGGTACCAGCAGGTATCCTGCAAGATCACCGCACCAGCTGCTGCCAATATTTCCAGCAGTCCGGTGCGCTCCACCTCAACAAGAACGCTGCGGTTGGTGGTGATGATCAGTTTTGTTTCTGGCCGGACCTTCCGTCCTTGGAGCTTTTGGGCAAGGTCCTGCACCTCGAAAAGTGACAGCTGGGGAGCCGTGAAAACCACCACATCCGGCGCAGCCGCAGCAGGGTCAAAGGCCCCCAAGGAACCGTCAAGGGCGGCCTGGTCGAACTCTGTTTCGCCCAACAGTTCGCGGCTGCCCCTGGCTTCCTCCAGCGTTGCGGCCTCCGGAGTGTGCCCCACAACGTGGAACATGGCCATGGAGCCGTAGCTGGCGATTGCCGCGGCCAGATGCTTAAGTGCGTCAGAGGACGGCACCACTCCTGGCGGCAGAATTATGGCAGGAACATTGTCATAGCCCCGGAAAGTGGAGCCGGCCACGGCACCGAGGGCACCCCAGTGTGCCAGATCAGTCATATTTGCCGAGACACGCACGACGGCGTTTGCCCGGCGGTTTTCGTCCAGATGGAAGCCATAGCCGGGCGTGCGCCCTGTAATTCCGGCCAGCAGGGCAGCTGTTCCTGCCTCATAGTTTGTGCGTGCACCAAGAACTGAGTTGGCGTAGGCCACGGTGCCGGTATCACCCCAGGCCACATGCTCTCCAAGGCGGGGCTGGTACATCGTTTGGTAGCCAATGCAGGTATTGACCACCAGCACACCCAGGTTCGTCAGCTGCTTGCGTACACCGACCTCTTCCTTGGCCAAGGAGGCCAACTGCTGAAAGCTCTCCATCTGATCCAAGTCCACACAGGTTGCATTGCGGCTGGTGGGGACAACCGTACGCAAACCTGCCCCGGTCATGCGCTCCAGGTAGTCGATGCCGGCTTGCCCGAAGACCTCGGGGTCGCCGGTGAAGTGGGCGTTGACCACCGGCACCATGCGCTCGGCACCAAAGAACTCGCCGACCTGGATTTGCTCTTTCAGAGCCTCGGCCCGGGCGTCACCCTTGTCGAGAATCGCCTGTTCCTCCGTGGTCAAAATCATCGATACCTCCTGATAGTCATATAGATATGTTTCGATACCTTTCAATACCTTTATAGACGTTATTGCGATGTGACGCAAGCCTCACTCAAAGGTTGCCGCTGATTTTCCCCAGGAAACGCACAAAAGCAAGGATTCAGGCTGATTGCATGGATGCGGGGCCATAAAATAAACCACCCGGGAGCTTGCGATCCAGCTCACATGTGACTAGCGTAGACAACAATACGTTTCGATACGTATCTTGAATGATGTTTATGCAGACCGCGCTCCTCCCGGACCAACCAGGCTTCGGGCCGGCCCCTGAAAGGCAAGCTATGACACGACAGAGCAAGATCGGGGTCCGATCTTGAATTCACATGCTCATTTCCGCAACTACACCGAGCGCGCCGCCGCCGGCGATCCGGTGCTGCCGCACTGTCTCAAGTGCAGCGCAGTGTTCATGCCCCCGCGGGCCGCCTGTCCAGAATGCGGCACGGCCAGCCCCGGCTGGATCCCGGCACTCGGTGCTGCCGGAACGCTCTACAGCTACACGGTCATTGGAGACGGCGATGACGCCAGGATCATTGGATTGGCCGACCTGGACTTAATCACGGACGGCAGCAAATACTACGCCCAGCTTCAGGCCGATGACCTGACCCTGCTGACCATGGGCCGCCCCGTCCGCGTGGGCACGGCCGACCTTGGACGTGGCCAGCAGGTGCCCGTCCTGGCAATCCAGGGAGCCGGCAATGAGTGAAATTGTGCTGGCCGGAATGGGAATGGCCGCCACTTCTGCCCCCACGCACAGGGACACCCTGGATGTCATGGCAGATGCCGCACTCAAGGCCGTCGCCGACTCGGGACTGGGGTTGAAGGACATCGATGGCATCTTCACCGCTACCGCCCAGGTGGATTTGCCCACGCTCGCCTTGAGTGAGTATTTGGGCATCACCCCGCGCTACCTGGATTCAACGGTGCACGGCGGGGCATCCAACCTCTCCCACATCCACCATGCCGTGGCAGCAATCCGGGACGGCAAGTGCGAGGCAGCGCTGGTGGTCTACGGCAGCACCCAACGAACCATGCTCAAAGCCACCGGCAAGAGGCCTGCCGTCGCGTCCTGCCCTCCTGTTGAGTCCTTGTACAACCCACTCTTCCCGATTTCCTCTTACGCCTTGATGGCGCAGAGGCACATGCTCGAATTTGGCACCACCCGTGACCAGCTCAGCGCCGTTGCTGTGGCGGCCAGCCGCTGGGGCGCATTGAACCCTGCTGCGCAGCGCCGAGAGATCATCACGGCAGCAGACGTCACGGCGTCAGCCAAAATCTCCACCCCCTTCCACAAGCTTGACTGCTGCCTGATCACGGACGGGGCGGGAGCCGTTGTGGTGACGACGGCGGAGCGCGCGGCCAAAATGGATCGGTCACCGGTCACCGTCAAGGGTTCCAGCGAGTACTCCTCGCACGAAGGCATGATGGCGATGAAGGATTTGGTCCGGACGGGCGCCGCCGTCTCAGGCCTGGCCGCCTTTGGCGAGGCCGGACTGGGTCCGGAGGACATGGACATCGCACAGGTCTACGACGCATTCACCATCAACACGATACTTCTCCTCGAGGACCTGGGGTTCTGCGCCAAGGGCACCGGGGGAACGTTCATTCAAGACGGCCACACCAGTCCCGGCGGCAGTTTGCCCACCAACACCAGCGGAGGGGGCCTGGCCTTCTCCCACCCCGGCATGTTTGGCATCTACACCGTACTCGAGGCCATGGAGCAGCTGCGCGGCCGTGCCGGGGACCGTCAGGTGCCAGGCGCACGGCGAGCCGTGGCCCATGGGATAGGCGGCACGATGTCCGCCCACACCACCCTGGTCCTCAGCATCTAGCTTTCACTCGGCACCACCTTACCCATACACCTAGAATCAGGAGCAGCAATGGAGCGCTTATTCAAACCCCAACGGATCGCAATTGTTGGCGCATCGAGCAATGAGGACGCCATCGGCGGCAAGCCGATCAAGCAATTGCGCAGCCACGGATTTGCCGGTGAGATATTTCCGGTCAACCCCAACCGGGACGTGGTCCAGGGGATCCCCTGCACCCACACGGTCACTGAACTTCCGGAAGGGATCGACCTGGCCATCATTGCGGTGGCGGCACCGCGAGTGGCCGGGGTAGTCGCCGAATGCGGCGAGCGCGGCATTCCCTATGCACTGGTCCTCAGCTCAGGTTTTGCCGACGCAGGGCCGGAGGGTGCCATCCTTCAGGAACAGCTGCTGGAGGTGGCCAGTGACGCGAATGTGCGAATCCTGGGACCCAACGGAGTCGGCTTCATCAACATGCAGGCCGGTGTCTATGCGGGATTCGGCGCGTTTTTTGACTACAACTTCAATGCCGGTGGCGTCGGGTTCGTGACCCAGAGCGGAGGTGTGGGCGGATCGCTGTTGACCATCGGCGATGATGAGGGCGTCGACTTCGGCTATTTTGTGCATACAGGAAACGCTGCGGACATCGACATTGAGACGGTGCTGGAACACTTCATCTCCGAGGACTCAATCACCACTCTGGTGGCCTACATCGAAGGACTCGGAAAGTCTGCAGCACTTAAATCGATAGCCTACCGCGCATTGGAAACTGACAAGCCACTGGTCATTTGGAAGGCCGGCCAGCACGCCAGCAGCATGTCTGCGGTGGTCTCCCATACGGGCCGCCTGGCCGGCGACATTGACCGCTACCGTTCGATCTTCGCCAAATACGGGGTGGTGGAAGTTGGTGACTCCCTGGACATGGTGGACGTGCTGCGACTGTCCCAGCACCACTTCCGCCCCACCGGCGGCCGCGTCGGGGTGGTGTCTGTTTCCGGCGGCGCCGGCGTGGTGGCCGCGGACTTCCTGGAAGGCTCCGAACACCTCAAGCTGGCAGACTTGGGCGAGAAGACCGAATCGGAAATTCGCGCGCTGCTGCCCACTTTTGCAACTGCGCAGAACCCCATCGATGTGACGGCCCAGATCTTCAATGAGCCCGACCTCTTTGAAAAGGTTGTTTCGGTTCTGCAGGAAAACGCGGCCGTGGACCAGATCCTGGCTTGTGTGGCCTCGGTGCACAGCGAGGTCGGCGTCAAGATCGCCACCGCCATCGCGGAAGCAGCCGAAACTCTGAACCTGCCAATTGTGGTGTCGTGGGCCTCCCGCAACAGCCTCAATGCAGAAGCCTTCAAGATTCTCAGCGATGCCAAGATCCCGGTGTACCGCAGCCCCGAGCGCGGGCTGAAGGCCATGGACCGCCTCACTGCCTTCACTAATGCCCAGGCCGGACTTCCCGGCATGGTCCGCCCTGAAGTGGCCGGAGATCATTCAACTGCCGGCCATGACTGGCACCGCTCCGTGGAGTTTGACGTACTGACAGCACTCGCTGGCTACGGTGTGAAGGTCCCGGACCAGCGACTGGCCGCCACGGCAGAGGAAGCCATCGCAGCAGCGGATGCCGTTGGTTTCCCTGTTGCAGTGAAAATCCAGTCACCGGATATCCCACACAAGGTCGACGCCGGTGGCGTTAAGTTGCACCTTCACGACGCCGCCCAGGTGCTGTCGGGAACCAAGGAAATTCTGGCAAACATCGCCAAACTGGAAGACATTGAATACCGTGGAGTCGTGGTTCAGCGCATGGCTGCACCCGGCACCGAGCTAATCCTGGGATACATACGTGATGAGTCTTTGGGCGGCTTCATTCTTTGCGGTGCCGGCGGCTCCAATGTCGAGGCCATCAACGACCGCGTGCTCATCCCCACCCCGGCAACTGCCGTGGAAATTCGGGCCGGTTTGCAGTCCCTGGACATCCTCGCCGGCGAAACCGACGATGCAGTGCTGGATCAGGTTGCAGCTGTCATGGGCGCCCTCCAACAGCTCGTGGCGGATTCATCCGGGCGGCTGACGGAAGTGGAGATTAATCCGGTCATCATCAGCAACGGCCAGGTAACAGCGGTCGATGCCCTTGCCATCCAGGCCTAGAACCAATATCGAATCAGAAAGCGGAGAACATCATGACTGAGAACGTCCCCACCCTCACCTTCCAAGAACTCGACAGCATCCTGCGCATCATTGATTCCGCTCCTCGTGACGGTGAAGTCAAGATTACGATTGGCGATGTCACTCTGGAAGTTTCCACTCGAAGTGGAACAGCGGTGAGCGAAGTTGCTCCGCCAGCGGCAGCCGCTGCACCTCCGGCCCCCGCAGCTGCAGAGCCGGCGTCGGCACAGCCCGCTGTTTCGGCTCACCCCCAGGCCCCGGCGTCGAGCATTGATGAATCAGAGGTGACCGGGCTGACGGTTGTTGCCGCACCCATGACCGGCGTGTTCTACGCCAAACCGAGTCCCACGGCAGAGGCGTTTGTCCAGGTGGGCGACACCGTGACGAAGGGTCAGGACTTGGCCATCATTGAGGTCATGAAACTGATGAACCGCATTGGTTCCCCCGTGGATGGCGTGGTGCGCCGGACCGTCGTGGAGAATGAGGCCTTGGTGGAGCACGGCTCGCCGCTGTTTTACATTGAGGCCACGGACGGGGAGTCCTGATGCGCCGTGTCCTGGTCGCCAACCGTGGCGAAATTGCCGTCCGCATCATCCGAGCCTGCCAGGAAGCGGGCGTGGAGAGTGTGGCTGTGTACTCGGAGGCCGATGCCGGTTCCCGGCACGTGAAGCTGGCCGACAGGTCCGTGAAGATTGGCCCATCCAAGCCGTCCGAGAGCTATTTGCGTCCCGAGACGATCGTCCAGGTTGCGCTGGCAACCGGATGCGACGCCGTCCACCCCGGCTACGGGTTTCTGGCCGAAAACGCCGGGTTTTCACAAATGTGCGCCGACAACGGGCTGATCTTCATCGGCCCCACCGCTACCGTTATCGAGCAGCTTGGCGACAAGGTTTTTGGCCGCAAGATCGCAACGGCAGCCGGGATCCCCGTGGTACCGGGCACCGGCGACAAGCCCGCCACGTACGAGGACCTGGTGGAACTGGGTCGCACCGGCGGCTACCCGATCCTGATTAAGGCCGCGGCCGGTGGCGGCGGGCGCGGCATGCGCATCCTGCAGTCCGAGGAGGATGTGCGCAGCAACTTCGAGGACGCCCAACGCGAGTCACTGGCTGCCTTCGGTTCCGAGGTCATCTTTGGCGAGCGGTTCCTGACGAAGATCCGGCATGTGGAGGTCCAAGTCCTTGGCGACCACGGCGGGACAGTGGTGCATGTGGGCACGCGCGACTGCAGCGTCCAGCGCCGCTACCAAAAGGTGATTGAGGAGGGCCCCGCGGTCAGCATCCCGCTTGAGTCGCGGCAGCGGATCGAGGCCGACGCCGTGAAGTTGGTCTCTGAGATCGGCTACGTTGGTGCCGGCACGGTGGAGTTCGTGGTGGACATGCTCACCGGCAAACACCACTTCATCGAGATGAACACCCGCATCCAGGTGGAGCATCCTGTGTCGGAAATGATTTCAGGCTTCGATCTGGTCCGTGAGCAGCTGTGGGTTGCAGACCCGGAGCACCGGCTTACCTTCACCCAGGACGAGGTGCTGCTGCGAGGGCACTCGATCGAGTTGCGCATCTGTGCGGAGGATCCGTCCAACGGGTTCGCACCCTCCCCCGGGGTTATCACCGAACTGGTGCTGCCTGGAGGTCCCGGCATCCGCGTGGACACGCATTGCGTGCCCGGCTGGAAAGTCTCCCCGTACTACGACTCGATGATCGCAAAGTTGGTGATTCACGACGTCGACCGTGACAGGGCGATCAGGAGGGCGCTGAGGGCACTCGCCGAGACCAGCATTGGCGGAATCCATACAAACATCGGCTTCCTGGAAAAGATTCTCAGCCATCCGGATTATGCGGCCAACCAGGTCCACACGAAGTGGCTGGAAGAAAACCAAAGTGACCTGTTGGAGCAGCCGGCCGGCGCCGCGCTGCAGACGGCCTAAGTAGAGACGGAGCAGACGATGGGAAAGAAAGTCAGCATCGAGGACGTCACCATCCGTGACGGTGTTCAGTGCCTGTGGGCCACCAGGCTGTCCACGGAGGAGATCATCCCGATCGCCACCACCATGGACCGGGCTGGTTTTGAAATTGTCGACGTGGCCGGAGGCGCCATGATGGACACCTCCATCATGTACCTGCAGGAGGACCCGTTTGAGCGCATCCGCCTGTTGAAGAAGCTCATGCCAAACACGTTGCTGAACTTCAACTCGCGCGGACAAAGCGTGTTCCGGTGGACACAGTACCCCGATGACGTGGCGGAGCAGACCATACGGACCTTCGCAGAGAACGGGATCAGCTCCATCATGTTGTTTGACCCGCTCAACGACATGAGGAACTTGGAGTACTCGGCAAAGGTGTCCAAGGAACTGGGGTTGAACATCATTGGCAGCGTCACCTACACCGAAAGCCCGTACCACACGGACGAACACTTCATCGAGAAGACCCGTGAACTCGTCAACATGGGCGTGGATCATGTGTCGCTGAAGGACCCCAGCGGCATGCTGACCCCGGACAGGGCCCGCATGCTGCTCAAGCGGATGCGTGGAGTGCTCCAAGGGCAAAAGCTGCAGTTGCATTGCCATACATCCACGGGCACCGGACCGGAAGTGCATCAGGCCGCGATGGACATGGGCGAGGACGCCCCCGACGTGTTCCATGGCGTGGTACCCCCGCTGGCGTGGGGCACCTCGCATCCCTCCCACGATTTCCTGCTGGACAACTTGGCGGATCGCGGCTTCGAAGTGGACGTGGATCGCCAAGCCATCCGCGACATGGAGTCATATTTCATGCTCCTGGCCCGCAAGCGGGGGCTGCCCACCAGCCACGCGCTCAAGCACGATCCGGAAATGCTCAAGCACCAGGTGCCGGGCGGCATGCTCAGCAACCTGCGCCAGCAGCTCACGGACCAGGGAATGGTCCACAGGCTGCCGGAAGTTCTGGAGGAAGTCATTCAGGTGCGCAAGGACCTGGGCTACCCGTTGCTGGTCAGTCCCATGGCCCAATATGTGGGCATCACTGCCGTGCTCAACGTGGTCACTGGGGATCGGTACTCGGTGGTTCCTGACGAGATCCGGGGCTACCTGTTGGGCTACTACGGCACACCTCCGGGCCCCGTGGACCAAGACGTCCTGGACAAGGTCGCCAAAGGGGAAGCGCCCATCACCCAGCGGCCCGGCGAAGTGCTGGAACCCATGGTGGAGCGCTTCAAAGCCGAAAATGGGCCCTTTGAAACAGAGGAGGCTCTCACTCTCGCCTTGTTCTATTCCCCGCCGCTTCTCAGGGGCTGGAACCTCAAGGACTGGGGCGGCTACAAGCACGTACCCACGGACGCCTTCAGCTACTTGATCGACTCCGTCAACAGGAACCAGAAGATCAGCAATTTCCGGCTAACCCGCCCGGGCCAGTCGGTGCGCATGCAGTACAACATGGAAAAGGGATAGAACCAATGACAACCACTGCAACAGAAATCAAGAGCAGCCTCGGATCGCTGTTCGACCTCACCGGTCGCAAGGCGCTCATTGTGGGCGCTGGCGGCGGGCTCGGACTGGAACTATCCAAGGGCCTGGCCGCGTTCGGCGCCGAACTGATCTGCTCAGACCGCACTGCCGAGCTGACGGACGCTGCCGTCGCCGCGCTGGCCGCCGACGGCTTGGCAAGCACCGGCGTGGCCTTGGACATGACGTCTTCTGATGACATTGACAGGCTCGTGGCGGCACATCCGGATGTGGAAGTCCTGGTCATCACACCCGCTGTTCTTGTACGCAAGACCCTGTTGGATCACAGCGAAGCTGACATCGACTTCCAGATGGACATGAACATCAAGTACACACTCTTGCTGGCCCGAGCTTTTGGTGCCAAGATGGCCGAACGCGGCAAGGGCTCGATCATCACATTCTCGAGTGTTCGTGCCTCCGTGGTAGAACCGGGTTCCGGCATGTATGCAGCAACCAAAGCTGCATTGGTGCAGCTCATGCGAACTCTTGCGGTGGAGCTCGGTCCGCAAGGTGTGCGGGTCAACCTCATTGCGCCAAGCCCCGTGGCGACACCGCTGACTGCCGATGTTCGCTCAAAGCAGGAATGGGTGGACATTGTCGCCAACCGTTCCATGCTCCGCCGCTGGGCCGAGCCTCGGGACTTTGTCGGGCCCATGCTGCTGCTCGCCTCTGATGCCGGTGCATTCGTTACGGCCTCGAATGTGATGGTCGACGGCGGATGGACAGCCACCGATGGCCTGGCCAGAATCGAGTAACCCACCATCGACAAGGCCGGCTTCCCAATGGAGGCCGGCCTTTGCAATGCCTGATTCAGCACCCAACATGCTCCACTAAAGTTCCGCCATCCCCCGCAGGGTGGCGGCAAGGGCACCTGCATAGGCGAGGAAGATCACCAGCCGCCGTGCCCATGCCAGGGGCATGCGCTTCGCGAGCAGTTCCCCGGCCACCAGACCAGATACAATGGCAGCGGCAGCCACGCCCCAGGTCCAGAGTGGCAGCCCCGGCATTGCTGCAGGATCAAGAAGCATCTTCGCCGCAATCGCGGCTGCCCCGGTGGTGAGAAAATATGGCTGCATGGTCGCAGCAAAGCTCCGTTGCTCCCATCGCGCTGCCACTGCATAGACGCTGATCGCAGGGCCCCCAATGCCGGCTGTCGCGCTCATGATGCCGCTGGTGGCGCCAGCAGTTATCAGTGCCCCGAGTCCCGCTTCAGGTTTCGTTGATCTTAGGCAAAGTGACAAGGTCAGACTTGCCACAACTACTGTGCCGATACCGATTTGCAGCCATGCACTCGGCACAATGGCGACTATGGCAACTCCTGGCAATATGCCCAGCAGGGCTGACGGTGCCAGTACCAGATACCTTTTCCAGTCCACGTGCTTGATGACAACTGCGAGAACGCAGGCCGACGCCGCAGCACTGCAAAAATTGACCATGGTCACGCCGGCGACGGGCCCCATGATCAAGACCAGAAAGGGGGCTGCCACCAAGGAGAACCCCATGCCTGTCAGGCGTTGCATGATGGCGCCAGAAAATACTGCCACACCGAGCAGCCAAGCCGTTTCCATAGTCCACTCTTTCCAGCCCTGGCCGATTACACGAGAAAAGCCTCGGTTGCGTGCCGGGCGAACATGCCGACACACAACCGAGGCTCAAGGGGATTTTCGAATCAAACGTCCGGGCTGTTCCTTATCCGCGTCCGAGCCAGTGGACGAGTTTCTTTTCTAGGAAGCCCAGGGTCAGGTTGAGGGCCAGGCCGATGAGGCCGATGAGGATGATGCCAATGAACACGGTGGGGATGTCGAAGAACAAGGCAGCCTGGTTGATCATGAAGCCCAGTCCCTTCTGTGCGCCAACGAGTTCCGCGGCGACAACGACAGCCCAGCTCAATGCGAGGGCGACTTTGAGCCCGGCGAAGATGTTGGGCAGGGCTGCCGGAACAATGACGTGGAAGAACTCCTGCATCCGGCTGACACCAAGGGTGGCGGCCGCACGCCGGTAGGCAATGGGAACCCCCGCCGCACCGGCCTGGGCGTTGACCACGGTGTAGTTGAACGAAGTCACCGTGATGAGAACGATCTTGCCCGTCTCGCCCAGGCCGAAGTACAGCACGGCCATCGGAATGAAGGCGATCGGGGGGATTGGGCGGATAAAGGACATGATCGGTGAGATCGCGGCGTTGAAGACCCGGTTGGAGCCGGCGATCAGACCAACAATGATGCCCAGGATGGAGCCGATAACGAATCCAACCAGGGTGCGCGTCAGGCTGATGGTGATGTGGTCCATGAGACTGGCACCACCGTATCCGTCATTGACCAGCTCGATAAAGCGCGAGAAGAGCGCCTGCGGCGAGGGGAATTGCCGGGGGCCGATAATGCCGGTGTTGGTCAGAATGAACCAGACAACCATGATGACGGCCAGCGAGATGACAGAGATGACGGGGCTGGGAATGTACCGCCGCCGCGCATCCGGGTCGGTGGGCCGGGCCTGCCGTACAGATTTCGTCAAAACCATGGCTACTTCCCTGCCTTCACTGCAGCCTCAATGTACTGCGGATCCAGGGCCTTCCGAAGCGTCGCTTCCGGAACCGGCTCCTTGATAACACCCAAAGTCGCAAAAGTCGTCGACGCCAGGTTCAACTGCGCAAACAGACCCTTGTCACCGGAGAATGAAAATATGTTGCTCGGGTCCAGCTGATCTTCGAGGGTGGGGTACGTCTCGATGTATCGCTTCGCCGTTGCCTCAGCCACGGGCTTCGTGACATGCAGCTTGGTCATGAGCGCTTCCGTGGCTACGGACGGGTCGGCCTTGATGTCATTCCATGCTTTCCCCAGTGCCGCAATCATTTTCTTGGGAACTTCCGGGTTGGCATCCAGGAAGGCTGGGTTTCCTGCATGCATCTCCGGGCAGGCGGCCCCGCCAGGAACCCATTCGTTGTCGTGTCCTACAATCCGCTGACCTTGCTGTTCCAAATCTGCAAGGTACGGGGCCCAAGAGATGCCGGCATCTATGGACTTGCTGGCAAAGGCATTTCCGAACAAGTTCGGGGTGATGTTGACGATGTCAAGGTCTGCATACTTGACCCCCGCAGCCTCGGCCGCCCAGTATGCCGAAATCTGGGCACACGTCCCAGTCGGAACGCCAATCTTTCCGGCCTTGGCCAAGTCAGTGACCTTTTTTATTGGGGAGTCGGCGGATACCACGAGCCCTTCCGTAGCAGAAGCGTTGCCCTCAGCGACGATGTAGCGCAGCGGAATATCCTTGCCCAGCGCGAAAATTGTGGCCAGCCCCGTTGTAACTACGTCCAAGCTGTTGCTCTCAAGTCCGGCGAGGAGAGGTGCGCCGGTCTGGAATACCTGGAATTGCGGATCCAGCCCTTCATCCTTGAAGTAGCCCTTTTCATCCGCCACATAAAGCGTCAGGTAGGCGGCCTGGGGCACGCCCCAGTTGAACTTTATGCCGTCGGGATTCCCCGCTGAGGTGTTGCCGCCGGCATTTCCGCAGGCAGCAAGTCCACCAATTAGTGCAACTGCGGCCAGCGCCGCGAGAGTCTTCTTGAACATGTCGATGCTCCTGAAAGTAGTCTGCACGTGAAGCAATGGTCACGTACATTAGCTGTGGTTGGTGTTTATCCGCGTCCGAGCCAGTGGACGAGTTTCTTTTCTAGGAAGCCCAGGGTCAGGTTGAGGGCCAGGCCGATGAGGCCGATGAGGATGATGCCAATGAACACGGTGGGGATGTCGAAGAACAAGGCAGCCTGGTTGATCATGAAGCCCAGTCCCTTCTGTGCGCCAACGAGTTCCGCGGCGACAACGACAGCCCAGCTCAATGCGAGGGCGACTTTGAGCCCGGCGAAGATGTTGGGCAGGGCTGCCGGAACAATGACGTGGAAGAACTCCTGCATCCGGCTGACACCAAGGGTGGCGGCCGCACGCCGGTAGGCAATGGGAACCCCCGCCGCACCGGCCTGGGCGTTGACCACGGTGTAGTTGAACGAAGTCACCGTGATGAGAACGATCTTGCCCGTCTCGCCCAGGCCGAAGTACAGCACGGCCATCGGAATGAAGGCGATCGGGGGGATTGGGCGGATAAAGGACATGATCGGTGAGATCGCGGCGTTGAAGACCCGGTTGGAGCCGGCGATCAGACCAACAATGATGCCCAGGATGGAGCCGATAACGAATCCAACCAGGGTGCGCGTCAGGCTGATGGTGATGTGGTCCATGAGACTGGCACCACCGTATCCGTCATTGACCAGCTCGATAAAGCGCGAGAAGAGCGCCTGCGGCGAGGGGAATTGCCGGGGGCCGATAATGCCGGTGTTGGTCAGAATGAACCAGACAACCATGATGACGGCCAGCGAGATGACAGAGATGACGGGGCTGGGAATGTACCGCCGCCGCGCATCCGGGTCGGTGGGCCGGGCCTGCCGTACAGATTTCGTCAAAACCATGGCTACTTCCCTGCCTTCACTGCAGCCTCAATGTACTGCGGATCCAGGGCCTTCCGAAGCGTCGCTTCCGGAACCGGCTCCTTGATAACACCCAAAGTCGCAAAAGTCGTCGACGCCAGGTTCAACTGCGCAAACAGACCCTTGTCACCATTGAACGAGAATCGAAGATCGGGGTTCAGTTGGTCTGCAAGCGTCGGGTTGGCATCGATGTAGAGTTTCGCCGTCTCATCCGCCACAGCCTGGCTGACGTGCAGGCGCTTCACCAGCGCAGCGCTGGCAACGCTGGGGTCAGCATTTATGTCCGCCCACGCACGGGCGAGGGCCAGCAGCATCTTCTGCGGAACTTCCGGGTTGGCATCCAGGAAGGCTGGGTTTCCTGCATGCATCTCAGGGCAGGTCCCTCCTCCTGGTACCCAGGATGCGTCATAGCCAACAATTCTGTTGCCCTGCTGAGCTAGGTCGATCAAATATGGGGACCAAGAGAAGCCAGCACCGATTGAATTGCTTGAAAACGCGTTCGCATAGAGATTCGGGGTGATGTTGACCGTGTCGAGGTCTGAATACTTGACGCCTGCTGCCTCGGCGGCCCAGTATGCCGAAATCTGGGCGCACGTCCCAGTGGGCACGCCGATCTTTCCTGCCTTCGGAAGATCCTTGACCGATTTCACGGGCGAGCCATCTGCTACAACCATTCCTTCGGCGGCGGACGCGTCGCCTTCGAGGGCGATGTATCGGAGCGGGATTCCCTGGCCAAGTGCAAATACAGAGGCGAGTCCGGTCGTAATGATGTCCAAGCTGTTGCTCTGGAGGCCGGCCAGCATCGGTGTGCCGGTCTGGAATACTTGGAATTGCGGATCCAGCCCTTCATCCTTGAAGTAGCCTCTGTCGTCGGCCACGTACAGGGCCAGATACGATCCCTGTGCGATGCCCCAATTGAACTTGATGCCGTCATTGTTGTCGCTTGATTTGTTGGCGCCGGCGTTTCCGCATGCAGCCAGCCCACCAATCAGGGTGATCGCGGTCAGCAATGCAAAAGTCTTCTTGAACATGTGGATGCTCCTGCTAGTGGGCTGCACGTGCCGCGGTGATTTCGTGCTGGACGGTTTCAAGAATTTGGTGTTCCAAATTTGTAAATGTCTCAGACGTCAGGAACTCCAGGGGACGAGGCTTGGGTTCCTCTACGGTGACCTCCAGCTTGACGCGCCCCGGACGGGCACCCATCACAATGACCCGGTCTGACACGTAAATTGCTTCCGTGACGTCGTGGGTGATGAAGAGGATTGTGGGACGGAATTCCTCCCAAAGTTCCAACAGCAGTTGCTGCATGAGAATTCTGGTTTGGTAGTCCAGGGCACCGAACGGCTCGTCCATCAGCAGGACTTCAGGATTGGAAATAAGTGCCCGGGCAATTTGCACGCGTTGTTGCATGCCGCCGGAGATCTGGTAGGGATAGTGCTTTTCGAAACCGGACAAACCGACTGCCTTGACAAATTTCGCGGCGCTCTCTGTGTACTCCGCCTTCGGCATTCCTCGTGATTTGACACCAAAAACCACGTTCTCAAAAACGTTCATCCAGGGGAAGAGTGCCGCATGCTGGAAAACGACGGCACGGTCCGGACCAGGCTTGTGGATTGACCGGCCGTCCAAGAGCAGACGGCCATTTGATGGCGAATCAAAACCTGCAACCATGTTCAAGGCTGTGGACTTTCCGCACCCGGTCGGCCCAACTATTGAGACAATTTCAGACAGTTGGACCGACAAGTCCAAACCGACCAGAGCTGAGACTTTTTCCCCGCCCTTGGAGGGTGAGGGAAAGATCTTGTCGACTTGAGAGAAGACGATTTTTCCTTCAACGGCGGTATCTTGGCTCATTCCCTGCTCCTTTTGCCGACGGGGTTCGTCGGTCAACGTAGTATGCATCAGTGTGACTCCAAAGTCGATCAATGAGACTGGTAACGTATGGATACGTATTGGAACAACCATAGTCAGATGTGACTTGGATCGCAATACCTTTGGAGATGAATTTCTGGCCGGCAGACTCCATGTCGATGGAACTCGATGCGCACCCACCGTTGATGCCAGATATCCCGCACAAGTTCCAGTCGACGGGGTATCATCAAAACATCTCTAATCGTCATCACGCATTAGGTGACGTTAACAGTCCGCGCATCTTCAAGGGGGATTCCAATGGCCCATCCAGCTGAGAACCGTCTAGCCGTCCTGCAGCGGAACAGTCCAGTCGCCGTCTATCAACAGATGGCGGACGTGCTCGTGGACGAGGTAAGCAAACTCCAACCCGGATCCCGGTTCCACACCGAGGAAGAGCTGATCGAGGATTTCGGCGTCAGCCGGACTACAGTCCGCAAGGCCATCGACACATTGACCGAGAAGGGGTTCCTGGTTCGCCGCCAGGGAAAGGGAACGTTTGTTACGTCCACCCGTCCCATTCAGTCATTGAATCGTTTGGCTCCGTTTGTCGAGTCATTTACAGCGGCCGGTCTGAACCCTGTGGTATCCATGCTGGCGTATGGGTGGGTTGAGGGAACCGATGGCATTCCGGCTCAAATTGCCTCCGCCGATACGTCGTTCCTGGTTGTCCGCCGGGCATACGCCAGCGAGGGAAAACCATTCGCCATTGCAGACATCTTCATGCCTGCCGAGATCGGCCGGCTTGTCAGTCGAGCGGACCTGGAGCAGCATCCGGTCTACCATGTCATCCAGGAGCGGAGCACAAAGCGATTGGACCACGCAAAGCTCGTGGTCACTCTGCAGCCGCCGCCGGCTGATTTGGCGGACTTGTTGGATTTGTCGGACATTCCCTTTGTCCCACGGTTGGAGCGCGTCACCTACACCTCCGCCGGGGAACCCCTGGAATGCACCATTACACACTTCCATCCGAGCGGCTTTGAAATTCGGGCAGACGTGGTCACAGATGCCAACCAAGACTTTAACTACACCTTTGAAACTTAAATGCGTGGGGACGCGGCGGTTGCCGCGTCCCCACAAAACCGGACTAGATTTCGATTTGCTTGGTGTCCGACAGCCAGGTTCGGATGGTCTTGGCGCCGCTGGCTTGGGTATGGGCGCGAGCCGCTTTCCACTCTTCTGAGTTGTAGGCCGTCATGGCAGCATCCCAATCGGCGAACTCGAGGTAGTCCGTGCCGGCAATGGCGGGCTCATTGTTGTCTTCGTCCGTGCCCGCAAGATTGATCGTGTAGCTGAGCAGCCCCGGCATCTTCTTCGCCATTGGCGCGTGGTCCTCCAGCCACCAACGGTGCTGCTCCTCCAAAGTCTGGTCGTTGCGGAACAGAATAATTGCGATCTTCGTCATGATGAAACCTCTCGTGTTGGCGGGGAGGGGAACTTTTGAGCTAAGAAATTAGGCTCAATGGTAACGTAACGTTATGAAACGTATCTTGTCAATGGGCAACCATGGAACAGGATGCTCAATTCCCCTCGCGTACGGCGACCCACGGAGAAATCGCCACCCGCCCCATGAGGTGCGTCCACTAAGCCACCATCGACACCTACGAGCTGATCGCCACGGCCCGAACAGTGACCGCGGCCGCCACATAATGTGACGGCTCAACCATGCCCGCCGCTAAGTCCCGGGCGGCCACGACGATTTCCTCTACGTCCTGCTCACCCTCCTCGTCGTCCCAGTCCGCTGGGCCCGCGCACACGCCTGAAGGGCACCAACACCGGCGGAGGAAACTGCGGCAAGACTGTTCCACCAAGAGCTCGGCGCCCGCATGGACATCGCGATGGTATCCCCTTGACAATCCAAGGCGCAGAGCAGTTCCTCGACCGCTACGAGCGTGACAACATCGCCCACTCCCCCGCTGGCGCGCAGCTGATGTCCAGCACAGGCCAAGTCCTCAAATCCTGACTCCCCGCACCCGCCCGGCCGTTCACCAGGCCAATGCTCTCCGCCATGTTCGACGGCGACCGTCTCACCGATGCCCTCGCCGACGCCCTCGGCCTCGCCACCGCCGGGCCGACGAAGCGAATGGTGGTGAGATGCGACTAGCTGATTCGGTCCAGCGCTGGCATAGCAGCACGAGTTCAACGCCAAGCCGAGTTCAGTCTCCAGCGGGCTCCCGAATTCGGACCGAAACAGCCGGTCCTGGACGGCAGGAAATACAACTGAATGTAAATGCCAACGAAGGCCATCGCCGCAGGTCAGAGCATGTTGGGTACTACAAGCCGTTCATCGGTTGTCAACGGTTACGAGCCCCGCTGTCGTCTCGATCGACCACTTCGAGTTGTCAGAAGCCGTTCCTGACCTTTGTCAATGCGAAGGAAGCATAACAACGGATGGTACTGAAAAGGCGGCACTTGTCAACCAATTTAATGAGTTTCTAATGAGTCGGTTACATTCATCCACTGTTTCAGACCAATGCATAATAACCAACCCAAAATATTCGATGCCGCATCGTTGACTTCTGGGCAAGGATCCTATAAAAGCTAATCGACGGTTTCAGCAGTGCATGCCTCCAGCCAGTGTCTTGGGCATGCTTGGTCAGATGCCGTATGACTCGCCTACGGGCATCACAGTCAGGCTGGGACGGTACCACGGGGAAAGAGCAAGTCCGTTTGATCGCGTGGGCCCAGTCAAACACGCCCTGCTGGTCGGTTGTACGTCGAATCGCTATGACTTGCCGGAGAGCACCTCGGCCAAGTCGCCGTGTATCCATTCGAGGTTTTGAAAATCGTAACCGCAGCACTTGCGGAACGCTCCCTCCTGCGGACACAGCAGACTCCCCGACAAAGCCTGTCCAAATGGAGTCTGCCCATGTTAGCGCGGGCAGCGCCAGCCGCTCTGACAACATCGGTGGAATAGAAATTATTCGACGTCCGCCGGGAAATCATTCTCGGAAATGAAACGCACAGAGGTACTTATGCCCGCGTTTGGAGACTGGCGATTTGCTGGCGTACCGCCTGCGCCACTGCCCGCATTCTGGCCGTGGAACGCTGGGTACGCAAACGTGCAATGACCGTTGCCAGTTCAGGCACGGGACCTTTGATCTCGACGGGCACTACCCGGCCGCCGTCGTAGGTGAAATCATGCTGTGGACGCTGGTGCAGGATGGAATATCCATGGCCGTTGGCCACGAAGGTGCGCACCGTTTCATAACTCCCGGATTCGAAACGTACGTCGGGCTTAAGCCCGGCTCCTTCCAGAATTCCGATCATTAGCTCCTTGGTGTGCGGCAGATTAAGCAACACAAACGGTTCGTCACCCATCTCAGCCAAGGCAAGCTCTTTACGATCCGCAAAGCGGTGACCGGGTGGCAGCGCCAGATAAGGTCTCGCAACGTGTACGGCCGTGCTTGCCACTTCTGGAGGAAGTCCCATGTCGTAGCAGAGAGCCAAGTCCACCCGTCCACTGAGCAAAGCCGAAGAGCAGCCTTTGGCATCTGCCTCCACCACTTCCAGCTCCAAGTCGGGATGGTCGGCCCGCAAGCGACTCAGCAGGCCCGGCAGCAGGAACGGTGCCAAGGTTTGAAAACAGGCCATGCGAACGCTTCCGGAAATGGTGGCCTGCTCGCCCCGAGCATGCTCCAGGGCTTCCTCGAGATGGGCCAGAACCGCATGTGTGTCCCGCAGGAACAGTTCCCCGGCCGGCGTCAGGACGAGGCCCTTGGAACGCTGCCTGATGAAGAACTGCGAGCCGATCTGGCGTTCGAGCTGGGCGACGGCAGTGGAAACTGCCGACTGAGCAATGTTGAGCCGCTCTGCCGCGACGGTCATGGACAGTCTTGCTGCCGCCTCGCTGAAATACCGCAATTGGGTTAATGTCACATCCATTCCCCGAGCCTACAGCATTTCATCTGATATTCAGATGTGTTACTTCGTAAAAAACTGTTAGACAGATGCAATTAATCGTTGCATTCTGGAAGGACCAATGGATGCATCCGGCAACTACACGCTCCGGCTGCAGAATAAGCACCCACCTGAGGACGCACATGAAACACACCCGCATTCGCACGTTCAACACCAAGGAAACGTACCCGGAGCAGAACTTGGACAATGATCTCTGCCAGGCCGTAGTGGCCGGGGGTGTGGTGTATCTGCGCGGGCAGATCGGTCAGGATCTGGACACGCGTGAATCGGTAGGCATCGGTGATGTCGAGGCGCAGACGGAAAAGGCCATGGCCAACATCAAGATGCTGCTTGAGGAAGCCGGTGGCACCCTCGAGGACATCGTGAAGGTCACGATCTACCTGATCGACCCGCGCTACCGCGAAACCGTTTACCGCACCATAGGTCGCTGGTTAAAGGGCGTCTTCCCCGTCTCTACCGGCTTGGTGGTCAGTGCACTGGCCCGTCCCGAATGGCTCGTTGAAATCGATGCCACTGCCGTACTTTCGCAGGAGCAGGCATGACATTCTGCATTGTCGGCACCGATGGCTCCGGTCGATTCGGCATGGCCGTCTCGTCATCCTCCCCCGCTGTCGCAGCACGGTGCGTACACCTGCGCGACGGAGTAGGCGCCGTCAGTTCCCAAAATATCACCGATCCACGACTGGGCACGAAGCTTCTTGACCGGCTCGAAGCCGGCGACACCGCCCGCCAGGCCTTGGACTCTGTGGTCGCGGAAACGCCGGACATCGACTTCCGCCAACTGGTGGTGCTCGATTCTCGTGGTGATTCCGCTGTCCACCACGGCGGCAGGACGCTTGGTACGTTCGGCGAGGGCCGTGGCCCGTCCTGCGTCAGTGCCGGCAACATGCTCTCGGACGACGGCGTGCTGCAGGCTGCCTGCGACGCGTTCGAATCATCCGGCGGCGATCTGGAAGTCAAGCTGTTGGCAGGCCTGAACGGCGCCGTGGCTGCAGGAGGTGAAGCTGGCCCGGTGCATTCGGCGGGGCTCGCCGTGGTCTCAGGCCATGGCTGGCGAGATACCGACCTTCGCGTCGACTGGCACGATGACCCCGTCGCCGAGCTCGGAAGGATCCTAGATATTTGGCTTCCGCAGCGCGATGCCTATGTGACCCGCGGGCTGGACCCGCAGCTGTCGGAGGGATACGGGGTGCCGGGCGATGATCGGTAGCAACCCGGCCGGCGTGGGCACCGCTGAGCCGCTGTCAGACTGTGCGCGAGAACGCGTGCTTTCAACCGTCAGGGAAGAGCACCCAGCCCTCGTCGCCTTTTCCGAGACCATCCATGCCAATCCGGAGCTCGGCTGGCAGGAACACCAGGCCGCTGCTTGGACGGCTGAGTTCCTGGAGGGGCGCGGATTCAGCGTCGAACGCGCCTATCTTGGATTCCCCACGGCCATCAGGGCAGTCCTGGGCACCGGCAGCCGGCGGATCGGCCTCATGGCCGAATACGATGCCCTCCCCGGACTGGGGCATGCTTGCGGGCACAACATTATTTCCGCGGCATCCGTCGGGGCCGCCTGCGCACTGGCAGAGTTCGCCGCAGAATTCGACCTGAGCATTGAACTCTACGGAACACCCGCGGAGGAAGGCGGCGGCGGCAAGATAGAGCTGCTGAAGAAAGGCGCATTTGTTGGCCTCGACTTAGCAATGATGGTCCACCCCAGCCCCGTCGACTCTGCCGTGGCGGACCCTTTCGCCGTCGCTCACCAACATGTGGAGTACCGCGGGAAGTCGGCCCATGCCGCAGCCTACGCAGATCAGGGGGTCAACGCCAACGATGCCTTCCTCATCGCACAGTTGGCTATCGGCTTGCTGCGCCAGCAGCTTCCGCGGGAAACCCGCGTCCATGGAATTCAGACCCGTGGCGGTGAGGCACCTAATGCCATCCCCGAGATCACACAGGGCCGCTGGTACGTCAGGGCGGAATCCCTGTCCGAACTCGGACCTCTGAACGAGCGCGTCAATAGATGCTTTGAGGCCGGCGCCCTGGCCACCGGTTGCGAACTGGAAATCACACCGGAATCCGAGCCTTATTCAGAATTCCGCACCGAAACGCGGGCCCTGGAAATCTACACCCGACAGGCCCAGTCCCTAGGCCGCAGCTTCGACGCACCGCCCGAACAGGCAACAATGAACCGGGCGTCGACCGATATGGGCAATGTGTCCCAAATTGTCCCGGCAATCCACCCCTACATTGGGTTGGGCTGCTTCCCCGCGGCAAATCACCAGCCCGAATTCGCTGCCCACTGCATTGGGGAGGCGGCCAATCGTGCCATCCACGACGGCGCCGCAGCACTGGCACTAACAGCGCTGGAATATGTGGGCCCCTGGTCAGCAAGTCAAAACAAAACCAACTAATCAAACTATGAAAATGGAGGCTGCCATGCCTAGCCACGAGACTGAAGTCCTAATTGTTGGCGCAGGACAGGCCGGAGTCGCCATGAGCGAACACCTGACAGCGCGCGGCGTGCCGCACCTTGTCCTGGAACGGGATCGCATTGCCGAGAAGTGGCGCACCGGGAGGTGGGACTCGCTCGTGGCCAACGGACCGGCATGGCATGACCGCTTCCCGGGCCTGGAATTCGACGGCATGAACCAAAACGCGTTCGCCTCCAAGGATCGTGTGGCCGCCTATTTTGAGGCCTATGCCGAAAAATTCGATGCACCCATACGCTGCGGGGTGGAGGTTAAGAAGGTCATCAGGAATAAGGAATCTTCCGGTTTCATCGTGGAGACTTCTGACGGCACCATCACGGCGCGCAGCGTGGTGGCGGCGACCGGGCCATTCCAAAAACCCATCATCCCCGCCCTGGTGCCGGAGGACAGCAACGTACAGCAAATGCACTCCAGCTCGTACCGCAACCCGCAACAGCTGCCCGATGGTGTCGTCATGGTTGTGGGCGCCGGTTCTTCCGGCGTCCAGATCGCCGAGGAACTGCGACGCTCAGGCCGTGACGTCATCCTCTCTGTTGGTCCGCATGACCGGCCGCCGCGCCAGTATCGCGGACAGGACTTTGTCTGGTGGCTTGGCGTCCTGAACAAGTGGTCGGCCGTGGCTCCCCCCAAGGGCGCCGAACACGTCACGATCGCCGTCAGTGGCGCCAACGGTGGGCATACAGTGGACTTCCGAGCCCTAGCCGCCAGCGGCATCAAGCTCGTGGGCCGTACGGAGTCCTACAAGGACGGGTCCTTGAGATTCTCGCAGGATCTGGCTCGGAACATTGCCAACGGTGACGCAAATTACCTGTCCGTGCTGGATGAGGCCGACGCCTACATTCAACGCAACAGCCTGGACTTCCCCGAGGAGCCAGAAGCCCACGTCCTAGGCGCCGATCCCGATTGCGTCAGTAACCCGACGCTGGAAATCGACCTTGCAGCCACGGGGATCACGTCCATTATCTGGGCAACGGGGTTCGCCGTCGACTACAGCTGGCTGCCGACGAATGCCGTCAGCGAAAATGGCCGACCCAATCACCAACGCGGCGTTTCGGCAGAAAGCGGAGTCTATTTCCTAGGACTGCCCTGGCAGTCGCACCGCGGCTCCAGTTTCATTTGGGGTGTCTGGCACGATGCGAAATACATTGCCGAGCAGATCATGATCCAGCGCGGATACCTGGAGCATCTGGGCAGCACCACGCCAGACAATGGTATTGAAACCACGGGGCAGGGCGACACCGCGGGCCCAGTCCCGACAGCGGCGGATGCCTACGCACTCTAGGGCGTGTCTCCTAATGCTGCGGTCCAGATGACGACGGCTTGCAGGACGGCGGCCGATCGGTAGGTTTGGGCGAGTTTGTCGTAGCGTGTGGCCAGTCCGCGCCATTGCTTCAGGGTGTTGAAGCTGCGCTCGACGACGTTGCGGCGTTTGTACGCTTCCTTGTCGTAGGCGACGGGCCGCCCGCCGACGGATCCCTTGCGCTTGCGGTTGGCTTTCTGGTCTTCCTTCTCCGGGATCACGCACTGGATGCCGTGGGCGCGCAGGTAGGACCGGATCCCTTTGGAGGAGTAGGCCTTGTCGGCCATGGCACGGTCCGGGCGGGTTCGCGCCCGCCCGGGACCTTCCCGCTCGACTCTCAACGCTTCCATGAGGTTTTCAAACATGGGCGCGTCCCCGCCCTGGCCGGGGCCAAGCAGCAACACCAGCGGGCGTTTGTTGCCGTCGACCAGGGCGTGGATCTTGGTGGTCAGTCCGCCGCGGGACTTGCCGATGGCATGGTCGGCGGGTTCATCCAGCAGGTTTTTGTAATTCGACAGGTCCCCCTGTGTGGCGGGGCAGGTTCGTGCCGTGCTGGTGGGCACGGTTGACCGTGGAATCGATGGACACTTCCCAGCTGATCAGCCCCGCGGCATCGGCACGGGTCAGCAAGGCGGCCAGGACCTGGTCCCACGTTCCGTCCAGGCTGTAGCGGCGGTGGCGTTTCCACACCGACTGCCACGCACCAAAATGCGGTGTCAGATCCCTCCAAGGAATCCCGGCGCGGTACCGGTAAATGATGCCCTCCGTCGTGAGCCGGTGGTCATTGAACGGCCGCCCAGCCTTCCCCGACGAACTCGGCATCAACGGGGCAATGAACTCCCACTGGGCATCAGACAAAACAGAATAACGAGAAGACACCCGAAAATTATGTAAAAGCCCGGAACCAGGCATTAGGAGACACGCCCTAGATCCGCCCATACAGGAAGGCTAATACTTTCCCAAGAGAAACCCTTGGGTTCTCGGCAGGCGACCGGGATCCCGAGGGTTTCTCTGCTGCTACAAAAAAATGCCCCGCTTCCGCGGCGGGGAAGCAGTAACATGGAATCCAGGGTATTCGACAGATCCGCTCATGATAAGTCCCCGCAGGTACCAAACAGACGGGCTGTTTGCGGTCAGCGGAATACGGCCTTGATGGTTGACCCACTGCCCGGACCGGACCGGCCCGGGCAGGCAGAACAGGATCAGGGGTCACCTGGGCCGGCGATCCGGCTAGCGGTATTCGTGATCCACTATTCGGGAAATGTCCGCGTGGTCTGCAGGGAAAAGCGTGGTGAGCAGCAGCTCAAAGAACCGCCGAGTCTGGACCTTCGTGGCGACCTCAGCATTAGCGGTCCGTTCCACATAGCGGCCGGTCCGTGCGACCACTGATCGTCCTTCGCAGATGCCAGTCGTAGCAATTTCGACCTCTGCGGGAACCATCTGGATGAGATCCGGTTCGATGAGATACGCGATGGCTAGGACATCGCAGAGCTCAGCGCCCACTTCGCGATAGCGCTTCCAGTAGAAGTCCGTATAAAGTCTGGTGATCTTGTGAATGAATTGAGCAGCAGGAGTACCGATTTGCCGCACCAGTTCTCGGGTGCCGGGAGTCATGAAGACCTGATGCGTCGCGTCCAGTCCCACCATGGTTAGTGAGGCGAATCCTGCAGTGAAGACAATCTCGGCTGCTTCCGGATCATGCCAAAAGTTGAATTCGGCCGAGGGTGTTACGTTGCCTGTTCCTTCAGCGCCGCCCATCAGTACAACTTCCTTGACGTTGCCGGCAAATGACGGGTCCGCCTGTATTGCCGCTGCGATGTTTGTCAACGGGCCAATTGCAACGATGGTGATCGTACCCGGATTTTCCCGCACATGGGTTGTCAAAAACGTCACCGCATCAATCTCGGAAGGCTTTGCATCCTCCGATAAGGCAGGGCGGCACCCGCCCAGACCGTCGTCTCCGTGAGCGAGCGACTTGCGCTGCGTCTCGCGAGACAGCGAACGGTCCGCTCCACGATATACGGGGATGTCCGGGCGCCCTGCAAGTTCAAGTACCGCCAGCGCGTTGGCCGTTACCGCGTCGATGCCAACGTTGCCGCCGACCGTGGTCACGCCGTGGAGCTCAATCGACTCCGAGGCGCAAGCGAGGAGAATTGCGACGGCGTCATCGACGCCAGGGTCCGTATCAAGAATGATGTGCTTCATGGTGTTGCGATCCTTGTCAATTGGTTTGTTGGGAATGGCAGATATTCGGTGGGTGGAACTCCGGCGTATTCTGCCCGGTGGTCCTTAGAGCAGAGCAGCCCGCGTGGGCATGGAGGCTTGTGCTCCGAGTGCAACACAAGCAATCGCACCGGCGCGGGACGCCATATGCGCGGCTTCTGCAATGCTCATTCCGTCAGCCAGAAACGCCGCCAGTGCGCCAACGAAAGTATCACCGGCTCCTGTGGTGTCAACAGCGTCAACGCTGACAGCGGGAATATGAAGAAGGTTTTCCCCTTCGGCCACGACCGAGCCCAGCGAACCCAACGTGACGATGGCGACGACCTCGTACGCATTCGCGAAGTTGGCGGCTGCACGCTGTGCCTCAGCAACCGATGCAACGGGGTAACCACCCAACAATTCAGCTTCGGTTTCATTGACCACTAAAATATCCACCTGCGGAAGAAGGCTGGTGATCTCGTGTGCTGGGGCGGCGTTGAGTATTGTTCGGGCGTTCCCATCCTGTGCGACCTTGAGTGCCGGGGCAATAATTGCAAGTGGAATTTCCAACTGGAAAACAACTACGTCGCCAGGTTTGACGGTGGTTTCGAGTTCTTGAACTTGCCATTCTCCTACGTGCTTGTTGGCACCTGGAATAACGATGATCGAGTTCTCCCCATCGTCAGAAACCGTCAAAATTGCGGCACCTGTCTCCACCTGTGCGCGCAGAACGCCCACAACGTCCACACCCTCATTGGCCAGGCTATCCACCATCATGGAACCGGCGGCATCCGCGCCTACAGAACCGAACATTTTGACGCGCGCACCCAAACGAGCAGCAGCCACGGCTTGATTTGCCCCCTTGCCTCCTGGCTGGGTCGTCACGGAATGGCCCAGCAGCGTTTCACCGGCCTGAGGCCGCCTGGGTGTCGACACAATGGTGTCGTGGTTGATCGATCCAAAAACCAATACCGAATTCACAAAATATCCTTATCAAAAAATACGCCATCACTTGACTCGCCTACGACGAGTTGCCCTGGCAAAAGTTGGGTGACCTGTTCATCGTGGGGACCGCAAAGCATCCCTGGATCTTGGGCTTCAACAGCGAGCAGGAGTTGCTGGATGCATAGCATGGTCAGCTCCGATATTGGTTGCCGGTAAGTGGTCAAGCGCGGCGATACGTACCTGGAAATTGTTAGGCCATCAAAGCCGGCAACAGCAACGCCGGCAGGGGCGATTTTTTTGACTTTCAGGGCGGACAACACGCCAATGGCCATCATGTCGTTGGCAGCGAAAATGGCAGTCGGCGGCTGAGCAACATCAAACAGTTGATCAATAACTGCAAACCCCGATTCTTCCGTGAAATCCCCGAAAACCCTGAATTCCGGGTAGTCCTCCAATCCGGCTTTCTCCAAAGCTCGCCGGAAACCCCTGGCTCTCTGTTCCGAAACGCCCAATCCCCGAGGACCGGAAATATGTGCGATTCTGCTATGGCCCTTGGAGATCAGGTGCTGGGTAACAGTCGCGGCACCCAGTTCGTTGTCCACGGAAAATACAGTGGTCCGCAATTGCGATGGAGCCCGGTCAAAAGCGACGATCGGAACATTGATTTCGTTGACCCCGGCGACGGTGTCGCGGCCGGAGGTCGCTCCCACTACGACGATGCCATCGACAGTTGAGGAACGGACCATTCTCAGGACTTCATCCGTAGGGTTCTCCGACACTGCTATCAGGACGCCATATCCCCTGTCAGCGGCAACCGTGGTGACAGAAGCGATGAGGTCCGGGAAGAACGGGTTGCGCAATGACGGCAGGACGAGCCCCAGCATGCCGCTGCGGCGCAGTCGCAGGCTCTTGGCCGCGGCAGATGGCTCGTACCCCAGTTCTTCCACGGCTTGCCGCACCCGGATCTGCACCTGTTCACTCACGGCAGTCGTACTGTTCAGTACACGAGATACTGTCGCCGTTGACACTCCTGCTTTATCGGCTACTTGCCGCATGGAAACAATCGCCATCTTGTGCCTCACCTCATACAAAGCCGGACATGGCCAGGGTTTGATAGTTCCCTGGAAGGGAGCCTACGCCAGCGACTATTTCATGCCTGTCGTTGCCAGTCCCTTGACAAAGTACCGCTGCAGGAGCAAGAACAAAATCAGCAGGGGCAGAGTGGCGACAGCAGCCCCCGCAAAGGTCAGGCCCCAGTTTGGAAGGTAGTCGGGAGCAGCCGAGTGGGCAATGGCGACCTGGATCACTTGCTTCGCCTGCGTCTGTATTGCTACAAGTGGCCACAGGAACGCGTTCCATGAAAAGAGGAACTTGATAAGAATCAATGTTGCCAGCGATGTCTTCACATTGGGCAAAATGATGGAAAAGAAGATCCTCACGTGGCCAGCTCCGTCAAGCCTGGCTGCTTCATCAAGTTCAATTGGAATCTGCTCGAACGACTGCCGGAGCAGGAACAGGCCGAATACGCTGGCGACGCCGGGAAGGGCAACCGCCCAGAGTGTGTCTTGGATGCCCATCCCTGACACGACCCTGTACATGGGCACCACCATGGCCTCAACGGGAAGCATGAATGTTGCCAGGATGAGGGCAAATACGACTCCACGACCGCGGAACTGAATCCTGGTTAGAGCGTATGCCGCGGTGGTGCAGACGATCAACGCGCCACCGACCTCAATGGCAGCCACTAGGAAGGAGTTCGTCATTGCTGTTCCGACACCCTTGACGGTAAACAACTCAATGAAGTTGTCCATCACGGCATTGCTCGGGAAAAATGTCCGCCACGAGACCGGTGACATGTCGCGGAAGATTTCGGTTTGCTGTTTGAACCCAGAAGAAACGATCCACAGATAGGGCAGCAGGAATACTGCTAGCACAATGACCAGGATGACACCGGACCAGACCAGCTTCAGCGTCCTGCGCTGTTGAGGGGTTTTAATATCCATGGCCATTTAGAAATTCCACTTCGTCTTGAGTAACCTCATCTGGACAAGGCTGATGGTAAGGGCGAACAACAGCACGACGATGGAGATTGCTGAGGCAAATCCAGGGTCCTGAAGGAAGAAAGCCGTTCGATAAATGTGGTACATGATGAAGTTCGTGCTGCCCTCAGGTCCACCTGTTGTCATGATAAATGCCGGGGCAAAGGCTTGCAGCCCGAACACCGTCATCATGACCACGACAAGCATTGTTGTTCTAGACAGCATGGGAATCGTTATATGAACCAATTTCTTGAAGGCACCGGCGCCGTCAATCTCGGCAGCTTCCTGCACGTCCGCCGGAATGGACTGAAGCCCTCCCAGAAAGAGGACCGCCGCCAAGCCCAACTGCTGCCAAACGCACATCACGATGATGGCGACAAGCGCCGTATCCTTGTTCGTCAGAAAGGCAACCGGTGAGATGCCAAAGCTGCTCAGGATTCCATTGAGCAAGCCTGTTTGGGCCAAGATGAACGTCCACATAGTGGCAACAACAACGGACGACGTGACAACGGGCAGGAAGATGATCGTCCTGACCAGTCCACGGGCAGCCATCTTGCCGTTGATGTAGACCGCCACCATGAGTCCCAGCGGTACAACCAGGAAGAGGAATCCGATCATGAAAATGAACGTGACTCCCAAGGACTGCAGTGTATCGGGGTCAGTGAAAATTCTGGCGAAATTCTTGCCACCCACAAAAGTCGCCGCTTCGGGGTTGAAGAGCGTGTACTCATGCACACTGTCTCGCGCCAGTACAGCGAGTGGAATGTATTGAAACACCAGGGTAAGGACCAGAAAAGGTGACAGGAAGGCAGCGGCCGCTATGACGTCGTGCCTGTTCATAGGGCGGCGTTTTCGCCCGGCACCCTCCCCAGTCTTGGGAAGGGCGATGGATCGTCCTTTTTGTCGGCGATCGGGGAGGGTGTCAGTCATTTTTCCTCGGCTACTTACTTGGCAAGAAATGGGTCGATGCGTGAAGCTGCCTTGTCCAAGGCAGTCTTCGGATCGGCACCATAGGCAATGTCTTTCAACGCTTCACCCACAAATTGGTCGTACTGGACATAGTGGGCTGACGGGGGGCGGGGCACACCGATCTGCTGGATCTCCTGGGTGAAGAGAACATACGGTTCTTCATTGAGTGCGGGGACCTCGGCTGCCGTGGATTTCAGCGCTGGCTGGGCAAAGGTCTGCTCGGAGTATTGCTTCAGCATCGCGCCGGTGCTCATTTCCACGATGGTTTTGCCTGCAATTTCCTTGTTCTTGGACTTTGCAGGGACCCCCATGGTGATGGATCCGGTGTGGGCGATCGGAGTCTTCATGAAGGGAAGCGGTGCAATGCCCCATTCAAAATCAACATTTGCCTTGTTCAGGATGTCAATCATGCCCACCACCTCAATGTCGAAGCAGCTGCGCTGATCGATGAGTGAGTTCGGGATGGCCGTCTGGGATGCGACGGCATTTGGACCACTGAATAGGCTCTGGTAGAACGTTGCACCTTTGATCGCCTCTGGAGTGTTGAGCCAACCCGAGGCGGACTTTCCGTCATCGGAAATCGCATAGTAGGTCTTGTAGGCTGTGGAGTCTTTCGGTGCCTTCGGGTCACCCTCAGAACGCAGGAACAACTGGTCGCGGTACGAGAATCCCGGGCTCCACCGGTTGGGCGCCCAGCCCCATACCGTGGGGTTTTCGGCGGGACCCTGCTGGCATTTCGCCATGGCATCACGGGCTTCTTCCCAGGTCCATGCATCCTCAAGTTTGGAGGGAACCTTGATCCCTGCCGCGTCAGTCAGGTTTTTGTTGTAGAACAGCGCCAGGCTGTCTTGTTGAACTCCCATGCCATACAGCTGGTCCTTGTAAGACTGTTCCGTAACAGTTGCTGAGACTGCGTCATCTTTCCATCCGGAGGGAAGATAGGGGTCCAGCGGCGCCAAAATTCCCAAGGAAGCAAAGTTCTGGGTCCAGGGACCGTCAAAACCAATAATGTCAGGCTGGTTGTTGGACGAGGCCGCTACCGATATCTTCTCTGACAACTGCGCAAACGGAACTCGTTCTGCATCAAATTTGATACAGGGCTGGATCTTTGCGTAGTCCTCGATTTGGGATGGCTTCGGAAATCCGAATTCGGAGGTCAGCACCTTCAACGTGGTGACTCCGGCTGGACATTCACTGGTGATGGGGCCTGGCCCACCAGCCGAATCACCGGCTGACGAGCATCCCGTCATTGCAAGCAGGGAGGCTGCCAGCACCGCAGCGGCTACTTTGACGCCATTTTTCATCTGAACTCCTTGTGTCATTGGTGGGGCCCATGTAATCGTTTACAAAAACGTTTTGTAAACGATTACATGACCCGTGCAAACTGGGTTGGTACCGGTTGTAAGTTGTGATGTCCACACGGCCAATGCTGGTCCCGACAGCCACCGTGGCTTGACTCACATCAGAGTAGCCCAGCTCACAACACTCTGAATAATTCATTATTCCGATGCCCCGCATATCAAAAACCAATGAACCAAGGCAGCTCTCCAGCCTGTCCCACCGACTATTGACCTTGCGATAAGTCCCATCGACGCGTAGTTGGGTGATTCATTTCGGCAGCTGCAGCAATTTCCGGCGTTGTGCGGTTTTCTAATTGTGCAGTTCTTGGCGTTTCGGAACCTCAGATGATCCGTATCCGGCAGCCGGATTCAAACACTCAGCGACAACTACCCAGTGAGTGCGTCCGAGGTGCCAATGGTGTTACGTTCATTAGCGCACCGACAGCCTGACCGTTAGTTGGCAAAAAGCACATGGATTTTTGACAGGAAGCCAGATGAGTAGGGGAAAAAACTTGTTGCCGTGGGCCACGTGTCAGGCGGGGGCGGTACCACGGGGAAATAGCAAGTCCGTTTGATCGCGTGGAGAAGGGCCAGGTTGTGGAACACGCAGATCCTTGACTGCCGCTTGATGACCGAGCGTACAAACCGAAAAAACCGGGTGTAGATCTGTCAACGGATGCATGCAGCGGAGCATACCAACACCCCAGCGGATTCGACCGACGACCCTTGCATTCAAAAGGTTCGAATACCGGATCCCATGGCGGCCGCCCCTGCCGAGAGTACGAAGCGAGCCAACCACGACTGCAGCGGCGAGCGTCTACCCGGCGGCATTCACGGCTCGCGTAGCGCGGAGCCCGTTGAACACCAGGGCACGGTAATGGCAGCGGATGGACAGGTAAATTTCGCGGGGCCCACCGCCCCGAGGCGAGGGCCTACCGGATACGCGAGACATCAGCTTGTGAGAACCCATTTCAAGCCGGCAAATGGGTGAACACGACGGCGCCCGAAGCCGAAAACTGACTGAAATTCCAGCTCAAAAGTATGAGTTAAAGATGGCCCAGGTTGAAATGCTCCCATACCGACGTCATCAAGGCCTTCAAATTCCTCAACATTGTGGGCTTTTGAAGGCTACTGACCACCAATGGGCCTCCTATGGGATTCGAACCCATGACCCCCGCTGTAGGACCGAGGGTCCATTCACCCTTGCCATTCATGGCTTTTGGTGCTTGTTCCTAAGGATCAGGCGCAACAACGATAGCTACTATATTGCCGTTGTTTTTCCTTCAAACAGGTAGGTTTCAGGTGGCCCAGTCGGAAGTCACACCCGACTGCTGCACGAACCCCGAGCATAGCCGGTCAGCCGCCACTACTGTGCCAATCATTTTACTCTTGATGCACCCCGAGTATGGCGCCACGGCGATCTCGATGTATTGGGCGTTACCTCAAACTGACGGTCTTGAGATAGTCAGAATGCTCCTTCACCATAGTCGAAACGTCGATGTTCTGAACTTTGTCGGTGCCAGGAATGAAACCTACGCGGCCGGCGGCTTCTTTGCCCGCCTCCACAATGGGGTAGGCGTACTTCAGGACGCTGTCGTTGTTCGAATGGTAGTTGTAGACGGCGTCTTCAACGGTCGCAGATAGGACGTGGCAATCGCGTTTGGCCCCTACCGCGGCACCGAGGAAGTGGGCTGCCTGAATCTTCGGGGCTCCAGGCTTGGTGGCCAACGTCTCGGCGGCAATGATCATGGCTCGGGCTCCAAGGCTGTGGCCCACCAAGACGTAAGATTCCGCGTCGGTTCTGGCCAGCAGGTCGGCCACAATTGCACCTGTCTTCTCCGCACGATTCCTGGCAACGCTCCAGGGGTTCTTGGCCACATCGGTTGCCACCAATGCTGGCACTATGGGGCCAAGTTTCCTTCCAGCCACTTTCGCGGCCTTCAACGCCGCTTCCTTTATAGCCGCCATACCCAGGCCCTGGGCCGCACCTCCCCCAGCAAGCAACCCCAAGTGCTTGAGTTCCTTGGAACCCCAGTGAACGCGATATACAGGAGAGTCGGAATACCGGCCGGTGATGACGTTATGCCACCCTCCCCACCCTTTGCCGCCTTCGTTGAGGAATCCGCTGCACACAATTACAGGTACGCCCGTTCCTCCTTGCAGCATTTCGATGTGGAACGATTTGTCTTCGCTGACATAGGCATTCACCACGGAGGCACCAAGAACCCCTCCCAATGCAGAGCCGACAGCCGTGACGACAAGTGTTCCGCCAGCCATGCCCAATCCGCCTGCGGCCAGTGAACCGCCGCCCAGCAAGGCGAGCCCATAACTGGTGGCAGCAGCCCCCGTGTAGCCACCAATAGCAGCACCCACAGCCCCGCCAATCGCTGGTGCGGCAAAAAATGCGATGGGTGTAGCCGCAGCAATTCCCAGACCGGCGAGTCCCACAACTTTGGTGGTGCGGGACAGGTTCTGTTTGTCGTACTTTAGGAACTCCTCGTAATTATTGAGGGCACCCATTTTGCGATCGGCCTTTTCAAAACCGGTAATTCTATGGCTGTGTTCGGCGCAGTAAGGGTTTACCTGAACGGCCCCAGGCACGCGCACAGCCATGTTCTGGCACACGGGTCCCATGCAGGGCGAGCCAGGCGCTCCGCAACCATCACACACGAATGTATTCAGTTGAGTGACTGATACGTTTACCTTCGAGTGGTTGTGCTGGCCAAAGCAGGCGGAACACCAGGCATGCTTCTTCACATCCGTGACATCTTCTGCTATGTCGGCAATCCACTCGGCAAGTTTCCGGTGTTTCTTGGCACGTGCAGTAGCACTCTTCTGCTGTTCTTCGTCGGGCAGGTTCACGGCGTCAAATTTGGCCTTTGCAAAAATCCAAGCATGGTTCATCAGGAGGCGATTGGCGCCAAGCATTCCTGCACCAACTTGTGGCTCAACGTCTGTGGTGAGTCCGGACAACGTCAGTTCTTGCCCCTTGGGGGAGACTATGTGGCACTCCAAGCGATTCCCATCGAGGACCCGCGCCATAACATTGGATTTTTGCATGTTTATCTTCCCCAATACGTGGACCACCCGTAGCGGTGGAGCAGAGTTCAATCATCGCACTCTCGGGACTTCAGACACTATTTGCGACTACGCTTATGCAAAGGTTAAGGCAGTTCGACGGATGGGCCTATTCGGTACTGACCGCCTACGACCCCTAACCCCTTGGATCAATCGTCAAGGACTGACTGGCGAGTCTTCGACATTCCTCTCGGACGATGCTAAGTTCGGGCAATTTCCTCGGGTTGCCACTGAGATTGAGCAAGGGACCGAATTCTCGGATGATCCGTGCCTCTGTGTCGTGGACGGCACCGTCAAGCACGAGCCAAGCCACCTCCAGATTTCGGTTGATCCAGCGGATTATGGCTGCTTCGTCCTCCGGAGCAAAGGTGTAGTTGCTCTTATTGACTTTCCCAGCCAAGGATCCCGGCAGCGGCCGATAACCGATAACAGCTCCGATGCTTCTGAAAAACGTGCCGTGCCCCTTCGCCCATAGCTCTTGGCCCAATCGCTTTCGTAAGCTTTCCTTCGCCTCACCGACGTAGATGAGCGGGTCATTGCGCTCTTCGGCATACGCACGAAAAGGCTCTGGGAGTACACCGAATTCGACCACTCGGATGGCGTACACACCAGGCTGATCCGGGACCGCGTTGATGACGGCTCCGGCCAACTGAAAGTTCCTATCCTCGAGCAGGGCCAAGGAATCTCCTGAAGCGACCCTTGCCGGCGGTGCCGGGAGGCTTCCAACAACGGGGGATCGCTTTCGCCATTGTGGCAGGGGCTCAGTTCCCGGGTCCGCCAGCAGGCGTTGATCACTGTCGCCTCCAAGAGCTATTTGGTTACCCACTTTGGTGAATAGTGCAGGGTATTTTCGAATACGCGCGCTAATCTGCGATGCAGGTACGGACTGCGCATCGCACCGCTCATAGAGGCGCTGTTCGTTGACAGCATCTGCAATCTCTCGGGACGTCATCGAGCGACCGGCTTCAGCCAATACTCGTTCAACGGCAGAGTGTAGTGTCAATGGTTCCGTCATGCTCTCTCCATTTGCGAATACGTTTTTGGTCATTTGAGTCGCATCATCCGCTATAGATGAAGTCGGCAGCTGTGGGGCCGGCCAAGTCGGCTATCCATGGCTTCTAGTCGCTGTCGCCGACCGTCTCACGAGTCTTCTCGGCGCCGCGCCCATCCATCCACAAGACGATGTCGATGACTCGAAGCACAGATAGATGAAGCTGACCGGAATCAGCCCGGATAAGCTCTAGCCGCTCGGCGAACCGTCGACCTTCCCCACCTTGAAACGCTTCCCACCAAATGCGCCACTGCCCACCACTGTGCCTCATGCCAACTTGTTCAGCTACGACCGAGTCGTAGTTGGGAACCAGATGCGGTCGCTTGCGTGCGAGAATCTTGCTGGCCGTTGTTTGACCGATGCCCCAGAGATCAGCTCTCTGGCGCAGCAATTTCCAAATATCATCAGCTGGCGAACCGTCATCAAGGAGCAGTGAGAACTGCTCCGAAGTCAGGTTTTCCAGTCGCAGTTCGGCAGTCAACGGTTTCAGGAGCTTCTCGATCTCACCGTCCAACTTCTCTACGATTCCCAGTGCGGCCTGGCCTGGCACATGAACTGAAAGCATGGAGACGGCAATCAGATCGGCTGGAGTGACGCGGTTCGGCTCAACAACATCGCCTCCGCCAGCGAAGGTCTCGAAACGGGAACCTGTGTACAGCGGTCGCCCGTTGGGGCGAACTACGAAGTACTTGTTGATGTGCCCTACAGCCACCTCGTGGGAGATATCCTTCATTGCTTTGAGAAGCATTGTCACCAATTCTTGTTCATAGGCGGTGCCCATCGGGCCCCGAACTACTTGATACAGTCAACCTGCCACATGGGTGTGACAACTCTGCCCTAGCTGGACTAGGGACTGAGATCCAGAGGCTTCATGTCCGGATTGCGCAGAGTTTCCAGCAAATCGTCCTGGCGCGCCTGTCCGAGCGCCAGCCGGTAGCCTGCCAACCCGGCGAGCATCTTTTCCGTCCGCAGCACGTCGCGACTCAGCGGATGATCCAGCAAACGGCGTTCGATCCGATGCTCCCCCGGAAATACCCAATACGGCGAAAAGTCCTTAAGATCCGCCCCCGCTAAGCCAGAACCCCGAGAAACATTGTCGCGTTCCGCCCACTCAAACAATGCCTTCCAGGGATTATGAGCGCCCGACGACCGCACGGCCGCCCAGTGCGCCGCTGCCACATTCTTGCGCACGGCATGCCCCATGTACCTGTGCACGCGTCCTTCGCGCTGTTCAAAATCCACTGGGTTCCCCGGCACATTCCAATGGATCACCGAGTGGCTCCACCAGTGGAAATCGATTCCTTCCTGCCCTACTGAGGTCGACGTCAGCACGAAGGGCCAGAACGGACTATTGAACGCGGTGCGCACGTCCTTGGTGCGGACCGAGCCGTCATCGCTGCGCCCGCCACCGTATCGCACGGCAAATCGCATGCCCATCGCCAGGCCGCTGTCATCGATCGCGGGATCTTTGGCCCGTAACGGCACCTGTTTGATCGACAGCGCACTGCGCATCGTCTCCGCAATCTCCCACAGCTGCTCGCTCACAAGCACCCCGCCCGGCTGCTGACTCCTCAGCTGAAACACATATTCGTCTAGCACCGCCTGCAGGTTTCCGTCTGCGCAGTACCTCAGTATCGCCTGCCAATAGTCGAGCGATGGGTAGAGCTGGCTGATGAGCGTGGTCGCATCGGGCCTGTTGAACAGCGTCCGCAGACCAGTGGTCACGTGCAGCGTCGCCAGCCAGTGGTCTTCGGGGTCGTACGACGCCGGCAAGATCCGTCCGAGCGCACGGTAGACACAGTTTGCGGGAGAGTTGAGCCCCAGGTCTCCGACTCCGGTGCGCCAGTCACCGTTTCGAGCTGCGACCGTTTCCAGCATGCGAGCCACGTGCAACATGTAGTTGCTGACCGTGTCCTCATCAGGCGACGACTCGTCGGGGTCAGTCTCCCCTACGGTCGCTGAGGCAATGGCGTCGTGTGCGTATTCAACGTCCTGCTTCCAGACGGTGGGCAGCGCTTTTCCCACACCGAAGTAGGCAGTCCACACGCCCCGCTCGTCACCGTGGCGGTCGGTTCCCTCAGCAGGGCTCAATGATGTTTCCGCGAGGTCAAGCAATGTATCCGCGCTGGGTGCTTCATCGCCGGCTGCGCCTTTGGATAAAAGCATGGGGTCCGTGATTTTGGCCAGGCTGGCGTGCGGGACAAAGAGCGCAAGTGCTGACATGGCCGTCGGTTCGCCGTCTCGCATGCGCCATGCCAACCGTGGCGTGAACTTGCTGCGAGCCTCCGGCGAGTTCTCATGGTCTGTCCCCGCTGCGGACATGATGAGGCGTTCGGCCTCATAGGACAGCAGGGCACTCACTGCGTTCGGGGTGGCCTGCCACCCCGAGAACAACAACTGTTTTGTTGCACCACTGCCAATCCCGGCGAACACACCTGATGGCTGAGTGTAGGGACAGGATGCTGGCATCCACAGCAGCCGCCACAGACCGCCGGCCATCATATGGCGTTCCACCGAACGGTATTTGGCATTGTCACTTTCAAGCGGCTCAAATCTGAGGTGCTTGTCGCGATCAATTGTCGTCAGTTCTGGTAGTTGGTCACGAACCTCAGCGGACACATCCTTCTCGATCAACTTACCCAGTTGGTAGTCGCCCAAGAAGTTCGCGAAGTATGGAACGGATTTCCAGTATTCAATTGGGTTGCCCGCGCCAGCGGCCCTGGACAAGCGTGTCAAGACCGCCAAGCTTTGCAAATCGGCAGGACGTACGTCATTCGGTGCCATGTGGTGCACGCTCAACATGTCGCTGCCGTCCAGTTGTGGCCGTTCGGTGCGGCACATGAATTGCTTCAAATGCCGTTCCAGTGTCGCCGCATTGTCTCCAGGTGCGATTCCTGCAAGTTGCCGTCTGCGCTGATCCAGAAGTTTACGCAGCTTGTCCATCCACCCAAGTTCATCTTGTGCCAGGAACCCAAGCAGTTCAGTGAATTCTTGGGCATGGTCCTCGCCTCCGTCGTCCAGCCCAGATGTGTGGGCCTTGTACGGCGTGGCGGAGAGTAACAACAATTTGGCGCCGTCATACCTGAAGAAGTTTCGGGCCAGCTCTGCAGCCCCATAGACCTCGGCCCGTTCAAGGGAGTTGTCGGGCCGCGCAGAATCGACGTCGCCAACCGGTTCCTCGGAGCCGTGCAGTAGATCGCGAAAGCGCTGGAACTCATCCAGAATGATCAAATCGGGTTCGAGGCTCTTCAACCCAACCTCGGCAAGAACGCCACGGAATTCTTTGATGAGATCCGGCATCTCAACACGCAAATCGTCATTGGGCACATCCGATCGCAACAAGGATTTGAAGCGACGCATCAGTTTCCGGTCAATCGCTTCCCGGTAAAAATCATCCCTAACTTCCTTTGTGAAGCCTTCCGGATGATTCTTGCGGAACCGGCTAACTTCATACACGAACCCAGGGATCCCGGCGTTCCCGCGAAGAAGTTCGGCAGCCTTGTCCGCGATTTCGGGAGTGAATTGCCGAGGTGCCCGAGAATGGGGAGCGGCCGGCTCACCCATGATCGCTTCGAGCATGAGGAACAGCACCGCTCGTTCTTGCGCATTGCCCAGCTTCTGGCCGGCGTCGAAAGACGTGCCCGGCGTGAGCGAAATGAAGTTGACCCGCTTGACCGTATTTTCAGCAGCGGGTGCATTCAGTTGGCTCAGTTGCAACGGCAAGAGCGTAAGCCGTCCAGATTCGATGATGTCCTTTTGCCGGGTGACATTGATGCGGTCGATATTTTGCCGTGCCAGGTCGGCGTTTGAACACATGTAGACAACGTCGATCCGTCGAACATCGTCCACCGACTCCAGATACTCAATGGCCTTGGCGACCACACCGGCGGCCACCACTGATTTGCCCAGGCCCGTTTCGTCGGCAACCAGAAAACGATCCGTGGTCGCACTACCCGTGTACAAGCGTTTGAAGACGTGGTTCACCGTGCGCTTCTGGAACGGCTTGAGCCCAGCCAAGGTCTGTTTCGCACTAAATATGGTCACGGTGTCTCCCCTACTGCAGCCACCGCTGCGTCCCAAAGCCGGCGTACGTCGTCGAGCTCTTGAATATCCTCCGGCTCGAGTGTGGCAATCGCTCCCCCAGCTTTCGCTTCCGACATCCGGTACAGCTGCTTCATGACAGGGTCCAAATCGGCGAACAACTCCGGCGCATCAGGGCTCGCCACTGCCGAAGCGATGGCTTCAAAGAGCCCTGCAAAAGACCCACCGGTCCCGAATTTGCCAAAAGCCCCAGCAAATTGGCCTCCGCCGGGTGGCGCATGTTGTTCCGGCGTCAGGAACAGCAACAAGAAAGCGCGCAGCTTCTCCACGGTGTTGAGCTGGTTCGCCATGACATAGTCAATCCGCCCGGCAACATCCGTCCGCAGCACCCCCTGCACCACGGTGGACCGGCGCAATTTGGTGTCTGTGTCTTCCAGCTCGATGATCATAAAAGGCGTAACCATCTCCAGTTGCAGTTTCTCAAAACGCAGCGCGGCGCCGGCGCCCGTCACCTCCAGCATCCGGCTTGGCAGTGTCAGCAGCCCCATCCGCGCTAAAATGCCAGCCGGCGGTACATATCCATGTTCCACAACGACTGTGTAGTTGTCAGCCTCGCCGCCAGCATCAAGCGTGTAGCTATGGGTCGCCGCCGCGATCAGGGCATTTTGCAGCCGCCAATCCGCCTTCTCGTCGTCGCTGCGCTCGGCACCACCTGCCCCGGTGAAATCGCTGAACGGCAGTCCCTTGAGCGCATTGGTGATTTTTTCCGTGCCGATGCGTTTCTTCGCCCCGGTCATTTCAACAGAAAATTCCACATTGCGCTCGAATGCGGCGCGTGTTGCGTTGGCCGAGCCCATCAACACATGCGTCGTATGGTCAAAGTCCGTGAAGATGGCTTTCGCGTGCAGCCCTCGAAGGTCCTCCCCTTCAGCCTCAGCTTGCTCTTCGTCGTAGGGCGACAATCCGCTGTCATCCACAGCATTGAAAGTCATGACGCGGCTAGCCAGAGTTTCGGGCGCCAGCCGCTCAAATTCGTTGCTGCGCCCATAGACCCGTACTGATTCGGCCCATGAACCGGCAAGAATCTCCATGGTTGCGTTGTCCACGAATGGTGCAATCACAATACGGTTGGCACCAAAATTTCGCTTCTCGCCCATCTGCCCATTAAGTCCGACGGCGGAACTTGGGTTCTGGAGCAGACCCAACAGGGTGTTGGCCGGGTAGCGTTCGCCTGTGCCCAGCGGGCCGAACGCCAAACTGCGGATATCCGGTGGCAATTCCCAGCTCACAGATGCCAACCTGCCAATGAGACCTTGAATGGCTCGGGCTCGTGTTTCTGCCAGTGGCGCTGTGCAGAGCTCAGGTAGTTTGGCGAGAAACCTCATAAGGGGTTCATTGTCGACGGCTGCGGCGTCGTTCCTATCGTCCGCTGTGTCTGCCGGCCAGCCGTCGAGGCGGACGAGCAGGTCCCAGGAGGTGTCAGGTGTGAGATTCCGGCTGCTGCAGAGGAATCGGTATTGGTAGTCGCCGTCTGCTTCGAATTCCAAGATCCAAACCTTGGGGTGAAAAAGAGCGTTGGAACCGCTCGGGGTGACCTGGTGAATGATGGGTTCCAGTACCGCCAAAAGGTCGTTTGATTGTCGGGGAACGCGGATCAGCCCGGCCTGGCAGAAGATGTCGATTCTGTCGGAGACTTTCCTGATGGCGTTAAGGAGGGCAACGCTGTTGCCAGGGTCCTCACCTGATCCGCGGACAAAACTCAGCGGAATTGAGAGGGCGCTGATCATGTCGAGGGTAAATGTGGTTCCAATGGCATGGCTGAGTCGATACCCGGCAGGTGGACGTAGCTGTTCCGTGAGCGATTCACGGCTTCCAGGATCAAGCACGGGCCAGCCCTTCCCGCAGATCAACCATCATATTCCTCACTTGGGTCCAGCGAAAAGTCTGCACACCAACTTGCGTCGGTGCGGTCCAATTGTGGAGTCGGCGCTTGTTGAGGAAGCGAGAATTGGCACCCTTGGCGCGCTTTTCCCGTGCCCGAATCATGGAGTGCAGCATCATATTGATGAGTGGGTCGGTGCCGGATCGCACTTGATCGAGAGTGCTTGTTAGAAATGCGATGTTCCCAAGTTGAATCCGTGGGTTCGCTGCGCGTACCAGCTCGATGAATTCTTCAACATTCCACATCAGAATGACATCTTGAGCCACTGAGTCTGCGAGCCATCCGTTCAACGCAGCAGCGTCGTCATCCTCTGGTTCCTCGCCAAGTTGCCGGCGAAGTTCAGTGGTGACCAGAAATGCGTAAAGTGCTTCCAGTCCGTGTTGTAGCGCGGAGAAGGCTTCGGCGTGTTTCAGCCACACTGCTGCTTCACCGACTGCGGATTGGGCTGCCGGATCGGTCCAAGGCCGATTGTTCGACTTTAGAATGTACTGGGGCTTGGCCGCGAGCTGAGCCAGCATCGCATTGGGGACCGTGGCAAGGATGCGGTCCCTGATCCATTCGGCTTCGGCGCGGTTGAGTTCGATCCCTCGTGCCTCGGTTCGTGGAAATCCTTCAGGTGCTGGCGGAAGTCCGGCATGCCACACAGGTCGTTCAGAAATTCCGTCTCGTTGTGCAGCTGCGTGTTCAACAGTGGCATCACCGATGGCGTTGCGCTCTACGTCTTCGCGAACAATGCCCCACTTCTTGAGCGCTGACCAATAAGCCACGGAAGGCAACTGGGCCACTCCGTCACCAGCAGTACTTCCAATGAATCGTTTGGCGTTTAGCTCGTGGAAACGCCGAATCAGCTGCTTCTCTGCAGCTTTTGCGTCCCTCAGGATCCCTTCAGGACTTCGAGCACTGCTCGCAGTCTGATAGCACCATGGAACAAGCAGGAGGTACCGGGCAGCGACGTGCAAAACCGATGTTCCGGGGAACAAAGCGTTACTGATCGTGTCCCGAAATTGCCCAAGGGCCAAGTCATCAATGCTGTCGGGAGTCTCAAACATACGCGCGATCTCACGCAAGCGTGCTGTCTCAGCCGTGTTGGCATCAAGCCACGAAATCAGTGAAGCCACACACTCATCCTTCTGCCTCCCGTGGGCAACAGACTTGCCACTTCGATGAGCCTACCGACAGCCACTGGCAACGCCGCAATGACGCTCCAGTGCCTGCCGATATTTCTATCCAAGGGGTACGAGGCTCCGTCTCGGGGATCACAAGAGCAAGAGCTAATGGCTCTGGATATCCAGGCAAACTGGACCTGACTCTCCCATGCTCACCTCCATCTTTAATGACGACCGACTCACCGATTATCGCTTCAAAAATGGCCACGCAATAACTTGCCGTGAATCCGCAGAGTGAAGATAGGGCCTCCTTGGCCATGCCCGAGTGAATGTTTTCGATTAAGGACCTGATCCAGGACTGATCAAAACCAGACTTACCCAGCAACGAATATGTTGAACCGACAAGATCCCGTTCGGTTCCCACCGAGCACACCACCCGTGGCTACGTCCCGTTGAGGTCAGCAGCACCATCTGCAAACCGGGCGACTGGAGATTCGAACCGATTTCGCTTCATCAGATAGTCGGATGGAATTCTGCGGTTCAATTCACTCGGAAAGCCATCACCGCAGGTCAGAGACGTTTTCTGCGCCTGGCACTTATGACAGCTTATCAACGTTATGAACCCCGCTGTCGCCTCTATCGTCCAATTTGACTTGTCAAAAGTCGTTCCTGGCCTTTGTTGGTGACCCGGGTGCGCAACAATGGATGATACTGAATAGGCGGCAGTTTTCGCCCAATTTAATGAGTTTCTAATGAGTCGGTTACATTCCGTGTGGCGCTTCACGCGCCTGTACTGGCCCAAGGAACATCGGCTCGCTCAGCCAACGAAACCCAGCCGGCTCGGCAGTCACGGATTCTCAGCGGGTTGTACAGTTTCAGGCTTCGGCAGCTGACTGCGACATGACTGACTCGTTTGCCCGAACCCGCGCGGAACCCTCCACGGAGCGAAACTGAATGAGGTCCAGAATCTGCTCCAGTTCGTCACTGAGATTTCTCGCAAAAGTGGGTTCGTGATGAGCCATTCGATTCCGCAGTTTCCTGATGAATTCTAGATCCGAGTAGATGCGACTACGGAGGTCGGCTCTGACTGCCGCGTTAGGAAATAGCGAGGGAATGCGACCGCCCATGACGGAGCATCGAACTTTTGCGTGAACATCGTCCGCCAAAAACGCGACCTTCAGTTCTGCCACGGCCTTGCCACCTGCGTTTGTCAGTGACTAAGAGGTTACGGTTGCCATGGCTGGTGTGGGTTCGGTGTCCAAGGAGCCAGCGGACCCTGCGGGTTTCAGCATGGTCTTCGGACAATGGAAGACATACCAGTTGGAATGCGGTGGCTGCTCAAGCTGAGCAGTTTTCAGACGAAGGTAGATTCTGCCCGAGGCAAAATCTACCCCGGGGGCCCAACTTTCGCTGAAAGTCACCGCTATCTAGCCTGGAAATCGCCGAAGATTTGGGCGGGGCGGCGTCGGCCAAAGTGTGTCAATCGACGGCGGCGATCCCCAATCCTGAATCGAGGGTCAACTTAATTCCTTCACTCAGCGATATAAGGGGATTCCATCCGAGTTCCTCCTGAGCAACCCGAATATCGGGCTTCCGAGTACGCGGATCACCAGGTCTGCCGGCGCGGTGCACGATCGAGGAGGTTGAGCCGGAGATATCGATTGTGAGTCGTGCGAGTTCGAGCACCGACACTTCCTCCGTCGCGCCTAGATTGAACGGACCGGTGGTTCCATGCTCCAGTACTCGGAGTAGTCCCTCTACGGTGTCTGTCACATAGGTATAGCACCGGGTGTGGCTGCCGTCGCCATGGATCGTCAACGGCAGTCCGCGTGTGGCCTGACTCAGGAATGTCGGTACTACGCGTCCGTCTGTCGATCGCATCCCGGGCCCGTAAGTGTTAAAGATCCTTGCAATCGAGACTCGGACACCCTTGCTACGCGAGTACGCAACAGTCATAGCCTCAGCGAAACGCTTGGCCTCGTCGTACATGCTTCGCGGCCCGATTGGATCGACGTTTCCCCAGTACCCTTCGTTCTGCGGCGTGACCAAAGGATCCCCGTAGACCTCTGAAGTCGAAGCGAGCAGATAGCCAGCCTCGTGTCTGGCCGCCAACTTCAGGGTTTCCTCTGTGCCGATCGCGCCCGCCCGCAATGTCTCGAGTGGTAGCGCTGTGTAGTCTTCAGGGGAAGCGGGCGATGCTAGATTCACGACATAGTCGACGTGGCCCTCAATCCAGAGAGGCATGGTTACGTCAGCATCTGCTATCTCAAGGCGTGAGTGGCGATCCAGCGTGCGTCCGCCACTCGTGATCCCGTTGTCTATCACGACAACATCGTTGTCTTGTCTCAGCAGGCGCGAGACGAGGTGCGAGCCGATGAAGCCCAGCCCTCCAGCAACGACGACTCTCTTCTCAGAGATCATGATGGTCTCTCGGTCAAGATTGAACTCCAGCCGTAGCCGACGGCCCTGGTCAGCGAATAGTCAGGAAGCCAGTTGATGCGCATCCGCGCCTCCCGGGCGATAGCCACGGACGTCACTATCTCGCCTCGACACGGAGGTAGAAACGGCATGCTGGAGGGGGGAGTCGGAAACCATCAGCACGCATCTGGCGACGAGAACGGCGTCCACGACCACCCTCTTTCATCTGGGACACTTGTATCATGACAATAGCACTCGTCACTGGCTGCGATGGCCTAGTTGGATCCGCCACGGCGGAACACCTCCACTCGTTGGGTTATCAGATCATCGGCATCGAAAACAACTCTCGAGCAACTTATTTCGGATCGGGTGGCACGACGTCCATTCGACGTGGGCCCGCGGCCGGGCCTAGCATCTACCTGCGACGGTTTGATGTCGACATACGTGATACTGAATCAATCAAGACAATCTTTAGCACGTACGGTAAAGAAATTTCAGCCGTCGTTCACACCGCCGCTCAGCCTTCACACGAATGGGCTACCCACAATCGACGCATAGACTGGGACGTAAATGCGACGGCTACTTATTCGTTACTCGACGCCACGATCGAATACTCCCCTGCTGCCTCATTTATTTTCTGCTCAACGAATAAGGTATACGGCGACCGAGTTAATGAATTGCCCCTCGTTCTGCAGGACACTAGGCTGGACTTACCAGCCAATCATGAGTACTTTGCTGGCATACCGGAGTCGTTCAGCATCGACGCGACCACACATTCCTTCTTTGGCGTCTCGAAGTTGGCCGCCGATGTGATGGTTCAAGAGTTCGGCAGGTATTTCGGATTGAGCACCGCCGTATTTCGCTGCGGCTGCATTACTGGAAAAGCACACGCCGCGGTAGAAGCGCACGGATTCATGGCATACCTCGCGAAATGCGTGAGAGAGGGAGTGCCGTACCGCGTCATTGGCCACGCGGGAAAACAGGTTCGAGACAACATTCACGCATCCGACCTCGCGCGAGCATTCGGAGAGTACCTCAGAAATCCTAAACCAGGCAAAGTCTTTAATATGGGCGGAGGCCGTGAGAATAGCATCTCAGTGATCGAAGCGGTCCAGAAGTTTGAGATTCTTACAGGCAACGAGGCAGTTTTGGACCAATCGTCGCTCGAGCGGCCTCGTAAGGGCGATCATCGGTGGTGGATTTCGTCGTCTGAGAGGTTCCAATGCGACTATCCAGCATGGGGAATTTCGATGTCTATAGACGATATCGCTGAAGATCTACTGAGCGTCTATTGAAGACCTGCAAACCACGACTCCGTGCGACGGTAGGTACAGAAAGTCGGCGACCCCCCGATCCAGACTTCGCAAAGCGTGGTGAAGGTTCTCACAAATAGGTTCGGAGTCGTTAAGGCTCGTGTTTAGCAGCGCTCCAACCCCGGTGAGGTCTCGAAACTCGCTGATTAGATCGTAGAATCTTGGTGCGTTTGTCGGGGTAACTATTTGGAGTCGTCCTGTCTCGTCCGAATGCAAGGCTCCCGGTGCCGCCGCAATCATGCTCGACGAAGCGGGCACTGTGAGTGCCATATAGTCGCTGCCGTAGCCGCCGAAATAATCTTGGACGCATTCGACAAGCACGGCCGGCGCGAAAGGCCTGTAGGAGGCTCGGTGCTTTCGAGCGTTGAGTCTCTCTTGCACGTCGCCGTCCCTGGGATCGGCCAAGATGCTTCGATTCCCAAGCGCTCGTCTACCAGACTCGGATCGTCCACTAAACACGCCAACGATGTTTCCGAGCGCGATCAACCTCACTACCTCAGCGTCAGACGCGCGAACCGCACGCGAACCCAAACCTCGTATAATGGCGGCTTCTTCGTTGACGGAGTATTCTCGACCGAGAAACGGAGTTAGGGATGGAGTACCCGTTATCCGTTCGTTCCCGAGCAATGCATGCCAGACGTACTGTGCTGCGCCGATCGCCAGTCCCCCGTCGTATGGTACCGGTGGGATAAAAACTTCGAGGTGTGGATACATGATCGCAATTCGCCCCATCATGACGCTATTCAAAGCCACCCCGCCAGCAATGCAAAGCCCATCGAAATTGCCCATCCTGATGTATGGGTCAAGTCGTTCGAGGAACAGACGCTCAGTTGCTAACTGAAGCCCGGCTGCCAGCGAATTTCGCGCCTCCGATGAAGACTCAGCCTCCAGCCGGAGTGGTGCCCAATACTCGGCACATAAGTCCTCTCCCATTCCACCCGACGAAACCGCGAGATCCTCAGTAAGTGCTCTCATGAAACGCCCGACCGACTCACCACCATCGGAGAGTGCTGCCATCGCCATTACGGAACCCGCCTGATCTCCAGAAGGCCAGCCCGAACTCAAGCCAAAAACATGCCGCGTAGTTCTAGTCCAGACCGACCCGATGTTGCTCTGCGCGAGGGGTACCGTTTCGAGGTGTCGAATATCGTGTCCCAATCCGTGCCAAAACGAGAGCGCCGTCGCGCTCGTTAATGGCGTACCGTCACGCTCGTACCCTCCTCCGTCGACGGAGACTATCAGCGCATTCTGCAGGTGCCCCGGAGAGGAGAAGTATGCGTGCGCGGCATGAGCTCTGTGGTGTCCCACCCACTCGAAACGTGTGCCCTCAGCAAGCTTTCGCGCTAGCCGGGGCCACGAAGGCTGATCGATCAATTGCGTTGACGGATAGCAGCTGACAATCCAGTCAATATTGGAGCCGAAACCAAGTGACGCGGATGCGCTTTCGAAGAACGCAAAGGAGTCTGCGATCACCTCCTTCTCGCGGACAAATCGTTCAATCTCTTCGTGGACTTGGATCTCCCCATTTTTCATCCACGCGTAAGATGAGTCGTGATCAGACCACAAGCCAAGAATAGTTACCATGTGGCAGATCCAGCAACGCCCTGGTAGGGCGAGTTCTGAGATATTAACTTGTCGAATATTCGGTTAACCCGTGACGCAGCGACTTCTCGAACGGACGAGTGCACCTCGCGGATGTCGATTAGTGCGTTGTAGTCAGTCATCCAGCAACTCCAGATGCCGGTGTCATACCGCTGCAGCACGTAGTCGGTCTCATCTTTAACAATCGGATGGAAACCGGAACGAAAGATGGCCTGGTTGCAATCATGGACCGCGGTGAAAATGCGGTTCGCCTCGCCGGGGAATTTGATGAACGCTTCACGGGGGTGAATGCCCCGAATGAATTCGAAGAGGATGGCACGTACTGGCCGCAAGCCTGCCAACTCGAGGACCCGCGACTCGTACACGGAGACCACAGCGCCGCTGGCACAGATCTGTCGGAGTGCATCAGGTTGAGCGTATATCTGGTTGCCGATAGGGAATAAATCTGGATGCAGTTTCATCGCGACCACCCGAGATCTAGTCTGATAATCGGCGTCAAGCGTGATGATCAGTGAGTCATCCGCGCGCCGAGGGTACTTGAGAGCAGATAGTCCGGCATCGCTCGGTAGCTCGCTACCCGTTAGTGCAGCGTCCAACACTGATTTGGAAGAGACCGCTGTCCACAGTGAGTCTCCGTCGATCGGATCAGACAAGGGACTCATACAACTCCTTATACTCTGTGACTGCCCGGTCGATCTGACCGATCTCTAGTGCTCGCTCCCGAGCGGCTACGCCCATGCGATGTCGTAGCGTTGCGTCGTTGATGAGCGCCAAACAGTATTGAACGAGCATATCGGGCTCTTGCACTGAGGCTACGAAACCGGTGCGGCCGTGCTCAACGATCTCACTTGTTCCACCAACGCTGAACGCTACAACAGGTAGTCCAGTAGATTGGGCCTCGAGAACTGCCAAGGGATAGTTCTCAGCCCCCGAGAGGGAGACGTAGAAGTCTAGGCACTGGTAGTAATTCGCCATCGCCTGGTCTCCGGTCAACCGTGGGATACGAACGAGCCGGGAATCAGAGGTGCTCACGTCATCCTCGTCTATTCCAACCAAACTCAGTTCGAAGCCGTTGGCCGACGGATGCAGGGAGTCCAGCAACCATTCAATGGATTGCACGAATTTCCACGACGAGCGCTCGCCACGCTCGGCCACGATCCCTATGCGAATTCTCGACGAGCCGCTTTTGCCGATGCATACTCCAGGACGAAAGATGTCAGTGTCGATTCCGCTCCGGATCAGACGGATCGCATGCCCTCCAAGCAAACTCGTCCGTGCAAGCCCCTCAAGCCACGCCGAAGGGGTTACCGCCGTGAAATGAGATCTGTCGTAGATTGCCTTCTTGAAATGCCAGAGTTCTGCGCTTCGGTCGGGCATCGCAAGTGGTGGAGTGTTTGGATGGGGGCAATGGCCGCAACCTTCCCTCCAACGCTCGCACCCGAGCGATTGAAAGCAGCGGCCTGTCAGCGCCTGCATGTCGTGTAACGTCCACAAGGTGGGCCGCATTCTGGAGATGCTCGAGATCGAGTATGGGTGTACATATCCACCGTGCAAGTTATGGAAGTGCACGAGATCCGCAGCACGGATCCATGGATGCGCGCTCAGCCCATCCGCACGAAGGTCGAAATCGAGCATCCCCGGGTCGGTGGCGAAGCGCTCGACCACGAGCTCTTGAACGAAATCTTGTGTCACGAAACTTTTTGCGACAAGCATGCGGGAATCAAGGCCGCTCAAGCGCTCACGCTCAACCAAGCGCAAAGCGTGCATGCCAGCGCCGCCTCGACCTGCCACAGTATTGACATGTACTACGCGCATGATGGCCCGCCCAGCACAGAGCTAAGCCTCTCGCGGGTATCTTGATCGCTAGTGTCGAGCCATCGCACGAATCTCGGTGCCATCAGCCAGTCATGAAAGTCTCCGGCACCCCAGTTGCGCACCAGGCGCCGAGGCATTCGGTAAGGGTCTGAACCCCGATCAACTCCGCTTTGATCGGTCGTCAGCGCAGATCGCATTCCCTGCTGCGCTAGAATTTTCCCCGCCTGACTATGCACTGTATTCGGGGTTCCGAACGGATACGCAAAGTGCGTAGGGAATCTGCCGGTGAGTTCGCGAATGTGAACTGCGCTAGACGCTACTTCTTGCCTCAACTCACCTTCGCTGAGTACTGACGTCGCCGTGTGAGTCACGCCGTGCGTTTCGATGCTCACTCCGCTCCGACTTGCTAGAGCCAGCAGGTCGGAGGTTGTCATCATCTCGTGCTTAGGCTCTGTAACGGCCAGATCTGGCCATAGGCCATATATGTCGTCAAGTGCCTCTAGTGCATGTTTCCCTCGAAACACCGACGCGTGACGGAAGAACGCCACCACTGGATCGATTCCTTCTTTCACTAGGTCGTGGCGGGCCCCAGCTGGACCGCACTCGAAGTACGCACGTTCGAGCTCATCGAACCACATCCTCCGACTTGCTTCTCGGCCTGCCAGTACGAAGAGCGAAGCGGGTAGAGCATGCTTTTCAAGTATGGGTATGCCGTTATGGGCGACATCGCGATAGCCGTCGTCAAATGTGATCGCTACCAAGCCATCGTTGCTCAGCCCACGCGAGTGCCGATCGACGAAGGTGTCAAGCGAGACCACATCAGCTACGTCGGCCAGGACTTGCATCTGAGCATCGAAATTGTGGGGATGCACGGCCATCTGGTGAGCATCGATTTCATCATCGGTCACCCGGTGGTACAGAAGTATCGCTCCGCCATGTCCTATACTCAATCCATCTCCTCCTGTGCGATCGGCCTAAATTCCTACTTCGAAACAATTCAAAAGATAGCGGCAGCCAACGGCGTTGGTCGGCGCAGACTCGTCAATATGGATCTGGATCCTCGCACTAACTTGTGCTCGACCGCACACTGCAAGGTTCATCGAGGCTCCATTGCTAACATCATATGCGCCCGTATCCTGAGTTGAGACGTGCGCCACGAGGCGCTTGTTGTTCGAATGGAGGCGCCCGTCAAAATTTCTCAGACAGTTCATGGTAGACGGCGGTTCGAGACCAAAGGCCTCACCCATCATGGAGGCATTAATGTTGAGGCCATACCAGGTTAGGACACCGACGTTTTCCAAAAGGATTTCAGCCACTTGGTCGTTGGGGAGGCAGTAAATATCCTCCAACAACAACACGCCTGGACTCTCTGCCAACCAACGAACGAAGAACTCTTTGCTCGAGTGGCCTTTCTCTAATTGACGGAACGCTATGGCACGGACAGCGCTACCGGCTCGTTGATAAGAATCAAATTTCGCCGGTCTACCGGGCTCATTCAACTAGACGATGCGGCCACATTTGAACACACCGAGTACCGGTCAGCTAACCACTTCTCAAGATCGTCGCAATACTTCATGGACCTGTAGCGTCGGATCCGCGGGACCAGCTGGAAATCCGTTCGGTCCTGCTGCGCCTTTTCGCCGCTATTGCTCACGATCTTGGCAACCTCAACGATCAGGTCTTCACGAACAAGTTTACCCAACGTAACGAAGTCCGCGGTGAGTCCACCACCCCGCGAGTGAGACATTGCCCCCGCTGGCTGAATCATCGCGAGCAATTTGCCTAAATTTCTGTCATCTGTGACAAAGACTGCAGGCTGCACGAATCTAGTCCTCAGTTCAGGCAGCGACGGCATTCTGGCCACCCGAGAATACGTGAGATCGAAGCTCGTATTCCAGAGCTTGTCCAGAGTAGTTTTGAGATCCTGCTCATTGTGCAATTTCATGATGCTTAGGGCCAACTGACGCCCCGTCGAATTGCCCGTCAGCAACAGTGCACCGAGCATAAGCTCCCTGGACCCACGGCTGAAGAGCTCCTCAGCAAACAACTCGAGTTCCTTGAACGCATCGACAGGATCTCCCTGCTCAAGGTAGAGCTGGTACGACTTGAGCAGAGTCGCATAGGACGGAATGATCAGGTTCTCGCGCACGATACGCAAATCCTTATCTAGAACGCCGCTTGAGCCCTCCACGGTATCCGGTGCGTACACTGTAGGCAGGACGTCCTCTCCCTTCAGCCATGCTCGGAGCGACGCCCTGTCGTCAACCAAGAGTCGCATAGCGTTCTCGCTCCGCCGATGATAGTTCGAGACTTTCGACATCTCCGCCTCTCGCCGTATGACGCTTTCCGCCGCACCGAGACCAGGCATGACCAGCACGTCCTCATCAAGCCGGCGAACTAAGTCAGCCATGCGAGCCCTTACCGTACTATGCGGATAGGAAGACCCCCGCTGTGCGATGGAGTCCAAGTGGCCCGTGACGTTGGCGTCAAGGAGCAAGGTTTTGATAGGACCGACGTACTGCGTCGGGAAGTACAAATACTCTGGCATTGAGCAGCACACCTTCTTCGAGGATGGAATATTGTGATCTCTTTAGAAGACTAGCAATCACTAAGGCGTAGGTTTGCCCTCCCGCTGTTGTAACCATGAGTCCAGGACGCAGAACTTCGAGGCGAGCTGTTGCACGCAAGTACGACCTTCTTAGTTGTGGATTCACAGCAGAGGCAAAGAACCGTCGACTTGCGATGTTGGATGATTAATTGAATCGCTGGGATCAAGTAGTGTGGACGTGCGATCTCTAAGCCGCAGAATTTCGGCTGACAGCAGGTACGTTTGGGCAAAGCAAGCTTGGGCTTCTTCCGCTGCCACGACAGCATGAACTCCTTTATTGGCAAGGGCATTTAGCGCATTTAATCGGCGCCCCAGCGCATCAAGTCCTGCTTGGAAAACCTCGCCGGCAGTATGAGCACCCGTCCGTTCAATCGCGTAGGCAAGTAGACGGTTGACGTATTGGTCGTCCCCTAGTTTTCTAACCTTTCCGTCTGTGCCGACAACCGGTTCAACCGATGATGGATAAACGACGTCTGCGAGCGCTTTCAGCACCCGTCTGCATGACATCAATGCTTGAGAAAGTGCCGGTGCGCTACCTTCCAAAAGTCGCTCTTCACCCGCGCGCAGTTCGTCCAAAGCAGCCGGCGCGAGTTCAGTGAGTGAATCGTCCACGAAGCGCCTCATTTCTTCAAAGATGCCAGCGAAGGTCTGGCCGCGTGCGAGTTCGGCTTCGGCTTCCAGCAGGTAATCAAAGAGAAAGGTCTTCGTTCGCTCAAGAATCTGTCGGCGCGCGAGGCTTGTAGTCTCAAGCATGAGGATAATTTTCTCGTTTTCCAGCCGTTGGTCGGATATGTGCGGCGGCAAGCGTCGTGATTCAAGTTTCAAATCCAAAATACGCCGTTCGATCATGGCAACGGAAGCTTCAAGCGTCGCAGCTGATCCTCCCCATACTTCCTCCGTCTTATCTGGCTCTGGAGGAAGCGTCATTCTGGCAATCCGGGCTTCCATGGACAAATGCATCTGTTTGTGGGCCTCGGCACGCGGCAGGTAGGCGCTGAGTTCCTCCACTTTTTCTGGAAACAAAGTCCGTCCTAGTGCCGGAGTCTGGAGGTCAACCGTTTCCATGCGAAGAATCGAGAGCCCGATTGCATCATTGCGCAGATTAGCAACTCGGAGGCACATACGAACGAGCGAAGCAACCGTTACATTTGGGTCTTCAAACAGGTCAAGTGCTCGTCTAGTAGCTTCAAGAGCTCTTTCACGTGATGACATGGAATAACCCTATCCAAGTGTCGTATGCTTCCTGCGCTCATAGTTCGGTAGATCTCGCTTCAGAGTCCGTGGGCTTGGCCAACGCCTTTCCCCAAGCACGGACTCTCTATGCCAAAGACTCACCAGCACTAGGTCCAAACCCGATCCGGACGGCAAATGTCGTTCGTGAAGAGCACTAGCGATGGACCCCATCGTGCAACAATATCCCCATGGCAGCTCGACTCTATGACCTCTCATCATCTTGGACCTTCCCGAACACTCGACAGCAAGTCTGGGACGTCATCGCCGACCCCAGCATGGCATGGCCAGACTGGTGGCCGGGATGCACTCTCGCGAAGCCGCTGGAACGGTCATCGCAGACCGCCACGTCCAACAATGAGCTTCTCCTGGCCACGACCGCCACCTTGAACTTCAAGGCTTCCCTCGGATACACGCTATCTGTTTCCTACCACCCGACCATGGTTGACGATCCGAAAGAGATCATCTTCGACGCTGGAGGAGACTTGGAAGGCGAGGGCCGCGTAATCCTTTCGGACAAGGCAAATAAAGTCACCCAGATGGACATCGAATGGCGCGTCCGCCCCACCAGCCGCTGGATGTCATTCCTCAGCCCAGTCGCAGCACCAGCGTTCACCTACGCCCACGCCGCCCTAATGCGCCGTGGCGAGGAAGGGCTCAGAGACTACTTGGCTCGGCAGAACGGCAATAAATAGCCAGCAAAAAATGTGCCCCGCGCCTGTTCAGTCACCGACATCAGACCTAGCATGAATTACATGGCGAAGAGTCTCAATCGTTGAAGCAATTCGATGGGTCCAGCACATGAACACCAAAAGGCGTCAGCTCGTGCAGAGCAACACGGTAACCTGGCCGCAGGCAGGCAATAACGTAGCGCGGCAAAGGTTCTCCCATGAGTGACAGGAAGATCCGCCACACAGCCCGCGACGCCAATCGTCAGCTCGAGCTTGGCGCCCATCCCAGTCTTGACAGCATCAAGTCATCACTGGAGGCCGCCCGGGGCAGGCCCATCACCATCATGGAATTGCCCACCCTCCGCGGCGATGACCTCTGTGGGTTGTGCGTCGCCTACTCCAGCCACGATGTCGTCGTTCATGCCCCACCGCGTTCACGCCTGCACCAGCAGCAGATCATCGTTCACGAATTTGCCCACATGATCCTCAACCACCAAATCACCGCCACTTCTCTGCAGCTCGTGCAACTCCCGGGATTCAATGAGACTCCCCTGCAGGTACTCGGCCGCAACAGCTTCGATGACGACGATGAAGCCGTCGCTGAGTTCCTAGCCGACCTCCTGATGGCCCGCATCCGTCCCGATCTCGAGGGCCCAACGGATGACCAGCCAGGCTTCAACAAGGTCTTTGGGTAATGGACTACGTGCCAGCCGCAATGCTGTGGCTGCTCACAATCATCAGGATCCCCACCATCCTGCACAAGGAACGTGCCTCAGTTCTGCGCGCCACCTTCTTCGCCGCCATCGCCTGCACGCTGTTCATTCCCGAGGTCTACGCGAACACAGATCCCCTCCTCGGAGGCCGCAACCATGTGGGCTTGGTATTGATCATTGCCATCATGGCCGGGTTCTGGCAATTCCACACGGCCACAGTCCTGGCCACCTTCGTTGATGACGTACGACGACGCCACCATCTCAAGCGCGGACGTCTGGCTGCCATTGTGGCCGGCACATGCGTCGTCTACGGATTCTCCGTGAGCCATGTCGAAATAACTAACCAAAATCTTCCTCTGGTCTACGGCAACCAGCCAGGCATGCAATTGTTCCTATGGACAGGATCAGCATTCATCATTTGGGTCTGTTCCGACGTCGCGTTGAACTGTTTTCGCTTCCTACCGGAATTGCGCGGCAGGTCGTTTAGATCCGGCGTGAGCTGTTTCGCCGCCGGCTGCCTCCTTATGGCTGTGGCCCTAGGCAACAGACTCTCGCTTGGGCTTATCGGAGAATCGTCGTCCGACAACCCCCTTGTCGTTGGACTTAACTGGTCTTTTCCCATCTTTGAAACGCTCGCGGTTATCCTCGTCACCCTCGGCCTTATGATTCCCCGGTACGGCGTATCCGCAAGACTTATTCGACGTAGCTTCCGGTCACGCTGGCTCATGGTCCTATTGACGCCAACTTGGCGCCGGAGCAGCACGGAGCGGAAGTACTTGCTCCGCAATCGATGGACTCCTCTGCTGGATCCGGTCACAGGGCATCCGGTCGATCATCTGCACCGCCGCGTGATCGAGATCCGCGACTGCCAGCTACGTGGACTGGCACTCCACCCCCGCGACAGAATCCTCGTCAACCAAGCAGAACAACTACTCCAAGGGCATGATTGAGCCCACAGCGGTTGCGGTCATGTAGGTGTCGCGCCGCCAAACCATGAACAAGTGTTGCCGGCATCCGCCAGCCGCACCGCCATGTGGAGGCATCATGGAAAAGCTCAGCATCAAGACCCCTGACGACTTCATCGCCCTCATGGGCCACAGTTTAGGATTCTGGCCCAAGGAAAGCCTGGTCTGCGTCATTCTGGACGACAAGCGCATCGGAGCCACACTCCGGGTTAACCTGCCGGTTCCCGGCACAGACGCCAAACACTTCATCAACCAGGTCGTGCATCATGTCGGCACAGACCGCCAGGCCACCGGCGTCGTCTTCGGCATCTTCACCCACAAGCCCTGGACCCAGGATGACCTGCGACCTCACGAGGCCGTGATGGAGGAGCTGACTGGCAGGCTCAGCCAGCAAGGTGTGATTGTCCGAGACGGCTGGCTCATCGGCGAAACCACCTTCAGCAACTATCTGCTCATGGGCACCGATAATAGCGTCAGCTACCCGCTGGACGGGGTGCTGTCCAGTGAGCTCAACGCAGAATTGGTCTTTCGAGGGTCCAGCATCGAAGCCTCCCCCGGCTTTCGCATCCCAATGCTTGCCCGCCCGGCGCTCAGCACCGAAATCATGCGGCACTGTTTCAGGATCGAAGCCATGAACCCACAGGCCGCCATCAGCCGCGCCAGAATCCTGTGGAACAAAATGCTCGACGGCGGCAGCGAACCCACCGACGACGAAGCCGCCGAACTCATCGCGAACCTCAAATTCATCAGCGTCCGGGACCGACTCCTTGCCGACATCCCCGGCATCGACGACAGCATGCGCGACCTTCTCCTGGGACAAACCAAACAAAGCCCCCACTGGAAGCGAGTCGAGCGCGCCTCCGAGGTGCTATTCCAGCTCTACATGCGCACAGACGGCACCGATGCCGCACCCGTACTCACCAGCCTGGGCGTCATCCAATGGTGGGAAGGCCACGGCAGCAAAGCCCATGAGTGCTTTCAGCGCGCTCTCGAATCAGACCCAGAGTACCGACTCGCCCAACTCACCGACCACCTCGTCCGGGAAGGCATCCTCTCCGACTGGGCCACCGACAAACAAACCGCCTACCAACCACCTCACGCCCGCGGACCAGAAATCGGCGGCTTGGGTATGGGATAGCTGCCCCGGCCTTACGTGAAGCTGTGCCAACCTGGCACGGCTTCATCTAGTGCAGCAAGCCGCCACTCCAGTAGACGGCCCTCAGCGCGCCATTGGTGCTGCGTGTGCAGCCAGACGCCGAGGGCATGCTCATGCTCGCTACTATGCCTTGACCAGCGAGGCATGTGCTCTGCCTCGTCAACAAAGGCCACCAGCTCGTCGAGTCGTTGCCGCCATCGGTCGTCTAGAGTCGTCTGCCAAGTCGTCCCTACCCAGTCCGGGATCATGTCCATGAGCGTGACCTTGATTGCTGGCAAGTCGCCACCTCGGTGCATGATGCGTTGGGTATGGAGCCAAGTTGCGAGCTTTTGTTCATTTTCTCCGTCGCTGACCGTCGGGAGTCTGCCGTTCAACTTGTAGAATTCCTGGGCTGCCTTGTACAAATGCTGCCAACGTGTGGTTGGCCAGTCAGGTCCGAGCGCCAGCCGGGCGGCGTCGTGGACGGCACGCAATCCCGTTCCGCAGCGTCACGGACCTGCAGGTGGCGGTGAATGGTGGAGCGGGCTCGGCCGGTGTAGTCCGAGATCTCCTGAACGGTCATCCCAGACGTGTACATTCGGTCCCACGACGGGTGAAACGAAAACGACTGGGGCGACATGGACCCACCCTAAAGTACAAAGCCGGACTTTGTCAGTGGCCGTGCCAGTCGCTGCGCTCAACCCGCTTGATCAGTCCAGCCGGAAACCATTCATGCTGTTGCTGGCCGGTGTCGTCTCGCCAGCCAATCAGTCCGTACGACCTGGTCCAAGCGTAGGCGCATCCATACATCTCGTTTACCTTCACGAGCGGGGTCTTCCAAACAGAGAAACGTTGCACTGGTCCATCTGTTGGTTTGGGGGGGTCTCCTCTCGGCGTCGATGATGGCCATAAGAATTGCATTATTTTCAGAATCGAATTTATTCACGAGGAAAGTATGCACACAAGCACTGACATAGTTAGAGTGTCTGAAGGTTGCCCTATGCTGGGTCCATGATCATCACAGCAACTTTGGAGACCATCGAGACCGGTGAGGTCGACACCACAACAGTCGAATGCCAGGACTACACGTCGGGATTCGAACAGCTGCGCCGCATGCTGCCCGTGGGTGTCCGCCTCCTGAGCGTTCGACCGCAGCGTTAGCCCAATTGACAGATCTTCTCGTCCCCGGCAAGGTCATTTCCGAGTGAGCCACGGGCAAACAAACAGCATGCCATCCACCCCATACGCGGGGCCCAAAAATCGGCGAGATGGGGCTTGCCTGGAAGTTGTACTGGCGCGTGTATTTACACTGAGGGCCGGGGCATTAGATTTTGATCGAGGTGCGGAACACACGACATTCAAGGGTTGTGGGCCACGTCACCGGTAGTGTATGCAGGGGGAGCGTCTCCGCACCGAGGCAATTTAGGAGAGAATTTTGGATCCGTATATATGGCGTGAAGCCGAGGTTAATTTTCCGGACTTTGTGGGCACTGCCCAGCTCGACCGCAGATTGACGGGCGACAGTGCCTTTACCGTGGCAGGGATTGACGAGGAAAAGTGGCTGGTCGTTGGTTTCGACATTGGCGGTGGAGAACACGGTCATGACCTTCATGTGGTCGCCGTCGATCTGGAGGCAGTGCCGGCAGGTGAGGGCAGTGTGATTGACCGGCTGCTGGCGGAACATGGGCATATCCCAACCAGAGATCTCCTACTACACGACGTTGATCCATACGACTTTTTGAAGAGCATATCGCATGACTTCGAGCTGCGTCTGAGAACGCGAAACACTGCGGGAAAGACAATCATGGTGACCAATCTCGGGGACGTTCCGGAGCAGCCATAGAGGCCACGAGGGAAGCCAACAATTACTCCCGACAGCCGGGGTGGTGCTGCATAGCATTCACCCGCCAATCTAGGATTGCGTTGCCGACTCGACGAGGTAACTGGTGATCTTGCCAGCAAGCCGTGCCCCTGCACTGACGACCAGGGGCAGGAAGAGGGACAAATTGGCTCGTATGGATTGAGCGTGCAGATGGTGGCTGCGGTCTGGTGGGCAGTAGACTAACGTCTCAATTCCGACACTAATAGCCCACAGACCATCCCAACACAGCAAATCACCTACTCCGGGCCAATCCGATAATTGGCCGCACGGCCCCTACTCGTTGCCGTATTCGGATTCTCCAAGATACTGGTCAACAAAATCTTCGCTTTCTACTTCGAAGTCGTCTCCGATTGACGCAGCCTCAAGTAGTTCATATGAGTCGAGGACTAACTGGCACGATTCACAGGAAAAGTAATCTGCCATCACGTCCCCGAATCCCACAGCATAATGCGACCCTTCATCATCGTCTCCAAAGTTTTCAATCCGGACATTCTGGACGTCTTCGCCCTCAACTAGTCCATCAGATCCGCAAGCAGGGCAACTACGCATTGCCGAATACCTCAGTCCTGCTAGCAGGACTCCCGAACTCTTCCAGGCCTTCATGTCTGCTGTAGTGATCGTGCCTTTCTTGTGCGTGTTGAATCTAGCTTTTGCCCGATTGATCAAGGCCTCGCAGTGTTGCTCCGTGTATTTCTTATTTAGCTGTAAGTATTCCTCTACGTCAGGCTGCCTAGAGTCTCCGACAAGATCTTCTATCGATTTGTCTTGGGCTGCGACAAGGTGGGATGCTAACGTCCAGAAGTCAGCCCACCAGACTTGTTCGGGTATAACCTCGAAAGTGATTCCAGTACCGTGCAAGTACTCGTTTCTGGCGTGAGCAAGCTGTTCGGCTTTCCGATCATCAAACGGTGGAAAGAGCCGCTTGCATCGCCTATATAACGTTTTTGCCGGAACCGACTTAAATCGGCTATCAGACACGACAAGGGTGGAGGCAAGAATCAAGCTTTCGTCATCAGAGGGATCAGCGATGAGAAAGGGTGATTGTTTGGCTAGAGCTGCTTTAGCTAAAAGTTCCAGCCCTAATGATGCCCACATTGCCTGTTCATCGAATGACCTGAAGTCTTCGTCGTTTGCTCTATTGATAAATAGTTTGGCTTTAAGCCATAGACCGTGCGTGTCAAACGGCTGCCTCACTATTTGCCACCTACTCGAAACGTGAATCTAGTGAGCGTTCTATCTAAGTCTTCATCTTTAACAGCCGCTCGTCCATGGAAAACAGTACGATTCGATAGCATAAGCATCTTATGAGGCCTATCCCAACCGATGTATTGCGAATGCTCAGTTGAGTGTTCTTCAAGGGCGGTCGTTACCTCCCGGGAACGTCGATCTGCCGGCCGCATGACCGTGGGGTCGTAGCGCCATTTTCTGCCGTCTTCCATAGCAGGAGCAAGAAATGTGGACATGCCGGTACCAACCGTAAAGAGTCCATGTCTAGCTTGTTCGAGGGCCTTCCAGTCTTTGGGTGGTGGGCAGACTCGAGTCTCCGTCTTATTAACCACATCGGTGTACAGAATGACCACATCAGGAGGGAAAAGCAGATGCGAACCATCTACGTGCAAGGGCTGCTCTCCGAGCCCATGAACAGAGCTCATAGTTGCTCTGCGTGCTTCCTCTTTAGATGCGGGGCGAAGTACAGAAACGTTGCCCTGGCCCGTTCTTGTCTCCGCCTCAACCCATCCCAGCTGTTGGGCAAGGGAAGAAATCTGCCAACCCGCTATGGCCCCGGTGAAATGACAAACAGCCCACCCGTTTTTTTGGGCCTCTCCCCACAACTTCCCAAGTGTCTCACTGCCGAACACCGACGCTGCATCAACCATCGTCCGAGAATATCCTAGATTCTGGGCCAACGTAGCTGAGCTCCAGCCATAGCCGGAGCTCAAACCGGTAATCATTCGTAAGTCACCATTGCACATTCGCAGCGCTCGCGTTCATGCAAGCTCAGTCTGCCAAGCACCCGTTCCAGCCAACTTGTTAGGACCGGGGCGACTTGTAATGAAGTGAAATAGCCGATGCTACGGCCACGCACTGTCCGGACACGTACCGCAGAATCCCTCATGGACAGGCTTCTGGCATAAACGTCATGCCTCCTTGCGATGGCGCGATACCCCATCCAATGTTCCATGATCCGCCACACAGCACCAGGCAACACCCGCTCCGGAAACACCACCGATTCTTCCTTCTGGCTGGCAACGGTAGTGCTCAAAACAGCTGCCAAAATCAAGACACTAGGCGACTTCGCCCATATTTAAGAGCGTCACACGTCTGGCATCCAAGGCCTGTCCCGTGACGAAAATTGTCACGGGCAGTCATGGGGATTTGACCCCAAACGGCCATGAATCTGTATGTCAACGCAAAAATGCTCAGAATGCCAAGCCCCATTTGAACCACGGCTGTCCGTTCAGCTGTACTGCTCGGCCACGTGCTCGGCACGCTCCCGTCAACGACGCCACCGTGAAAAGCAACGTGCCACATCACATTCATCCGCCCAAACCCTCGTTGCCCTTGAGCGCGCCAATGGCAACGCCCGCCTGCTCAACGCTGAGAAGCAGCACCTGCGCAGTCTGCAATCTGGAACATCTATCGTCCTGTCCAAGTCCCAGGAAACCATTTTGGCCAGGGACCGGGTCATCGACGAACAACGGACCCAGCTTCAGCAGTTGGCCACCAGGTATTTTGACCAGTCCGGCCAGCTCGCAGAAGCCAAAGCTGAATCTGTCGAGCTGCAGCTGGAAGTCTCGCGCGTCCTGAAGGACAGGCGGGCGGACCTGCAAGACCTAATGCAGATCGCCGTTCGCATGCTTCAACTCACCGATCACCTCGGCATCCCCCTTGACCGGCCCACCTCAGATATCTTCCACCGGCGCGGCTGGAACACGAAGATCACTGAGGCCTCGCGATGACCGTCTCCATCGCCCGCCTGACCGCGAAGAGCGGCGTCAAGTACCTGCTGAAAACCACCATGCACGACGACGTCCCACTCACCACAAGCGACGCCACGAGCTACTACATGAAGGCCGGGACTCCTCCAGGCCGTTGGCTGGGCGGCGGCCTGGCTGGAATAGGCCGTGAAAGGCTGGACCCCGTCACCCGTGATGACGCCACCGCAGTCTTCACCCATGCCGACCACCCGGACACACATCAGGCGTTGGGCCACCACCACGGTAAAACCACTGTTGCCCATCGCAACGGTGAGGAGGTCCAGCGCGTTGCCGTGGCCGGATTCGACTTGACGTTCAGCGTCCCCAAGTCTATCTCCGTCCTGTGGGCGCTGGCTTCACGCGATGAACAACAGCAGGTCCTCGCTGCCCATCATGACGCAGTCAACGAGGTCCTAGAGTGGTTGGAGGAATCTGCCATCCATACGCGCACCGGACGTGGCGGAGTCGCCCACGTCGCAGCGAAAGGCGCCGTTGCCGCCGCCTTTGACCACTGGGAATCCCGTGACCGCGATCCCCAACTCCACACGCACGTCGTCATTGCCAACCGGGTCCAGCGCGCCACAGATGGCGCGTGGACCACTCTGGATTCGAGGGCGCTCTACAAGGCCACCGTGGCTGCAAGCCAACACTACAACGGACTGCTTTTTGACCGCCTGCAGGAACGGCTGGGCGCAGTCCCGGGTTTCCGGCCACCCACCAGCCACGTGCGCAACGCCCGCCATGAACTCGTCGGCGTCGATGATGCCCTCATTTACGAGTTCTCCAGCCGTACCCACCGCATCGACGACGAGAAGGACCGGCTCGTCGAGTCCTGGACACAGGAACACGGCCGCGAGCCCTCCCCCACCATCGTCATCAAGCTGCGCCAGCAGGCCACACTCTCCACCAGGAAGGCGAAGAGCAAAGATCCCCTGCCGCTCAGCGACCTCGCCGCCGGCTGGAGGTCTGCGGCCCAGCAGCTCGGCTTTGAACCCGCCGACGTCGTCCGCAACACCATCAACCGCTCCCACGAACGCCCCGTCACCACTGCCGACCTCACCGAGCCATGGGTAACCGCCGCTGCCTCCGCCACCCGCCAGACGGTGGCGCAACGCCGCGCAACATGGACCCGCTGGAACCTCCTGGCCGAGGCAGAACGCATCTGCTCCGAAATCCGCTGCGCCTCCCCCACCGACCGCCGCCACATGCTCGACGCCATCGCCACCGCCGCCGAGTCCCAGAGCGTCGCCCTTAGCGTCTACCGCTACAACGTCCCGCTCAACGCCAGCAATGACATCGCCTTCGCCGGTCACGCCGTCTTCGAGTTCCCCGGAGCCCGCCTCTATACGGACGCCGGCATCCTCGCTAATGAGCAATTGGTCTTGGACACCATGAACGACGACGGCGGACCCGCCATCGCACCCCACCTCGCCGACACCTTCCTCGCCACGAGTGGCCATACTGCTGGTCACCTTGGGTTGGCACCTGACCAACGCGCCGCAGCGCACGAGGTGCTCTCCAGCGGCAGGTTCCTTGACGCCGTCGTCGGTCCAGCAGGGTCAGGCAAGACCACCACCATGGCCGCTATCCGTGACGGTTGGGAACAGGCCTACGGTGCCGGCAGTGTGGTCGGACTTGCCCCGGCAGCTGCCAGTGCCGAGGTGCTCGGCAGGAAGCTGGGTTTGGCCGCTGAGAATGTGGCTAAGTGGCTGTATGAAACGGTCGGCCAAGGCGCTGTTCACCGGGCGGAACAGTTTCTGGATTTGGAGACTGCGGATCCACCATCATCGTGGCAGCGGGCCAGAACGACGCAGCGGATGGCTGCCTTGGCTATGCAGCACGAGCAGTGGCAATTTCGGCGCGATCAGCTCGTGATCGTGGACGAGGCGTCGATGGTTTCGACCGTGCAATTGGCGGCACTGGTACATCAGGCGCGCGATGCCGGGGCCAAGATTGTGTTGGTGGGTGATCCTGCACAGCTGGACGCGATCGATGCCGGCGGGATCTTGGGCTGGTTGGCCCGGCAGGGCAAGGCGGTTCAACTGACCAGTGTGCGGAGGTTCAGCCATCAGTGGGAGGGCCCGGCGTCGCTCCTTCTGCGTGTAGGTGATCTGGCAGCGATCCAGGCTTACGCAGCGCATGGTCGATTTCGCCACGGCGACTATGTCGAGATGGTTGACCAGGCGTATGAGCGGTGGGCCTCGGACATTCAGGCCGGGGTCTCGTCCATTCTCATTGCGCCGGACAATGAGACTGTCACAGCCCTCAATGAACGAGCCCACGCCGACCTGGTGGACCGAGGCGAAGTTGATGCCGTCCGAACAGTGCGGCTCAGCGACGAACTCAGCGCCGGCCGCGGTGATACCGTCATTGCCCGCAAGAACGACCGGCGCCTGACCGATGACTCCGGTGACTTCATCCGTAATGGCACGCTCATCAAGATCACCGCGACGCCGGACAGAGACGGATCAGTGATGACTCGCCGGCTCGACACCGGCATAAGTATCCGGTTGAGCAGCGAATACCTCACGGAATCCACCGAGCTCGGATACGCGACGACGGCCCACCGCTCCCAGGGCATCACGGTTGGAACCAGCCACACCCTGCTGACCCAAGGTTGCCTGACGCGTGAACTGTTCTACGTCGGCATGACCCGCGGGCAGGATAGCAACACCGCCTATGTGTGTGAATCCGGCCCAGCCAGCGACGACGAGCTCCATGAAGGCCCCGAGTCGACATGGTTGGAGATCATCGGTGAAGTCTTGGCAGCCCAAGGAGCCGAGAGGACCGCACACGAGGTTGGTGATGAGGAACAGGAAAACGCGCATTCCCTGCACCGTCTGGCCGCTGAATACGACTACCTCGCCCAGATCGCGGCCGCAGACGACCTGCGTACCGCCGTCGAACATGTCCTGCCAGGACTTGCGAGCATCTTGGAGTGCTCACCATCGTGGGGTGCGGGTGTCTCCGCGTGGCGACGGGCAACAGCCCGCGAGCCTCGTGCGGCGGTAGCAACGCTGGAGCACACCATTCGACGTCCCGGCGATACCGATGACCTCATGGCCGTCCTGCATGCGCGGCTCCGCCTTCTCGGCGGCAGCGCGTCGGTTGGCCTCGATGATTGGTTGTATGAGGCGCTCGTTAGCAGCCGGCCGGATCTCTCGGACATGATTGCCCAAGTACGCAGCCTCGCTGCAGCCAGAGTCCAGGAGCTAAAAGTGAAGGTACTGGCCGGCACCGACACGTGGATACATCGAGTAGACGGCATGCTCCCGAGCGGCACAACAGCGATAGACCGAAACACGTTGGCGGAACAAATAGCCATCTACAGGGACCGTTGGCAGATCGGGAACGACCCGGAACCGTTGGGCCCTCCCACGGCAGACTACGAGTGGGAACGTGCCAACGACCGGCGGCAGCTCGACGAAGAGCTGGCCCGGCTGCAAAGCACCGCAGCGACCAGCAATGAAACAAGTGCCGTGAAGGTTTCCGTTGGTGCTGCCCTTACCAATGTCGGCTGGGAAATTTAGAATAAGAGCGGAGGAGGCAGCCATGGAAAGCAACCCGATGATCAAACCGCAGCTCAGCGGGGGCCTCCTTGTCGCAACGACCGTCGTTATCAGTGTGGCCCTGCTGTACTTGGTCGCCGCGATTGCCATCGCGTGGCCTGGATTCCAGAGTGTTTGGATTGCGCTCGGCGTCATGCTCGTGGCGGCAGGCTTCGTTTTCTGGCGCTGGTCCCGGCGGGTTCAGGACCGGAGACAGTGGCAGCAGTTCGCCAACAGGCAGTGGGAATACCTAACCCGGATCAAAGGTGAACATGAGGCCACCGCCGAGATCACCGTCCTCAGTTTCGAAGAAATCCAACCGACTGGCTCTTGGGCAACCATCCGCTGGAACAAGTTCGGCTACGTTCAACCAGTCTGGATCGAGAACGGAACGTTTGCCATCTGGCCCGACTCAGTCCTGCTCATCCGTCCCGACCCGACACAAATTCAGGTCGGCGCGCCCTGGCCGCCAACCTACTATCTTCGGTCCCACGCCTGTTTGGCCATTGCTCCGTCCATGGCAAGAGCATGATTCCTTCGCCGCCAGTATTACCCTTGCCGCTATAGCATGGACGAAAGTTGCACTACATGCACTGATCGGAGTTGATCATGGACAGGACCCTTGAAGTGGGTGCCCTACGATTCCAAAACTGGCCAGTCCTTGGAGTGCAATCTCTAGCCTTTCGCTTTGAACCCGAAGACAGTCGCACCGGAATCTACATCCTGTCCTTCGCAAACGGAGAAAGGTACGTGGGCCAGAGCCTGAACGTGGTCAACCGCTTTGGCTCCCACAGGCGCCGCTGGGATGACATCACCCACATCGCTTTCCGGCCTTTCCTGTCCGAGGAGCTCAATCTCCGAGAGCGGGAGGTCCTCGCTTCCGTTGAACAGCGTGGCCACCGGGTCCGCAATCTCGATTTGGCGGGCCGCCCCGGCGGCGACAGCCTGCTGAACATTGTCATGGAAGAACAAGCCCAGGCCGAATGGCTCGAATCCAACGCCTCGGAACCGTTCGATGCACCCAGATATATTGCAGCTGCCCGCCGGGTGGCTGGACTTGCTCGTTTTCAAGAGCTCAGCAGTCGCAGTGATTTCCCAGAACTCCTCGCCGCCGCCGCAAGCTATGTTGCCACTGCACTGCCGTGGCCCAGCCAGACTGAAGGACGTTTTTGGGCCGCAACGGCCATGGCTTCGACGGGTCGCAGCTCCACATGGCGCCGGTTGATCACCATCAGCGCCCAGAATGCCGAGGTCCTTGTCATCGGAGAATCTACCATCGAGGGCGATTTCGTCGTTGCAGGATTCATTAACCTCCACAACAGTGCCAGCAATAACATCCAGCCATGGCTACGGCAACAAAACCTCGACGTCTACAACCAGATAAGCGCCTACGGAACCATCGGTGATGTTTTCCATTTGGGGTTCACAGGGCTTCAAACACTGTCGCACCTCTTGCAGGAGGGCAGCCCAATCGCCCAACCAGCCAAAGAGCTCGCCCTGAACCTCATGCGCAAGGGTCCCTCCATGTACACCCGGTTCCACAACGACCACCTGGCCGATGCGATCTTCAAACGGATAGCGGATCAAGACAGAGGCTAGTACAGGGGCCAATAAGTGACGGCTAGCGCAGGTTTCGTTCTAAATGTCTCCGCCGAGACCGGCAAGATACACATACCGCTTCGGGTCGTGTAGGCAGTTGAAATATCAGGTCATGCTCCCCCAAGGCGGCTCTCCGCAGCAGATCTCATCCGTTCGCCGCGGGCGGCTGGGGTTGATCCCAGACCCGTGCGAATTCCTCGGCGACCAATGGCCAGACCAACCGAAGACCATCGTCGCTCGAGGTGATCTGATCGGCCAAGGGCGGGAAAACAACGAATTCGTGTGGAATGACTCGACCTGCTCGGTCTTTCCTACCCAATGGATCCGGGAAGCGAAGCGCCACCTTGCTGCTGACATGGCTGAAGGCTTCTGGTCCATCCCCCACGCCTGAGAAGACTTTGTCGTATTCCGTGAGTGGATCTGGGAACTGCCGGTCACGAAGGAACCGGAATCCCCAGGTACGCCCCCGTGTAGCCCAGATTATGCTCACCTGAGACTCCGAAGAAGGACGTGCTCCTCTTCCCCTTTGACTAAGTCCAGCCGAAAGCGAGTCAACGTTGCTGCCAAGTAGTCCTTCTTGGCTAGTGCTTCAGCTTGGGCGTCCCTGAGTTTGTCCGATGCCATCTTGACGGCTTCGTTCACTAATTCGGCACCAACGACGGCAAATATCGCGCCTATCCGACCAGGCAGCTTGATCTTACGCGAAACAAACACGGCAGCCAGAGCGCCGGCACCGACCAGTAGATTCTGAGCTACTTTCGCAGGCAGTTGATACGCCTGGTTCCACCGTGCGTGCCGCTCGAATGGAAGCATCGCGGAAATGGGGAGGATCAGTTCCAGACCAACGCGTTTAGTCATCTCAATCTTGTCTGACCCAAACTTTGCTGACGAAAGAAGTACAAAGTCCTCACCCACAGACAGTGCTTCGTTGGCTTCGACGAGTCCAGCAAGGACCTCCCTTAGTTCATTCAATTCATCGCTGGCCTTCTCAATGAGAAGATCCCTGAACTTAAACACGTCCATGTTTGGCAGCAAGTCAGACTTTGAGAGGGCCATAATCCAGATACGAGGAAATTCGATAAGGGGCTTGCCGTCGACCAACAGGTTTCCCTTCATCGACAGTAGTCCATTACGAAAATTACCCAACACCGATTTGAGGTACAGCTCCTCCTCGCCTGCGTTATCCAGCAGCCGCTGGCTGTCCACCATCAACAGGGCAACATCAGAACTCATCAAAGATTTGAACGTGTCAATTCTGCGCTGCGCCTCTTCAGGTCCGCTGACGTCCTGCTCGAACCACTGCCCCGGGTAGTCGTGCCAGACGAGACGTAGGGCATCGAAGGGCCTTCCCTTCGTTGCCTTGGCATTCTCATTGGCTCCATCCTTCATCTTGATGGAGAACGAGTAGGAGGTGGCCGAGAATTGATTCGTGGCAGGAAGCTTCGACGAATCCCTCATGCCAAGGTAGTTCTGATGAAGCCGATTGCCCTGACCAGTTCGGTCTGCCACGACGTGGAACAGATTCTTCTTGAGATTCTCAGGCTCCTGTGCAGCGCCGTAGAACGAAGAAATCATGACGGTCTTGCCGCTGCCGCTCTCGCCAAAAACTGCGATGTGCTGCTCTAGGGCCCTGTTCAGTTGCATATGGGCAGCCTACACAAAAGGAGTCTCCAAACCTGTCATTTCGCGACTTGCCGACCGACGAGGGCCATCATGTTGCCGAATGCCAGAAGCTGCCAGATTCGGATGCCTTGAATTCACGCCAACGACTCATGCACAGTTGATCTCCACGCTGCTGGCTTTCCCAGACGTTGACACTCCTATTGACAACTCCAGGCCCAGACATCGCGAATGCCTGCCCCATTCAGAACCTGCCAGTCCGCCATCATCCCGGCGCTCACCCTTCAAGATTCAAGGAGGGCAGCCCATCCACGATCCGATTGGTCTCCAGACTCACGGTGACAATTCGGCCGATCAGGTCGACGATGTACCGCGGCTGCTCATGTTCGCGCGACCAGTCGTTGGGATCGTTGACGATCCCCGATGGTTTGTCCGTCTTGACCTGGTATCGCTCCAGAATCCAGTCAATGCCCGATCTGGACCCCAGCATGTATCTCTGCGACTCCGTTGGCACACCTTCGAGGGTGACGTTGCTGTTGTAGACAATACGAGTTTTGTCCCAAGCTCCGGCTTTGCCGCCGTACTTCATCTTCTTCACCGCGTACTTCGTGTAGTCGTCTCCCACGGGCACGACGGCGGTCTCCACCTCTGTGAGTGGGTACGGCTCTTGCTGTTCGTAGCCAATGTGTAGAGCAGACAGTTCCCGGCCTGCCTGCGAGAACGCCAGGAACTTCTCCGCCCCAGCGACCTTGGGGATGCGCGGTAGCATTTTCTTCAAGTCCGCCGCGAATTCACTTCGGTAGTCGGGCGAGTGCAGCAGCCCGTATACGTAGAAGAATACGTCGTCTTTTGAGGTTTCTACCCCATAAGCAGAACGGTAGCTAGCCAGCGCTGCATCAGTAACGTTGTCAAAGCGACTTGGGCCCTGTGATGAAAACAGGTCATCCTGTCCAACCGAGGCGGAGTGACCATACCGCGAGAAGAATTGGGCATTAGTCTGCCCACCAAAACTGGCAAGATCCGGTGGATTACTAACCATCAACGCTGTGAAGGGACGTGCCGAACGTGGTCCGGTGATCACGAATCCCAAGGCATCAGAATCACTGGCGGGGAAGAACTCTGGCAGCTTTGATCTCTCGTGATTCAGGTCAGGATTGAAATATATCCACTGTTTCGAAAATGGTCTATAGGCTGCAATCCTAAGATCATCCTCCTCGAAATCTATTGTCTTGTTTGCCGCAAGTCGGTTCTTGAGACTTAACGTCCAGCTTATCCGCGTTGGATCTCGATCAAGCTGGTCACTGGCAATGTAATTCGAAACATCACCTGAACGACGCGCGGCTTCTCGATCAAGATCATAGGTCTCCAGAGTCAATTTCACATTCTCCGAAACATTTTTCTTCGAGTATCCATAAACCCAGGCATCTCGGCTCGTACCTAAGGCGCGAGAAGCTCTAGAAAATATAGGAATATCCTGTTGTGGCGAATCCTTAGCAAGCGCCAATGGTGACCCTAGAATATTTCTGGACCGCTTATTGAGCCAATCATTATGCTCATCAGGAGTCAGCTCAATCCATTCTACTTCTTGCAGATTTGCTTCGTTTAGAACTCTCAATTTCTCAACTCGAGTTGAATTGTCCGGCACTTCGAAATAGGATATTTTGCAGGCAGATCGACTACCATCTTTGACAAATATGGTGATCGCTGCCCCAGTCTGACTGCCTTCACCAAAAATCTTTTCGCCTTCAGCCCTCCAGTCTTGAGCCTTTTGGTTTCCGCGTAAATTATAGATATAGATGTGATTGAATTCTTCCACCAACGTACGTCGCAACCCGTCGCAGTTCGCTGCGTCTAGGAAGCCACTATTCGTCACAAATCCAATTACGCCAGTCGCTCCAACCCTATCGGTCGCCCAGCATATCGCACGAATATACGGATCGTAGAGAGAATTGCGATTTCGAGCAATTGACCTTTGACTATATTGCGAACGAATACGCGCATCCAATCTTGGATAGCTCATATTGCGATTATTGTCATTTTCGCTCGTCTGCTTTGCGGAATATGGAGGATTTCCTACAATCACCCTGATATCTAATTTGTTTTGGGTAATTACTCGGTCGTTATTGGCAGTAAAGACTTGCTCATCTAGGGTGTCTTCATCCTCGGACATCTGGAAAGTATCCGTAAGGACTATGCCTTCGAAAGGAACGTATGCCGCTGCGGAATTATCCCCGGCACTGGCAGCTGTCTGGCCCTCAAGCAAGCCGTGCAGGGTAGCTTCAATGTTGATTGCGGCGATATAGTACGCCATCAACAAGATCTCGTTGGCGTGCAGTTCTTGGGTGTACTTCCGGAGGAGATCCTCTGGCTTGATTCGACCCGACTGCAACATCCGCACGGTGAATGTGCCAGTTCCTGCGAATGGGTCCAGGACGTGCACGCCGGGGGCCGACAATGACGAGTTGAAGTCCTTCGCTAGGACATCGTCCATGGAACGGATGATGAAATCCACTACTTCCACAGGTGTGTAAACGATGCCGAGCGACTCAGCTGTTCTAGGGAATGCGAGTTTGAAGAACCGTTCGTAGAGCTCGGTGATGATCTTTTGCTTGCCTTCGGCGTTCGTGACGCCTTCGGCCCGAATCCGCACGGAGCGGTAGAAGTCCTCCAAGTTCTGAACCTCGGAATCGAGGTTGTACTGCTCCAGTACGTCGATCATCGAGTCCATGACTAGTGAGACTGGATTGTGAGCCGCAAAGGAATAGCCTTCAAAGAGGGCCTCGAAGACGGGCTTAGTGATCAGGTGTTGCGAGAGCATGTCGATGGCGTCGGATTCGCTGATGCCGTCATTGAGGTTGCCGCGCAGCCCATCCAGGAACACCGTGAATTCCTCGCGAGCACGAGGATCGGGCCCATCCAAGATGGTACGGATGCGAATGACGTGCCGGTCAGCAATTTCTTTGACGTCAGTGGCCCATGATTCCCAATAGCGCCGGTCGCCAACTTTGCGCACCATGCGGGCAAAGATTGCGTTGCGCCATTCGTCTGCCCGCGCCAGGGTAAACAACGTCTCCTGAGTTCCCGCAGCGTCTGTGGCGTTCTTCTCCCCTGCCGGGGCACCGCCGTCGTTCCCGTCAAAGGTGCCCGAGACCGCAATTACGTCAATGACATCGTTGGCGTTGCGGTTCAAGTCAAGCTTGTTGATCATCGCATCGAAGCGGTCGTCGTGGGCGCGCAGGGCTTGAAGTACGTCCCAGACAACCTTGTACTTCTTGTTGTCATTCAGTGCTGTCTCGGGATCCTGGGATGCCGGCACTGCGATCGGCAGGATGATGTAGCCGTATTCCTTGCCCTCGGACTTGCGCATCACGCGACCCACAGACTGGACGACGTCGACCTGCGAGTTCCTCGGATTCAGGAATAGCACCGCGTCCAGAGACGGCACGTCCACGCCCTCGGACAAGCACTTAACGTTCGAAAGGATGCGGCAGACATTACCGTCTGCCTGTTCCTTGAGCCAGTCCAGCTTCGCGGAACGCTCCAGCACGTTGAAGGTGCCATCCACATGGCCGGCCTCCAACTTCAACGCGTCGGCCACGTCTTCGTCAGCGGCATTGACGAGGAGTTGCTTGCCGATCAGTTCAAACTCTTCGGCAAGCTTTTTGGATTCCTTGATGTTGCGGGCGAACGCGACAGCTCGGCGCATTGGCGAGCCGTCGACAATATCGAGGCGCTGGCCGTTGACGCCGCGCTTGGAGAGCCCATTCCAACAGCCGACGATGCGGGCGACGTCGTCGAGCTTGAGGTCTCCGTTCTCCTCGAACATGCCCTGGAAGGAACGAGACACGGCTTCTTCATCCACTGCCAGGACCAGGACCTTGTAATCGGCCAGGTGACCCATCTCCACGGCCTTACCGAAGCCCAAGTGGTGGAACTCCGGGCCGAACACGGATTCGTCGTCCATGGAGTAGACAGCGACGTTGTCCTCGGCAGCTTTGGCCTTGGACTCCTGGACGTAGATGCGCGGCGTCGCCGTCATATACAGGCGCTTGGCCGCCTTCAAGTACGTCTCATCGTGGACGCGAACAAAAGTAGAGTCGTCGTGGTCGGCCTCGGTGATGCCCGTGGTCCGGTGCGCCTCGTCGCAGAGGATCAAATCAAAATCGGCAAGGCCCTGCTGCTGCGCCTGAGCGATCACGTCAATGGATTGGTACGTGGAGAACACCACCGTCACAGCCTCCTGGCCGGTGCTGATCCGGGCGCGATTCACCAGCTTGACCGGATCAGTGGTGGCCGGGAACGCCAGGTCATGGACACTGACGTCCTCGTTCTCCTTGCGGCCCACCTTCGAATCAGAACAGACTGCGAGCGCCCTAATGGGCACGGTGGCCTGAGCAGTCCATTCGTTGAGAGTCTGCTGCAAGAGCGCGATGGAGGGGACAAGGAAGAGCACGGTCCCACCGATGGGCACCTGTTCCTCAACGATCTTCAGGGAGGTGTAGGTCTTGCCGGTGCCGCAGGCCATGATCAATTTTCCGCGGTCGCCGGTTTGGAAGCCTGCGGCCACGTCGTTGATGGCCTCCCGTTGGTACTTGCGGGGTTCCTTCCGGTCCAGCTGGGTCATCTGCTCCGGCACGTCGACGTCGAACTCGGCCCAATCAATGGTCGACTCAGCCAAGTCCTGCAAACGGAGCCGCGTCATTTCCTTGGACTGGCCTTCCAGCGCGTCCTCCGCGTGCTTGGACCACTTGTCGGTGGTGGAGATAACCATCCCGTAGGAGAAATCAATCTTTCCGGCAGCCGTGAAGAACGAGTCGATCTGCGCTTTCTGAAGCGTCGACATCGGGTCATAGAATTTGCACTGGATGGCTGTCAGTTCACCCGTGTATCGGTCCTTGGCGACAAGATCGATCCCGGTATCCACTTTGCCGTCTCGGCCGGGGTATTCCTGCCACATCCAGACGTCCGAGAACTGGTCCGCGTACTTCGGTTCCAACTCCAAATAGCGCTTGATCAAGCGCTCGAATTTGCTACCCTTGTCCTTCTGGTCAATGGCAGTAAAGTACAAGCGGTCAAGAACGTCTTCGAATGTTGCAGATCCCATGCATTCATCTTGCCGTATGTCGACCTGATCCAATGAACCGCCGGGTCCACTTCACCAGGCGCGCCGATGCTCCACCTCAGCCGTTCGACGATACGGGCGACTGCCTTTCCCCAGCAGCAGTTCAGTCAGCCCAAATAGTGGCCTACACAGTGGCTGCCAAGAAGAGAGCAATTTCCGTTTCAACGTACGTTGAAGATGAGCTGTTCCACCTGTTCAGGTTCGATACTTAGTTCATTGGCCCACTCGGCCATGCAGTCCGTGTATCTGCGGTAGCTGCCGGCACTGTGCCAGGTCAGCCAGAGGCGCCCGATCTCCGTGCAGTGATCACCGAACCATTCGGAAACTATGGCGTCCAAGATCGGGGTAGTGCCAACCTTGTCGGAGGCCTGAGTGGCATAGCTGATAAATTTCGTTGCGAAGGCTGGACCCCACTGCGCGAAGAAGTGGCGATCTCGGCGACGCTCAGAAACGATGTGTTCGTAGGCCGCAACCCCGCCCTCTTCCATCGCGATCATAGCGAGCTTGAACAATTCTGCTGCGAAGTCCTTCCCTCGCTCTGGACCGTTGTTTAGACGGATTACTCTTTCCGCACGGTACGGCCCGAAACCTGCCTTGGCGTAACCCCAGAGGTAGCTGGCGATGAACGCGTCGAGGGCGGAGTCGGAGTCGTAAATCCGCCTAAACGTGTCAATGACGGCACGTCGGTCGATGGGGTTTGGAAGAGAATCCAAGATGTTGCTATTTCTTAGATACCTCCGCCAATTCTCTGTTTTCCATTCAAAACCGACTTGCTGCGGGCGTCCACTGTCATCCCACGTCTGGAACTTTGTCTTCAAATCGGCGGGTAAGGCTGTCATGGTCAGGCTCCTCGTGGCAATGAACTTCTTAGCAACAGGCAGATTATGACCAACCTAGCGTGAACCCGGCAAACATCAGCAAAGCAGCGAGATCAGGGATCTTTGTTCCGCGCTCGGACATACGGGACTCTGGAGGATGGTCCGTTGGGTTACTTTCCGAAGTGGTGCGATCTGCCTTCGAGGGGTGACGAGCGGCTGTGATGCTGGCGCCTCAACTAGCCCGCGGCAATCGGCCCCCGCCAGGCTGAATCGTCGTAACCGCCATTCATCAATGGTTGATTGACCGGATCCCGTGTCATATTCCTTGGAGAGGTGCGGGGACCTGCCAGCCCCAACTTCCCACCAAACCCCGGCGGATTTGTAGTCTCCATAATCGTTCTGGCCACAGAGGTCACGCGGCCCAAAACGGACTTGGCGACATCAACTCGGGACATAGGCTTCCTGTCCCGAGTACATCGGAGAATTGAATGTGATTCTGCTTCCAGCACGGCGTCGGCCCAACCTGACAAATAGGCAGCTGACTGCACACCCCGGTCGATGCCATGAGCCCGAAGGACCACGTAGGCAACTGACTCGGCCTCGATCTCTGCGAGGCCACGGTGTTCGGCACTGCTGCCATAGAGGGCTCCGATGGCGTCTCCTGGAACGTGCAACGAAGCGTGGGCAAGTTCGTGCGCGAGCGTTGCAACTCGATCCTCAGCATCCAGCCATGACCCAACGCTGATAAGGCGACGTCCGTGGTCGGTGTAGCCGTCCGCCAATCCTGCCTGCATCTCCGAGACGACGATGTTGTAGCGCGCGTTTCGTGCCACTCCAGTGAGAGACTCCCACAGCTGAGTGCATGAATCTGGCTGCGATGGCACCTCCAGCTGACCGGCAATAGGAACAAGCAAAGGCTCCCCCTCGGTCTGCGACACATCGAACACTGCCTGTCCACGCCATCCGACAATCCTTGATCGGTGTTCACCGTCCCCCGACGCCGCAAGTTCAGGTTTTCGCGCCCCGGAAGCCTCACCTTGTTCATCAGCAGGCGTGATTCGGGCGGTTCTTGGCGCAATCACATACAAGGCGTGTTCACCCTTGAGAACATAGCGACTGTGCCGTTCCCACTCCTTGTACCCGGCAACGAGGGTCGGCTTCATTGGACCTCGTTGGGCCATTTGCATCGTCAAAAGTGCGACATTACCTCCCGAGTACCGCCACATGGTCGCCGAAGCGTCGAGGAGCCGGTGCCATCGCTGCGGGTGGTCGACAGCCTCTGCAAGCAGCGAGTAGAGCCCTTCGGTGAGCTCGTTAACTCGCTGTTCAGGACTGGGGTGGGTGGCTGGCGGCGCTCCCTCATTTGCTTGAACTGCTTTCAGCCATCGTGGTGTTGGTTCGGATATGGCTTCCATGGCTTCATCCCTCCGTTACTGTCCGGAATCGGTGGTGCCTGAATCCGCACTGCCGGGTGTTCCCGAATCTGGCTGATTTGCCGTATTCAAGCTTGTATGCGGCAACCCCGTCAAGGCGGGGCCGTCGTCAGGCAATCGGCGGACGACCGGTTCGCGGTGCTGCTGCAAGCTGACGCAGCCCGCCGTCCTGGTTAGATCCCGCAAGCGGACGATGCTGTGCTCCATGTGTTCATGAAAACCCAAGGGACCGAAACCGCCGTCGTCCTCGGTATAGGAGGCCTGCTCCGCCCGCTGCAGCGCATACAGCTCGGCGACGATGTCCGAGTGCCGCCACCAGCAGTCGGGAACCACTGAGGTGGGCAGGTGGTAGGTCTCTACGAGCCAGCGGACCCAACTACCGAGGTGGTTCCACACGGTCTCGGCGGTGCGGGTGTCCATGTCCCGCCACCGGTATGTCATGGGTACGCGCTCGGAGCGCAGACCGCGCGTGGAGCCGAAGAGCAGCGCCGCGAAATTGTCTTCGGCACCGTTCTCGACGTCGTATTCAAAGGATTCGTCCTCGTCCATGGCTATGTCTCCTGTTCTTGTGCGGGGATTGGCGTTTGTTGTTCGTGCTGTCGTTTGAGGTGGCCGGTGAGCAGTTCGAGCTCGGTTTGCTCCTTGGACCGTCCAAGTTGCGCTGCGTCTTTGCGCTTATGCCATTCGCGCAGGTCCAACAGGATGGGGCGGCTGCGGCGCCCGAGCATGATGGCAGTACCGGCCGGCAGTCGGCGGATCTCATGGAGCGGGATTACCGGTGACTCGCGGATCTGCTCGCCGTCCTGCCGGCCCTGCGATGACCAGGATCGGGTGTTGAACGTCAGCGTCCGTTCGCCGATCAGGCCCGCGAGTGCGCGGAGGTCGCGTTCGTCCGAGCCGCCTCCGAAGATGACCTTGATGATGGCGGCGTCCCAAATCGTGGCGGCCTCGTCCATGGACCAGCCAGAGCGGGCCTGGGACAAGGACTGCAGCACCACGATGGTGGAGATGCCAATGCCACCACCGTCCGACAACACCACTGGAAGCCCCGGCCATGGGGAAAGATTGGCAATTTCGTCGAGGATGAGCGACAACGGCGGATCAAGCCGACCACCCGCGCAGACGAAAGCCATCTCCCTGGCGGCGTAGTCAATGTCATCGATCAACGCGGACAGGAAGGGACCTGCCGCGGCAGCACCGCTCTTAGTCCCGATCAGGTAGAGGGTCCCCCGTTGCTCGATGAAGGCTTTGGGGTCGAATTGCTCGCTGCTCTCTCTCGGGTTCAGAGCAGCTAGGACCTTGGGTGAGGACAGCGGGGCTGCGGCGGCGGTTACGCCGATCCAGGAGTTGGAGGTGTTGCGAGGGTCATCGTCGACGATACCCATCAAATCAGCCTGCCAGCCCAGTGCTGCCTCGGGCCGCCCGAGAATGTTAAGGGCTTCCCTTGCCAGCACGGGGTTTGATGCCCAGCGGCGAAACGACGAAACCCCCTCACCCGAGAGAGCAGCAGCATGCAGCAAACATTGCAGCACTATCTGCGAGCGCTTTTGCCAAGCTGCGTTCTCTCCTTTGAGTGCGGCGTCTGCAGAGATGACCAGTGCTCGGCGGGTGGCGACGTCGGGGTCCTCGCAGCCCCTCACTGGTGACCAGCGCAGGGTTGTGGGCAGCCCGGACATGCCTTGGGGGTCGAAGACGGTGACTGGGCGGCCGTTGGTGGCGCGGGCTTTCATGGTCACGACGAGGTTGTCTGCCCGGGTTGAGGTGGTGACGACAGCGCCGGGTGCGTCGAGGATGGCGTTGATGATGACGTAGAGGCCCTTCCCGGAGCGGGGTGCGCCTTGGATGACGAGGGATTCTTCGGTGGAGACGTGGACGGTGACGCCGCGGGATTTGCCGATGGTCCAGGAGACTTCTTCAACTTTGGGGTCTTTGGCGCTGGGGCGGGTGTAGCGGCCTCGCTTCAGTGCTGCCTTGGCGCCGAATTCGCGGGCGATTTCTGCCCGCCGTGCCACGCCGTCGCGGCTGAGGATGTCTTGCCGGAGCCAGGCTCCGGATTGGCGCCAGACATGCAAGCCGAGGATGCCTGCGAGCGCGGCAACAGCTATAAGAACGAGGACGGGTGCGACGATGAGCCAGACCTGTCCGGTGCCGATGCGGCATGCGCCTTGTGCGGGCAGGATCCATTGGATCCGGCCGCTGGCTAGTCCGGGCAGGACGGCGGGGCTGAGATTCCAGGGGGCAGTCCCTTCGCATTGCGCTGAGTAGGCAATGTGGGCAGCGGCCTCGATGAAGAGGCTGAGGAGTACGTAAATTGACGTGGCAACCAACCCGATGGTGACCATCGGATTGCCATCGTCCAAGCGCCGAGGCATCAGAGCATCCTCTCATCGGTACCGAACACGGCCAGCTCGTCGGTGGTGACCTGGTTCGCCACAATGAACGAGCGGTTGCCGACCTTCCACAGGCCCACACCCTTGGGGAGCTTCTCCACGTGTTCGCATTCAGCTTCGGTCAGGCCAAGCGCTTCCTTGGTCAGCTGCATGGGGTCGTGCTTTTGCCGATAAATGACCCTGGTATCGGCCTCGGTGAGCAGGCCAAGTGCTTTTTGCCGCAGACCACTGGTGCTGTCGCCAATCTCGTTCAGGTCGGCAATCTTGTGCATGATGAGCAGATTCGAAATCCCGTAGCCGCGAGCCAGACGCCATTGCTCGCTCATCTTGGCGAGCATGTAAGGGTCCGCGAGCATCCGCCAGCCCTCGTCGTAGACAACGATCCGCTTTGCTCCGTCGGGGTTCGTCACGGCCGCTTCCAGCCACGTCGCACCACAGGCAGCCGCCAAGGACAAGGCTTGTTCCGAGGCGCCGATCAGGGCCGAGGTGTCCATGACCATGATCGGCGCATCCGCATCAAAGGCGACGGTCGAGGGTGCGTCAAACATGCCTTCCAGATCTCCTGAGACTGTTCTCCGCAATGAATGTCCGACGCCGATCCCTCCGGCAGGTCCGACAAGCGCGGCTGTTGCTGGGGTTGGGTTGAGGAGGTACTGCAGCACCATGGGCAGCGTTGGTGTGCTGTTGGCCGCCACTGCATCGGTCAGTGCCATGTCCAAGGCGGTGTGCTCGACCGGGCTCAGCGGGGCGCCCGGTCGCATGAGCGAGACAAGGGCCACCAGCAGGTGGCGGCGGCGTTGCCGGACCACTGCCAGCCACTGCGCATCGGACAACGCGCTGGAGCGTGGCCCGGCGTCGAGCGGGTTGACCCTCGTTGCACGGCCCGGACCCACAGAAATAACTTTCCCTCCGGGGATGGCATTGGCGACGGGAACCCACTCCCCCTTGGGGTCCGACGCAACGGCTGCCTTGCGGCCCAGGGTGACAGAACGGGTCACGAGGGACTTACCGCACATGGACTTCCCCGTGCCCACAGTTCCGATGACGACAATGGACGGCCCGCTGATGAACCCCTTGTCGTACATAACCCACGGGTCATAGCAGAACGCGCCGGACCCAAAGAGGTCAGTGCCAATGTAGGTTCCCTCCGGACCGAGCCCGGACTCAGTGAGAAACGGGTACGCTGCCGCCATGGTCAAGGTCGAGGCCCGATGTGGGGCTGGGTGAACTCGGTGCGGGCCCCACAGCGTGGCCCCGTTCCGTTTCCCCCAATCAACAACCGAGCCGCTCCCGCCCGCTTCTGCAGCCCGCTGTGCCCGCAGCTCACGCAACAACAGCGTCGGCGAAGTGTTCAGCGAACGTTCGCTCCGCCGTCGTTCCTTCCGCTCCGAACGGTTCTCCCCGGCAGGAGCAATACTGACGGTGGCGACATGCTTGTTCATTTCAGTCCCCTTCCCAAGGGCAAAGCGCCGGCGATGAACGCCGGCCACTGCTGACCTGCCATGAGCCGCAACTCGACAAACGCACCCGCCGCGGCGGACTCAAGTTCCTGCCTGCAACGCGACAACTCGTCGAGTGTTGCAGCGGTAATAGTTACATAGGCTGCCGGGCGCACATCCCCATGACCGGCGACAATTTCTTCCTCGCGCTGGGCAACTTCTTCCTCCTCCGCCCGCTGCTCCCGCGTGAGGGGCCGGTCCAGGCGGGCATTGATGCGGCGCCGCGTTTCATGGGCTTCCTGTGCGGAACGAATGTCCCGCAGCGCTTGGTCCGTAGGCACTGTCCGAATGACTTGGGAGATGATGTGCCGGAACTCCCCCACATAGATCAGCGGTTGCAGAAACCCTGGGTAGACCTGCTGGCGGGGCCACTCGGCAACCCAGAATGTTTGGTGGAAGCCCGAATCGGTTCGCAGATAGGTCCAGTGCTCCTCGGTGGCCATGGGTCCGGGTGACACCACTGTGTTGCTTTTCCCGGTGCCTGTCGCGGCCGCCCACTTCGCGACTGTCTCGGGGTCAAACGAACCACGGACCACGGCCGTCACAGCAGTGTCTGACAACCACTCGGTCACCGTCACCCCGTGCGTTTTTAGCCCAGTACTGAAGGCTTCAACTTCCGAGCGAAGAACGTGCTCCAAACCGGCCATGGCGCCTCCTGCATCCTTGATCCGACGGTGCGCCTTGGCCGTATCAAGGACGATGGTCATGATGATTTCGTGACTCATGGCTGACCCTGCTGCCTCGATCAAGTCCAGATAGGACTCATCACCCCACTGCGCGTCGGCAATTCGTTCCGGGGGCACGGCTCGCTCGTAGTAGGCGCGGAGCGCACTGGATGGGTAGGGCACGGTGTAGTCCTGAATGGCGATTCGGGCGATGGCCGGCCTCCGGGCCATCGCCGCCTGAACCCTTGACCAGGACTGGACTGCGAATGCTTTGTCGTCGTTATCCATGAGGGCAAACGAAGTGGTCGTGCAACGCAGCGAGACCATGGCTTCATGTCCATTGCGGTCCAGGACGAATCCTTCACCACCAGCTGTCTTGCACAGTTCCAGACTGCCCAGACCGCCGGGCAGTGCCATGGTCCCGACCTTCTTCGGCGCTTCGGGGCGTGCCAGGTAGCGGGTCTCGTTCAGGACTGAACGCAGAAAGAAAATCGATGCCGTGAATGCCCACACCGGGTAAGGGATGCGGGCGTATTGGAGGACCCCGAACAGCATGAGTCCCAACCACGCCGGCGCCGTCAAGATGAAAGCAATTGGACCGCCCGTAGCGGATGAGAGGGCGGCAATCAGCATTCCCAGAGCAACCAAGGAAAGCTGGTACCACTGCAGCCCCATGAACAGTCCATGCCGTTCGTGGCGCGGGAATCGAACAGGTTGCAATACGCGGGTGTCTTCAGTCATGATGTCCATCTCCATGGGTGGGAGGCTTGTTAGGTAGACGCTTGGAAGGATCAACAGGGTAATTCGGTGCGGTTGGCGCCGGGCGGGGCGGAGGACTCGTCGGGCTGGCCTTTGGCGCCGGGTCCGGGCGGTCCATCTTCGGCGCAGCCGGCCGGGATGCTCCTGCATTTTGTGGCATCACTGTATTACTTGGGGACCCGGAGCGCCTGCCGGGGTAACGAGACGTCGTTGGCCCAGTGCTCGCCGGCGGAGACATCGAGGCGGATCGGTCATGGGCGGCAGACGTTTCGTGGCTATTCGACGGGGCGTTGGCTTGTCCGCCCTTGGCTGATGGGCCCGGCGGCATGGGCCAAGCCTTGGACGCTCCCGAACCATGTGCCGGAGCTCCTGTGGGTGTCGCGCCATGGGCTTTAGCGCTCGATGCAGTTGGTCCTGCGGTCTGGGTAGGGTTTCCAATCCACGCCTTGCTTGCGCCGGCGTGCATGGCAGCGGGACGCGAGGCAGCTGCCGCGTGACTGGATGCTACTGGCGTCGGCCCTTTACTGCCTACACCAGGCATGTGCAGTTTGCCGCCGAACTGGCGACCTAGCTGCCGGCTCGTGAAGCTTCCGGCCCTGTTGGCAACATGGCCGCCACCTGCCATCTGGGCAGCTCCGGCAATTTCACCGCCGGCAAAACTGACGAGCTTGAGGGCCATTAGTGGGGCCGCGCAGGCCAAGACCATTCCGACGGCGCCAGACGCAAGCCCGCTGAACGATGTCGAATTCGCAAACAGTTTGACTGCCACCGCAAGGACAGTCGCAGCGAGTGGTTTCGCAATCAACAGCGCAATGACCGTCTCGCACCACATCCTGCTCCAGGACTTCGTCTTCTCCCAGGGCAGGAGCATGAGAGCCACCGGAGCGACAGCCGCCAGAACAATGAGTGCGAATGATCGAAAGATCATTGAGCACATGAGGATGAACGACAGAATCCACACAACGAGGACAGCGATAGCTGTAACGACCACTGCACCGGTCGGGCCACTCGTTGTTCCAGAGCTGAGCGAAACGACATCCCATTCGCGCCCAGAACCAGCTTCGGCTTTTTGAAAGCCGAACAATCTCATGAAAACGACGTAGGGGTCATTGCCGAGAGTGGCCAGCAGTGCCGTGGAGGCGGAGTCTGTGAAGCTGGAGAGTTTGATCATCAGGCTCGTGGCCACGTAGACCAACGGGACGGCAAGCGCCCCGCCAAGCAGTGCACGGCCGATGCGGCGTGGCTGTTGACTGACCAGGCCTGCGATGAGCTGGACGATCATGACCACAACGAGCGGCGTCATCATGACGACAACCCACCAGTTCGTCAAGCCGCCGACAATGCCCCATTCTGATGCATCAATGTCTGAGACACCGAACGCCCCTGAAATAAACGACCACATCCACGACGCCATGCTCTCGAGGACGCTGGCAATGAAGGAGGTGACCGACGAGGCGAAATTGTCGTTTGCTTGAGAAACAATGCCACACCCAGGCGGCCACCAACCACCTAGGCTGCATTTGACCATCGGTAACATGGCCCACGCCTAGAAACCGAGGTTGAACGCGTTCTGCGACCACAGGATGTAGCCGTTGATGCCACCCAGAATCGCGGCGACCGGCCCTGTCCAGAGCAGGATCATGCCACCACCAGAAGCCAGTCGCGAGGATTGGCTGAGCTTGCCAGCCAAGAGCATGGCGGCGCCGATGATCGCCACGATGGCAATCACGATGAACGCGCCGACGAGGATGCCGCCGCCGATTTCTTTGAGGGATTCGAGGAATGGGAAGTTGGTGTTCGGTGTGATCCCGGGATCCACCGCAGCCGGATGAAACATTGTGAACTCCAATCGCTGGTTGCCCACATGCGTGGACGTTTTGTTCACCTGCTTCATGGCTGCGGAAGCGGAAAACTACATGACCAGCAGACTTTGAACGTACAGACCTCCTCATCTGGAACCACTACACCCTGTTACGAGGCGCGAGACCGGATGTCAGTCCCTGGAACTAGAGTTGGCGGAATAACACCGAGCCTAGGAGTAGCGTCGCAATGTCAGTTCTCTATGGAGATGATCCCTTGTCCGATGACGGGGACCATAGTTTTGGTACTGAGAGTATCGTCAGACGCTTTATTGCTTCCCTGAATCTGCTCAAAACTCGCACGCCCAGTGCCGTCGTCGCGCTCGTTGGCCCCTGGGGGAGCGGCAAAACAACAATCTTCAACCGAATCCAAGAGTCCATGGCTGCTGATGGCACATGGAGTGTAATTACATACAATCCCTGGGCCTATTCTTCCCTCGAGTCCGCTGTCCCCGGATTCTTCGCCGAAATTCGATCCGCATTACCTGATGACATGAAAGGCTCGAGCAAGCGAAAGGTACTGGGCGATTGGATTTCCAGAATGGCACCCATCGGCAGCCTTGGAGGGGCAGTCGGTGTTGATGTTAGCGGGGCTGCTAAAATTATTGGTGACTTACTGGTTGGAGATCAGAGTCCGGAGAATCTCCGGAAAGAGGCTGAGGAACTCTTACGGGGACTCCAACACCCCATTCTGATGCTCATAGATGATCTTGATCGGCTAGGCCCGAATGAGCTCCTAATGACTTTCAAATTAGTACGTCTTTTGGGCAGAATGCCTAACGTTTATTACCTGCTTGGTTATGACGAAAAAACACTTCAAGATATACTAATGAAAACCGGTTTGGTAGCTGAGGAAAAGAGTCGAGCAAGGGATTACCTTGAAAAAATGATCCAACTTCGGCTTGACATCCCTTCCCTTCTACCAGAATATCGCTCTGACCTCGTCAATGCAGCGCTCACTGAAGTGACAAGTAATCATGGGGTGGCGTTAAGCGAGCAAGACGAACAGCGGTTAGCTAAGTCATGGTCCCACTGCGTTGATCGATACATCAATCAACCCCGTGCAGTGAAGAGACTATTCACGCAGGTTGACGCTACGTGGGGCGATGTCGCTGGTGAGGTCGATTTTGTTGATTTCGTATTAATAACATTTATTCGGACATTTGAACCCAGTGTCTACGCACTTATTGAGGAACGTGCGGATGAACTTTTGTCGAAATCAATGGATTACGCTCTCTCAAGAAACAAGGAATCACCTACCCAGCGTTGGGATAGGTGGATCGGATACCTCGAAGCCTGCGGCTCGCAATTCCCGTCGCACATGGCAGACCTTTTGGCGGATTTGTTCGTCCCAATTCGCTCCGGTCGATCAAATATGGAATTTGGTTCCGCAGAAAGAACCGATATTGCTCTAAGGCAAGGTGTCGGCCACGCAGACTACTTCTACAGATATACGCAGATTGGCGTCCCCCGAAGCGACATAGCGGAAAAGGTAGTCATACAGTGCATTCAAGAGCTCCACGACGGCGCGCCAGGCCACGCGACCGCCACCCTAAAGGCCAAACTGATTGAAGATCCCAATCGAGTCGTAGACAAGATCCTTAGACAAGGGAATGGGGACACTTTGCCTTCTGCGGAACTAATTCGCATCCTGGGGCAGGAGTATGAGTCAATAGGGACGAAGTCGAACGGTTTCCTGGCAGCACCACCATCGCGGGCCGCGTTGAAATTATCTGAACACATATTGACCACAACTACCAACGATCGTGCACTTGATTTGATTGGAGTCGCCATGGAGCGGCCTGCTGGCGTCGCCATGATCGGAGATCTGTTTCGTCAATTGCACAGCGCCAAACAAAGAGGTGAAGATTCGCCTGAATGGTTTTCAGAGGCAATACCAATAGTCTGCAGTCACATCAAAGACGTCTTGAACAGTCTAACCAGTGATTCAACTGACGAGGAGAACGAGCGTGGACTTAGAAATTTCTGGGCTCTTAGAGATTTAACCTCCAGCGATGAGGCAAAAGAATTTCTTTGGACAAAAGTTGGACTCCAAAAATTGTGGCAAATCGAAGATATTCTTGCCCTTATGATTCCAATTAGAGTTGGCCCCACATATTGGACGCTGGGCGAGCTCGAAGCCGAAACAATGGAGTCAGTTCTTGGAATAGAGAAAATAGCCACCATTTTGGACTCTCAGTCGCTACCAGACCATACTGCAAGCGACCAGCTATCTAGCCCGAAATTCGATCATAGGCCAACGGTCGAAGACCGAAAACCATTTGCTATGGCGAGTTTCCATCAAGTTCTCAGGTCCTACCGGAAGCAGAATGACCTCGAGCTCTAGAGCCGCACAGAACAATATTTTTCCCATCGGCGGCAGAAGTCAAGAATGGAACGTGATCACGAAGTAGGCCGCGCCTCCATTCCATGCCACTGGATGCAGAAGTGTTCCCACCGCAGGGTTCAGCGCACTGTACATCATGCCGTTCCCGGCGTAGATGCCGATGTGCCCCCAGTGGTTGGGGCCGTCAGGATTCTGTACAACCATGTCGCCCGGCTGCGGATTGGATGTCGGCATTCCCGCCGTCCATTGTTCCGTGCGTGGCAACGTGATGCCAGCTTTGCCGTAGACCCACTGCACGTAGCCTGAACAGTCCCAGGCTTTGAATGCTGTGCCGCCCCAGACGTAGGCTCCACCAACACCTTCCTGGGCGTATGCGAGGATTTCACGACGGAGTTGGTTCAAGTCAGAGGGCAGTGCAGGTTGGGAGACGCCCGATTTGTCAGGACTGCACGCAGCCGGTGCCGTCGCTGCCCCGAGCCCGGCCAGAATGGCTGCAGCTTCGGGCTGCCATTTGGCGTACCTCTCCGGAAACGCTGATCCTTGGACTGCTTGTGCTGCGGCACCTTTGTCCATCTGCCGCCATCCTTGGATATCCAGCAGACCCCGCGGCGATCCATGGTTGGGTCCCCGCGGCCCGCCATAGAAGGCTTCGGCGTTGTAGGCCGGTTGCATGAGGTTCCCGATACTTCCCCATCCTGCCGAAGGACGCTGTTGGGCGCTGCCAATGGAGTCATGGTCGCTCCCGACGCCGTCGTGAGGGAATTTCAGGGACTCGGGCACTGATGGGTTTGCCAACATTTGCAGGTTGGATTCTTGGAGACCCATCATGAGCGCAATAACAATGCCGTCGTCTGGGACGCCCCTGGCGCGGCCGACAGCAATGTAGGCCTTCGCCACCGTTACTTGCGGCTCGCTGAGTAGGGAAGGTGTCTGGCTCGGGACCGTGATCGAAACCGCCGCACCCGGGCCACTTGCGGCGCCAGTACAGACTGCGGTCGAGCCTTGTGATGCGAAGGCAACTAGAGCGATTGATCCGCAAAATCCCATGACACAACACAGCACCAATGCGCTGGCCATCGCTCCAATCAGTCGCAGCGCGGCACGCTTCTTGATCAGTCCCAGGAGGAGCGCCGGGGCTGGCATCAGTAGACGATTCTGTCCGATGACGCGTAGAACGCCACCATTTCACAGCGATCAGCCGGGGCTGTGGCGGCGGGCGGGCAGTTCACCATAACGCTGATGGGCGCCGTATAGCTGTTCGTGCCCGAGATTGCATGCTCCGTCACGGCCAAGGTCACCGTACAAACATGAAGGCCTTCCCACGGCGCGGGATACTGGACAAATTGGGCCAGTTGCGCGTCGCACGTCGAATTCTCGGCCTTGGCCGTGCGGTGGCCATGCGCGCCGGTGAGGGATGCATATGCTGCCGCGTTGGTCCCCGTGGCCTCAAACTGATCCGCAAAGACGGTCAAGGGGTTTGAGCCGTCGGGGAGTACGTGCCACCAGGCGCGTATCCTTCCGTATGTTTCCGAGTATGTGGCCTCGCGCGTGTCCCACGTGTAAACAGTAGTGGCCGCTGCAGTGGCCATTTGGCGAAAGTCCAGAGTGAAAGGTTCATCGCCTGGAGCAAGCTGCGGATTTGCCAGCGAGCTCGTAGCCGGTGACACCGCGGCAGTCGGTGTCGCAGACGAATGTGAGATCGCGGGCGCAGTCGACGGGGTCCGGCTACTTCCTTCAGGCGTCACCGCTGGTGTTCTGAGCGATAACACCACTGCGATTCCGGCCACAGCCAGAGCAGTGACTAGCAAGAGCAGCCAAGCTCGTCGTCGACTTGGCCTGCCCCTTAATGTCAGCCATCTCGTGTTCATGCGTCCACCTCATCGCTGCGTAGCTGCTCAGGCCTTGGTCACTGTGTGGTCCATCAGCGCGGTGGGTGTTTCAATGACGGTGCCTGCCCATGAGGTGCCGGCCCGGAGGATTTCTTCGGCCGCTAGGACCAGGTCGCGTACCAATCCAATTTGTACCTTCACGTAGCGCACGCTCACACCAGCCTCTTCGGCGACGCCGGTGACAGCGGCGGCACGGGTCTTCCGGACCACTGCTGGCATGACAATGTCCCTGGCGATGAGCTGGAACAGCGGCGTCGGCAGTGCAGCGACAGTGGCGGTTCGCAGAGCTGCCAGATCGACAATCTGCTGCGGTTCAACGTCCAATGCGTGGCTTATGGTCAGTGCCATCTGGCGCACCACAAAGATCGCGTGCCAGCGAGTCCTGGTCGACGCGTCCTTGGTCATCGCCACGGCAGACTGGTCTTTCCAATCAGACAGACTGGCCAACGCCAGTTCCCACGTGCGTTCGGGCACGTGCGTCTTGACGAGCTGCAGAATTTCCATGACCCAGATGTGGTTGATGGACTGCTCTTCGAGGCGCGTCATCTGGATGTCCATCACCTCGTTGACTTTGGATTCAAACCGCTCGTCCAGCGGCACCGTTGACCTGGCAATGCTCCGCCGTGCGTGATGGGCGCACAGGTTGCAGGCGATCCCCTGCACCCAAGCATCAAATTTCACCCCGGGAACCGTTTGGTAGCTTCCCCGAACTGTGCCTCGCCAGGCGGCGAACCGGATGTCCTGCAACACGTCGTCAACGTCGTCGCTGAGCCCAAACCTGCCCAAGTGAATCTTGACGTAGGGCCGCACACCTTCGACGGCCCTCATCAGCTGATCAGTGGGAATATCGTATTCGGGCGGCCGGATGAGTGAATGTTCCGCCGTACTGGTGCCAAATGCTTCATAAGTTTTGCTGGCCCTGGGACCCATGATGATCACCGCTTTGTAGATTGCTTGACTATCAAGCACGACGCCGTTAAGCGCTGCGTGGAAAACCCTGCGGACACCGTTGGTGGCGGCAAGATCGTGCCGGCGGGAGCCGGACCCAGCGGGATGGGCGTGGTCAACGATCGCGGACAACCCTCGTCAAAATGTAATATTTCTAGTGTGCAAGTATCAAGATAATATTGTCAAGGGGTCAGTCTTACACTGTTGACAACTATGGGGCAGAATGAAGACATGGCACGAAACACGCATCCAGCAGTCAGGGATTGGTCACCCGAAGCTAGGATTGCCATGACCACATTCGGCAACGAAACGCGCAATGACATCATCCTCTATTTACTTGAGCACGGCCCAGAGCCTCGCGGGGAAATTGTCGCCAATGTGGACGCCAGCGATGCCAGCGTGGCCAAGCACTTAGTATTCCTGGAAGATGCCGGAATCGTCGGTGCCGATGTCGAACCAGGGCGCCGGCACGGCCGCGCACCAAGATACTTCGTCAATCCCGATCGTATTAGGGTTCTTTTCGAGGCCCATCTTCATCATTTGACGACCCCAAAGCGGTAGTTCGGTCATCAGGTGTCGGGATGCCATGGTTCAGGAACTCTGCGATCGCGTTCAAGGTTTCTGGCGTAACGTCATCCAACGTACGTGCAGCGAAGGCCTGGATTCGGGCCACCCTCAGCGCTTTGACGAATTCAAGCCGGGCCTGGATATTCTCGGGAAGTTCGCTGGAATCCAAATCGAGCAGATACGACGGAGCAACGTCGAACATGCCACAAATGGCCGTCAAGACCTTTTCGTCCTTAACCAGGGGCCCTGTTCCGTCCTTCATGTAAAACCATCGGGCCCGCGACATGCCCACGCCGCGAGCCGCTAGTTCGGCCTTGATCTCAGGAAAGAGCACTGCAGAACCGCGCTTCTCTGCGGCGGCGTCTAAGAGCAGGTTGATACGCTTGCCCATGACCACCTGAGGCGTTGGCAGCTCAGAAGCGTTGCCGTCGCGTCCAGCATTCAAGACGGCCTCCTCACGATGGCGGGGCCGGTTGGCCAACAGAATCTGGTTTCACCGTTTTGTCTTCTCCAGTATTGTCCGTGGCGTCCAGCCCTGCAAGAGAGCGTTAAATAGCGCGGCCCACCTTTGGTGGACACACCATTGCGGTGCTGGCATTGGACCACGGGAAGTCAGTTCCTGTTCAGGCCGAACTGACGCGAGAGAAGGGCCTGCTTGAAATGACTCTCGGCCGCGTCAACTTCGGCGGTTGATACTCCTGGGCTGAAGACCCGCAAGATGCTGAACTGGAAGTGCTGCCGATGAGCCATGTCCAGGCTGTTGAGCTCACGCAGCGCAACATTGCCACCATGGCCCGTCTTCGCATATTCGCTCCAGCGCCCCAAGATTCGTTGAGCTCCGTCCGCCTTGCCTACATATAGCTGTCCTGATTTTGTGTCTGCGATGAGGTAGATGCCTTGGACGGAGCTCAGCGCCTGGCGCCAATGCTCATAGCGCGAATCGGCTACGACAGCCTGAAGTTCGATGAAGGGGATGACCAACTGGTCAAAGCCGGGAAAAGGTTCTGGGCGTGCCTCGGCGATCTCGGTGACCGCGAAATTGAGCGCACTCCCGGCCGTCTTTGCCCAGTTGACAGTGTCCTTGGACCATTCAATCACCAACCGCTCATTCAGGTTGCTGAGGAATGTTGACGGCCGCAGATCGAAACAGCGCATGCCCTCGGTCCGCTGGTCTTCTACTTCTCCGTGATTCTCGTATGCGAAAAGGAACCGTGAGCGGCGGCCGCCGGCAGCGATGAAGTTCAACCAATATTTGGGCGGCGTTTTCCCGATCTTGTTGCCGATTCCTTGCCACCGCACGTACTCATGTATTTTTTCCGGCGTCAGATCGGCGGGGCCGGTCAACCCATCAGGATTGTAGGTGTGCCGTAGGAGCAAGACCTGCTGCCGGTCGACTCTCGAAGCGTCGATGAGGTCAGCGAAAACCAGCTGCCCAACAAATGGTGTTTGTAGCGTCACCCGACCGAGTTTAGCGCCCTCTCAGAACGGGGTTTACGCGTCGGGCAACGTAGCGGCGCTTGCACGCCTCATTGTCATGCAACACAGGTCTGCCGTCGACTTCTTCTTGCTGCGGTCAGCTGCCTCGTGACAACAAATTTGTCTGCCTCAGTCATGTCGTTTAGCAGCATTTACACCATGGTTAAGTGAGAGTAGATTTTTCGTTAGACAGATCCAATCGGCACGCGTCGTGTGCGCTGCCAGGGAGCGTTTCCATGGAACCTTCAATTTTAATGAATCTGAGGCGTGGCCGAATCGTCCACATGCTGGCGAGCCTCGGACCTGCAACGGCCGAAGACCTTGCTGGCGCGCTGGCCATAAGTCCGGTCACGTTGACCAAGGAAATCGGTATCCTGTCAGACGCCGGCATCATCAGAGTGACTGGCTCCCCGTCCGCCGATTCCCGGCCAACATTTACGGTGGACATACCCACGATTGTCGCCGAAATAGCACACGCGCGCCAATTCTTTTCGCCTTGGCTGTGAGCCGGGGAGACCTCGGCAAAGATTGCGGTCACGTAGTAAAAGTCATTTCCAGCCATGGTTAGGTATCGAATCCATCCTTCCGGCACTCAGTCGCCGGCAAGATTGAAGGCAAGGTACCGACATGAGCATCTCCACCCAGAACAGCCGTCACATCGATCCCGACACCACTCAGTGGCTCTCCCCCACGGAGATCTGCACCGAATTGCAGATTCCGCTGCAGACCTTCTACCAGTGGCGTGCGAAGGGCATCGGTCCGCACGCCTACCGGATCGGTCGTCACCTGCGCGTCAGCAAGGAAGACTTTGAAGCCTGGCTCTCGCTCCGGTCGGATCCGTAAGCCCCGCAGAACCGACGGAATCATCATGTCCAGGTTACCCATCCCCTTGGGAAACTGGGGTGTTATTCGGACAAAACGGATGACACCCCATTCTTGGCGCGCCCGCGCCTACTATCGCGACATGGACGGCGCGCTTCGGCTGGTCGAGGCACGTGGCCCATCGTCTACTGCGGCCCAGCGCAACATTCAAGTGAAGCTGAAGGAACGCCAAACACCACGGTATGGAGTCGTGTCTGCTAAGGACAGAGTTAACACGCTCATTGACGTATTTCTCGTTGAAATGGAAGCCTCCGACAAGGCAGACCGCACAAAGGATAAGTACTCATATTGCGTGAAGAAATACATCAAACCAGCTCTCGGCTCTGTCCGCATTAGCGAAGTGACTTCCGGAGTCGTTGACCATTTCATCCGGACGCTCGTCTCGGACGTCGGTTCGTCCACCGCCAGGTCGTGCGGGGCCGTGCTGTCGTGGATGTTCAAGGTTGCGCTCCGCCACGACGCAGTCACTGTAAACCCTGTCGTCGGCGTTTCCATCCCCAAGAACTCGACAGCGAAGCCCAAGGCGCTCGACATGACGCAATATCAAGACCTGCGCCGCAAACTCATCGCTTGGGAGCAGGCACCTGCCCTCGGCAGGCCCCGCATGCAAGAACTACACGAAATCGCAGACTTCCTTGTCGGCACAGGGCTTCGCCCCGGCGAACTCCTCGCGCTCCACTGGGAGGACATCGATTTGGAATCCGACCCGCCCACGGTGTCGATCAGTGCCACTGTCATTAGAACCACCAGTGGCGGAGTGCGGATCCAGGACCATCCGAAGTCCAGACACGGCGTCCGCCGCCTGACGCTGCCGGCGTTCTTGGTTGCCGAACTTCGAAAGAGGCGACTACGCCAGGAAACTACCAGTTCGCCGAATCCAATAAACCTAGTCTTTCCCTCGTCCACCGGTACCCTCATCGATGCGAACAACGTGGGCAAGGTCTGGCGGAAGGCCGCGGATAGCATCGGCTACGACTGGGTCACCTTCAGGACCTTGAGAAAGTCCAATGCCACCGTCATCGCGAGATCCATGGGTGCCGAAGCCGCCGCCTACCAACTCGGGCATTCAAAAATCGCGATGACCCAAGAGCACTACATCGAGGAATACAAGGAAGCTCTGGACACACGCGCAGCTCTCGATGGATTCGCCTCTCCCTTGGCCATCGAAGCGAAAAAGCCACTTCAGGCCCAGCCCGAAGCCTCCGAATCTGACGCCGAGGAATGATTCGTTTTGCCGCGCTGAGCCTCAAAATTGTCGACCACTGTCGACAAACCACCGTAATCAGCGAACCCTCAACCCCAAAAAGAAGCGTCAATTTAATGAGTTTTTAATGAGTTAAGTTGAAAATGGCCCCTTTCGGGGCCATTCTCACTTCCAAAATCCCTGTAAATCCGGGCTTTTTGGGCCCCCTATCAGATTCGAACTGATGACCCCCGCTTTACAAGAGCGGTGCTCTGGCCAGCTGAGCTAAGGAGGCAAACGCAATCAAGCGCTTCACAAGGTTACCGCAGGAGCACAGAAAACAAAAAACCGGCTCCCCAGGTAGCAAAGCCACCCGGGAAAGCCGGTTTCACGCCTTCGTAAAAACACCGGCAGCTGCGAGCGCGGCCCGCAAGCAAGCAAAAACCTACTTCTTAGCCGCCAAAATACGCGTCTTGAAATCATCGAACGGCTCAGGGGAAAGCCACTGCTCGCCATCCATGAACACGCTGGGGGTCGAGGCGATGCCGTGGGCCGAGGCCAGCAACGTGGTGTTCGCCTGGTACGGGCGGAACGTCTTGTTATCGATGCAGCTGGTGATATCCGCTGCCCCTACCTCGGTGGCGTACTTGGCCAGCGTGGCGTTGTTGATGCCCTTGCTGTTCTCGGCAGGCTGCTCAACAAACAGCTTGTCCAAGTAGGCCTGGTACTTATCCGGTGACGTATCGGCAACACACGCTGCCGCTGCGCCTGCACGCGAAGAGTAGTTAGTACCACCGGAGAGGCGGTCCAAGAAGCCCAGTGAACGGTACTCCACGGTGATCTTCTCTTCGTTGGCCAGTGCCTTCAGCTCCGGGCCGTACTGCGTCTCGAACTGGTTGCAGAACGGGCACAGGAAATCGAAGTAGACCACTGTCTGGATCGGCTCGCCAGCGGCGCTTGCCTTGATGCCGATCTTGTCCAGATCGAACGCCTTCTCAGCCGGCGCCGTCGGCAGTTCCGGCACGTTGTTAATATCAACGGTGGTCTCGGTCGTCGTCGGCTTGATCGGCACGCCGTCCTTACCCAAGGTGATACCGCCATAAGCGTTCATGCTGCTCGGCACCGCACCGCTGTCCGCAATCGGCTCATTGGCCTTCTGCGTGTTAATAACAATCAGAGCAATAATGACAATAATCGCCACAGCTGCAGCCAAAACACCACCACGAATCAGCCAACCATTACGCTTTTCCTTCTTCAGCTGAGCATCGCGAATAACCTTCGCCTGCTCGCGCGCCTGCGATGTGCGCTCTGCCTTGCTTAACCGCGGTTCGTTTTTAGAGCTCATAATTCCTCAAGTTCTTGGGCATGAAAAAAGCCGGGGTACGGCCGGTTAGTGCTAATCCTATGAGACAAACCTTGGAGAAGTCCGAATGATGACACTCCTCCCCCAAAGAGACTGACTATGACGCCGCGCACGCCCCACCCGCTAGGCTGGCACTAGCCCGAGAGCTAACTAAGGGAGTTGCACGTGCCTCAAAAATCCTCTGCCAAGCCCACCACACGCCTTGGCAACTCAGACTTCATCGTCGTCTCCAACCGCCTGCCGGTAGACCGTGTTCCTCAAGAAGAGTCCGACGACGGCTGGCGGCGTTCCCCTGGCGGGCTCGTCACCGCGTTGGCTCCCGTCATGGCTACGCGCGAAGGCGCGTGGATCGGCTGGCACGGCGCCGCAGACGAGACCCTTGCCCCGTTCCACCACGACAACATGGACCTCTTCCCCGTCCCCCTCTCCGAGGATGAGGTGGAGCTCTACTACGAAGGCTTCTCCAACTCCACGCTGTGGCCGCTCTACCACGACGTCATCGCCACCCCCGAGTTCCACCGCACCTGGTGGGACACCTATCAAGTGGTCAACAAGCGTTTCGCTGAGGCCGCTGCGAGCGCAGCCGCACCCAACGCCACCGTATGGGTGCAGGACTACCAATTGCAGCTGGTTCCCCAGTACTTGCGTGCCCTGCGCCCGGACCTGCGGATCGGCTTCTTCAACCACATCCCCTTCCCCTCCCCGGAAATTTTTGCCCAGATGCCCTGGCGCAAGGCCATTCTGGAAGGCCTACTCGGAGCTGACCTGCTCGGCTTCCAGCGCCCCAACGACACCGCTAACTTCCTGCGCTCGGCCCGCCGATTCCTCGGCGCCGGCGTCAAGGCCCGGCAGGTACACGTCAAGGACGAATCCGGGCACATCACCCACATTGCCCGCGCCGAACCGTTCCCCATCTCCATCGATGTATCCCAGATCCAACAGCTGGCAGAAAACCCGGACGTGATCGCCCGCTCTCAGCAGATCCGCGAAGACCTGGGCAACCCCAAAACCGTTCTCCTCGGCGTGGACCGGCTCGATTACACCAAGGGCATCACGCACCGTCTCAAGGCCTACGGCGAATTGCTCGACGACGGCGCTGTCCAGGTCGAAGACGCAGCCCTCATCCAAGTGGCCAGCCCCAGCCGCGAGCGCGTGGAAACCTACAAGCAATTGCGCGAAGATGTTGAAGGCATGGTGGGCCGTATCAACGGCCAGCACGACACCATTCAAAACACGGCTATCCGCTATCTGCACCACAGCTACCCTGTGGAGGAAATGGTGGCCCTGTACCTCGCCGCCGATGTCATGCTCGTCACCGCCCTGCGCGATGGCATGAACCTGGTCGCCAAGGAATATGTTGCGGCCCGCGGCGACAACTCCGGCGCCCTGGTCCTGAGCGAGTTCACCGGTGCCGCCGATCAGCTCAAGCAGGCCCTGCTGATCAACCCCCACGACATCGACGGCCTCAAGGCCGCCATTGTGCGCGCCGTCAACCTGCCCAAGGCCGAATCCAGCCGCCGCATGCGTGCCATGCGCCGGCAAATTCTCGCCCACGACGTCCAACGCTGGAGCGAGGACTTCCTCAACACCCTGGCGCAAAAGGCGGTCCGCGATGACAGCTGACGTCTCGGCTGCTCTCCGCACCGCCCTCACCGCGCTGGCCCGCACACCCCACCTACTGCTGGCCCTGGACTTCGACGGCACCATGGCACCGCTGGTGGACCATGCCGCCGATTCCCGCCCACTCCCCCGCTCGGCCGCAGCCTTGGCCGCCTTCGCCCAACTCCCACGCACGACGACGGCCCTCGTCTCCGGGCGGGCCCTGGCCAGTTTGCGGACTGTCGCCACTCCCCCGGAACCGACACTTTTGGTGGGCAGCCACGGTGCCGAAACGTGGCTGGGACCAGATTCCCCAGCTCTGGCGCTCACAACGGAACAGGCAGCCGCGCTGGAACTGGCCCGCGCCGCCGTCACCGAAGCCACCACCCTCTTTAAGGGGACGGTGCTGGAGGACAAACCAGCCGGCGTCGTGCTTCACTACCGGCTGGCCAAAGAACAGGACGCACTGGCCGCCGTCGAACTTGTCATTCAAGAGCTCAACGCACATCCGGCCCTGCACCTGAGCACGGGAAAGATGGTGCTGGAAATTTCCGCTATCAAGTCCAACAAGGGACAAAGCCTCACTATGCTGCGCGAGCTCACCGGCGCCACGGCCACGCTCTTTGCCGGGGACGATGTCACCGACGAACACGCCTTTGAGGTGCTGCGCCCCGGCGACCTCGGCATCAAGGTGGGGCCGGGCACCACGGCCGCCGAATTCCGCATCGGCGGCCCGGATGAGCTCCCGGACGTGCTGGAACTGCTGCTGGCGGCCCGCACCAGGCACTTCAACCCGTAATGTGATCTCGCCCATGCCGGAAATGTGTCATACTTCATAAGTCAGACTGTTTCGCCGCCCAGGTGGCGTGCGGTCTGCTGTTACACCAACCATTCACAACGGATCGTTCGGCACGTACCTGCCGATGAAGGGACTTATTACTGTGGCTACAGTAACTTTTGACAACGCGACACGCATTTACCCGGGCACCACCAAGCCCGCTGTTGACAAGCTCAACATTGACATCGCCGATGGCGAATTCCTCGTTCTGGTTGGACCTTCCGGTTGCGGTAAGTCCACCTCCCTACGCATGCTCGCCGGCCTGGAAGATGTCAACGCCGGCCGCATCCTCATCGGCGACCGCGACGTCACAGACGTTCCGCCGAAGGACCGCGACATCGCCATGGTCTTCCAGAACTACGCGCTGTACCCGCACATGTCAGTCGCTGACAACATGGGCTTCGCCCTGAAGATCGCTGGCGTTTCCAAGGAAGAGCGTGCCAAGCGCGTCAAGGAAGCCGCAAAGCTCCTGGACCTCGAGGCATACCTTGACCGCAAGCCGAAGGCACTCTCCGGTGGTCAGCGTCAGCGTGTTGCCATGGGTCGCGCCATTGTGCGTAACCCGCAGGTATTCCTCATGGATGAGCCCCTCTCCAACTTGGATGCCAAGCTGCGTGTTCAGACTCGTACGCAGATCGCTTCCTTGACCCGCCGTCTGGGCGTCACCACCGTTTACGTGACGCACGACCAGGTTGAGGCCATGACCATGGGTGACCGCGTTGCAGTCCTCAAGGACGGCCTGCTGATGCAGGTTGACACCCCGCGTAACCTCTACGATGCCCCGCAGAACGTGTTCGTTGCCGGCTTCATTGGCTCCCCCGCCATGAACCTGCTGGAACTGCCCGTTGTTGATGGCGGCGTGAAGTTCGGTGGAGCCATCTACCCCGTGCCTTCCGCCGTGCTCGGCGAAGCCGCCGGCAACACGGTCACCGTGGGTGTCCGTCCCGAAGACCTCGAGGTTGTTGGCGCCGGCGAAGGCCTGGCAGTAGAAGCCGACGTCGTTGAAGAACTCGGTGCCGACGCTTACGTGTACGGCCACGCCATCATCGACGGCGCAGAGCGCGACATGGTTGTTCGTGTCGACGGTCGCCGCCCACCGATGAAGGGCGACACCATCCACGTCCGCCCGCAGGTTGGCCACGTGCACCTCTTCGATGCCACCTCCGGCGCCCGCTTGGGCGACAAGGCCATCTCGCGCGACTAACGTCGCCGCTGGTCAATCGCTGACTGACACCTGATTGAGGCGCGGTTGCCTGTTGGATTTCCAGCAGGCAACCGCGCCTCACCTTTTAAGAGAGAATTTGAACCATGACTGAACAACCAGGCGCCAAGTGGAACCACGAGCCCACCGACTTTGACCAGCGTGGCAAGCTGCCCCGGCAAAGTGCGCCACCGGCACCGGTGCTGGGGTCGCTGAACATCACTGCAGCCAGTGCCGACCCCGGTCTGCTGGACCTGCCGTGGCACATCCGGCTGGAGGAGTGGCCGGCCGAAAACCTAGCTGCCCTCCCCCGCGGTATCTCCCGGCACGTGGTCCGCTTTGCGCACCTCGACGGTTCGGTCATTGCCATCAAGGAAACCTCCGAACATGTGGCCCGCCACGAATACCACATGCTGCGCAAGCTGGCCCGGTTAGATGTGCCCTGTGTGGAACCGGTCGCCGTCATCAGCGGCCGCACCACCCCTAGCGGCGCACCGCTGGACCCGGTGCTGGTCACCCGGCATCTGAAGTTCTCGCTGCCGTACCGCGCCCTGTTCTCACAGAAGCTGCGCCGCGACACCCTGACCCGCCTCATTGACGCTCAAGCACTACTGCTGGTGCGCCTGCACTTGGTGGGCTTCTACTGGGGCGATGTCTCCCTCTCCAACACTCTCTTCCGCCGTGATGCCGGCGCCTTCGCCGCTTACCTAGTGGATGCCGAGACCGGCGAGCTCTACCCGGATCTATCCACGGGCCAGCGCGAATACGATCTCGAAATTGCCCGCGTCAACATTGCCGGCGAACTCATGGATCTGCTCGAGGGCGGGCTCATTGAAGAGAAGGTGGATCCTGTCGCCACGAGCGAGCTCATCATGGAAAGCTACCGCCGCCTGTGGGCGGAGCTGACCGAAAAGGAATCGTTCGAACTCGAGGACCGTTGGCGTGTGGGCGCCCGCATCCGTCGCCTGAACGAGCTCGGCTTCGACGTCGAGGAATACGCCATCAAGACCACCCCCGACGGCGCCACTATTCAGCTCCAGCCCAAGGTGGTCGACGCCGGCCACCACCAGCGCCGTCTGCTCCGCCTGACCGGCATTGACGCCCAAGAGAACCAGGCCCGTCGCCTGCTCAACGATATGGACTCCTTCCGCAACGACATGGATCCCATCAAGGATGAGGAGATCAGCGCGCACGAATGGGTCAGCTCCATCTTTGAGCCCATTGTCCGCTCCATCCCGCGTGAGCTTGGCGGCAAGTTGGAACCGGCCGAGGTGGTGCATGAGGTCTTGGAGCACCGCTGGTACAAGTCCAAGGACGAGGAACGCAACGTGCCGCTGGCCGAGGCTGTGCAGTCGTATGTGGACAATATTCTGCGCTTCCGCCGCGACGAAGACGCCATCATGCTCAGCACCGACACGGCAACCATCAAAATGCTAGAAGGCGGAGTCCTCCCCGACGCCGAGTTCGAAGACTAACCCCACAACGGACGCTATCGCAGCAATGGTCACTTTTTTCACGACGCTATCGCAGCCCGAAAAGCTGACCATTGCTGCGATAGCGTCGGCGCAAAAGTAGCCACTGCTGCACTAGCGTCAAGGGGTGGAGCGGCTAGGGGTGCCCGGGGATGGCCTTGCCGGGGTTCAGGATTCCTTGCGGGTCGAACAGCGCCTTGATGTTCCGTTGCAGTTCCAGCACCTCAGCAGCCTGCTCCAACGGCAGCCAGCGCAGCTTGTACTGGCCCACCCCGTGTTCGCCCGTGATGGTCCCACCGAGCTCGAGCGCCTTGTCAATGGATTCATCCAGCGCAGCATTCAACGCCGCAATGCCGGCCGGCTCAAACCCAGGCACGGAGAACGTGGGGTGCAGATTGCCATCGCCGGCGTGCGCAATGACGTGCAGATTCACTCCATGCCGCCGCGCCATCTCCTCCAGCGCCGTAATGTAATGCACCAGCTGCGAGCGCGGCACGGCCACATCCTCACCCACCCGGTTCTCGGCGTCCACATCCAGCCCGCGATTGTTGCGCCGCAACTCCACCAGACGCGCCGCCTGCTCCGGGTCTTCCCGGTTGACGCTGCCACCCGCCTTTTCAAGTTCGACGGCGGCAATTGCCTCTTCCGCTTCTGCCGCCAGGCCGTCGAACTGGATCAGCAACAAGGCCGTCCCCCGCGACGAGAGATTGCTGCCGTTGCGGACGTCCAGCTCCTGCAGCGACGGCCCGTCCAACAGTTCCAGAATGCACGGCTGCACACGAGCCGCACCCAGAGCCAGAACACCGGCAGCAGCCTGCTGCACAGAAGGGAAGAACACAGCCAGGGTCCGCACAATAGTCGGCAGATACCGCAGCCGCACCGTGGCCCCGACGACGATCCCCAACGTTCCCTCGGAACCAACAAACAAACTGGTCAGATCGTACCCAGCAACGCCCTTGAATGTCCGGTGCCCTGTACGGATTAAGGATCCGTCAGCCAGCACCACATCCAGGGCCAATACGGCATCGCGCGTGACGCCGTATTTGGCGCAGCGCAACCCTCCGGCGTTCGTAGCAATGTTCCCGCCAATGGTGGAAATCTTGAAGCTGGCCGGATCCGGCGCAAACATCAACCCATGCACGGCCACGGCGTCGTTGAGGTCGCCGTTGATGACGCCCGGTTCTACCCGGGCAACTTCGTCCTGCGGGTTGATCTCAAGGATTTGGTTCATGCGAGTTAAATTGATTACCACGCACCCGGCCGTGGCATGAGCCCCGCCCGACACCCCGGTCCCCGCCCCGCGCGTCACCAACGGGACGCCGAATGCAGCAGCTGCCCGCACCACGGCCTGTACCTGGGCAACACTCTCAGCCCACACCACAGCTAGCGGTTGCTGATAATCGGTCACGGGCCCCTGATCGATCGCGAACGTCTGCAGATCAGCAGCGGCCACACTGATTTGACCTGCCCGCAGCTCCCGCCTCAATAGCGCCGCAAACCCCACAGGCAACCCAAACTTCTGTATAGCCATGCCCCACAGACCTCTCTTAGACGCTGTTTTTAGTCTAGGAGATCGGCACCAATCTGCCACACGCGGGTACCGCGGCATCAGGAGAGTTCCTCCACAGGGCATGCCACACCAACCACCACCCACACTGCTACAGCTGCCCCTGTTAATGCCCTGGATTCCGGGCCTAGAGTTCAGCTATGGACAGCACCGGCAGCACACCTGATGAACCTCCTACCGATTCAACGGTAGGAGAGAGCATTGAACGCCTCAATCAACTAACCAGCCTCGCCCGTACTTCAATTCCAGCAACCGCCAATTCCGATTCTCATCACATCATGGCAGCTGTGCAGCTGGTGGCACGCGAGTTCTTTTCCGAAGTCTCCAGATTGGAACCTCGCACCCTCTCAACAAGGGAGCTCCTACTTCTCCTTCAGGCGCTAGACAATCTCGGGCGATACCTGCACCTTCTGAGCTTGCAATTCTCGGAAGAACTTTTCCATCGCATCTGTACGAAGGACCTAAACCAGGATTCCCTGGGTCCGGCCATGCATTTGCTGGCTGACACACTGCAACTTGGCGTCGCTGAGACCGGGTTCTTGACCAAATTGGCAGGCGCATCAGGCGCCGAAAGCGCAACAGGCGCGGCGGGCACCCCGGCAGCCCCAACTGCCAGGGGCCCAACCCTCAGGCCTCGGGCACCTTAACTCCGGCCAGCCGCCACACAAACGCGCCCGGCCCATCGAGCTGCAGCTTCTCTTCGCTAGCACCGAACTCTGCCGTGGCGAACGCCGGTGCCAACGCCAGAGCCTGCGCATCCGCAGCGGAGAGCCCCAGCTCAGACACCGGGAACAGTGCCGGCGCGCGCGTCGCCACCACCAGCAACGACTCCTCCGGCGATTCGCGCACAAAGGCCAGCACATCGCGGTCGGCCATCAGCCACCGCATTCCGCCGTCAGCCACCGCGGGGCTGGTGTGCCGAAGCTCGGTCAGCGCGGCATAGGCAGAACGCAGATCGGTGACCACACGTTCTGGCTCGTCCCACGGGATAGGCGTGCGTGAATCCTCACCATTCCACCCTTCCAGACCAAACTCATCACCGGCAAAAATCACCGCGATCCCCGGCACCAGCATGGACAGCGCGGCAGCTACCAGCGGCCCACCCGGGATCATGACGCTCGCCGCCCGGGCCGTGTCATGCGTGTTCAGCGCGTTCATGGTCGCCTTGCGAACTGGCCACGAGAATGCGCTGGAAAGATCCTTATGCGTTTCAAGCACGACGTCGGCCGCCACCTTGGGCGGGCCGGCCATCGGTGCACCGAAAAAGTCCACGCGCGCGGCCGGGTTGCCCAACCACTGCCACAGGGGACGGGTGAAGTTGGAGTACGTCATGGCGCCTTGCCAGCCGAAACCGTCCACATCGGCGCCAGCATCCGAGGTTTCCTCACCGAGAAGCAGCGCGTTGGGGTTGATCTCCAGGATGCGGTCCTGAATGAGCGCGGCAACTTCTTTGTTGATGTTCTGGGCACCCAAGCGGCCGGTCATATTGCCCACGTCGATACGCCAGCCGTCCAAGTTAAACGGCGGCTTGAGCCAGTGCGCCACCACGGAATCTTCGCCGGTGACGAAGGCCTCACGCAGAGCCTCAGAGGCCCAATTGAGCTTGGGCAGCGATGGCACACCCCACCAGGATTCGTACCCGGTACGGTCCTCGTTGAAGTAATAGAAGCCAGCTTCCACACTGTTCGGGTCAGCCTGGGCGCGCTTGAACCATTCGTGGGCATCGCCGGTATGGTTGGAGGTCAGATCGCCCATGACCTTCATGCCGCGGGCGTGCGCCGCCTCGACCAAGCGGATGAGGGCCACATCCCCGCCGAGCAAGGGATCCACCGACATAAACGTTGAGGCGTCGTAGCGGTGGTTGGAGCGCCCAGGGAAGAACGGTGTCAAGTAGACGATGTCCGCACCCAATGCCGCCAGCTCATCAAGCTTTTCGGTCACACCATCAAGGTCGCCACCATAGAACTGCCGGGCCACATCCGGGCCGCTACCTTGCACAGGCGTATCCCACTCGCAGGCCACGCCCCACTCCGGGGTGGGCCGAGCGTCAGCCGCAGCGGACCGGGCAAAGCGGTCCGGAAACACCTGATACATGACGGCATCGTGTGACCACGCCGGCGCAGCCTTGGCCGCGGTCACACGAAAGTCGTTGTAATCGGAGGTGTCCCGATTGTGCAGGCCCGCATTGTTCAAATACGCATAGCTGGGGCCGTCGTCCGCGCTGCCGGCCGTCTCAATGACAAAGCGGTACAGGGCCACCGGGTTCACCTGCAGCATGCTGGCCTCCCACCACACCCAGCCGTCAGACTCCCCCAGCACGGTGGCTTCGTCGTAACGCGGCTCGGCGTCCTGCACGCTACGCACCCACACACGCGAGGCACTCCCCCAAACTTGAGGAACACGCAACCGCAGGGTCACACGTTTGCCCAGTTCCGGCGTCGAACTTCCCACATACAGAGCCGAACCATCGTGGTGCGGTTGATTGCCTGCCATGTTTACCCCTTTACTCCACCTTGAACCAAACCACTCACAATGTACCGCTGCAGGAACAAGAACAGCGCCATGACAGGCACTGCGGCCAGAACGGCGCCCGCGGAGAAGATGCCCCAGTTCTTAGATCGGGTGTCTGCCACGAAGGAATAGAGGCCCACGGCCAGCGTCTGGGAGTCGGGATCCGTCAGCACCACCGAGGCGATCACGAACTCGCTGGAGATGCTGATGAACGACAGCAGCGCCACGACGGCCAAGATGGGGGTGACCAGGCGCAAGATGATGCCGAAAAAGATCTGCACGTGGGAGGCGCCGTCGATCTTGGCGGCCTCATCGAGCTCCTGCGGGATCGTGTTGAAGAAGCCGTACATGAGGTACGTGTTCACGCCCAGCGCGCCGCCAAGGTAGACCATGATCAGACCCAGCTGGCTGCCCAGACCTAGCGACGGGATGACATCGGAGATGCCGCTGAGCAACAAGAAAATTGCGACGACGGCCAATAGTTGGGGGAACATCTGCAGCAGGAGCAACGAAAGTAGGCCCATGCGGCGGCCTTTGAAGCGCATACGGGAGAAGGCGTAGGCGGCCATGGCGCCCAAGAACACGGTGGCAGCGGAGGTCACTACACCAATGACCAGGGTGTTGATGAACCAGCGGCCGAACGGGCGGGCCGGATCGTTAAACAAGTTGATGAAGTTGACGAAGTCGATCTTCGTAAACAGGCCCTTGGTGCCGGCCAGCGTGCCATTGGAATTCAAAGCTGCCGAGAGGACGTAGAGCAGCGGGAAGATGGCGAAGAGGGTGACCACTACGCCCACCAAGTGGCGCCAGCCCTTGTCCTTGAACCAGACACCGAAGGGGCGGCGCTTGGCGGCAAGGAGCTCGGGGGCGGTCTCTGGTGTGGGCCGAACAGGAACGGTGGTGGTGCTCATCGGTTCACTTCCTCAAGTGCTTTGGTCTGCTTGAAGCTCACGGCGGAAACGGTGGCGACAATGATGAAGATGACAATGGCCAAGGCGCTGGCCAAGCCGTAATCGCGGCCCGTTCCCTGCCCGAACGCCACCTTGTACACGAGGGTGATCAGGATGTCCGTGGAGCCGATGTCGCGGCTGGTGTCCTCGAAGCGAGGCCCGCCGCCGGTCAGCATATAGATGACGTTGAAGTTGTTGAAGTTGAACGCGAAGGAGGCAATCAGCAACGGGGCAATCGAGACCAGCAGGAGCGGCAACTTGATGGAACGGAACACGCGCCACGCTCCGGCGCCGTCCATGCGGGCCGCCTCATCCAGCTCGGCGGGCAGCGATTGCAGGGCGCCAGTGCAGACCAGGAACATGTACGGGAAACCGAGCCAGAGGTTCACCACCAGGACGCTGATCTTCGCCAGAATTGGATCCGTGAGCCAGCCGATCTCTGCCCCGCCTAGCAACGTTTGGTTCAGCCAGCCGAATTGCGGATTGAGAATACCGGACCACACCAGGCCTGAAAGGAACGCGGGGAACGCGTATGGCAGGATCATCAGCACCCGGTAGACCTTCTTCCCGCGCAGATCTTCCCGGTTGAAGGTGATGGCCAAGAACAGGCCCAGGCCGAACGTCAGGATCACGGAGGCGATGGCGAAGGTGAACGTCCAGGCGATCACGTTCAGCAGCGGGGCGCGCAGATTGGGATCGGTGAAGGCCCGGACAAAGTTATCGAAGCCCACATTGATCTTCCACCCCGTAGCCAGCCGTTCGCCGTCCGCGGAGGCAAAGGTGCCCTCGCCGTTATCGGTGAAGGTGGTGCCGGTTTCCACGTCGGTGAACGTGTCGGTGGCTTTGTCGAAGACCATGCTGGGCTTGAACGCGTACGCTGTGCTGCCATCGGCTGTGCGCAGGCTGCCCTGGGCGGCGTCCTCGGACACGGGGACGGAGATGCTCAGAATGTCGTTCTGATTGGCCACGATTTGGGCGAAATTCAGAGCGTCATAGCCGGGGACGGACACGGCCTTGCCGGTGCCATCGAGCGTTGCATCGGTGACCGTTGACAGGGGTCGGGTGGAGGAACCCATGGTGACGGTGCCGTCGGGGTTGGTGAAGAGCAGGAACAGCTCATCGTTTTGTTTCAGCACAGATGTTTTAAATGCGGGGGAATCCGGCACACGTTTTTGGGCCGTGATTTGGATGGCCGAGATCGCATCGGCTTTGGTGCTGTTGTGCCCGTCGCCGTAGTTGGTGAACGCGATATAGCCCGAATACAGGACCACGAACACTTGGAAAACCACCAGGAAGAACACGCCCGGGGCCAAGTATTTGGCTGGCAGGCCGCCCTTGCGCAGGTAAATCCAGTTGATCAGCAGCGTGACTGCGGCGGCGATGGCCAAGATGGTCCAAGAGGCACTGAGGAACAGGGTGATCATCACGAATACCGCAAAGGCATCCACCAAACCCAACAACACCACTTTGACCATGGTGGATTTCAGCGATTCCATGCCGTGGCTCCTCTTGGGCGAACCCGGCTTCCCTGAGCCATTCTTCGTTGCAGGGCCATCGGGAGAATTGGTGCCGCTTTTCACCCGTGGTACGGGTCCGGCGTCGTTGGTGGATTCTGGAACTCGCATCACGTGGCTATCCTCTTGCAGTGCTTCACAGGCGACGATACGGTGCGTGGCGCCCAGCCGTGTGGCCGGGCACCACGCACCTCTACTTACTGGTCTTACAGGTACTACTGGCGGTGCAGATCTTGCTCGAACGTGCGCTTACGCGCCGATCTTGGACTTGATGGTGGCAGCCATCTTGGGCCAGTCAGTGGCCGGGTCGCCCTTGCCCTTGATCATGTCGAGTTGGGTGGCGCCCCAGTCGTTCCAGACGGCATCCATTTCGGGGATTGCGGGCATGGGCACGCCGTTGTCGCCAATCTTGCCGAAGGCCGCAACGATGGGATCCGAGGAAGCCTTTTCGAAGGACGCGGTCAACGCCGGAGGACGCCCGCCAGCCGTGAACATGGAGTCCTGGGCGGCCTCTGTGGTCAGGTAGTTGGTGACGAACTCGGTGGTGGCCAGGGCATTGGCGCTCTTGGCGCTGATGAAGAAGCCGTTGACGCCGACGAACGGCTGCGCGGGTTTGTCTCCTGCGGTGGGCAGCGGGTCAACGGCGACCTTGATGCCAGCCTTCTGCAGATCCGGGACATTCCACGGGCCGGTGAGGAAGTACGGGCTCTTGCCGTTCTTGAACTCTTCCTTGGCAATGTCGCCGGTGATGTTGGAGTTGAGTACCTTGGAACCGGTATCTCCCCATTCCACGAGCTTCTTGGCAAATTCGACGCCGGCCGGCTCACCTAGGATGAGCTGCTTGGGATCGTAACCACCATCGGCGTCCAGGCCGAAGACGGCCGAACCCATGGAGGTCTGTAGCGGGTAGAGGTGATAGGGATCGCCCTGCTTGGGATCCAGACCCACCAGGAACGCGTACTGGGCCTTGCCGGAATCGACAACACCCTTACCTGCGGCGATGACCTCGTCGAAGGTGGTGACTGCGGCCGGCAGCAAGTCCGTGTTGCGCAGCAAAGCAATGTTTTCTACTGAGTACGGGACGCCATAGGTTGAGCCGTTGAAGGTCATGGCCTTGATGGAGGTCTTGGAGAACGCGGAGGTCTTATCACCGAGCTCAACCGGTGCGATCACACCGTTCTGGACGAACTTGCCTACCCAGTCATGCGGGCCAACAATCAAATCCGGGCCCTTGCCGGTGGGAACCTGGGTGATGAAGTCATCGCGCACTGCGGCGAAGTCCTTGATGACGAGCTTTACTTCAATGCCGGTATCGGCCTTGAACTTCGCTGCAATGTCCTTCAGCGCCGGTGAGCGCTCAGCGTCAACCCACATGGTGATGGTGGTGGCTCCGCCAGCCGCCAAATCCGAGGTGGTGGGCGATGCGGAGGTGGTGGGCTTGGTATCGCCGCCGCAGGCACTGAGCGCGAGTGCGCCCACTGCCGACAACGCGCCAACGGCAAAGACGCGACGACTGACGGGGTTGGCACTTGTATTTGGCAACTTCATTGGTGTCCCTTTCTTGAGCCCAGCATCCATGTGGAGGCGTTTGCGGGCAAAAAATAACGTAAGTGGCCTACCTCACAGAGCGTAAGCATTCTCAAAGGTACATGTAAGCGGTTCCAAAAAGCAAGTCACTACGTTGATACTTTCTCGAGGAGGCGGAGCTCTCTTCACGTCAGTCGGCCCTTGATCGGCATAACATAGCCTCCTATCTCCCGTGTTTTCGGCATATTTGGCAGACCGCCACCTGCCAGTCAAGTATTTGTAACAGTTGTGAGAACGTTTACAATTTGGTGATTACTATCTAAGGTTGTATCCATGTCTGCCACCTTCTCCGATCTCAGCGCCTCCCCGGCCACCCTTGCGCCCGCCACCTCAGCTGCCGGCGCCCTGACACCCATCCATGCGGCTGCTCCCGAGGGCGCACCGCATTGGAGCACCGACTCCGTGATCTACCAGATCTACCCGCGGTCCTTCCGGGACAGCAACGGTGACGGCGTAGGTGACTTGGCAGGAATCACTCTGGAGTTGGGCCAGCTGGCTCAATTGGGCGTAGACGCCGTGTGGCTCTCGCCGTTCTTCAAGTCACCGCAGCGCGACGCCGGCTACGACGTTTCCGACTACCGCCAAGTGGATCCGCTCTTTGGCACGCTGGCAGACTTCGACCACATGGTGGAAACAGCCACCGCACTAAACCTGCGCGTCATCATCGATCTGGTCCCCAACCACTGCTCCGATCAGCACCAACTCTTCCAGGCTGCCCTCGCAGCAGCCCCCGGCAGTCCGGAACGGGATGTGTTCATCTTCCGCGAGGGTAAGGGCCCCGACGGCGCCCTTCCGCCGAACAACTGGCAGTCGCACTTTGGCGGCCCGGCCTGGACCCGCGTCACTGAGGCCACCGGCGAGGCCGGGCAGTGGTTCTTGCACCTCTTCGATTCCACCCAGCCCGACTTCAACTGGGAGAACACCACCGTCCAGGCAGAATTCGAAGAAACCCTGCGCTTCTGGCTCGATCGCGGCGTGCACGGATTCCGCGTGGATGTGGCCCACGCCCTCGTCAAGGCCGACGGCCTACCTGACTGGGGCGGTACAGCCTGGGGTGGCAGCATCGAAGGCTTCCCCGGCCACCTCGCTCCCATGTTCGGCCAACCCGCCCTGCACGACATCTACCGCCGTTGGCGCGAGGTCCTCGCCGAGTACGGACCGGAGCGAATCTTGTGCGCCGAGGCCAACGTTGACCCGTTGGAGCGCATGGCCGATTGGGTACGCCCCGACCAGATGCACCAAGCCTTCAACTTCCCCTACCTCGGCACCGGATTCTCCGCACCCGCGCTGCGGACCGTGGTTGAGGACTCCCTGCGCGCCTTCGATGCCGTTGGTGCGCCCAGCACGTGGGTCCTCTCCAACCATGACGTGGTCCGTCATGCTTCCCGCTTCGGGTACGACGGCGGTAGCCCTCGCGGCGGCGATGGCATAGGCGCCGGCGATGAACAGCCCAACCTCGCACTTGGCCGCCAACGTGCGGCGGCGGCTTCCCTCTTTATGCTCGCGCTACCCGGTGCGTGCTACCTCTACCAGGGCGAAGAGCTGGGCCTCCCAGACCACACCACACTGCCGGATGAGGCTCGCCAAGATCCCACGTTTGCCCGCACCGGTGGCGAACGTCTGGGCCGAGACGGCTGCCGTGTGCCGCTCCCCTGGAAAGCCGACAGCCCGGCTGCTGGATTCAGCGACGGCGCTGCCCCAGCCGCCCCGTGGCTCCCCCAGCCCTTGGACTGGTCAGACTACGCCCGCGATGCCCAGACCAACGATCCGGCGTCGCACTTGGCGTTGTACCGCAAGGCTCTAGCGCTACGGCGCGAGCTCAATCTGGGCACAGGTTCACTGGCGTGGGCCGAGGAATACTGCACGGAAAATACCCTGGCGTTTCTGAACGGAAGCACGCTGGTGCTCATCAATACCGGCAGTGACTCCCTGGCATTGCCCGCTGGCACCGTCATTGCAAGGTCTTTGCCTGGCCTCGGCGACAGCGCTGTACTAGAATCGTCCGAGGCTATCTGGCTAAAATTGTGATGCAAGGACCGAGGGGCAAAAAGTGGCGGGCATCAAAGAGGTGGCGGAACTTTCCGGACTATCCATAGCCACAGTTTCTCGCGCCTTGGGCGGCAAAGGCAGCGTCTCTGCCAAGAGCCGCAAACTGGCCCAGGACGCGGCCGCGGAACTTGGCTTCGTGTTGTCATATGCTGCTTCCAGCTTGGCCTCTGGCCGAAATCACAACATTGGGATCGTGGTTCCCGGCGTCAACCGCTGGTTCTATTCCAGCGTGATCGATGGTGCCTCCGAGGTGCTCATCGAGGCCGGCTATGACCTCACGCTTTACACCACCAGCCAAAATGAGAGCCACCGAGCCACCATTCTGACTGATTTCCTGCTGCGAAAGAGGCTCGACGCCGTCATCGCCGTTTCGCTGGAACTCACCGAGTCTGAGGTGAGCCAGCTGTTGGCGATTCACCGGCCCGTGTTGGGGATTGGAGGTCCTTTGCCTGGTGCCGACAGTTTGCGCGTCGATGACTTTGACTTGGCGAGGCGGGCTACTGAGCACCTGATCGGGTTAGGTCATACCCGGATCGCGCATATTGGCGGAGATCATGAGTACGATTCTGACTTTAAGCTGCCCGGGACTCGTCGCAGCGGTTACCAAACTGCCATGGGACAGGCTGCGCTGCCTACTTCCGAGGCATGGCAGCGCAGCTCCGACTTCACCGTACAGGGCGCTTACGCCACCGCCCGCGCCCTGTTAGGCGAAGGTCTAGTGCGGCCCACTGCAGTGTTCGCAGCTTCCGATGAAATGGCCATCGGTACCATTCTTGCGGCGAGAGACTTTGGGTTGCGAGTTCCAGAAGAGCTTTCGGTCATCGGCATTGATGGGCATGAGCTGGGCCAAGTCTTTGGGCTCACCACTTTTGACCAGAAGCCCCGCGAACAGGGTGCCCTGGCGGCACGCCGTATCCTGGCTCGTTTGGAGCAGTCGTCTCACGATGCCGCTGTTGCGTATCAACCGGTGGCTGAGGAGTTCCCTACGCAGTTGGTGGTGCGCAGCAGTACGGCTGTGCCGGCGGTGCAGTAGTTCTGCTTGGGACTCAAGGGCTTGTTAGACAGGGGTTGTTAAACAAGTGTGGCCACCCTGGTAAGGGTGGCCATTGTTGTTTGTTGCCGGCTGGATTCGAGAACGCAGATGATGCGATGAGAATCGCGGATTTGTCGCGTGTTCTGCAGTCTCAGGGCTCTTGACATGGTGAGGTAATTGTTGTGGGGTCAGGCGTTGTTTTTGATTTTGTAGTGCAGGATCAGGGTGGTGCCGGGGTAGCAGGTTTTCGTGGCGGTGAGGTGTTCGCACAGTTTGGCGGCTGCCATCGTTTTGGTCTGGGTGGGTAGTGGCTCGAGAGTGATGGTGAGGTGGCCCCGTTTGGTGGTGTCGATGTCCCCGGGCTGGTTGAGTATCTGACGCATCAGGGCGTGTGCTTCCTGGTTGGCACGTCGGTAGCCGGTATTGGTGCGGATCTCGCGGGCGAGGGTCATCGCGGTGTTGTAGGCCGCCATGCGGATCCCGGTATGGATCATTTTCGTTTCGGTATCCAGGACTTGTTGGCCCGGGCTCAGATCGCCTAGACGCAGCTTCGCGGGGATTTTCTTGTGGGCTTTCTCCGCGGCGATCAACGCGTTTTCGGCTTCCCATAAGGGTGCCGTGATCTGGTTGTGCATGGCACTGGTGACTGTTACGGAGAGTTCCTTAGAGCCTTCTGCTGGGGTTTTCAGCGCCATCAGGTTGATATCGGCAATGGCAGCAGCCTCCGCATGGGCGTTCCGGGCGGCCACGACTTTTTGATACGACTTGGCCTTGGCCGGGTTGGGCACGATCCGCTCCTCATCATCATCGGTGCTGGCGTAGGAATCGTGGGACTCTAGGTCAAAGTGCATACGGGCGTAACGGAACTGGTTTTCCTGCCGCCACCGGTTCCCCATCCGATATACCACTTCGCCCGCAGGGAGGGTCCTGTCGGTGGTGAGGATGTGAATCTGACGCGTTTCGCCACCCGTGGTGGCCACAATCCGGCTGAGTTGGCGGATTTGGAACACTTCACCATTCTTCTTCGTGGTGTTCAGGGGCAGGTCAACGAGGGTATCGGCCACGACCCAGGTTTTTACTTCACCATGCTCGTCCGTATGGGAGACGTCGTGGAAGTGCTCTTCTTTGATGTCCGCGGTCTCGCCCTTGCGCCAGGTCAGCACATCAAAACCGTTCTCATCCATGTGTTTGAACAGGGTTGGTGACCAGCCGCCACGGTCAAAACCGACCAGCACCCGCCGCTCGTCCCCAACAGCAACACGGAGTTCTGGCAGGAGGTCGCGCAGCTCACCGGCCAAGGACGCCCCGGGGGCGGCCATGACGACGAACACGGGGGCACCGTTAGCGTCGCTGACCCAGGTTTCCTCGGTCGCTGGGACGGGGAATTTCAGCCTCGTGGAGTAGAGCTTGCCGATCTTCTTCGTGCCCTGGTAGGCGCGCACGTGCCCGTCAACGTAGAGGATCGCTGCCAGGTCCTCCCCGCCAGGACCCGTGGATTTGAGGTGGTGGGCGGCCAGGGCCGCAATCAGGTCCCCGGCCTTGCCGGCCTGGGCGAGTTGGTCGATCTTGCGGCGGATGGTCTTCACTTCCGGGGCCCGGTCCATGCCCAACAGCCGGCCCAGCTCTACCGGGTCAAAGCGGGTTGCTCCCTCGGCCCGGGACTCTCCCGCCAACGCACGCAACACCGCATCGATCAGGACGGTTTCCAGCCCGTAGAACCCGTTCGGCAGCGCCGAATACACGGTCTTCGCGCAGGAGAGCAGACCGGTGGCTTCCAGAGCGGGAATGGCCAGAAACAAGCCGGCATGCCTGGCACCAGTGGCAGGGGCAAAGACCGGGGCAGCGGATTGCAGCAGCCCCGCCCTAGCCGCAGCCCGCTCACCGGAACGATCCATCGGGGCAGGTGGGAGCGGTAATTCCTGCTGGGCGGGTGACTTTTCAACCACGGCTGCAGGATCAGTCGTGGCGGCCTGATCCAGTGGGGTTTCGATCATGGCCATGGCGCGCCGAACCGTGTCAGTAGAGACCCCGGTCGCTGCCGCGGTTGCCCGTAGGCTCGCCCCACCGGCACGATGAGTATGAATTTCTACTGCCTTCTCCTGCGTGAGCAGTGAGGGTCGTTTGGGTCCCTTCTTCACCGGAGCGAGTCCCATCAATCCGGTGTTTTCAAGGGACTTGCGCCAACGCCTCAGCGACTCGGTATTGATGCCGAAGCCAGCGGCAACTTCGTTGACCTGGGCTACCCCGGTATCCACTAGCTGGGAGGCTGCGAACCGGCGGATTCCGTCCTGTCCGGGCTCCCAGACAAAGGCCAACTGGCCATTGATGAAGACCTTGCCGCCAGCCACGTTCTCCAGCAGTGCGGCACGATCGCCAATGAGTCTGGCGCCGAGGTCGGCCAGCACGGGAAAGTCAGTCTGGGTGGTCATTGAAACCATTGTTTCACCCACGCACGCCAATAATCATCACACCTTTATTATCTCACAAAAGTGTGGAAATTAACGGCCGCGGACAACAGGAAAACCCCGTCAATCCAACGAAATTGGACACTCACTAAATCGCTATGTCAAGAGCCCTGAGTCTCGAATAGTTTCATAACGTTATCAACAGTTTCGAAGTGGAAGCCAGATAGATTGTGGCTGCTAACCCCTGCTACCTGGTTGTTGTTGGTTGTTAATGTGGGGAGGCCCCGCACCTTGTGGTGCGGGGCCTCGACCCTTTACTGGTTGTCCGGCGGTGTCCTACTCTCCCACATCCTCACGAATGCAGTACCATCGGCGCTGTGGGTCTTAGCTTCCGGGTTCGGAATGGGACCGGGCG